>NZ_CBCSCO010000001.1:0-870757 GCF_965138505.1 Litorimonas haliclonae | reverse complement strand
TCCAAAGACGCCCCTTTCGCNTNCCCCCTCCGTCACCTACGGCGACACCTCCCCCGCCCCGGCGGTGGAGGGGAAGTCAACGACTTGTCGTAGATATCAATAGCAGCGGCGTCTCTTGGGTCAATCGCCCCCCTGAAAGAGGCCTAACTCATTTTCTTTCCACCAACCGAGATAGAGGACTTTCTCGCCTCGGCCGCGGCCGCCGCTTTGTCTTTGGTTTTAACTTTTTCGGTTTCTTAGCTTCCCGATGGCTACGCTGATTACTGCCCTTGGACATGATCTGACTTTCCGATACCCGCTCGCGACCCGCAAAATCACAGGCTCTAGAGTTCAATTCCCGAAACAGGAAGTTTGAGCGGAGCACATATCCTCTGCTCAATTCGGAATTTGGCAAGGGGGTTGCGCAGAACCGCGAAGCCGCAGTTCTTGCTAAAAATGATCTACTCCCCAAACCCTGACGCGTGACGCTTCTTAACGAAAATATCCAGCATATCTTCGGGGAAGGTATCGTTGTGGAGTTTGCCGTTTCTATCAAACCATTGGCACGCCCAAGCGCCGGCGTCTGCGCCTTTGATCGTCATTTTTGGACCACCGGATTTAAGGCGGACGATTTGGCCTATTTCGAAAATTTCCATCTTGGGCTTTCTTTTTCGGATTTAAATTTAGGCATTAAATTAGTTTCTAAGTGACTCAAACTCATACGGGGCTGGAGGCATCAGCGTATTATCTACTTCGCGGAGCAGACCTTCCTAAAATAAGGTTTTAGCATGTCACGCCGATGAGACATCGTGTTCGCTGTCGCTCACGCTTCACGGTTCCTGAAATTGATTTCCCAAATCAATTTCAGGAATCGTCCATTTTAAGCGCCGCGATAAAGGCTTCTTGCGGGATTTCGACTTTACCGAATTGGCGCATCCGCTTCTTACCCTTTTTTTGCTTATCCAGCAGTTTGCGTTTCCGGCTGGCGTCACCGCCATAGCATTTCGCGGTGACGTCTTTGCGCATCGCGGCAATGGTTTCGCGGGCGATGATGCGTCCGCCGATGGCGGCTTGAACCGGGATTTTAAACATATGACGCGGGATGAGGTCTTTTAGGCGCTCCACCATCTGTCGTCCCCGCCCTTCGGCGTTGTTTCTGTGGACGAGCATAGAGAGCGCATCAACCGGATCGTCATTGACCAGAATAGACATTTTGACCAAATCGCCTTCGCGCAGGCCGATGCCCTGATAGTCAAAACTGGCATAGCCTTTGGAGACAGATTTGAGCCGATCGTAAAAATCAAACACAACTTCATTGAGCGGGAGCTCATATTCTACCATGGCGCGCTGCCCGACATAGGTGAGCGCGGTTTGAATGCCGCGTCTGTCTTGGCAGAGTTTCAAAATGCCGCCGAGATAATCATCCGGCGTCATAATGGTCGCTTTGATCCAGGGCTCTTGAATGCTCTCAATATGCATGACGTCCGGCATGTCGGCCGGGTTATGAAGCTGGATGTCTTCGCCGTCGCGCATATTCAGCGTGTAAACAACGGACGGGGCGGTCGTGATCAGGTCGAGGTCAAATTCACGCTCGAGACGCTCCTGAATAATCTCGAGATGCAATAGTCCGAGGAAGCCGCAGCGGAAACCAAAGCCGAGCGCGGCTGATGTTTCCATTTCGTATGAGAAACTTGCATCATTGAGGCGCAGGCGGCCCATGGCGTCGCGCAAATCATCAAAATCCGCCGCATCGACCGGGAAGATTCCGCAGAACACAACGGGCTGGGCCGGTTTAAACCCGGGCAAGGCTTTTTCGGTCGGGCGTTTGTCTTCGGTGACGGTATCGCCCACCGCCGCGTCCGCGACTTCTTTGATAGAGGCGGTGAAGAACCCGACTTCGCCCGGCCCCACAGACGCCACATCGGTCGGTTTGGGTTTGAACACACCGACTTTATCGACGGTATAACTCGCGCCCGTGTTCATCGTGCGAATGCGCATGCCTTTTTTGATCGTGCCTTCCATAACGCGGAACAGAACGACCACGCCCATATAGGTGTCATACCACGCATCGACGAGCATGCCTTTGAGCGGCGCGTCCGGGTCTGATTCTGCTGGTGGGGGGAGGCGGCGCACGATCGATTCCAAGACGTCTTCAACGCCGATTCCGGATTTTGCCGAACATTCCACCGCGTCTGAGGTGTCCAGCCCGATAACATCTTCGATTTGGGCTTTGACCCTCTCGGCATCAGCGGCCGGCAGATCGATTTTGTTCAGCACGGGGACGATTTCGTGGTCATGGTCGATCGCCTGATAAACATTGGCGAGGGTTTGCGCTTCGACCCCTTGGGAGGCGTCGACAACCAGGATAGAGCCTTCGCAAGCGGAAAGCGAGCGGGAGACTTCATAGGCGAAGTCCACGTGACCCGGCGTATCCATTAGATTGAGGATGTAAATTTCGCCGTCTTTAGCTTTGTATTCCAGGCGTACGGTCTGGGCCTTGATGGTGATGCCGCGTTCTTTTTCAATGTCCATATTGTCGAGCACTTGCTCGCGCATTTCGCGGTCCGTCAGACCGCCTGTCACGGCAATCAAGCGGTCAGCCAGAGTGGATTTCCCGTGGTCAATATGGGCCACAATGGAAAAGTTACGGATTTTACTTTGATTGGTCATTGCGGGTTATTTAGCGCAAGGCGAAAGAGAAGCAAGCCTGCTCTGCTGTGCCATAAAGCCCTCAATGAGGCCTACGGCTACGTAATAGGCAGGGCCAATAATTCTTATTGGAAAAATCGATTAGACCGATGGGATATCGCCCTTTAAGAATGGTTTATAACTTTAACACGCTTTCAGTGGAGACCCAGATGAATGAGATGACAGTCAATACAGGTGGAAAATGTCCGGTAATACATGGCGGGGGTGGGCTCCCGGGGCGTGGCAACCGCGATTGGTGGCCTGATCGTCTCGATCTTTCTATTTTGCACCAACATCACGGGATGGATTCTCCTGAAGCGGAGGATTTCGATTATGCCGAAGCCTTCAATGCGGTAAATTATGATCAATTAAAATCTGACCTCAATGACCTGATGACCGATAGTCAAGAATGGTGGCCGGCCGATTGGGGGCATTATGGCCCGTTCTTTATCCGTATGGCGTGGCACGCCGCCGGGACATACCGGACCGCGGATGGCCGCGGAGGATCGTCTTCCGGGTCACAACGTTTTGCACCGCTGAATAGCTGGCCAGACAACGCCAATTTGGATAAGGCGCGCCGCCTTCTTTGGCCAATTAAGCAAAAATATGGTAAGTCTGTCTCTTGGGCGGATCTGCTCATTTTGACTGGGAATGTCGCTCTCGAAAGCATGGGTTTCAAAACATTTGGATATGCAGGTGGGCGCGAAGATATTTACACGCCGGAAAGTGATATTTACTGGGGATCTGAGGCGGAATGGCTGGAAGAGAGCGGCGGAGATAATAGCCGCTACACCGGCGAACGTGTCCTCGAAAATCCGCTCGCGGCCGTGCAGATGGGACTTATTTATGTGAACCCCGAAGGCCCGGACGGAAACCCTGACCCACAAGCCTCTGCGCATGACATCCGCGAAACTTTCGCGCGTATGGCGATGAATGACGAAGAAACAGTCGCCCTGACAGCCGGGGGACACTCTTTTGGTAAATGTCACGGAGCCGGAGATGCCAGCCTGGTCGGGGCTGAGCCGGAAGGCGCGGGAATTCTTGAACAGGGTCTGGGCTGGACCTCCACATTTGAGAGTGGTCGCGGCGGTCATACGATTACGTCCGGATTGGAGGGGGCTTGGACCCCGACTCCTACTCAATGGGCAAATGGCGACAATAAAGGCTATTTCGATATGCTGCTGGACCATGAATGGGAGCTAACAAAATCCCCGGCCGGCGCGCATCAATGGCAGCCTGTTGACCGGGACCTTCATAACATCGTCCCCGACGCTCATGACGAGTCAAAAGGGAACCCGCCTATGATGACCACGGCAGATATGGCGATGAAAGTGGATCCTGATTACCGCAAGATTTCCGAGCGGTTCCAGAAGAATCCGGATGACTTCGCGGATGTCTTCGCGCGGGCTTGGTTTAAACTTACCCACCGGGATATGGGGCCAAAGGTCCGTTATGTCGGCCCGGAAGTTCCAAAGGAAGATTTGCTTTGGCAAGACCCGATTCCGGCTTGCGACCACCCCGTCATAGGTGACGCCGATGTGGCGGAGCTAAAGAAGACTATTTTGAAGAGCGATTTGAGCCTCTCCGATCTCGTCAAGACGGCTTGGGCTTCGGCCGGTCATTATCGTAACTCCGACAAGCGCGGCGGCGCCAACGGCGCGCGTATTCGTCTGGAACCCGCGGTGAACTGGGACGTCAACGAGCCTGATAATCTGAAACGCGTGTTAAAGGTTTTGGAAGGCATTCGATCGGATTTCAACGGAAAAGCCGATGGCGGTAAGAAAGTCTCTATGGCAGACCTCATTGTTCTCGGCGGGACGGCTGCGGTAGAAAAGGCTGCCAAGGACGGCGGGCACGACATAAGTGTCGAGTTCATTCCAGGCCGTATGGATGCATCTCAAGATATGACAGATGCCGAGTCCTATGACGTATTAGAGCCGCAAGCCGATGGTTTCCGCAATTATGTTAAAGCGGATTATTCCATTCCTGTCGAAGCGCTTATGGTTGACCGCGCGCAGTTGCTGGACCTCACGGCCCCGCAGATGACGGTGTTGATTGGCGGCCTTCGCGTGCTCGGGGCGAATTATAAAGACAGTAAGGACGGCATGTTCACCGACCGACCCGGCGTTCTGTCAAACGACTTCTTCGTCAATTTGCTCGATATGGGCACAGTTTGGGAAGACACTGACGGAAATGAAATGAACTTCGTCGGCAAAGACCGAAAAACAGGCGAGAAGAAATTTACCGCTACACGCGCTGATCTAATCTTCGGGTCTAATTCCGAACTCCGCGCTCTCAGTGAGTTCTACGGCGCAAGTGACGGCGAAGAAGCGTTCATTCGTGAATTTGCAAAAGCTTGGACGAAAGTCATGAACAATGACCGCTTTGACCTAAGCGATGACAGCAAGCACGCGGACGAAAAAGCCGCTTAGAAAAGCCTAATGTTTGAAGCAAGCCGTGCGCCCTTCGGGTCGTGCGGCTTTTTTTATTTAATCAAAAGGACTCCGGTAACCCTTCGCGGATAACCTCAGCCAATGCCTGAATGGCTTTTTGGCGCGGAAAACGCTTTCGATAGGTCAGATATATCTGACGTGAAGCGCCTTTATCTGTCAGTCTATGAGAGCTGAGGTCTAATTCCGAAATCCAACCGCCGCGCATGGCCAGGGCCGGCACGAGAGTAACCCCTTGCCCCGAGGCCACAAGATTGATGAGCGTTTCAAGACTGGTGGCCCGCAGGCTTTGCTGCCGCCGTTTTTGCGCGGGTCGGCAAATGGATAACGCTTGATCGCGGAAACAATGTCCTTCGGTTAGCAATAGGACATCTTCGTCTTTCACATCTGCCATGGAAACTTTTTCGAGGTTTGCCAGCTCATGGTCTTTGGGAAATAAAAGCCAGAAAGGTTCTACGTAAAGCTCTATAGCGTCTAAGCTATCTTCCATCGGAGGCGTGGCTAACACCGCCACATCCAGGTCTCCCATGACTAATGCTTCGTTCAGTCGGTCGGTAATATCTTCGCGATAATGAATGGTCATATTGGGGAGCGTGGTTTGGAGTTTCGTGACAAAGCGCGGAATTAAATAAGGCGCAATGGTTGGGATCAGGCCGAGGGATAATGTTCCGGCCAGGGGATCTTGCGCCATGGCGGCCACGTCTTTGATGCGCTGCGCGGCGTCTCTGGCGTCCCGAGCAATGGCGATAATTTCTTTCCCGATTCCCGTCACGCGAATGCCTTTGTGGCTTCGTTCAAAAAGAGTGACCCCTAATTCGGCCTCTAGCTTTTTGATCTGCCCTGACAGTGTCGGCTGGCTGACATAGCAGGCTTCAGCCGCTTGTCCAAAATGGCCAATGTCGGCAACCGCGCAAATATAATCTAAATCTCTGAGGTTCATATGCTGAGCTTAATAGATAGAGTAAATCTATCAAGATGATAGAATCAATCGATTATGCAAACCACAATCGAGCCTATATACACTGCCTAACGCTTTAAATTAGCGTCCCTATCTCAAGTTCCTCCCTTTACTTGAGCTTAGAACCCGAGACTTGTTGCCCCCCTATAGTCTCGGGTTCATCTTATTCAGGAAAATTGTTCGTCAGTTTCAGCCTGCCTCACACATTAACTCTTGCTCATTCGCAGCGTATTTTTGTTATTTATTAACTATAAAGCCAGACGTTGGCCGGAAATGAATGAGGCCCCTTATGTTTAATTCTGTCCTGCAATCCGTCGCGACGTTTTCCGCCGCTGTCTTGTTACTTTCCGCCTGCGCGACCGCGCCGAATAACCCCAATGCCAATAGTGATATTCGGAACGCCCAGGCCAAGTCTGAGGCGCAAGCCGAAAGCTACAATGAAAATGAAGTTGTCGCGGCGATTTCCACACATTTGGGCGTCACAAGTGAAAGCGCGGCCTCCGCGATTGAGCGTCTGTTTAAAGAGCGCGGGCGTCCGACGGCCTATATCACGGGCGAAGAGGGCGGCGGCGCACTGACCATTGGCGCGCGTTACGGCAAAGGTACGCTTTGGATGAAAGACGGACGCACAGCAGAAGTTTTTTGGCAAGGTCCGACCGTCGGGTTTGATGTGGGGGCGGAAGCCGGAAAAGTTTTCACACTCGTTTACGGTTTGGAAGACCCCGTCAATGTGTATCGCCGTTTTCCGGGTGTGGACGGATCGGCTTACCTTGTCGCCGGTATGGCGATTAATTATCAGGCGGCAAACGGAATCACCCTCGCCCCGGTTCGAACAGGCGTAGGCCTTCGCCTCGGCGCCAATGTCGGCTATACGAGCTATACAAAGAAGCGGAGCATTCTACCGTTTTAGTTTGAGGCCGATTTGCGAAATCAACTGACGTATCATTTTGACTGCCGAGACGTTTCGAAGGGCAGGGGCAATTGCGTGTATTAGTGCTTGGCGGGTATGGCCTGATAGGGCTGGCGGTTTCTAAATCCCTATTGAAACAGGGGAATCAAGTTACCGGATTGGCCAGGTCGGCCAAAAAGGGCAGAAAGTTTCTACCCGAGGCAGCTTGGATTTCAGCCGATATATCCAAACTAACTGACCCAAAAGACTGGCTCGAACATCTCGATCATATTGATGCGGTGGTAAATGCTGCCGGAATTTTACAAAATGGATTGAAGGATAATGTCGCGGCAACGCAGCGCGATTCCATCAAGGCCTTGATCAAAGCCTGTGAGCAAAAAGGGGTTGCAAAATTTATCCAAATATCTGCGCCGGGCGCTACGAGGTCTGCAGAAACTCTTTTTTATCAAACCAAGGCTGCAGCAGATGAGGCGTTGAAAAAGAGCCGTTTGAAGTGGACAATTTTAAGACCCGGCCTTGTCATTTCGCCGAACGCGTATGGCGGAACAAGCCTGCTGCGTATGCTGGCTGCATTTCCGCTCATTCAACCGCTGGTCATGCCAAATGCCCGGATTCAGACAATCTCCGTTCGCGACGTAGCCTATGCAGTTTCCGTCGCCCTTGGCGAAGACAGCTTGGCCGGGCAGGATTTCGATCTCGTTGAAGAAGGTTCCCAGACACTCACCGAACTAATTCTCAGCTTTCGAGCTTGGCTTGGATTTACCAAGCCCGCTTTCGTTATATCTGTCCCAAACTGGGTGGGAGGTATGGTCTCTAAAATAGCTGATTTTGCGGGGTGGTTGGGATGGCGTTCGTCCTTGCGTTCCACATCTCTGAAAGTGCTTACTCAAAACGTCACGGGCGATCCGGCGCCTTGGACACACGAGACGGGTCACGTTCCGCAAAGTTTGAAACGAAGTTTAAAAGACCTGCCTCCTACGGCGCAGGAAAGACTCTATGCGCGCGCAAAGCTCTTATTTCCTTTGCTGCTGATCACCATGTCAGCGTTTTGGCTTACTTCAGGCGTCATAGGCATGTTCCAACAGGATAAGGCCGTGGCTATCCTTGAGGGGGCTTTGCCGGAAACTACCGCTATTTTATCTGTTTTGTTGGGATCTCTTATAGATATTGGTATCGGTCTTTTAGTTTTATTCCGACCATTGACCCGTTTCATGAGTCTTTTCTCAATTCTCGTAGCTGTAGGGTATCTCATCGCGAGTGCCGTTTTGACCCCGCACCTTTGGAGCGATCCATTGGGGCCGATGGTAAAAGTCTTTCCCGCTATTGCTCTCGCCCTGGTCATCGCAAGCCTAGCGGAGGAGCGGTAGAATGTGGATTGATCTTTTAAGATGGGCGCATGTGATCGGCGCAACAGTCTTGCTCGGGACCGGGGCAGGCATCGCATTTTTTATGGTGATGGCCCACCGGACGGGCGACGTGAAACTGATCGCTCATACTGCAGGCATAGTGGTGGTCGCGGATTGGGTTTTCACAGCCTCCGCCGTTATCATACAGCCCATAACAGGGATATTACTCGCAAAATCGATCGGCTGGCCCATAATGCATGGCTGGGTGCTATGGTCACTCATATTGTATGTATTGGTTGGCTTATTTTGGTTGCCTGTGGTCTGGATGCAACAGCAGATGAGGGATTTAGCGCGAAATGCTATGCTCAATGGTCACGTATTGCCGACACGCTATTTCAAGTTATATCGAATATGGTTTGCTTGCGGATTTCCAGCATTCTTTGCCGTCCTTGGAATTGTCTGGCTGATGATATCAAGGCCTGTTCTTTAAAATATTTTCATATGCGCATGAGATACATTTCTCCCTTGTCAAACTGAGGGGAGAAAATGTTAGTCTGACCCATGGGAAAATGTTGCGAACCACAAGTCTTCACCGGACTCTCAAAGGGGTATAAGCGAGCGCTTATAGCTGTCATTTTAATTAATGCGGTGATGTTTTTCGTTGAAATGGCCGCTGGGTTCTCGTCTCAATCCCAAGCGCTAAAAGCTGACGCCCTCGATTTTGCCGGGGATTCTGTAACCTATGCGATTAGTCTCGCTGTCATTGGTGCAGCGGTAAGAACGCGTGCTTTGGCCTCGCTTTTTAAAGGCGCGTCGCTGGGACTGATGGCTCTGGTTATTCTCGTGACGACAGGTCTACGGTTTTTTGAGGGCGGCGCCCCAGAAGCTCACACGATGGGTTTGATTGGCGCCCTCGCGTTCCTAGCCAATATGGCAAGCGTGTTCATTCTTTTGAAATGGCGAGACGGGGATTCAAATGTCCGCTCTGTTTGGCTTTGTTCGCGCAATGACGCCATCGGAAATGTCGGAGTTATATTGGCCGGCTTTGCGGTAGCCTTTACGGGCTCTGCTTGGCCGGATTTAATTGTCGCTGGATTGATGGCGGCGATCTTCTTGCAATCCGCCGCCTCTATCATAATGCAGGCGCGAACTGAATTGAAGCAAGCCGAAAGCACGGCTTAGACTAAAGGCTAGCCGCGTCTATAAATTGAGGGCCGAAATGTCGAATAGATCTGCCATGACCGATTCTGTCGTCGGCCAACGCCCGGCGCCTTTGCCGCGGATGCGATATTGATCGCCGTCATCAAAATCAAAAACAGCGTGGGCTTCTTCGCCTTCGGCTTTGGCCAAAAAGTTATTTAGGCTGAGGTCTTTTAAATCGAGCCGGGACGAGAACCCGTTGGAATCTTTCCAGACAGTCGCGATGCGCTTTATCGATCCCTTTGGCGGCTCCGTTGGGTTGAAGTTTTCGATAGAGTCGCGGTGGATGTCGTCAATGGTGATTTCTTCGTCAAAGCCGAGCAGGGCGACAAGTAGAATTTTAGCGCCGGCATCGGCCCCGTTCACGTCATTGGACGGATCGGCTTCGGCAAACCCTTTTTCCTGCGCGTCGGCCAGAGCGTCTTCATAAGACCGTCCCTTGCTGATTTCGCCGAGCATGAAGTTGGTTGTCCCGTTAAGCAAAGCCTGAACGCGGGTTATGCGCCCCTTTTCACGTTTGCACATTTCTAGAACCGGCATTCCGCCGCCGGCAGAAGCTGAGAAAAGCAGCTCTACGCCTTTGCTTTCTGCCAGATTAATTAACTCGCGTCCGCCTTTGGCGATGGCTTGTTTATTGGCACTGACGACATGAACGCCCGCCTCAATCATAGCGCGAGTGTTTGATAGAGCAGGTTCTATACCGCCGGAGACATCAATAAAGATATCCGGCTTGGCCGCCGCGAGGTCGTCAAATTCTGTTGTCAGTAGGTCGGGACTATAGCCTTGGTCGATATATTTTTCGATATCGCGCACCATGATTTTGACCATCTCGAACTTATCGGGGGAGGCTTTCATCCGCCGGAACACACCGCCGCCGACGACGCCGCAGCCCATCATAGCGACGCGCAGTTTTTTAAACTTCGGGGCCGCAGAAAGCGGGCCTGTTTTTGAGCCGATGGTAGTGTAAAGCGGGATGCCGGGCCGCCCGATACGGAAAGATTGTTCGTGCTTTTTGGCAAACCCCAAGGCTTTGGGTTCGACAAGCGGGCCGGCGACTTTTGCCATGTCGTCCCAGCTGATATCGCTGTAACGCTCTGGACTGTCTCCGGATTGTTTCGGGTCGCGGGCGTAAACGCCGTCGACATCTTTGAGAAGCAGGGCCGGGGAGTCGATTTGGTCCGCCACGAACAAAGCCGTCAAATCCGATCCGCCTTGGCCGAGAAGAACAGTTCGGTCCTTATCGCCAATTGCCACATAGCCGGGCATTACGACAATATCATGATCTTTCAAATCCTGGTGGAGTTGGTCGGCGTCTAACCCGGTTAGCTCTGCCTCCGTCGAACTCCCTTTTGCGGTGAGGCCCAAATCACGGGCTTGGCGCACAAATGCTGGGGCGCCGATACGCTCCAGCGCGAGCGCTAAAAGAGCGGCGGAGCGGCGTTCACCGAGTTGAATAAGTTCTGGTAGGTTCTTAGCTTGACCTTCGGGGCCAATTCGACGGGCTTCGGCGAGCAAAACATCGCTTTGGTCGCCTTGCGCGGAGGTAACGGCGACCACGTTTTGGCCTTGTCGGTAATGCCGGTAAATCTCTGAGGCCGCATTGGTGTAATCTTCTAGTGTCCGCAAAACGCTGTGGCCGAAGTTGAGGACAATAACGGGAACGGGCATGACAAACTTTCCGCAATAAATGACAGCTTAAACAAACTGTGCGGTTAAGGCCGCTGCACCTCTAAGTCAACAAAAGCGACCTCAAAAGGGGTCGTCACGGGAAGATTTTACCGTAAATGAAGAAATAGGCTAATGGCGAGGCACAGCATTGCTTATAAGGTTTAAGGGTATCGCATTCGTGTCCTTGCTCTGGCGCAGGACAATGCGCGACTGAACATCTGAAATGAGATCAATGGAGAGAAGGGTTTCGCGCAGAAAATCCTCGTAAGAGTGCATATCTTTCGTCACGATACGCAGCATGAAATCCACGGCTCCTGTCACAACGGCGCATTGAATAACTTCCGGCATTCGCGCGACAGAATTTTCAAATTTTTCCATATTGGCGCGATTGGGAAGACCGAGTTTTACGGCGACGAAAACTTCGAAATCCAGCCCTAGTTTAGAGCGGTTTAAAATGGTAACACGGTTTTCAATAATGCCGAGTTCTTCCATACGCTTGATGCGCCGCCAGCAAGGGGAAGAGGAAAGCCCGACTTGTTCAGAGATATCCGCGACGGATAATCCGGCATTATTCTGGATTAAGTGCAGAATTTTGGCGTCGATGTTGTCGATAATTTCGGGCATGTGAACCTCTGATACTAAGAATTTACGCAAAAAATTAGCGTCTGTCCCTTGTTATAGCTGTAAAGCGTTATGATTATAGCGTGATTTTTGGATAAATTACATTCCAAAGTCAATCTTTCCGCAACGATTACGGTGGATTGCACGTAAATGTGATAAGAATAACGCGAAAAACCGCTAAAAGGGATAGAATGGGTCAGTCAGCTGAAAATAAAGCTCGAGCAGAGCGAAATCTTTCCAATCAATCAAAGCTCTTTGTGCCGGAGCCGCAATTTCGTCCGGGAGATACGCCGGACTATTCTCATATTTCGATTCCGACGAACCATTCCCCTTCGCGCCCCGACCCGCTCTGCGACGCGCATGATACCGTTGAGCACGCGCTGAAGCTTATTCGCGTCCTTCGCTTTAACGGCGAAGCGGACGGTGACTGGAAACCGGACCTGTCCGCAGATCAAATGCGTGAGGGCCTGCGCCACATGATGCGCACCCGCGCGATGGATGAGCGCATGTTTACGATGCAGCGTCAGGGCAAAATGAGCTTTTATATGAAGTCCACCGGCGAAGAAGCCGTTAGCGTGGGCCACGCTATGGCGCTCCGTGATGAAGATATGACGTTCCCGACCTATCGCCAGCAAGGCATTTTGATTGCCCGCGGCGCGTCCATGAAAGAAATGATGTGTCAGGTTCTTTCAAATTCCGGTGATCCGCTAGACGGCAAGTCTATCCCAGTTCTCTACTCTTTCAAGAAACACGGTTTCTTTTCGATCTCTGGCAATTTGGCGACGCAGCTTATTCAGGGCGTCGGCTGGGCGATGGCCGAAGCTTATAAAAATACAGACGGTATTGCCTCTGTCTTCACGGGCGAGGGCGCAACCGCCGAAGGTGACTTCCATTATGCACTAAACTTTGCGTCTACTTACCGCGCGCCGTGCATTATTAACGTCGTGAATAATCAGTGGGCGATTTCCAGTTTCCAAGGTATCGCGGCGGGCCGCGGTGAAACTTTTGCCGCCCGCGGAACGGGCTACGGCCTCGCGACATTGCGGGTCGACGGTAATGACCTGCTGGCTGTGTATGCGGCGACCAAGTGGGCGGCGGATCGCGCGCGCCAAGGCGGCGGCGCAACAATTATTGAGCATTACACTTACCGCAAAGAAGGTCATTCCACGTCGGATGACCCGTCTAAGTATCGCCCGGAAAATGAAGGCGATGTCTGGCCGTTTGGCGATCCGGTGGAGCGCCTGAAGAATCACCTCATCCATATCGATGAATGGACTGAAGAAAAACATGAGGCCTTAGCCGAAGAGCTGAAAAAAGAAGTTCGCGAAACTTTCAAGGCGGCCGAAGCCATGGGCTCCGTTGCCAATTCCACGCAACTTCCTGATAGCACGATGTTTGAACAAGTTTATGAAACAGAGCCAGATCACCTTCTTCGTCAAAGAGAGATGTTTCAGGGGGAGATAGACTAATGGCTAAAATGAGCATGATCGAAGCCATCCGCGACGCGATGGATGTAAAAATGACCGAAGACCGCGACGTCTTGGTTTTCGGCGAAGATGTCGGCTATTTCGGCGGGGTGTTCCGCTGCACGGCTGGACTACAGGAAAAGCATGGCCTTCACCGCTGTTTTGATACGCCGATTTCCGAGGGCGGTATTGTCGGTATTGCGATCGGTATGGCGGCCAACGGCCTGCGGCCTGTCGCGGAAATCCAGTTCGCCGATTATATCTATCCGGCTTATGACCAGATTGCGTCTGAGGCTTCGCGTCTCCGCTATCGCTCAAATGGCGATTTCACCGCGCCTTTGACCATCCGCACACCTGTTGGCGGCGGCATCTATGGCGGCACAACGCACAGTCAAAGCCCCGAAGCGCTGTTCACGCATATTTCCGGTTTGAAAACTGTCATTCCGTCAAATCCATATGACGCGAAAGGTCTTTTGATTTCGGCGATTGAAGACAATGACCCGGTTTTATTCCTGGAGCCCAAACGGCTATATAATGGCCCATTTGATGGCGACCATCAGAAACCGTCCGTTGGTTGGAAAAGCCATGAGCTCGGCGAAGTTCCTGAAGGTCATTATACTGTGCCTCTGGCAAAGGCCCGCAAAATTACCGAAGGCAATGATCTCACTATCTTGGCTTATGGCACTATGGTTTGGGTTGCTGAGGCGGTTGTGAAGAATATGGGCATCAGCGCGGATGTTCTGGATCTTCGATCTTTATTGCCGCTCGACCTCGACGCAATTGTCGAATCCGTGAAGAAAACAGGACGTTGCGTTATCATCCACGAAGCGACACGCACCTCCGGCTTTGGCGGGGAACTCTCCGCTCTTGTTCAGGAACACTGTTTTTATTACCTTGAAGCCCCTATTCAGCGCGTGACAGGGTGGGATACGCCTTATCCGCACGCGCAGGAATGGGCATTCTTCCCGGGACAGAAACGTCTGACACGGGCCGTCAAAACTGTCATGAAGGCCGCTTAAATTATGGGCGAATTTATTTTCAAACTGCCGGATATCGGCGAAGGCGTTGTCGAAGCCGAGATTACGGCGTGGCATGTTTCTGTCGGTGATAAAGTCGAAGAAGACGCGCCTCTAGCCGACGCGATGACGGATAAGGCGACCATTGAGCTTACTTCGCCCGTGGAAGGCGTTGTTAAATCCCTTGGGTGTGAAGAGGGCGACGTATTCTCTGTTGGCGGTCATTTGGTCGTTTTGGAAACTGAAGGTGAGGTCGCCCTAGACGAAGAGACAGAAGAAACGTCCGAGGATGACGCGATAGAGCAAACTGAAAGCTCTTCAGCATCTGCCGGAGCGGGAGAGTTTATTTTCAAACTTCCCGATATTGGCGAAGGCGTTGTTGAAGCCGAAATTACAGCCTGGCATGTTTCTGTCGGCGATGAAGTCGAAGAAGACGCGCCTCTTGCGGATGCGATGACAGACAAAGCCACAATCGAGCTTACCTCCCCGGTGAGCGGCAAGATTTTAGCGCTTGGCTGTGAAGAGGGGGATGTGTTTTCCGTTGGAGGCCATCTTGTAACTTTGGAAGTCGAAGGGTCTGCGCCCGCGCCGGAAAGCGAGACAAAAGACGCTCCGAAAAAAGCGGAAGCGCCTGCAAAGCCTTCCTCCTCGGCGTCGAAAACACCGTCGACGCCCCCATCAACTTCAAAGAAAAAGTCATCCTCAGAGAAAGTATTGGCGAGTCCGGCCGTTCGTAAACGCGCCATGGATTCCGGTCTTGATTTGTCCAAAGCCAAAGCCAGCGGCGGCGAAGGACAGGTCACGCATGACGACCTCGATTTGCTAGAAAAAGCGGCAGAGCCGGAAGACGGCGAAACGCGCATCAAGGTGATTGGCCTACGCCGCGTCATCGCGCAGCGTATGCAGGAAGCCAAACGCAATATTCCGCATTTCACCTATGTGGAAGAAATAGACGTAACCGAGCTGGAAGCTTTCCGCGCGCGCATCAATCAGAAAAAATCCGAAGATAAGCCCAAGCTGACCGTGCTTCCGCTCATGATACGGGCGATGGCTGTCTTGCTACGTGATTGGCCGCAATTCAATGCGCGTTATATGGACGAGCAGGGCTATGTCTCGCAATTCTCAGACTTCAACTTGGGTATCGCCACGCAAACCGACATTGGCTTGGTCGTGCCTGTGTTGAGAAAAGCCCAGACGCTCTCTGTCTGGAAAATGGCTGAAGAGTTAGGCCGTTTGGCTGAAGGCGCCCGTAATAATAAGCTCAAGCCTGAAGAAATGAGCGGCGCGACAACGACGCTAACGTCTCTGGGCCCCTTAGGCGGGATAGTGACGACGCCTGTTATCAACCGCCCCGAAGTCGCGATTTTCGGTCCGAATAAAATTCGCCCGAAATTGGTGATGGAAGACGGTCAGGTGGTAGAGCGTAAAGTCATGAACTTCTCTGTGTCTTGTGACCACAGGGTTATTGATGGTTATGATGCGGCTAAGATGATGCAGGACCTGAAAGCTTTGCTGCAAGACCCGCAAATGATGTTCTTGGCCTAGTCACGGACTTACTTTTCTGCTTGGCAGACGCTTGCGTCTGTCCTATATGCCGCGCTTCGCACCGTATGGTGGGGTAGCTCAGCTGGTTAGAGCGCAGGACTCATAATCCTGAGGTCGGGGGTTCAAGTCCCCCTCCCACTACGGTGCGGATATTTTCCTTTAAATTACTATCCGATTTGGCCCCGGCGATTAAAAATACGATTGCTAAAAAGTCAAAAATATTGGAATGCTCGTTCAGGTGTTGCGGGGAAGCACCACTTGGAGGCGCAGTGCGAAAAAAGCGCAGTGAACAGCTCGTCGAATTCGACATAGCTGACAGGTTTGCAGGAAAAATTTCAGCGATCTGGGTGCAAATGGCCTTCGGCCTGTTTTGCTTTCTTTTTGCCGTCTTGGCCCGGGCGGTCGTCGATGCAATATGGACATCGGCGGGGCCTTTTTCTCTAATATATCCTGCAATTCTTATTTCCACGCTTTACGGGCGTTGGGCCTCTGGCTTGACTACCTTTTTACTCGCTTTCCTCCATGCATGGTATGTTGTCTTGCCAATGCCTTATTCTTTCTCTTTTGAGATAGCGGGCGACGGCGCCCGAACAATTGTCAATGGATGTGCGGCTTTGTTCATCTTGCTTTTTGCTGAGATTTTTAGACGCGGTATAAGCGTTGCGACTCTTGAGCGCGACCGTCAGTTGAAAATGACAAAAATCTTGATCCAAGAATTAGAGCACCGAACGAAAAATAACTTTGCGATGGTGTCTGGCCTACTCAATATGCAAAGCCGCGATCATCATTCTCAAGACGTTAAACAAGCACTGAAATTGGCATCCTCCCGCGTGAATAGTTTCTCTGCAATCCATGATTCAATTTACAGTTCTCGAGACTTTCAAGAAGAACTTGATGTTTCGGACTATCTAAATTCGCTTTGCGAAAGCTTGCGGAAAGCCTTTGCATCCAACGCCAATATCAAAATCACACTTTCCGCGGCCTCTTATAGGATGAGTCGGGATAAGGCCGTGGCGCTTGGTCTGATCCTGAACGAGATCGTGACTAATGCCATCAAACATGCGTTTCCAGATCAGCGCGAAGGGACTATCCATATTTCCTTTACAGCTGACCCTCAGCAGCCTTGGATACTCTCCATATCAGATAATGGGTGCGGTATAAAGAAACGAAAAACAAAATCCTCGAAATCAAAATCCGAAAGCTCTGCCTCTTCAGCGAAGCCTGCAGTTAAAAAAGCAAATAAAAGGGGACTGGGAACGCGGCTGATAAAAACATTCGCGCGAAACCTTGATGCGAAAATGGAAACGAAGAGCTTCGAGACGGGCACGATTTTTACGCTCACAGAAATTCTGGATAAAGGTTCTGAATAGGTTTAGCCGTCTCTGCTTAGCCATAAAATTTAACCTGTCTTAAATAATTCACCGGACCGTAGCTAAGCCGTCACGATTCTGACACGCAGGTGTCGTGAAAGTTTTGAATATCCCCGCTCAGTAGTTAACTCAGGGATTTTCTAAATGTCACACTTCCAGTCGCGTCTCATGCGCCAACTTATATCTACGTCTTTGCCAGTTCTGGCGTTCGCTATTGCCTCGCAAGCCTCTGCACAAACAATTAGCGGTAAAGTCACTGATTCAACTGGAAACGCGCCTTTCGAGGGTGTCGTGGTGAGTGTGGATGATTTAAACCGGGCCACGACGTCAGATCGGTATGGGAATTATAAACTCTTCAATATCCCTCCGGGCAGCTACACAGTCACTTCGAGCTATATTGGGGCCCGGACCGTTCGTAACACGGTTGAGGTTACCAAAGACGGTACAGTGCTCGACATCATCGTTGGCGACAATGTCGATTACATCGACAACATAATTGTTGTCGGGACACGCGCGGCGCAGGCCGGCGCCTTAAACCAACAAAGGGCTGCGGACTCAATATTGACTGTCATCGACTCCGATGGCCTCGGAAACTTTCCAGATACAACCGTGGCGGATTCATTGTCGCGCGCTGTTGGATTGTCCATTGAAACTGACCAAGGTGAGGGCCGCTATGTCTCTATCCGCGGTATCAATACGGATTTGATTTCCTCTTCCATCAATGGCGTGCGTACCCCATCCCCTGAGGACCGCCGCGGCGTCCTGTTGGACGGCGTGCCGTCTGACCTGTTGGACGGTATCGAAATTCAAAAATCTCTGACGCCAGATGTGGATGCTGACAGTCTCGGGGGCGTTATTAATCTGAAAACAATTTCTGCTTTTGACCGCGGCGGCGTTTATTTCCGAGCGAAAGCCGAAGGGCGATACAATGAGATTTCAGACACCATCTCTCCGAAGGGCACGCTCACATACTCAAATGTCTTTGGTGATCAGCTAGGCGTGGCCGTCTCAGCAAATTACCAAGATCTGGACATTGAATCCCACAATAATGAAACAGGCGCTTGGGGATTTGATGAAGATGCCGGAGAGTTTTTCCTCAATGATGATTATGAGCAGCGTTGGTATGATATTGACCGGGAGCGGATTGGCCTTGTTGCTAACTTTGATCTGGATGTGAACGAGAACACGCGCCTTTATCTACGTACCTTGTTCAACAATTATGCGGATGATGAAGTCCGCAATAAATTTGAATACAAAGACCTAGATGACGGCATGGCGACGTCACAGTCGTCATCCACTGTCCCAATAAATGAAGTCGATACTGAGATGCGCAAACGTAAAGAGGTTCGTCAAATTCAGACTTACGCTCTGGGCGGCACCACAGGAATTGATACCTGGACGTTTGAGTACGAGGGGGCCTATGCCTACGCTGAGGAAGACGACAGCGACAATCATGATGTCGCTTTCCGATACGAAGATATTCAAGACAATAATGTGGGGGATCTAATATTTGACACTTCCAATCCACAGCAGCCTTTCCTGAGCGGAAGTGAAGCGCTTGGCTCAATCTTTACGCCGTCAAATTATTTCTTGGCCTCGTTTGAAGAAGAGAATTCCATCAATCAAGATACGGAGCTAAGTGCGAAATTAGATGTTTCCAAAGAATCCCTCTTTGGGAATACACAAGTCACCTGGAAAGCCGGGGCAAAAATACGAGACCGAGAGAAAATTCGGGATGTAAATCTTGATATTTATAGCGGCGCCGAAGATATCAATTTGTCTGGCTTTGTTGAAAATGAATTCATTGATAATTGGCGTCTCGCCAATCCTATGCCTGCCTATCCTGACGGTGACCTCACGGCGAGCCTTCGCGGAAACGCCCAAGGTAACTTAGAGTTTGAAGATGATGACTCTAATTTCGGAAGCCTCTCAGAGGACTTCGAAGTTAACGAGCAAATTCTCGCGGCATATGGTATGGGGACATTTAGAGTGGGTAATGCGACAATCGTAGCTGGCGCCCGGGTTGAGCAAACCAAAATTGACATGACCGGCAATAACTATGCAGAAGAAGCCGACATCAATGATGTAACTGTTCTAAATTTTGAAAATGATTATACCAATTTTCTGCCAAGCTTGAATGTCAAATATGACTTCACGGATAAGCTTGTTGGCCGCGCAGCTTATTACGCCGCTGTCGTTCGCCCGGGGTTTGGCGACATGGCGCCCTTTGCGCGCCTAAATGACGATGAGGATGAAGCCGAAATCGGAAACCCAAGTCTTCAACCTTATGAGGCAGATAACTTTGACCTGGCACTGGAATTTTATCCTTCCAGCCTATCCATTATGTCGATTGGTGGTTTTTACAAGACGATTGATAACGCAATATACCAGGCGACGTTTGATGTTGGGAATGAGCCCGGACAGATTGACCTCTCCAGTCTAAATGCGGCGCAACTTTTGACGGTTGAAGAGATCACAACCTCTATCAATGTGGATACAGTTGACCTCTACGGTGTGGAGTTCAACTTTGTGCAGGACCTCAACGCGATAAGCGAAGCTCTGGATGGCTTCCTGATTTCTGCGAACCTGACCCTAACAGAATCCGAAGCGACCATCCCGGACGGCGAAGGCTTTCGCAATGTTCCATTCTTAAAGCAATCCGACTCCGTTTGGAATGTGGCGCTCGCTTACGACAAGGGTCCATGGGATCTGCGCGTCTCAGCAAACTATCGTGGCGACTACTTGGATGAATTGACGTCAGAAGGTGACCCGGGAGACCCGGAATATGGCAGCCTCGACCGCTATACGGACGGCCGACTGATGGTGGAAGCCTCGGCCAAGTACAAAGTCACAGATAGCCTTCAAATATATCTAGAGGGTAAGAACCTCACAGACGAGCCGGAATATTATTATTTTGGCGATGAGTCTCGTCTGTCTCAATATGACGAGTTTGGGACCAGCGTTAATCTCGGCGCGCGCTTCACCTATTAAGGGGAAAAATCATGACAGATATCTATAATAAAACAGCGATTTTCGGACTGACGGCTGGATTGATTTTGGGGTTAGCTTCTTGCGCCACATTAGAGCAGGAAGCGCCATATGTCGCTCCGACAGAGGGAATGTTCCCTGTTACGGCGGCATTCGAAACGCCTCTCGTCGGCAGTGCGGGTGACTCGGCTGACGATCCCGCTATTTTCGTTCATGAAAACGGCAGCGGTTTTATCGCCGGAACTGACAAACAAGCCGGCCTTCATATTTACACTCTGGAGGGAGAGGCACGCGACTTCTTTCCGCTTGGAACATTAAATAATGTGGACCTTCGAGAGGATTTTGTCGTGGATGGAAATCCCCATGTTCTCTTGGTGGCCAGCAATGATGAGAAGAAAAACATAACCGCACTTTTGTACAATCCGGCAACAGATGTGTTTCTAACAGACATGACATCCCTCTTGGCTATCAAGCCTGAACCTTACGGTATTTGTTTAGGGATGGTGGGTGAAGACTATCAAGTCGGAGTCACCACGAAAGCGGGGATATATTATCAATATAATATTGCCTACAACTCTGAAGGTTTCGCGCTTTCAAAAGTTCGTGAATTTCCAACAGGCACTAAGACAGAAGGTTGTGTTTTTGATGACCGAACCCAAACGCTTTATATCGCCGAAGAAGCTGGGGGTCTGTACCGCTACGCCGCTGCCCCATCAGCGGGTGACGATCAAACCGTCATTGGCCGTCCAGGGCAGTTCGGCCTTATGGCAGATCTGGAGGGCGTGACGGTCTACCCAGAAGGAGAAGATGGCGGTTACTTGCTTGTCTCTTCCCAAGGGAATGACAGCTATGTTGCCTTTACGCTTCCTGACCATCAGTTTGCAGGACAGTTTGAGATTGTCGAGGGCGTCGTGGACCGGACTACTGTGACGGACGGTATCGATGTCACAGCAAAATCGACCGAGCGTTTTCCAGATGGTTTCTTTGTCGTCCAAGACAACCAAAACTCCGAGGATGCTGCCGAAGATTTCGAGCAGCAAAACTTTAAGGTTGTCGATTGGCGCGATATTGAAGCTGGGTTGAGATAAACGTTATATGCCGAATGAAAAGAAAGCCGCCTTTCGGGCGGCTTTTTTGATTCAATGATCTAAAATTATCTCGGGGCGCGTTTGGCGAGAATGCGTTGTAAAGTCCGTCTGTGCATATTTAGCCGCCGCGCTGTTTCGGACACATTTTTCCCGCAAAGCTCATAAACACGCTGAATATGTTCCCATCTCACGCGGTCCGCGCTCATGGGGTTCTCCGGTGGCTCGGGCGCTTCGCCTTTGCTGGCGAGGAGAGCTTTGCAAACATCATCAGCGTCAGCGGGTTTCGCCAGGTAATCGACGGCCCCGCGTTTCACCGCAGAGACGGCTGTTGCCAGATTCCCATACCCTGTGAGCATCACCATACGGCAATCAGGCCGCGTTTCGTGAAGTAGGTCAATAACGTCTAAGCCGTTCCCGTCATCAAGCCGCATATCAAGCACGGCGAAAGCGGGCGGTTTGGAACGGGCAAGGACTTTCGCTTCCGTCACCGTTTCTGCTGTCGTCACAGTAAAGCCGCGTTGTTCCAGCGCCCGGCCCAGTCGGGTACGGAACGGCCCATCATCATCAAGAATTAACAGGCTGGCGTCGTCCGGCAGGTTATATTCAGTCATATTTCTAGTCTCACCTTCTCTGTCTGGCGATCTTTCTAACAGAACTTTTTCTTCTTTACCTTATTTTCGATACGTATGGCAGGGTGAAAAAGGCTGAATTGATATGCATTAAGGAGAGGTCTCTTGAGGCGTTGGCGGTGCTATCAAGGTCTTTCGCGGCCATTTTGCTTGAACTCGCGCTCCGCCAATTGGGGCCCGTGTGAAACGCACTGTGCCGCCTGTCCGTTCTATCAGGGTCGAAGCGATAAACACCCCAAGTCCTAACCCCCCAGCGCGTTCGGGTTTAGCTTTTTGTCGATTTCGCATGGTCACATAGGGTTGACCCAAACGGCCTAAAATCGTTGGCTCGAACCCTGGTCCGTCATCATCAATCGTCAAAGTGATGTAATCTTCGGTCCAATGTCCGGTGAGGTTGACTTGGTCGCGAGCGAAATCAACGGCGTTTTCGACAAAGTTTTTCATGGCATAAACCAGCTCGGCTTGGCGGCGCAGTGCAGGTTCAGGCCCGACCCCGTCCGTATCAATCGCTATATCCGGTTCAATATCAATGAAAGGTTCGGCGGCTTCTTCGAATAAGTCCTCAATTGAGAGCTGGTCATGAATGGCGTCGCCCTCATCGCCGCGCAAAGAAAGCTGCTCCAATATGGAGCGGCACCGTTGGGCTTGTGATAAAAGCAGGGCGGCGTCTTCTGAAAGGGACGTTCCTTCCGGAATTTCGCGGCTCATCTCTTTGGCGACAACCTGAATAGTTGCAAGAGGCGTTCCTAATTCATGCGCGGCTGCGGCGGCGAGGCCGCCCAAGGCAGAAAGTTTATGTTCATGCGCCAATAAAGTTTCAGTGGCGGCCAAAGCGGCAGCCATTTTTCGGCTCTCCTTCGTTGCCCGCCAAGCATAGAGGGAGGTAAAGATTGAGCCCACGATGATGGCGACCCAGACCCCCACGCGAAATAATAAGGGCAGGTCTAATGGAGAGGCGGGATCCCAAGGTAGAGGACGGTAATGGAAAACAAGAAAAAGCGATAAGACCGTGGCCAGGCTAGCGAGGGTCAGGAGGACAGGTTTAGACAAGGTCGTGGCGCTGGTCACAACCGGGGCCAGAAAGAGAAGGGCGAAAGGGTTGGTTATACCTCCGGTCAGCCAGAGCAAAGCGGCGAGCTGAATGATATCAAACCCAAGTTGAAGCAGCGCCTCGAAGTCTCCGACGCGGCGATCCAAGGGAAACAAAGTGGTCAACGCCAGATTTACGACCACACTCAAACCGACGACGACAGAACAAGCGAGCGCCGGAAGGGGGTAGTCGAAAATTTGGCTGACAATTAATAAAGCCAGAGCCTGCCCGCCAATGGCGCCCCAACGCAAAAGGACCAATGTATAACGCCGCAAGCGGCCCATGGAGCGCGCAGGCCGTTTCGGTGGATCAGCCATTTCAAGGAGGCCGAGGGGCAGGGTTGGGTCCAGAGCCGTATTCACAATACTTTCTTTCTGCTCTCGAATTCTAGAGCGTCAATCTGACAGGTCAGAAGGGATAGTGTGCAGGCCATATTTGGTCTATACGCGTTTGGAGCTGGCTTGGATATGCCAAGCAAAGAACTTTTTAGTCTGACCCTATTCTTAGAGACCCAATATGCCTTTTGTTAAATTTTCCATGGTGAGCCTCGCCGCGCTGAGCCTTTTGGCGTGCGGACAACCGGAAGGAACGCCGAATGCTTCTGGGCAAGCGGGCAAGACAGTCACCTCTGGTCAAGCGGATATTGGCGGCGAGTTTTCTTTGGTCAATCAGGACGGCGTCCGCGTAAGCGAGGACGCGCTGACCGGGAAACCGCATTTGATCTATTTTGGTTTTACCTATTGCCCAGATGTGTGTCCGACGGCCTTGCAGAAAATGGGGCAAACGCAGTCTCTCCTGGGTGAGCAAGGCGATGACGTCGGCTATATTCTGATTAGCGTAGACCCGGATCGGGATACCACCGAAACCTTGTCTCAATATGTCGAGGCTAATGGGTTTCCAGAGGGGCTACAGGGCTTTACCGGAACGGAAGACGAAATTGCCGCCGCCAAATCCGCCTATAAAGTTTACGCTACCAAAGTTCCCACGCCTGACAGCGCCGCAGAATATACGGTCGATCATTCAGACATTATGTATTTGATGGGCGAAGACGGGAAATTTGTTGATTATTTCTACGGACGGAGCACGCCGGCGGAGATGGCGGCGCGTGTTAAAACGCTGCTGAAAACGGGGTCATAATATAGCGTCTAAACCCGGCCTGCCTTAGGCCGGAGCCTATCTATTCTTGGCTTATCTATTTTCGCCCGGCACCCATTTTACATCCGCTTCGCCTTGGTCATTCGTCCAACGCGCCGCGACGAAAAGGAAATCGGACAGGCGGTTTAAATATTGGATGGCTTGCGGATTGACCTCATCTACTTCGCCTAAGGCCACACATATACGTTCGGCGCGGCGGCAAACCGTGCGGGCCTGATGTAAATAGGCGGCCGGCGGATGTCCGCCCGGAAGAACGAAGCTTTTGAGCGGTTGCAGATCCTCATTCAGACCGTCCAGTTCTTTCTCGAGGCGCGTGACTTGGCTCTCTACCATTCGTAGGGCGTATTCACTGTCTGCTTCTCCCTCTTTCGGCAGTGGGGTTGCCAGGTCTGCGCCGAGGTCGAAAAGGTCATTTTGGATGCGCGAGAGCATGTCATCAATTTTTCGGTTCTCTAAATGGAGGCGAACCAATCCGATAACGGCATTGGTTTCGTCAACATCGCCGTAAGCTCTGACGCGCAAGGCAGATTTAGACAGGCGGGAGCCGTCAACCAAGCCTGTCGATCCATCATCGCCGGTGCGCGTATATATCTTGTTCAGTTTAACCAATGGGCTAGGCTCTGGTTTTGACGTAAACAGTCAAAATAAGCAGGCCAATAGCGATAACTTGGCCCACGATCCGGCGGCGCATCCAGATATTGGACTTCTCTCGGTCGCCCGTTTTCTTTCCGCCCATGGATTTAGCGCCCATGACGAGCGTGAATAAAACATAAAGAAACGAAGCAAGTGTCAGTGCGTATAAAATATAGAGCATCAGGCTCTCCTTATAAATTTGCCAACCCTTATAGGGGGTTATACGTCATAGGGGCAGGGATAAAATTGCGACTAATTCGCTTGTCCACAATTTCCTCTGCACCCGCCCATAGCAGGGGGCGCTTTGACACGATACCAGACCTTTCCATAGGATTTTAGGATAAAGAGGCCAATATGATTTCCGATGCAGACCGCGCTGACCAAATGGGTCAGGCCACCCGTGAAAAACTGAAACAATTTATCGCTCGTATTGAACGTTTGGAAGCCGAAAAGGCCGAGCTGGCAACGGATATCCGAGAAGTTTATTCCGAAGTGAAAAGTTTTGGGTTTGATACCAAAGTCATGCGCAAAGTTGTTTCTTTGCGCAAACAGGACGAGTCTGAGCGGGCGGAACAAGAAGCGTTGCTTGATATGTATATGGAAGTCGTTGCCGACCAATAGTTTAATTTGCCTATCTCACCTTTTTCGGGGCGTCGTTAAAATCTTGAAAGCCATCCGGCTTCCTTTGATTTTTCTCCTGCCGCAAAAGGCAAGCTAAACAAATTAAGTGTTCCGCTTCTGTTCTGTATCTGCTAGACGATGTTTATGTCCGATTATGACAAGCAACAATGGCAAGCGGAACAGGTAGCGCGGGACGAAGCGCAAACGGCCTTTCGTGATAAAATGGCCAAAGCGCGGGAACGTTCTGCTCGGAATGCCCGCCGCAAAATTGCCAGACTTCATGCTAAATTGACCGAGCTGGGCCATATTAGCGATTTCGAAGATGAGTTTGGCGAGAGCGTATTAGAACGTCTCGAAACCTATGGTTCCGCTTTTCACGATCCGGAAAAAGGACGCGCCGGTGATGCGCTGTCCTTGGCCCAAAAACAGGTTGTGTCGCGCATGAATAAAAAGGTCAAAGAGCTGAAAGCGAAGAAGGCCGATGGAGATCAAGATGACGATCCCGATGCAGATTACAGCCGTTCGGCGGGCAGCTGGAAGTCAAAACCGAAAAAGGGTTTAAGCACCAAAAAAGGTTTCGGCGGAAAAGGCTATTCCCCTCGCGTCCGGCAGATTGAAGAGGACATGCCTGAAGAACCGGCGCTGAAAAAGCCGGATGTTGATTTCAGTGATCCGAAAATCGAACCCTTTTTGCCTGAATATGTTCCGGAACCGCCGAAAACGCCTAACCCTAAGAAGCCATTTTTACGCTTAGTCAAATCTGACGGCTAATTAGGTCGGACTAAAATCTAGGCTTAGTCGCAGGCAAAAAAAAGACCCGCCCCACTTTCGTGGAACGGGTTATTTGTCAGGAGAGACAAATCTTAGTTAGGGTCGGTTTCAGTTTCCAAATTTGTTTCGACATCTGATTTAATGTCGAGATCCACACCAGAATTTTCTTCCAGAGTCATATTCTCTTGTAACTCAACATCACTTTCCATCTCGGACTCCACCACTGGGTCGGTCTCGTCCAAAGACGGCGTTTCTGGAGCTTCCGGTACGGAGAACTCAGTCTCGTAAGAAGCATCGTTCTCTCCCGTCACTGCGTCTACAGTCGGATCTATGTTGAGCTCGGAATCTTCCACTTGCGGGGAATCAATCGTCGTCTCAGTGTCCGTCATAACTTCGTTGTCAAGAACGGGGTCCTCAAGCATCGGGCTTTCAAGTGCCGGATCCGTTTCTAAGACAGCATCGCCTTCTACATCGGTTTCTAGCTGTGCGTCAGATTCGGTCGTAGTATCTATCGTTGAAGGGATCTCAGGCTCTAGAGCTATTTCATTTTCTTCTAAACCCATCTCAGTCTCGACATCTGTTTCGGTCTGAATGTCCATTTCAGTGTTCACTTTTGTCTCACTGTCGACTGAATCTGACTCTATCACAGCGTCACTGTCCAGAGTTTCGACTTCCACGGCATCATTTTCCATTTCCATGACGTCGGTTTCGGCTTCGATAGCGTCAGATTCTACTTCCATGGCATCCTCTTCAGCTTCCATGGCATCGTCTGCCATAGATTCGGTATCCATAGACTCATCAACTTGAACCTTTGGCTCGGCGTCTGGGGTTTCATCAAATTCATCGACCACAACACCAGAATCTGAAGAATCTACGGCGTCTTTCACGTCGGTTGTCTCAGACGGCATGACGACAACAGGATCAGTGTCCATAGCGTCCACTTCGCCCTTTACAGCAAATGAGCTTTTATATTGCTCAGCTGTAAAGCTTTCATTGCCGCCGGAAATCACATTAAACTGACGCTGAGCGTTCGTGAGTGTCTTTCCTTTTTTCTCTTTGTGTTTTGCGAACTCAGAAAATGAGACTTGCCCATTGGCATCGGCATCAAGCTCTGAAAATGTTGGAGGCGTTTCTCCGGCAAAAGCGCTAGAGGCGCCCAGTATAGCCGTGAGGGCCATTGCGATGGACGTTGATTTTAAATAAGTCATGTTGAAATTCCTTTCTTATCAGCAAACACCCCCAGTTGAGTGTGTATCTGTATATGTAATGCCCGACGCGCCGGTTCGTTGCGTTAAAAAACAATGGTAGCTACGGTGGCATCAAGGCAAACGTGGTATGCGGTCAAAGTCTCGCGGACACAAAAAAGCCCGCCATAGGCGGGCTAAAAAAATTGGTTTTGCTTGATCGGGTATTACTTATCGCCCCAGACTTCCATCTGTGGATTGGAGCTTTTTTCCAAATCTGTGTCAGCCCCCGAATTAGTCATATTTGACTCTAGTTCAGAGCTATTCATTTGATTTAAACCGGCCGGATTATTATCGATTGGCAAGTCTACTGTTTCCGCTTCTTTCATATTAGATATTACAGAGCCCCGGACTTGGGAGTTCGTCTGGGCACGATATGAAGGTCGGTTTAGGACATCATTGGCTTTTGCCATCTGATATTGATCCGCGCTCAACATAGCTTCCCCCCCGCTTAAGCGGGTAAATTCCTGAGCAACTTGGGTCGTGCTTGTTACGCCCTGCGATTTGCGCATTTTATGATATTCTTTAAAACTTACGCTGCCATCAGAATCGCTGTCCAGCTTAGCAAAATCACCATATTCGGCGTTCATCATAGCGGAGGTTTCAGCAGATGCACTGGCTGACTGGTTCATGGATTCCGGCGCAGACATTTTCGCCTCTTTGTCCTTCATCCCCTTGTCCTTCATGGAGGATTTCATCTTATCCTTTTTGTGGCCTTTATAAGCCTTCATGTCGAGCTCTTCGAAGCCTTCCATGTTAATAGTCGTTTGCTCGCCGGCCAGACGTGTAAATTCCATCGCGGCGTCCGAAGAGCTTACGCCGTGCGCTTCGCTGAAGTCTGCAAATTCTGTGAAAGTCAATTTGCTATCGCTATTGGCATCGATTTTCATAAACACATCTTTTTTAGACATGTCGGCTTTTTCGCCTTCCATATGAGACCCCGCATAAGCTGGGGCGGCGAATAAAACGGCGGAAAAAGCGGCGATGGCGGCAGAATTACGATAGGTCATTGAAATCTCCTTTGTTATTATGCGACGGCCGCAGAAAAAACAGTTTGAAGGGGGGAGGAATGTTTTTCGCCTGCGACCGTCATACTAATAACGAGGCGGCCCCGTAATCGTTTCATTAAATGTCCGCAAGATAGCGATTCTTCAAACCCGCCATCATTTAAGCCCCCATTTTAAGAGAAGACGGAGAAGAAATGTTAGTCTACCGGTATCGCTTCATATGCGAAAATAGGCTCTTCATTCACGTCCTGCACCTCGGAGAGCGGTTGCGGACCTGAAGGAATAGCTGCTTTCGGCGTATTCTTCGGTTTAAGAGCATAAGCCTGCCCCTCTACCATAAGCGCTAAATTTAATTCGTCTTTTGTGAGCACGGCGTCGCCTTGAGCCGCCCGAACAAAGTCTTGGGCCGCTTCAGTGGCCGACACGCCTTTAGCTTTGGCAAAGGTTTGATATTCAGAGAAAGTCACACGGCCGTCCGAATTTGTATCCAGAGCAGAGAAATCTTTTGGCAGGTCTGCAGCCAAGGCGGGGCTTGTCAAAGAAAGTCCGCCTAAAAGAGCTAAGCAATAAACAGGTAAACGCATCACGCAGTCCTTTCATTTGAGACCCGAATGGAAACGGGCAATAAGTCAGTTTGGCACTGATAACATCAAAAAAATAGGGCTGGATTGCGGCAAACCCCTGTTTGAAAGCTTACAATTCAGACAGGCACTATTTGTTAAACTTAGAGCTGATTGGGTTACGCAGAGCGCACGTCATCAACATCAAGGGAGTGCTCCCGGACTTTTCGGTAAAGGGTAGATCGCCCAATTCCTAGTCGCCGCGCAATCTCGCTCATATGGCCGGAATAATTCTGGATTGCGAATTGAATAAGGTCACGCTCAACATCTTCCAGACTACGAAGGTGTCCTTCGCGATCAAGCACATGGACAGCTTTATCTCCATCTGCCGCTTTCGCTGTCTGGGTTTCCCATGTTTGCGTCAAGGAATCCAAATCTGATTGGGGAGGAGGCGTCGCGGAAGCTTCTGACAGCGAAGGCGCCAGACCCGTAATTTGCGGGAAGTCCTGCGGCAGAAGAGTTTCGCCATTTGATAAAATCATGGCTCGGAAAATCATATTCTCTAATTGACGGACATTTCCCTTCCACTCATAATTTTGAAGCAACTCAATAGTTTCACGCGCCGCGCCCGATACGTTGAGACGCTCTTGAGCGTTAAAACGCTTGATGAAATGATCCGTCAGCGCCGGAATGTCTTCGCGGCGCTCGCGCAAGGGCGGAACAGCAACCGGAAACACATTTAGCCTGTAATAAAGGTCTTCGCGGAAAGAGCCGTCCGAGACGCAGTCTTGAAGATCACGGTTTGTCGCGCTGATAATGCGGACATCGACAGGTGTCGGACGTTTCGCCCCAATAGGGTCAACTTCGCCTTCTTGCAGAACCCGCAGGAGTTTAACCTGCATATCCAAAGGGAGTTCACCGATCTCATCCAAGAAAAGCGTTCCCGTATGAGCTTCCTGAAATTTCCCTAAATGTTTCGTATTTGCGCCGGTGAAAGATCCTTTTTCATGGCCGAATAAAATGCTCTCAACCAGATTTTCGGGGATCGCGCCGCAATTGACCGTAATGAAGGGGCGCCCGGCGCGGTCTGACGCGCCTTGAATGGCGCGGGCGATAACTTCTTTACCAACTCCGGACTCACCTGTGATCAAAATAGGGATATTGGCTTTTGCGCCGCGCTCGCCCATGGCGACCACGGTGCGCATCGCGCCGGCATTCCCGATCAGATCATCAAATTGCAGACTGCCTTCGGATGTTTTCTTTAGTCGAGTGACTTCGGTGACGAGCGTATTCATTTCAAGCGCGTTACGGATAGAGACGATAATCCGCTCGGGTGAGGCCGGTTTGACAATGAAATCTCGGGCCCCCGCTTTCATGGCCGTGACAACCGTCTCGATGGAGCCTTTCGCGGTCAGGACAATGACGGGTAGGTCAGGCCGTTTAAGAGCTAATTCATTTAATGTATCCATCCCGTCACGGCCCGGCATGACAAGATCGAGCAACATGACGCTAACTTTGTCTGAATTGGTACCAAGCGCGATATCCAGAGCCCCGTCGCCATTATCGGCCTGCAGAGTCGAAAACCCGCTTTTTTCGACCACGGCCTGTAAAAGGCGCCTTTGGGTCGGGTCGTCATCCACAATCAGGACAGTTTTTGCCATCAAAATACCTTCTACTCTTAAATTGGACAGTCCCCCCTAAAGTGAGAGGCGACGCCAGAGGTTGTTCGTAAGAATATGGGACAAACAGGTGAATTTTTGGCCAAAGATCAGGGTTAGCAGGAAGTTAAATCCAATTTAGAGGAAAAATATGCCCCTATAAGGCTCGGGCGCTATTGTCGGTTGGATGGCCGCATGATAGCAGAAGCGAAATTTTTGGCTCCGTCACCTTCGGTTGGAGGTTGGAGCAAACAACCCTCTGGGAAAGACATCAGGAAAGAAAAATGGCAGCTGGTTCTTCAAATTACAATCGCGGTGAAATGAACGTCAAAGCGCAATCAGGCACATTTGGCGGATTTATGGGCATGACGAAATATGGCGGCGCTTTAGTTGCTCTCATCGTTCTTATGCCGACACTGGTTTTCGCCGTCGGGATGAGCTGGCTAAGCGCTCTTATCATCAGTGTTGTGGTAGGGTTCGTCATTGGACTTGCGCTAAAATTTAAGGCGATTTGGTACGTGACACTGGTTGGTCTCGCTATCTTTGTCGGTGTAATCTCACTTCTACTAAGCCTCCTCGCGGGGTAAGCGCTTTTTGCCTGATCGGGAGATGCCGTTTGGGCCGATAGATTAAAGACTTCAATCGAAGGGGATTTGTCTTGCATATAGCCGTTATAAAAGATTCCGGACCGGCAGAACGCCGCGTCGCCGCTACGCCCGATACAGTAAAGGGCTATGTTGCTGCAGGTCATAAAATTACGATGACCAAGGGCGCAGGGGCCGAGGCGGATTTTTCTGACGCCGCGTATAAAGAGGCTGGCGCGACGATTTCCGCCAGCAATACGGCTTGCGTCAAAAATGCAGATCTTGTGTTTTCGGTAAACGGGGCGGACGCTAAATTGGTTGGCAGTCTTAAAAAAGGCGCCGGGATTACCGGAGCCATGAGCCCGACGGACAATCCAAAATACGCTCAGGCTTGCGCTAAAGCGGGCGTCACGGCTTTTGCTCTCGATTATATACCGCGAATTTCGCGCGCGCAGGCGATGGATGTATTGTCCTCGCAGTCCAATTTGTCCGGCTACCGCGCCGTGGTCGAAGCGGCCGGGATTTATGGCCGCGCTCTGCCAATGATGATGACGGCGGCGGGCACAATCGCGCCGGCCAAAGTTTTTGTCATGGGCGCGGGGGTCGCAGGACTACAAGCCATTGCAACGTCCCGCCGTCTTGGCGCGGTGACAACGGCGACTGACGTTCGCCCCGCCGCCAAGGAACAGGTTGCCTCTCTCGGCGCGAAATTTGTCGCCGTGGAAAACGAAGAATTCAAAGCTGCCGAAACCTCAGGCGGATATGCCAAGGAAATGTCGCCGGAATATCAAAAGGCACAGGCCGAGCTGACCGCGTCCCACGTCGCCAAACAGGATGTGGTGATTACGACCGCCCTTATTCCGGGACGCCCCGCACCGAAATTGATTGATAAGGCCATGCTGGATTCCATGAAGCCCGGCTCTGTCATTGTCGATCTGGCGGTAGAGCGCGGCGGAAATGTTGAAGGCTCCAAGAAAGGCGAAATCGTCACGACCAAGAACGGCGTGCATATTGTCGGCTATCTCAACTGGCCGTCCCGTATGGCGGCGGATGCCTCCAACATGTTTGCACGTAACCTCAAAGCGTTCTTGCCTCTGGTTACATCCGAGGACGGAGCTTACGCGCCCAATTGGGACGACGAAATTATCCAAGGCTGCGCCCTGACTAAAGAGGGCGCCGTGGTTCATGAGCGGTTGCTCGCTTTACCAACTGCAACGAAAAAACCAGCCGCTAAAAAAGCGACACCAAAAAAAGCTCCTGCGAAAAAGGCGGCTCCTAAAAAGCCTGCCGCAAAAAACGCCGGGAAAAAGAAAGGCTAGAGTATGACCTTCGCTCTTATCATGGCGGGAGGCGCCGCCGTCAGCCCGATCGTTTTCCAACTGACTATTTTCGTTCTGGCGATTTTCGTCGGATATTATGTTGTCTGGTCGGTTACGCCCGCTCTCCATACGCCGCTTATGGCGGTCACCAACGCCATTTCCTCCGTGATTATTGTGGGCGCGCTCATTGCCGTTGCGGCCGGAGCGCAAGGCGGCTCTTCCGTCTCAACCTGGACCGGCGCGATTGCCGTGGCGCTCTGCGCCGTCAATATTTTCGGCGGCTTCCTCGTCACTCAGCGCATGCTCGCCATGTATAAGAAGAAGGCGAAATAATCATGCCTGAACTATCTGCTAATCTCGCCGCGATTCTCTACACAGTCTCGGCAGTTCTCTTCATTCTGGCCTTGCGGGGCCTAAGCTCCCCTGAAACCTCCCGCCGCGGGAATTATTACGGTATGGTCGGTATTGCCATTGCAATCGTGACGACATTTTTGGTCGCAGGGATGGGCGGTACAGGTTTCCTTTTCGCCGGAGCTGGCCTCGCTGTCGGCGGCGTTGTCGGCGCGGTGATTGCGAAAAAAATCCCCATGACGGATATGCCGCAACTTGTGGCCGCGTTTCACTCCTTGGTCGGATTGGCCGCTGTTCTTGTAGCCGTTGCCGCCTTTTTCTCGCCGGATAGCTTCGGCATCCTGAACGACGAAGGCACGATTAAGGCCGGGAGCTTGCTCGAGCTATCGCTCGGCGCGGCCATTGGCGCGATTACCTTTTCCGGCTCTGTCATCGCCTTTGCTAAGCTGAACGGGAACATGTCCGGCGCGCCGATCATGCTGCCTTTCCGGCATTTGATTAATATCGCGCTGGGCCTCGGCGTAGCTGTGCTCATCGGGATGTTGATGAAATCCGGCGGTTCGGATCCGACAATCCTCTGGAGCCTTGTCGCTATCACATTTATTCTCGGCTTCCTGCTTATCATTCCGATCGGCGGCGCGGATATGCCCGTCGTGGTGTCCATGCTCAACAGCTATTCCGGTTGGGCGGCGGCGGCGCTCGGCTTCACGCTTGGCAATATGGCGCTCATCGTGACTGGCGCGCTGGTTGGCTCTTCGGGCGCGATCCTGTCTTACATCATGTGTAAAGCCATGAACCGGAGCTTTATTTCCGTCATTCTCGGCGGGTTTGGCGGCGACACATCCTCCGCTGCAGGCGGCGACAAGGAACAGCGCCCGTTCAAACAGGGCTCTGCCGAAGACGCGGCGTTCATCATGAAAAACGCCTCCAAAGTCATCATCGTGCCGGGCTACGGCCTCGCTGTGGCGCAGGCTCAACACGCCATTCGCGAAATGGCCGATACGCTGAAAGAGGAAGGCGTCGATGTGGTCTACGCTATCCACCCGGTTGCGGGGCGGATGCCGGGCCATATGAACGTGCTCCTCGCCGAAGCGAATGTTCCTTATGACGAAGTGTTCGAGCTGGAAGACATCAACTCTGAATTCTCCAATGCGGATGTCGCTTTTGTAATCGGCGCGAATGATGTGACGAACCCGTCCGCCAAAACCGATCCGTCCAGCCCGATTTTCGGCATGCCTATTCTGGACGTCGATAAGGCCGGTACCGTGCTCGTCGTCAAACGCTCTATGTCCACAGGCTATGCCGGTATCGACAATGACCTGTTCTATGAAGACAAGACGATGATGCTCCTGTCAGACGCTAAGAAAATGGTCGAGAGTATTATTAAGACTTTATAGAGTTAATAGTCATGAAATGGGTTATCGGCATTCTTGCGGTTCTCATTGGATTATACATTCTGCTTGTGATTGGGGCCTATGTGATGCAGCGAAAGCTGCTTTACTTTCCACCTGAAAATTACCTTTCTCCTGCCGATGTTGATGTCGAGATGGAGGAAATTAGAAATGCCCAAGATGATATAATTTCTTGGTGGACACCGCCGACAAGCCCGACTGGGAAAACCGTCATGGTGTTTCATGGCAATGGGTCAGCGATTTATAGCAATTACGACATTTTCAATGACTTAATAGAGGCTGGGCATGGCGTCTTATCTGTTGGTTATCCCGGCTATCCGGGACAAGGCGGTGTGAGTACGCAAGAAAGCCTAACGGAAGCTGCGAAACGTCAGTATGAATGGGTGGTTGACCAGGACATTTTACCAGAAAATATTGTTTTTTATGGTACCTCGCTTGGTTCAGGTGTGGCAGCCCAACTTTCTATTACTCACGAACCGTCACTTTTTGTTGCGGATGCGTCTTTCAATTCAATTGTCGCCGTGGGGGCAGAAGCAATGCCCTTTCTGCCCGTCAGATTTTTGCTGAAGGATAAGTTTCTTTCTGATGAAGCCCTTCAGAACGGTTCATTTCCGCTGATCTGGATACATGGTACAAAAGACACAATTGTGCCTCTGAAATTCGGCGAGCTTTTATTCGAAGGATATAAAGGGCCGAAAACCGCCTATAGAATAGAAGACGGTTTGCACAATAACCTCTGGGGCCTGGGCGGCCGCGATATTGTCCTTAAGGCGCTCAAATCCCAACCAAATTAGTCCTCGATCTTGTCCGGCAAATCTTCGCGCTCGGTAGAGGCCATATCGTCGAGTTCTTCCTCGGTCATTGTTTCATACATTTCGACGGACGCGCCTTGGAGTTCGCTTTTCTTGATCTCTCCGCGTTTGGCCGAGAGCGCGGCGCCGGCGGCTTTTTGCTGGGCTTTGGATTTGGCTTTCATATCGGTCTCCTTTTTTGAAAATACACCTTTCCTGAATATTTGGTTCCCGTTTTTGAAACTCACCTTGTCAGAAGGATTTCAATGGCGCTAAAGACCCTTATGTCCTCATCTCCGCTCTCCCTCCAAAATGTCTCCAAAAGCTTCGGCGGAAAATCCGCCGTCAGAGATGTCAGCTTCACTATAAAACGCGGCGAAGTGGTCGGCTTTCTTGGCCCGAACGGAGCGGGGAAAACAACAACGATTCGTATGGCGCTGGGCCTCATCCCGCCGGACACGGGTGAGGTCGCTTTGTTCGGTGAAAAGCCGGGCGAAAATGCCTTTGGCCGGATTGGATTTTTGCCTGAAGAACGCGGACTCTATAAGAAACAGACCGCCCGCGAAAGCATTGCCCATATGGCGCGACTGAACGGTATTGGTAAGAAAGAAGCGTTCTCGCTGGCCGATGATCTGTTGGACCGATACGGCCTGTCAGAGGCCAAACGCAAGAAGAATAAAGACATGTCCAAGGGTATGGCGCAGAAGGTGCAGCTGCTCTCTGCGATTGCGCATGATCCGGAGTTTTACATTCTAGACGAGCCGTTTTCCGGCCTCGACCCCGTCAATCAACGCGTGCTTGAAGGCATTGTCAGCGAAATTGCCGGACGCGGCAAAACCATTATTTTCTCGACCCATGTTATGGAGCACGCTGAACGTCTCTGTGACCGAATTATCCTTATGGGAGGCGGGGAAGTTGTCTTTGACGGCTCTACTGAGGCGGCTCTGTCCAAAGCGCCGCGCCGTATGGTGATCGCGTCGGAGGATGACAGATTACTGGAAATCGTCAGGCCTTTTGCTGAAGACGTCGAAGAGCGCCGGGACGGGGGATTGAACGTTATTTTGAAAGAGACCGCTCAGAGCCAAGCTGTTTTGGAGCGTTGCGTTGCAGAGAAAATTAAACTCACCCAATTCGAGCCGAAGCAGCCGACTCTGCATGAGGCTTTCGTGGCGCTTGTCGGCGGAGACGCCCGCGCGGATTTGCAGGCCGACATGGCGCATGACCTTGCCCAGACTAATCTTGATCAAGAGGAGGCGTAATTATGTCTGTTTTGCCTGCTGTCAATTTACGCCGCACCTTCCTCATCGCCCGCCGGGATTATCTCGGTTATATCAAAACGTGGGGGTTTTGGATTTCTTTTTTAATGCCCTTTATCGGAATGGGATTCGGCATTGGTTTCGCGACGCTTGATGTTGAACTATCGCCGCCGCGTTACGAGACAATTCTGGACGAAACGGGTCAATATGCCGACGGTATTCTGGCTTTGCATGAGGACAATCAGAGCCAAAAAGTCGAACGTTTCATAGACGGCCTAGGGGCCGTTACTATGACGGAGGCGCAAGAAATAGATATTCGCGAGACTCTGGAACGTGACGGGTCAGCCGCGGCGAAAGCTCAGATAGAGCGAGAAGTGCCTTCTCTGCAAGGTCAGTTAAAATCCCTCGACAGCAAAATTAATTTTGTTGATCCCCCTGCGGAGACTCTGGCCGGCTCGCAAGAGTATTTAAAAGGTGAAAGCCTAGTGCAGGTGGACGGGAAATCCCGGCCTCTGGACGGACTTCTCTATATTACCCAAACGGAGGAAGGCCCAAAGGCGGATTACTGGTCAAAAAATATCAACGCACCTGATCTAAAGAATCTAGCCAGAGATTATTTTGAAAACCGGGCAGAAGAAAATTACCTGGCGACAGGCAATTTAACGCCGGAAGGGTTGGCCGAGGCCAAGAAAGGCCGCCTTGAAGTCGAAAGTTTTGACCCGACGAAAGTGTCTGATGACACGACGTCGCAAGCCGTGACGGACGCCGATAAAGTGCCGTATTATGTGGCGGCAGGTTTATCGATCTTTCTATGGCTGTCGGTCTTTTCAGGCGCTTATATGCTGCTGACTTCCATGCTGGAAGAAAAGTTAAATAAGCTTCTTGAAATGATGTTGGCGTCAACACGTTTTTCCGAAATTATTTTCGGGAAACTTTTGGGTGTGGCGGCTCTTACACTTACCGCCATGGCGCCATATATACTGCTTGCCATTTTCGCAGGAACAGCGATTGCGCTAAAAGGGGACAGCGAAATGACGCAGGCCTTTACGCAAAGCTTCACGCCAAAACTCCTCATCTTCTTTTTCATTTTTCTTGTCCTTGGATATATCTTCTATGGGGCCTGTTTCATCGCACTCGGCGCGCTCAGCCAATCCATGCAGGATGCCCAAACCATGACGACTCCGATCGTCATTGTGCTAACTCTCTGCGTTTTAGTGGTGCCATTGGGCCTCGCAACGCCGGACAGTCCGTTATTACGGCTGGCGAGCCTGTTTCCGCTCTCGGCGCCGTTTGCGGTCCTTGTGCGTTTGCCGTCCGATCCCCCGCTTTGGGAGCTGATTTTATCTGCGGTGCTTCTCGGGCTTCTTTCTCTCGGCGTTGTTTGGGCGGCTGGGCGCGTTTTTCGTTACGGCGTCCTGTCTGGTTCCGGTATGAGCGCTGTCACAGGTTGGTTTAAGCGGACGATTTTGCGTCAAAGCTGAGCGGTTTCTCTGCGGCATAAAGCGACAGAGAGGTGACAGGGCGGTCCTGCCATCCTATATGGGATTTATGACCGAAACAGGCCCATCCCCCCGCGAGCGCATTTTGCAGGCGGCCTTGCCTATGGCCGCCTTCGAAGGCTGGACGGATAAAATGCTCCGCCAATCTGTCAAAGCCGCCGGATTGCCCAACGGCGCAGAAGCCCTCTATTTTCCCGAAGGTGCGCTTGATTTACTGGCTTACTGGTCAGACCAGCTAAATTCTAAAACAGAAGAATCAATCGCCGCGCTAGATATCGAAAACATGAAAATTCGAGACCGCGTGACGCAAGGCGTCGTGGCCAGATTGGAAGCCATTCACCCTTTCGAAGAAGCGGCTCACCGCGCTTTGTCCCGCTTGGCTTTGCCAGACACGTTATTGGCCGGGCGGCTTAGCGGGCCGGGTCAGCTCTGGGCGGCGGCGGACACGATCTGGCGCGCCATTGGCGATACTTCGACAGATGCCAATTATTATTCCAAACGCACGATATTGTCCGGCGTTATAGGGACGACCTTACCTGTCTGGATCAATGACGACGACCCAGATAAGTCAAAAGGGCGGGAGTTTCTGGACGCACGGATTGCAAATGTCATGCAGTTTGAAAAATTCAAATGGCAGGTCAAAACCAAAACCAAAGACTGGCCGAGCCCCGCAAGTGTTTTAGGCTCTTTACGATATGGTGGTCCGCCGAAGTTTAAACGGCGCAGACGTCGGGGATAAGCCAGTAGGCTACATCCGATAAACAACAGCTATGGCACGATCCGGTTGATATGGCCCATTTTTCGCCCCGACCGAGCTTCTTTTTTGCCATATAAATGCAGAAAAGTGTTTTCTTCACGAGCCAGGTTTTGCCAGTCATTTACGTCCTCGCCGATAAGGTTGGTCATAACGACGCCGTGTTTAGGGTTGGGATTACCTAGTGGCCAGCCGGCTACCGCACGGATGTGTTGCTCGAATTGATCTGTACAACCCGCATCTTGCGTCCAGTGACCTGAATTGTGAACGCGTGGGGCGATTTCATTGACTATCAGACTTCCGTCCTCCAGCTCAAAAAATTCTGTCGCCATTACGCCGACATAATCCAGAGCCTGCATGATGTTCTGAGCTAGATCTTTGGCGCTCCCCAAATCTCTTGGGGCCGGGGCTGTGCTGGTGTGCAGAATATGGTTCTGGTGGACATTTTCGACCAAGGGATAGGCCGCCATGTGTCCATCCACGCCCCTCGCGCAAACAATGGAAACTTCGCGCGTAAAAGGGATAAACGCCTCGAGAATGAGGGAGTAATCCCCTAACTTCTCCCAAGCGGCTTCAATTTCAGCTTCGTCCCGAATAATGACCTGACCTTTACCGTCATAGCCAAACCTGCGGGTTTTAAGCACCCCAGTTCCGCCAAGTCGTCGCAGACCCCGTTTCAAGTCAAACTTATTTTCAACAGCCTCAAAGGGTGCGACGGGGACGCCAGCTTCATTGGAAATAAACTGCTTTTCGGTCAAGCGGTCTTGGGCAACGGTGAGGCAATTAGCGCTGGGGTGAAGCGGTTTGCACTCTGCCGCGAACATCGCGGTCTGAGCCGGAACATTTTCAAATTCATAAGTCAGCGCATCACAATTCTCTGTAAAAAACTTCACCGTGTTGAGATCGTCATATTCAGCATCCGTATAGCTATGCGCCACTTGGGCGGCGGGACTGTCAATTCCAGTCGGGGCGAAAATATGAGTTTTTAAACCAAGCCGCGCCGCCGCCAAAGCCAGCATCCGGCCCAGCTGGCCACTTCCGAAAATTCCGATGGTTGACCCGGGCGGGAGAGGGAAGCCTGTTCGCACGTCTTAACCTTTCGGATCGTGAGCGACTGACTCGGTCTGCTTGCTGCGCCAATCATTGAGCTGTTTTGCAAGCGCCTCATCTGACAAGGCCAGAATAGCGGCGGCGAGTAAGGCTGCGTTCTTGGCGCCGGATTTGCCAATCGCCAAAGTGCCGACAGGCACGCCCCCCGGCATTTGGGCAATAGATAAAAGACTGTCCATTCCGGACAAGGCTTTACTTTCTACGGGGACGCCGAGAACAGGCAGGGGTGTCATGGAGGCTGCCATGCCGGGCAAATGCGCGGCCCCGCCCGCCCCGGCAATAATTACCTTATGACCCGCCTTGGCGGCGCCTGTGGCAAAATCATATAATCTATCAGGGGTTCTGTGGGCGGAAATGACTTTGGCTTCATAGGCTACCTGCAAATCATCCAGAATATTGGCGGCATGTTCCATGGTCGGCCAATCGGACGTGGAGCCCATGATAATGGCGATAGGAGCAGTTTTAGCAGTCATGACTTTGCAGTCCCCATAAGAGTGGCTGGAAAGCGATATCTTCTAAAGGATGACCCAATAGAATCCAACCGCCATTTTTAGCCGGTTTACGTTTCCTTTAGACCGCCTCTTTTCCGTTTCTTAACTCTGGGCGACTAATGATGACGGCAAGTTGAACTTTAGGGGTCCACCATATGCCGCTTAGCCGCGTCTCCAGCGCTTTAAACGAAGCTAGCTTTCGCGCGATTGACCGGACAGGTGTGACTGATGCTCAACTCAGCCAGGATAATATATCTCTTCAGGCGGAAATTACCCGCCTTCGCTATCGCGTGTTGGAACTGGAACGCGCGGCGGATACGGATCCCCTTGTCCCTGTTTTCAACCGGCGGGCCTTTATGCGAGAAGTCTCGCGGGCGCAAACGGTTATGGAGCGGTATGACATGGTGAGCTCCCTGATTTTCTTTGATTTGAACGGGTTTAAAGCCATTAATGACGCTCATGGTCATACTGTGGGGGATAATCTCCTGAAGGCGGTGGGCGACGTTCTGCTTAACGGTGTCAGACAATGCGATATGGTCGCGCGTCTGGGCGGAGACGAGTTTGGCGTGCTGTTGTTTAAGTCTTCACCGGAAATTGCGCGGGCAAAAGCCTCGGCTTTGTCCTGCCGTATGAGAGAAGAACGCATTTTCTCCGGCAATGGCTATGTCAATATTTCCGCGTCTTGGGGCGTTGCGCCGTGTGACCCCGGCATCGCGGCGGATGAAATTTTACACCGAGCTGATCAGGCCATGTACAAGGCAAAACGCTCCCGTCCAGACAAACTTCAGACAGTTTAGGCGATAATGTCCGGCGTGATTTGATTTTCTAAGTAAACTATCTGATCTTTCATCGAGAGTTTTATTTTTTTCATCCGTCGGAGTTTGAGCATATCCGATACGCCGTTTTCCGATAAAGCCCTGATTTCATCGTCAATCCGGCGATGTTCCGTGCGCAAACGGTCCAGCAGAGCCTGTAGCTCCTCTTGGGTCGGCTCTAGGGTTTCATCATTGCTGGCGTCTGGGGTCTCGTCCGTCACCAGAGTTTAATAAAGACTTCGGCGCAAATGAGCAAGCTGAACAGGGTTTAATGTCCGAATTTGAATTCGATTAAGACTCAGGCAAAGTTTTGTGCTATAAGAAAAGGGCTTAAGTCACCTAACCTAAGGAGATGTGAATGGCATTATCAGCGCATTTGACCCAACTAAATTCGAAACACGCCTCGCTGGAGCAAAAGATCCAGGACGAAATGCGAAGTCCCATGCCCGATCATTTGCGAATATCACAGCTCAAAAAGCAAAAACTACAAATTAAGGACGAGATTTCAGACAAACAGGTTCTGGTCTCTTAAATTTCATAAATTTGATGTTATACGGGCTCACCCTATTGGGTGGGCTTTTTTATTGCCCGTTAAGTTATTTGGGAGGCACTATGTCGGATCAGGTTTTCATTGTCACAGGAGCGGCGCGCGGTATCGGATTTGCCTGCGCGCAGCGTCTGGTCGAGGATGGCCATCGCGTCGTCTTGGCTGATCAGGACACAGATCAGGGGTATCGCGCGGGCGAGGAGCTAGCAGAAGGTACGGACCGCGCCGTGTTTGTGGAATGTGACGTGTCTGATAAATTGCAGGTGCATAATCTGATTGCCGAAACGCTGGGTGCGTTCGGACGAATTGACGGCTTGGTCAACAATGCCGGTGTGGCCATGAAGGGCGGCGCGCTGGATATGAGCGTGGAAGATTTTGACCGAAATTTGGCGGTAAACCTTCGGGGGGCGTTCTTGGTCTCGAAAGCCGTGGCCAAACATATGGTCAAGGAAATAGAAGACCGCGAAGACCGCTCACGTTTGTCAGACCGCCCCTACGCTATCGTCAATATGTCGTCGATTAATGATACCGTCGCTATACCTGATTATATCGCCTACACCGTGTCCAAAGGCGGTTTGCTCCAAATGACAAAGGCGATGGCGCTGGAACTCGCGCCTTACGGTATTCGCGTCAATGCGATTGGCCCCGGCTCTGTCAAAACGGACATGCTTGACGGGGTCGTTGGGAATGAAGATGCGATGGATAAAATTGCAGCGCGTACGCCGTTGGGCCGCGTGGCTCTCCCGGATGAAGTGGCGAGCGTGGCGTCGTTTCTGCTTTCCGAAGATGCAAGCTATATTACGGGCCAGTGTATCTATGTGGATGGGGGGCGATTGGCGCTCAATTACACTATGGAAAAAAGACGCTCTCGTAAGAGCGTCTCCTAAAGTTTCAGTTTAGCGGCGAAGTTTATTTTCGCGGCTTCGTCGTTCCAAAGATTTTCCGCCACCCTCTGCCTATGGCCGATCCGCGCTTGGACAAAGCCTCTCCGGCATCGTCAAACTCTTCGCCAATTCTGTCTGTGATGGGGTCAACATTTTTAGTCTTCCACCGGTTAGCCATGCGGAAGATCAAGAACAACAGAAACGCGATAAGGCCGAGAAAGACGATATTAAACCAAGGGATTAAGAGGGCGTCCGGGCCGCTGACTTTTTTTATAGAGGTCGCATTCGGGAAAATTGAGAAGAGTTTTATGCGCCAGCCATAATGGCGAACCGCGACCCACTGATCTGGGTCTCGGGCCAGATTGGCGGCATTGCCGGACACGTCGCTGCTGTCGAATTTGAAATAAGGCGGGAAAGACCAGCCTGTGTCTTCATTCCGGTAAGTCATAGACCGGCCATTTTTTTTGACCGTATAAATAAAGCGAACATCGCGCGTCATTTGCGTGTTTGTGCCGACATCGGGTCGGTCCCAAAAGGGCGAGACATCAGAAATGTCCATACGCTTCACATCAGTGTCGACAATCTGAACGATGTCGCGATCCGGTAAGTAGTAATGCGCGAGAACCGCCACAATGATAAAGGCCAAGAAGGCGAAAAACCATTTAACTGTTTTCATAAGACACTCCTGAAATCACCGGGCCCAAACCTACCCAAATTGCGCCAACCACGCCAAACCCGCGAAAATAGCGAGAGGGAAAAAATAGATCCCCAAAAGCATTTTAGGGCGTATGGAGCGATTATATTGACGTAAGCCTCGCTCGACAAAGTCCTGTTGGCTCTCAAGCGCGTCTTGTTTGTGGTACTCACTGCGCAGTTTCTGCCGCTGCCGCAGATTAGCCGTGATGCTCAAAACGGCATAGACCGCGCTGAGAATGGCGAAAATAATGACGATATTTCTTATCCAGCCGACCATGCCTAATCCCTCTTACCCTTTTTGGACTTTCGGTAATTTTTTTTGCGGTAATCCTTATAGAGTTCGCGAAAGTCATCTTCTTTTTTGTTATGAGGTTTGACCTTATACAGACCGTCTTTGACTTTGGCTTTTCCCCAAGGGTTGGTAAATTCCGTCTTGGGTTTTGGTTCCGGCTCAGGTTCTTCCATGGCCGGCTCATCGCCGAACAAAGCTTCGCGCGCACCGACCTTATCCATGGCATATTCCTGCGCCAGAAAGTCCGAGACATAATCTTTCTTGGACTCTGACCAGCTCCTATAGGCGTCATAGAAAAGCGCTTTGTGACAAATAAAGAGCTGACGGAAATCCAGGCGGGACAGATCGGATAAAAGCATATTCACCAAATCGCGGTCTTTATGCTGACTGGAGCGGAGGCAGTAGAAAAAGGCCGGATGGTTCGGCCTCATTTTCGGGGGCCGTCCACCCATACTGGCCCAGCGCCAGACATCCATCAGGCCGTGAAACTCTTCGGGTAGATCCTCGACAAAACGCCGCTCCAAATGGCGAATGTTTTGCCGTGATAATCCGCTCAGGTCATGACCCTGTTCGGCGGCAATAGTGATCGTGATGAAATCCAGTTTTTGCTTGATAATGGCCGCGGTGGATTGGTTTGGCGCTTGAACAATTAACTCGCTCAGGTCTTCGTCGCGGAGGAAATCAGCAATCGCTTCCCTGTCGTCAAAGGTCAGAATTTGCTCAATGGACAGATCGTCCAAACCTTCGACGCGTTCCCGCGCGATAACTGTGGGGGTCTCTGCGTCGCGGAAAATATAGACCCCGCCGAAATGGCTTGTGTAGTAATTTCCCTGGACATAAGTTTTATTGTCCAATGTCACCGGATTGCGCTGAATATTCCCCGTCCGCTTGGCCAGCTCAATCATTTGCGCGATTAAGACGTCATCCCACCACGCATCGTCTTCGGTCATGAATTGATCAATTTGCTCAGAGAGCTGATGCGCCTCGGCGACATGTTCTTGAATGGTGTCAGCTTCGATTTCGATCTGATTGATATGCAGGAGGTCAGAAGGCGACGAGATATGAAAGACGGAATTCATTAATTCCCCAGCCACGGCTTCGCGTGCCGTCAGAGCAAAAAGCTGATCTTCGTTTTCCTCAATATATTGACGCAAGATTGACCGGGAAGTCGAGAATTGTGAATTGAGCAAAGGCGCTTTCATTTGATCCGTCGTCAGCAGGATGAACATCTGATTGCATCCCTTCGGGTTCAGATAGAGCTGATCCTCAAATTCGTCTCCGATCTCAGGTGAATATCCCGACATATCAATATGAAAACCGGTCAATGCCGTCTCGCGGTCAATCAGATGCTTTAGGGCGCGATTATAACGCTCCACCAAAGCCGGAGAGGACACCTCAATCAGGTTGCCGAACATCAGCCCTTTTTTGACGAGACGCATCATGGGCTAAATGCTCGCGAACCAGGAGTCATTAATAATTACTTTTTCGATCATTTTTGTGGAGACGCCTAAATCATTTTCTTTTAGAAGGTCGCAAAGTCTATCGCCATCTATTAAATCTATTGCTGTCGCACCGTCTCGTGTCGCCTCATCGGTAGCTTGAGCAGTAAAGCTACCTGTCGTTATAAACAGACCTTTATCTGCACGGCCCTGCATGGCCCCTCTAAAGTCACGGATGTCAGATGATCCAACGCTGCCTTTGTATCTTTTGCATTGAAAAAATATTTGGAAAGAGACCAAATTTACTCGAAGCACTCCAACTCCATCTATTCCCCCATCGCCGGATTTGCCTCTGACTTCAACTTTTGTGAATCCGCTCTCTCTTAACAACCTTTGAGCGAGGCGCTCAAACGCGGATGGTTCCATTGACTTTAGAGTTTCCAGTAATTGGGATTTCCAATCCGTAAAGCTTTCAGTTTCGCTATCATTATCTGAATACGCGCTTGGTTCATCGTTTTCTAGTTGGTTGCGGGCTTCTCGTTTCTGACGCGCTCGTTCACGTTCTTCGGCTTGAACCTTTTCATAAATTGCTTTCGTTTGTTCGTAAGATATAATTTCTTCACCAGTATCCGTTAATGCCCAAACACCTCGAGAAGAGTTTTCTATAGCGTCACCTCGCCTTAAATATGTCCGTGCCCAAGCAAGGTAATAATTTAAACGTGCCCGAGGATCTTCATTAGACATTGTATAAGATTGCTCTTCTTCGGTCACGTTTTCGATTTCAGCAACTTTTTCATCTAACTCTTGTATATTTGCAGAACTGCCAATTTCTTTCAAAGCTTCGACTGTGGCTAGCATCATTCCAGAAAGGTCAGGCAGCCCACTTTTTTCAACTATGAATCGTCTCGACATCACCCCTTCTCCCCCAAATACCGCTTCTTCGCCTCTTCCTGCCGCGCGTAATCCCGCACCATATTCTCAATCGCGATTTCATCTGACTTATCGGCGTAGCGGAATTCTGAGTCGGCGTAGCGGTTGATTTCCTGAATGACCATATCGACCGTGATCGGCTGGGAGAGGTCGGCGATCATTTTTTTCTTGGTGTCATAATCTTTGGTCAGGAAGAGATCAGGCTTTTCCATCCACTCATCGGGAAGTTCGAAATCCATGGCGCGGACTTTGACCGCGTCGGTGATGTTTTTTATGGCGCGGCCAGTAAAGCGGGAGTCAGCTTCCTGAATGCCTTTCAAATAAGTGCCGAGCTTGGCAATGGTGTCGAGCTTGCCGATGTCTTTGGAGACTTTGTCATAGACCTCAACCAGACCGTCCTCTTTCGGACGGGCATAGCTGTCATAGCTCGCGGCGACGGCTTTTTTGATTTGCTGCGCGGCGAATAGGTCATGTTTGCCAACGGGAATGTCATGGTTCTTTCCCATTAAGAGATGCAGAATGTCGATATAGTCCTCTCGCGTTTGCGGCCCGTCCACCAGGAACCTTGCGCCCGCGCGCTGGCGAAGCGCGTCATCCACATTTTCAGGATAGTTTGAAAACATGCCGAAGGTGCAATTGCCGCGTACCACCGTATTTGCGCCTGCAAAGCTTTCCATCAGCACAGCCGTGATTTCGAGCTGTCCGGCAGAGGACTGGCGGTCTCCCCGTTTCCCGGCCAGCTGGTCAATATCGTCAATCGTGCCGAACCCAATCACGTTCGGATCAATTACATTATTGATGAAAGCCTTGGCATTTTGCGCCGATTTCCCCTGATAGCTGTCGATGGAATCCGTGGATAGATTTTGATAGCGGAAGGCATATCCCGCATTGGCGCAATATTCGGAAATTAATCCCGCCATCATCTGGATGAGGGTGGTTTTCCCCGTTCCCGGCGCGCCGTCGCCCATAAAGGTAAAGATAAACCCGCCAAGTTCTGCGAAAGGATTTAATTTCCGCTCGAAGTCATAGGCCATGAGCATTTTGGACAGCTTCATCGCCTGATATTTCGCAATATGGTTGCCGACCACCTCATGCGGTTTTTTGAAGGTCATGGTCAGCTTGGAGCTTTGGGCGCGGGCAAAAGGCGTAAAGCCGTTAATGTCGAAATTATCCTCTTCGACGCGGTAGCTGACAGAGGTAAAAGGTTTCAGGCGCGGCAGGTTCGCCGCGCGCAAGGCGACCTTATCCATAAGTTTCTCGAGGAAGGCCGTGACGACGGGGACGAGCTTATCCTCGCTGTCCACGAACAGCGCCAAATCTTGATCCAGTTCCCATAGAGCGCCGGTGAGCGCAAGCTGGGCGTTATCGGTAAGCACCTCTTCAACATCGCCGATTTCGACATTTAAATCCGACCCGTCCGCATGGGCAGAAGATAAAAGGAAGCTCGCCATATTGGCAAAGACGTGAAGGCTGATGACCGCGGAGGCGGCGAGTCCTTCGGTAAACTCAGCTTGCTTGCCCGCCGGGAGCTTGCCTCGCAGGTTCTCTTTCATCAGTGCGGAGAGACCCGTCTGCTCGCCATATTGGTCTGAGACTAGCAAGCCTGTTGCGAGGGCGCGGCGAAGGCTGTGCAGAACATTGGCCTGCATTGGGCTGATGAGGGCATCGCCATCATCAGCGTTTTCCACGCGGGCGATTAAATGCACGCCTTCAGGACGGGCTGTGGACTGGGTGACAAGGCCGGGGGTCGTGGAGCGGAAACGGCGGCGCGTCCCCATGCCAGGGGAGCGTTCTTTGGACGCCGCAGATTTTATGTCCTGTTTTTTCGCCAGACGCGGCGTGTGATCAAATCCGCCCAATAGCTGCTCCGCCGCCGCGTAGTTCTCGCGGATTTGCGCTTCTTTTAATTCCATCAAATTTCCGGAGTCAGACATTGATACCCTAGCTATAGCTTAAAATTTTTGTGTTCTCGCCCACGACATATTTGCGTGTGCCTTGGAAGGCCTGAGCCTTTTTCTCTTCGAGAACCTGATAGGCGCGGTGGGGCAGAATGACCGCGCGTTGGGTTTCGGTCGCGCCGCTATCGGCTCCGCCGAGGAATTTATCTAATTTATAGATTTGCCGTGTGGCAGTTTTAAAAATGCCGGTTTTCTCGACTTTTGTATCTTCGGACAAAAGTGACTCGACGGTCCAGGCGAGCGCCCAATCGCTGCCTTCCTGATGGCTCGCATCGGCTAACACATCACGAATGGGCCCTTGCTGTTCCGTAAAGTCATGGCTGTACATCGGGCCAAGGTGAAAACGTCGAAGTAGTTTCGGGTGGAGCGTATCAAAATCCGTATCAAAGCCTTTGGCGATCGTCAGCAATTTCAACCCGGAAACGGCCTGCGCCATGAGGTGGCTTTGGACGCGCGGCCAGCGACGTTCATCATGGGGCAGAGCGCGAGACGCCGTATCCTCTAGCTCCATTAGATAAATCGCGGGCAGGTTTGTTTGGCTGTCATAGGCCGCCCAATGGACGAGGTAGCTTCGGCGGCCACTATTCATGTCTTTTCCGACCCAAACAATTTGCGGATGGTTTTGGGTCAGGAAGAGGTTTTCTTCTGCCAGACATTCATAATAAATCCGCTGACTCATCGCATATTGCAGCTGCGTCGGAGACGAACGCTGCGTCAGGATATGATTGATCATATCTTTTTTCAGGCGTTCTTGACCGGGCAAAGATTTTAAATGCTTTTTAGCTTGAGTGGCATCCGACGCCATTTGCATGACTTCACCAAAAACCGGAAACCCGCTCTCGGTTTTGTCGATGCTCATTCCGCTGGGTTCAGATCCGCCGATCCGGTGGGACATTAGAAACTTATAGGATAGAGCGGTGAAAGTATGTGTCAGCGAGTCCAGATAGGTCAGGAGGATTTTGGCCTCTGCCGTCGTGATAAGCTTTTCTTTATTAGAGAGGATGGCCACCTCGGAAAGGTGACCCATAATCCGCTCGAACTTTGCGAAATAGCGCCGGGTAGCCCGGGCGCTATCGAGCATTTTGTGATCGAAATGTAGGTCTTGAACGACTGACACTTATCTACTGACCACCTGCTGAAAGATCATCTCGGCCATAAGCGTTGGCGTCATGTTTCTCGACAATTTTTTCAAACCGCCGGGCAAATCGCTCATCCGCCTTGGCCTTTTCTTCCAGGACTTTACGGGCAAAGACTATGTGGTCTTCATGCGCTTCCATCATTTCGGCCATTTTATTATTGGTGGCCGCGCCGATGGCAGACATGGCGACTTGCGCTTCTTTATCCGTGGCAACGCCGATCTCATTGATTTTATGCGCGACGTCTTGTTGCTGCGCCGTTTTCAACGACTTCGACAAGGCATCATAGAGGATAACGCGCTGTTTGGTGTCGGTTTGCAACTTGTTGATCAGCACCATTTGTGTGGCGGCTTGGTTTTGCAAACTATCGACCCAGGTTTTCCCCTTCTCGATATAGCGCTCCAGCGTTTGCGACTCGGCAAGCTTTACTTGCTCTTGCTGCGCCAAATCATTGTAATTGGCGTTGACGGCGGCCAGCTCGCTCTCCAATTGGGCGCGTTTCTTGGCGTCCTGCTCGACGGCCAGCTTGCCTTCAAGCTCAATGATTTTAGGGTCCATAGACAGAAGCTCGGCCTTGATGTTTTCCAGAGCGGTCACGGCGGCTTCGCGATTGGTCAATGTGGTGCCGAGATTAGCCTGAACCTGATCCTTATGCATGTTGAGCTGATTAAGCTGATCCTGAAGCATGGTCTGGATGGTGTTGGACTTGGAAATCAGGTCCTGTAATTTATCTTCGATTGTCGCCGTTCTAATGCGCTCTGCCCGCAAGGATTCGGCGCGTTGTTTAGAGAAAATTCCGACGAATTTTTCCCAGCCAGTTCTATCGCGCATTGCGTCAAAATCTTTGGAGAAACCTGAGGTGACATCGTCGAGACCTAAAATAAGCTCGGCGATATTTGCGTTCATCGTATCGGCGTGGGCGTGGACATCATCCAGTGACGCATTTTCGATATCTATCGTGATATCCGATCCCATTTCCATCTTCTGGCGCGCCGTATCAATCTTTGACGACAGAGCGCTGATTTTGGCTTGGGCTTCTGCGACTTCTTTTTTGGACTGTTCGATTTGGGTCTCGAAATTGGACATCGTCCCCCCTTTCATTGCGATTGTTCTACCTAATAGACATAGGTGGAAATTTGGGATTTACAATCTAAAACTGGTCGAAAATTCGTAGGCTTTATGGGGGTTAGCGACGATTCCCCGTGAAATTACACGGGAAAAGTAATTACGAAAAAAATGCCAGAAAAATGAAAATAAGACTCCCGATCACGACTGCGATGGAGGTCTGGCGGCGATAGGCCTTGGCCAAGAACCCGACAAGAACACCTCCAAACACAACGCCAATCAGACCAAGAGCGACAAGTTTTTGATAAAATTTAAACCAGGACGGTCCGTGACCTTTGTGCAGCTCTATTAATGTGCCTTGGAAGTCGGGCACCTTACGGATTGCGGTCAGACCATCATCCGTTTGGCGAAATTCCAAATGCGTTCGGGATGTGGGGCGGAGTTGTATGACCGTGCCGCGGTTTCGAATATATTCAAATTTTTGATTTATCTTTGCTGCGTTCAAGAGTTCGCGTACATCCGTTTCCAGAGTTGGACTCTCAAAATTGAGTGAAGCGCCCGCAGGCAAAGTCACGTCCTCAGTTGTGAAGCTCCCGCTATTTCCGAGGAGGTAAAGCCCGCCTGAAATCGCAACCAGTAGGAATGCGGGCGCTAAAAAACCGGCCAACCAAAGATGCGCCAGAATAAAAAGGCGTCGAGTTTTCGGATTGGTCATAACAGGCTCTTTAAAAAATTAGGTAAAGTTAATTCTTAGGCAGGGCTTCAAATTTTCCGGCCATGACGGCGTCTATAATTCGGCAAGCGCCGTCAAAGGCTTCCTCAATTGAAAGATGCGAGCTGTCAAGAAAGTGCGCGTCCTCTGCGGGTTTGAGCGGCGCATCCTTACGGCCCATATCGCGCGCGTCGCGTTCTCGGAGTTGGGCGAGAACGGTATCAAAGCTAATCTCTTCACCATATCCAACCAGTTCCTTATGACGGCGTTCCGCGCGAATTTCCGGTTTAGCGTCGACATAGAGTTTAACATCTGCGTCAGGACAAATCACCGTGCCGAGATCTCGTCCGTCAAGGACTGCGCCTTGAGCCGCGAAGTCACGTTGTAGGTCTAGAAGCGCGGCGCGCACGTCGGGGTGAACGGCAACTTTTGAAGCAGCTGCCCCGATAGCGCCGCTTTTCAGGACAGGGTCAGAGAGCTTTTCGTCAAGATTACCTTGCCCGAGGGACTTTGCGGCTTTCGCGGCGTCGGCGGCGTTGTCAGGATCCCCTCCGGCGTCGAGAGTGGCTTTTGCTGTGGCCCGATAAAGCTTGCCCGTATCCATATAGGCGAGGCCATAATGCGCGGCCAGACGCTTGGCGAGCGTGCCTTTGCCCGAGGCGAAGGTTCCGTCAATTGCGATCGTTTTCGGTTTTTTAGTCATCTTTCAATGTGTGCCCCAAGGGAAGCCATCAAGTCAAAGAAAGTCGGAAAACTTGTCGCGATCATCGACGCGTCGTCAATGCTAACTGGGTTTTGCGTGGCCAAACCCAAAATTAGCGCGCTCATCGCAATTCTGTGGTCATGATGGGTTTTCACTGTTCCGCCTCCAAGCGGCGCTTTGCCTGCGCTGCCTGTAACGGTCATGCCGTCTTTAGTTTCGGCCACCGTAACGCCGTTCTCTGACAGGAGGGCCGCCGTTGCCGCGATCCGGTCACTCTCTTTGACACGCAATTCTCCGATGCCGTTCATTATGGTTTTCCCTGTCGCAAACGCAGCGGCCACCGCCAAAATTGGATATTCATCAATCATGGAGGCTGCGCGGCCTTCCGGAACAGTGACGCCGTTTAGGCGTGAGTGCTTAACGTGGATATCGGCAATCGTTTCGCCGCCGGATTTGCGAAAATTATCCGCCCGGAGAAAGGCCCCCATTTCGTTTAGCGTATCAAACAAGCCTGTCCGGGTCGGGTTCATCATAACATTTTCAACCAGAATGTCTGATCCAGGCGTAATGAGGGCGGCGATGATCGGGAAGGCGGCAGAAGAAGGGTCACCGGGAACCTTTATCGTTGTCGCTTGGAGCTTGGCCGGACCAGTTACGCTGATATGGTTACCATCGCCAGCGACCTTCACGTCTACCGGAACCCCGAAGGCGCGAAGCATGTTTTCGGTATGATCCCGCGTCGGAACAGATTCTATCACGGTAGTTGTTCCTTTCGCGCCGAGGCCTGCCAAAAGGAGAGCGGACTTTACCTGCGCCGACGCATGGGGCGGGCGATAGTCTATTGGTTTAAGGTCTCCACTGCTTTTTAATATAACCGGAAGGCGACCTGGCTCGCCATTTTCCGTGGTGCGTGCCTCCGCCGAAACTCCCATTTCCCGCAACGGGTCTAGAATTCGGTTCATCGGCCGAATGGACAAAGAGGCGTCGCCGGTAAATCGCGCTTTAAGGTCATAGCCTGCAGCAGCCCCCATTATCAGGCGCACCCCAGTTCCGGCATTTCCGCAGTCGACATCTTCCGCCGGAGACGAAAAGCCGGTCGCGCCAACGCCTTCAATGCGCCATGTACCTGTCTCGTTTTCCGTAATCTTTGCGCCGAAAGAACGCATCGCCCCAACGGTAGATAATATATCGGCCCCTCGTAATAGACCGGACACATCTGTGATCCCGTCTGCCATAGCGCCAAAAATGATCGCGCGATGCGATATGGACTTATCCCCGGGGGCTTTGACAGTTCCCTTTAGAGCCTTCGAGGGGACAGCGGTTGCGGGAGCAGCGGGTGAGGACATATAACAGCCTGACATCCATTGGCGGTTGACTTGAATAGCCGAGCCGCTAAGACGCGGATTGACCAGCGGGAGACGGGTTTTACAACGCCCATCCATCCACGCAACATAAAATATTTTTTATCTCAGGGCGGCGCAATCCATACCCTGTGAAAAAGGAAGGACCGACCCTATGGCAAAGAAGGTTGATTTAGGCACCAAACGCGTTTGCCCTGAATGTGAAGCGAAGTTTTATGATCTCGGAAAAGATCCAGCACTTTGCCCAATGTGTGGAACGGAAACCGCATGGGACGAATTTGTAGTGGCTCCTATCTTACCGTCTTCCCAGTTGCCGCCAGAGTCTAAAAATGAAGATGATGACGACGATGATGAGGATAATGACGAGCAAAAAGAAGTCGATGAAGATGATGTCGACGAAGAAGAGGAGGCCGCGAAAGAGCTTGAGCTAGACGGAGATGATATGGCCGTTGTTGGCGGCGCGTCTGGCGATGATGACGAAGACAAGCCTGGCTATGACGGCTATTCCGAGGATGAAGACGAAGATCAAGATGCCGCTCTGGTTTCTGATGATGACGACGACAATGAAATGCCGCCGCCAGATGATGCAGATGACGATGAAGAGCCAGAAGAGATCGAAATCTAGTCAAACCTTCATTTTGATGAATTAAATTCCTCAAGACGGTATTTGCCGTCTTGACCGCTCCGGTGCCGGAGATTAAACGGCGCAAACCTTTCCTGAAAGGGGCCTTAGCTCAGTTGGTAGAGCGCTTGCATGGCATGCAAGAGGTCAGGGGTTCGACTCCCCTAGGCTCCACCAAAGGTTCGCAAGGCGAACCGCTCCTGTTTCTTCTTCAAAGTTTCTGGCCTCGCAAAGGTCTCACCTCTCCGACGTTTTCCGGGCTGAAAAGCGCCGCCCCTCTGCGAGGCGCGGCGCAAAACTTTATGCGACCTCAGACTCTTTTTTTGTCATCAGCGGTAAAAGAGAGGGAAGCAGTTCGTGCGACGGAACAAACTCTGAATAATCGCAGAGGATTTCTTCGCCTTCCGCAATATCGCGGGTCGCATAGCCCACTACGATTTCTTTGAAATCAGAATTTGGGTTATGAGAGTGGTTCATGAAACGTCCATTATCGGCTTCCAGAACCAGTGTTTTCGGTTGGTCGTGTAACGGGTACGCATAACGCGTCATAAATTCCTGCATATGGGGTGGAAACTCTTTCATTTGGTCTGTCTCTACCAGACGGTCAAATTTTGTATCAAGTTTCCAGACGACGTCGCCTTTTTTGATATTTTCAGCGGCAAACACCCTAACACCTTCAATGCCGCTTGGCGCGACAAAGCTACGGATTAGCATCATTGTAATTGGTCTCCGGCAACAAAAACTCAACGCAAAGTCGTTAGTCTGGGCGAGAGCTTCGCTTATCCCGACTTGCTTGTTTCTGTTCAGACGTCGATTTGATTCCTGTTTTACGGTTTCGCAAGTTAAATTTTAGGGTCGAAAGTATAATTTGAAACGCATTGAGGCGGCGCAATCTCTTCCGGGATAGTCAGGTCTATGTCTGCCACCTCTATATCAAACATGTTCATTAAGTGATCAATCGGAGACCAATATGAAAGACCCTGCTATATCCCCTCAGAAAGTAGAAGTTCACAAATTCGGACGGGACTATTCGCAGGCTAGTCACATTGTTTCAGACCCCCTTAGAGAGCCGGGCTCTGATGAAATTCGGATCCGCAATCAATTTGCGGGGGTAAATGGCTTGTTTGATCATATGGCGATGCAGGGGAAGATCGGCTATATGTCTCTGTCCCTTCCGTTTGATCTGGGGGTGGAAGCTATTGGACGTGTCGAGGCAGCCGGGCCTGACTCCGGATTTAGTGTCGGAGATGCGGTTGCAACGACAGGTTTGGGCGGTGCATATCGTCATATTCAAGTGGTTAAAGGCGAAAAGGCTTATGCTATTCCGTCCATTGATCCGCAATATTTGGCGATTGTACCGACAGGGATTTCTGCCCTCGTGGCGTTGGAACAGGTTGCTGAGTTAAAACCTGGAGAAACAGTCGTGATAACGGCTGCCGCTGGCGGCTTAGGGCATATCTGGGTCCAACTCGCCGTAAATCTGGGCTGCCGCGTTATCGGGATCGCTGGGCGGAATGAAAAGTGTGACTTTGTTAGAAGCCTGGGCGCGGAAAACTGTATTAATTATCGCAAAGAGGATGTCGCGGAGCGCCTTAAGACGCTGTGTCCCGATGCTATAAATGTTGCGGTCGATACCGTCGGCGGGACAATTTTTGATGCTTTGGTAGAAAATCTCGCTCCCCTGGGAAGATTGGTTGTTTCCGGTTACGCATCTGAGGTCGTGGAAGGCGCCAAACCTGTATTACACCCGCGTGTTTATGAAAAATTATATTGGAAAGGGGCTTCTGTCAGAGGTTTCATGAATGCTTTATTGGCAGAGCACCATCGCGACGCGGCGAAACGACTTTATACGATGATGGAACAGGGGGAACTAAAAGTCTCTATTGACCCAACGCTTTTTAAAGGGCTGTCTGCTTTGCCGGACGCCGCGAATCATATGATGTCCGGACACAATATCGGGAAAACGATACTGGACCTCAGAGAGCCGGTCTAATCCGCCATTCGCTTGATCAGAGCTTTGGCTCTGTCGCTGATTTCCGGATGGATTTTGGCATAGGCCATTACAGCCTCGAAATAACCGATTTTACTGCCGCAATCGTAATCCTGGCCTTCATATACAAAAGCGTGGAAACTCTGCTGGTCCATTAACCGCGCCATGGCGTCAGTGAGCTGGATTTCCCCGCCTGCGCCGGCCTCCTGGTCTTTCAGAAGGCTCATCAGTTCGGGTTGCAAAATATAGCGGCCTGTGATTTTCAAATTGGACGGCGCGTCTTCTTGAGCCGGCTTTTCAACCATACCATCCATTTGAATAAGGTTTTTAGAACGGTAATCCTCCCCGGCTTTGGGTTTGATGACACCGTAGCTGGAAACTTTGTCTTCAGGCACCGCATCAACGGCGATAATGTTGCCGCCGACTTCTTTATAGGCGTCCATCATTTGAGCGAGGCAGCTTCGCTTGGACTGCACAAGAACATCCGGAAGGAGAACTGCAAAGGCTTGATCGCCGACAATGTCGCGTGCGCACCAAACGGCGTGGCCTAGACCTTTAGCGGCTTGTTGACGAACAAAGCTCATAGAGCCTTCGCGCGGCTGTTTAATTTTTAAATTTTTTAAGATTTCGGTTTTTTGTTTGCGCTCGAGGGCATCTTCAAGTTCGTAGGCACTATCAAAATAATCCTCTATCGCGCTTTTCTGACGACCGGTAATGAAAACGAAGTGTTCAATCCCGGCCTCCAACGCTTCATCCACGACATATTGCAGCGCCGGGCGGTCCACAACGGGCAGCATTTCCTTTGGTACCGTTTTTGTGGCGGGTAAGACTCGTGTGCCAAACCCAGCGACGGGAAGAACGGCAATTCTGACAGGTTTATAGGTTGGGGCAGGGCTCATAATCGGCTTTCCATTTTCTAAACGGGGCGACCTATATTGGCATAAGTGAAGCCCTGCATCTTCATTGTTTCCGGACGGTAAATGTTCCGCAAATCAACAATGATAGGTGTTTTAAGCAAAGTTTTTATGCGGTGTAAATTCAAGGCCCTGAACTCATCCCATTCTGTAATAATAACCAAAGCATCTGCGCCGTTTATCGCCTCATAAGGCCCGTCCGTATAGGCTACATCAGAGAGCAGGTGATTGGCTTCTTTCATGGCTTCGGGATCATAGGCGCGAATAGTTGCCCCAGCATTTTGTAGTTTTGGAATAATTGTCAGGGACGGCGCGTCGCGCATGTCATCTGTGTTGGGTTTAAAGGCAAGGCCCAGAACGGCGATGGTTTTGCCGGAGACGTCTCCGCCCATCGACTTGATAACCTTGTCTGCCATGTTGGATTTTCGTTTGTCATTGGCATCGATCACCGCCTGAACAATGGTGACAGGCGCTCCAGCTTCGGACGCGGTCTGGGTTAAGGCCAGAGTGTCTTTCGGGAAGCAAGAACCGCCATAACCCGGCCCAGCGTGAAGGAACTTGGGCCCAATTCGCTTGTCGAGCCCAATACCGCGGGCAACTTCTTGGACATTGGCCCCAACGGCTTCGCAGAGATCGGCCATTTCATTGATAAATGTAATCTTGGTCGCCAAAAACGCGTTGCCAGCATATTTAATTAACTCGGAGGTGCGCCGGCTTGTAAATAAAATAGGCGTTTCATTAATGAAGAGAGGACGATAAAGCGCACGCATGACGGATTTGGCGCGCTCATTTTCTGTTCCGACCACAACACGGTCCGGACGCTTAAAGTCATTTATCGCGGCACCTTCACGCAGAAACTCTGGATTGGAGGCCACGGCGTAACGCCCGGGCTGGACGTGTTTGGCAATAATCGCCTCGACTTCATCCCCTGTTCCGACCGGCACTGTGGACTTGGTGATAACAACCGTGAATTCAGAGTCGCCGGAAGCGATATTATGAGCAATTTCTTCTGCGGCGGCGTAGACATAAGTCAGATCCGCATGCCCATCCCCGCGTCTTGAAGGCGTTCCGACGCCGATAAAGACGGCGTCCGCCCCTTTCATCGCCTCTGAAAGGTTTGTTGTAAAAGACAGGCGCTTAGCCCGGACATTTTTAGCGACCAGGCTTTCTAGCCCGGGCTCGTAGATCGGAATGCCGCCTTGGTTAAGTGTCTCTATTTTCTTGGGGTCTTTGTCTACACAGATAACTTCATGGCCGAAATCTGCAAAACAAACTCCGGACACCAAACCGACATATCCTGTCCCTACCATCACGACACGCATACGTTATTTCCTTCTGTTTAGGCCATTAGTGCGTTAGGTTTGTCTATAGGGAACAGACCCCCTGCGTCATAGCGCCATTTTGACTTTTTTCTTATGAAAGCCCCATAAAGACCCATGTCCGAAGCCGAGCTTAGTTTTCCGATGATATTGGCATGGGCCGCGCCTCTTTTTGTTGTGAGCGTTGCGTTGGAGTGGATATTTGTTCACCGTCAAAAATGGGCGGGACGGTATGAAACGCGAGACGCTTTTGCATCCATGACGATGGGAGTGGGCAATCTTGCCAGTGATTTGCTCTTTGGGTTTCTGAGCCTTGGCGTTTTGCTTCTGGCTTGGCGTTTTCGGATTTTTGATTTCGGCCACAGCCTGCCGATTATTGTCTTGGCTTTGATTGCGCAGGATTTCGTCTATTACTGGAAACACCGTATTGCTCATCGCGTGAGATGGTTCTGGAGCGCGCATGTCGTTCATCACAGCTCGGAGCACTACAACCTCACGACTGCTCTGAGACAGCCTTGGAATAATCATTTCACGGGACATATTTTGTTGTCCGTTCCCTTGGTGATACTCGGCTTTCATCCCCTCCTGATTGGATTCGTTGCTAGCTTAAATTTGCTCTATCAATTTTGGATTCATACTGAGGCCGTGGGCAAAATGCCGAATTGGTTCGAGGCAGTTTTCAATACGCCGAGCCATCACCGCGTCCATCACGGCACCAATCCGCAATATCTGGATATGAATTATGCCGGAATTTTCATTATCTGGGACAAACTCTTTGGGACATTTGTTGGCGAACAAGACGATGTCAAAATTGCGTATGGCGTTGTTAAGCCGATTGAAACCTTTAATCCCGCCAAGATAGCTTTCGCCGAATGGGGGAATGTCTTCAGAGATGCGGCGAGGAAAAACCTGACCCTCCGCCAGAGGCTAGGATATATTTTTGGACCGCCCGGATATTCTCACGACGGGTCTCGGCAAACCTCAGAAGATATCAAGCGAGATTTTTACGCTCGCCGAAGCGAGCAGGATTAACCTAATCCGTAAAATAGCGCGCGCTGTTTGAGATTTAATCCCTTGGGAGATCCCACTTTTACAGTTTCTCCGCTTTTACGTAGCGTGAAGGCAGCGGCTTCAAAGGCTTCATAGTCGCGGCTTAGCACTGTGCTGACGCCGACCATACGGGTTTTTATTTTCTTTCGGCTCAGTCGTAAGTCAATATACCCGCTGACCAACGCGTTGTAGTAGCGCGCATCGGCATTAGATTGCGTCAGCAACAGATTGTGATCTGCCGTAGCGTCACCTAGATAAGCAAGCAGCGTCTGAGACGACACAGACGATGTAACAAGTTCAACCCCGTATTTGTTTTCTTCATTTTCCGATTTCAGATCATTGACCCAAAACTCATGCGCGTCCCCGGTCAGGACGACCATGTCATTGACGCCGGCTTCCGTTAAAGCGTCATAGAAGTTTTGTCGCGCGACAGGATAACCGTCCCAACTGTCGGGATAGACGGGCAGAGAGTATTTCGAGAGGGTCAAAAAGGCCCGTACGCCCGCCCAGTCTTTTTCAATTTTCACTAAGGCCGCTTCGTCGATATATGGTGTGAAATCAGGCGTCAGCAAACGGCCCATAATGACTTGGTTCAGGAGAAACCTCCAAGGCTTTCCGACTTGTTTGGACTCCTTCAAAGTTTCGACAATAAAATTTTGTTGATCATGGCCAAACATTTCCCGGCTGGGGTCGTAGAGCTTTTCTCGTTTGAATTTGTCTGCGCCGCCGGGAGCTGTAATCTCGTCTAGGTAATCTTCCACGATGATTTGCTCCGCTCGCGCGGTAAGGCGGGTTTCGACACAAACAAGGCTAGCAAGATCGCCCCATTCAAACGCTCTGTAAATATCAGATCGAGAGCGGCCAAACTTAGGCTCGCGCAAAGGCATCCATTCATAATAAGCCCGAAGAGCCGCCTCCTTACGCGCGTCCCAAGAGCCTTCGCCGTCATTGTGGTTTTCTGCTCCGCCTTTCCAGCTATCATTGGAACTTTCGTGATCATCCCAAACGGCAATGAGCGGCATTTGCGCGGTTGCGTCCTGTAAATTCGGGTCAGATCGATATTGCGCATGACGGCGGCGGTAATCTTCTAAAGCAATAATTTCGGTTTTCGGATCGTGCACCCGATCGGCCAACCTTGGAGACGCATCAGCGGCATATTCATAATAATAATCACCGAGATGGATTAGCGCGTCGAAAGGGTCTTGCTTGGCTTCGCGGGCGATGTGGTCATACACATTAAAATACCCGTGCTGCCAGTTAGCGCAGGAGACGACAGCAAAACGCGCCTCGTCTGTTGGACCGTCCGGTAAGGTTCTCGTGCGTCCTACAGGGGAGACCGTGTCATTCACCCGGAAACGATAAAAATACCACTTACCTGGTTCAAGCCCTTTGGCTTCGATTTTGACAGTGTAGTCCTTGACCACGCCCGTTTTAGTTTCGCCATTGGATACTAAAGAAGTGAATTCGTCAGTTTCTGAGACTTCCCATGTGACCGTTAGCTCGCCGTTTTCCTTTGGCGTGATACGTGTCCAAAGCATCACAGAGTCAGTGAACGGATCGCCGGACGCGACGCCGTGGGAAAAGCGCCCCGTTCGGGTTTCGCTTTTTGCGGTAAAGGGCGTCCTTTTTGCATCGGAGCAAGCCGCTAGAGAGCCCCCGGCCAGTCCGCCTAATATACCGCGGCGAGTAGGGAGGTTGGTAAAGGGTTTTGTCATGGGCTCACTAACTTAAATCTTTTGATCAAACTCACCGATTTCGGGGTGCCCCGCAAGGCGGCGCTCAATCTCGCGGAACATACCAATCATATTTTCTTCTGAAGCCGGGCTTTCGACAACCACGACCAGGTTTGGCGTGTTGGAGCTGGCCCGCATAAGGCCCCACGTCCCGTCTTCCAAGGTCATACGCACGCCATTGACCGTATTCACATCGACTATTTTTTGGCCGAGAATAGTCTCTCCGGCCTGGGCGTCCTTTTGCGCTTCGGCGATGATTTTCTCTATCACGTCGTATTTCTCTTCATCCGCGCAATAAGGCGACATGGTAGGGCTGCCCCACGTCATCGGGAGGTCGCGTCGGAGGTCTGCCATAGATTTTTCTGGGTTGCGGTCCAACATTTGCAAAATGGCGATTGCGCTGACGAGACCGTCATCATAGCCGCGCCCAATTGGAGCGTTAAAGAAATAATGACCTGACTTTTCAAAGCCGACCAAGGCGTCAAGCTCATTAACGCGGCGTTTAATGTAGGAATGACCGGTTTTGTAATAATCCGTTTTTGCACCATTTTCAATTAAGACGGGATCGGTATTGTAAAGACCTGTCGACTTCACATCGACGACAAATTGCGCGTCCTTATGAATTGCGGACAGATCGCGCGCGAGCATGACGCCAACCTTATCGGCGAAGATTTCCTCGCCCTCATTATCGACTACGCCGCAGCGGTCACCGTCGCCGTCAAAGCCCAAGCCGACGTCAGCGCTATTCGCTTTTACGGCGTCTGCCATAGCGTGAAGCATTTTCATATCTTCGGGGTTCGGATTATAATTTGGGAAGGTGTAATCAAGCTCGCACTCAACGGGCACGACCTCTGCGCCGATAGCCGTCAGAACCTCCTCAGCAAACGCGCCCGCTGTCCCATTACCGCAAGCCGCGACAACTTTGATCTTATTCTCCAGTTTAATGCCTTTGGTTAAATCTTTAATATACGCGTCTCTGACGCCGTCGACATATTTGTATGATCCGCCTGATCGAGCTTTGGATTCCGCGTTCAAAACGATGTTTTTTAATCGAGACATTTCATCCGGGCCAAAGGTCAAAGGCGCTTCGATCCCCATTTTGACGCCCGTCCAACCGTTTTTGTTGTGGCTGGCCGTCACCATAGCCACTCCGGCGGCGTCGAGGTGAAATTGCGCGAAATACGCCATAGGAGAGAGAGCGAGACCGATATCCAGAACCTCGATTCCGGCATTGATAAGACCAAGCATCAGCGCCTGTTTAATACCGAGGGAGTAATGCCGGAAATCATGCCCCACCGCGATTTTTGGATCGACCCCGCGCTCATACATCAATGTCCCTAAACCTTCGCCGAGCGCCTGAACGCCGTAGAGGTTCAGCTCTGAGGGTTTTTCCTCTGAGGGCAGGCCAAACCACCACCGGGCGTCATATTCGCGAAAGCCCGTCGGTTTAACAAGCGGCTGAGTTTCAATCTCAATCGTGTTTGACGAAATGGCGGGAGAGGGTTTGCGGGTCATAATATATGTTCCGTGAGGCAATTTATGTGTCGAGGCTTTTCGTCTTTACAGGGGCGCGTTTCAAGACTTTTAAAGGAGACCAGCCAAAGCTTCGCAAAAGGTTCATGAGACGAACTTTGCGTTTGGCTATGACCTGTTCGGCTCTAGGGCGTTTGAAAAACCCGTCGCGCATTCCGCGGAAAGTCGGTCCAAACCGTCCGGGTCGAAACGCCGACCACCCCAGAACGAACAGATTTGTGGCGATATGGGCGGGCCCTAAAAACAAGAGCAGAGGAAAGGGCATGTTCTTGACGAAAGTCCAGATACGGTTTCGAGTTCCATAATAGACAGCGAAGTCCGAGGCCCGACCCGAAATGCCGCTGCTGACATGGTCAATTTTCGCTTCGGCGCTTTGCACACACATGCCGCCATCCAGACGCATCCGGAAAGCGATATCGACGTCTTCGTGATAGCAAAAAAACGTTTCATCAAATCCGCCAAGCTTCAGGAAGGTTTCCCGGTGATATACTGACCCGGCCCCGCATGGGCCAAAGCATTCCCGATCAAATACTGGCTCTACCGGATGACCAAACCCGGCTCGCCATGCGAGGCCAAAGGCGTGATATTCATCTCCAAGACCATCAAAAATTTCTGGCTCTAAGGCCATGTATTGGGTGCTGCCGATCATGGTGGCTTCGGGATAGCATTGCGCGGCTTGAAGCAATTTTTCTAACCAGTTGGAATGAGCAAAAGCATCCGGATTTAAGAGCACGAGCCATTCGCCTTTGGCCTGCTGCGCCGCAATATTATTCCCTTTGGCAAATCCTGTGTTTTCGCTTTGTGGAAGGAGTGTGAACCGATCGTCCAATTCAGGCAGAGCGCTAAATGAATTATCGGAAGATCCGTTGTCGACTATAAAGCACTCAAAGTCCGTAAATGTCTGCGCGGCGACGGAGGCGACGCTTCGCGCTAGCCAATCGCCGGCATTGAAATTCACAATAATAACAGAAAATTTTGGAATCGGATCGCTCTACTTTTGGTGGCCTCGTATAGGGCCTGTAAACTGACCTGTCATGAAGCAAATTCAAGGGGTCGTTTGAATGCCCCGTTAACTGTGAGGGCATATAAAGAAAACGTTATATGCAGTTGACGTTGTACTGCTTTCAGACTAATGGCCCCTCAAACCGTAACCTTTTCCTAAGAGGCGCCCAAGAGGCGATATTGATATGAGTAAGTCTGATTACATCGTCAAAGACATCAGCCTGGCTGAATATGGCCGCAAAGAGCTGGACATCGCTGAAACTGAGATGCCGGGCCTTATGGCGCTGCGCGAAGAGTTCGGCGCAGAACAGCCTTTAAAGGGCGCCCGCATCGTCGGCTCGCTGCACATGACAATTCAAACCGCTGTTCTGATTGAAACGCTAACCGCTTTGGGCGCAGACGTTCGTTGGGCGTCTTGCAACATCTATTCAACTCAAGACCACGCCGCTGCCGCTATTGCTGCTGCTGGCGTCCCTGTGTTTGCTATCAAAGGCCAGACACTAGAAGAGCATTGGGATTATCTCGACAAATCATTCCTGTTCGAAGACGGCCCAAATATCATTCTCGATGATGGCGGCGACGCAACGCTCTATATTATCATGGGCGCTCGTGTCGAAGCCGGGGAAACAAACCTGATCGAAGGCGAGCCCGGCTCCGAAGAAGAAGCGGCCGTGTTCGCTCAGATCAAGAAGCGTCTGGACGCCAGCCCGGGCTGGTTTACAAAAATGCGCGACCAGATCGTGGGTGTGTCCGAAGAAACCACTACAGGGGTTCACCGCCTTTACGAATTACAGCGTGAAGGTCGTCTGCCTTTCCCGGCTATTAACGTGAACGACTCCGTCACCAAGTCCAAATTCGATAATAAATACGGCTGTAAAGAGTCTCTCGTGGACGGCATTCGCCGCGCGACGGACACGATGATGGCAGGGAAAACGGCCGTTGTGCTCGGATATGGCGACGTCGGCAAAGGCTCTGCCGCCTCTCTTCGCGGTGCGGGCGCGCGTGTGAAGGTCACCGAAGTTGATCCGATTTGTGCGCTTCAAGCGGCTATGGACGGGTTTGAGGTTACGACACTCGAAGACACGCTTTCCACGGCGGATATTTTTGTCACGACCACAGGCAACAAAGACGTCATCCGCCTCGAGCATATGCGCGAGATGAAAGACATGGCCATTGTCGGCAATATCGGTCACTTTGATAATGAAATCCAAGTCGCATCCCTGAAAAACCTGCAATGGACAAATATTAAGGACCAAGTGGATATGGTGACCTTCCCAAAAGGCAACCGCATGATCCTCTTGTCTCAAGGGCGTTTGCTGAACCTCGGTAATGCAACAGGCCATCCGTCTTTTGTGATGTCAGCCTCTTTCACAAACCAGGTTCTGGCACAAATGGAACTTTGGGAAGACTCCAAAGCGTCTAATCGTAAATATGAAAACAAGGTCTATATGCTGCCTAAGCATCTGGACGAAAAAGTCGCCCGTCTTCACCTCGAAAAAATCGGCGTGAAACTCACAGAAATGTCTCAAGAACAAGCTGATTATATCGGCGTGTCTAAAGAGGGGCCGTACAAGCCAGAACATTACCGCTACTAGGCGGCGTATTTCTAATAAAATGCGGGGCGGCAACGCCCCGTTTTACCCTTTTAAATCAAGCTTCCATCCAAAAGCCTCTTAATAATAATAAAAAGCGAAGAGCCTTAAAATCTGAAAGGTGCCCAAAATGGCCCGTAAAACCTATCACTTCACGTCCGAGTCTGTTTCTGAAGGTCACCCGGATAAAGTCGCCGACCGTATTTCCGACGAAATTGTTGATCTGTATTTCCGCAGATCTATCGCAGCGGGCATGTCCCCATGGGAGGTACGTGTGGCCGCTGAAACTCTGACGACGACCAATAAAGTCGTTATTGCAGGTGAAACGCGCGGGATGGATGTGTCCAAAGACGATGTTGAGGCTGTCGCCCGCGCCGCCATTAAAGACATTGGATACGAGCAGTCCGGCTTTCACCACGCCCACGCAGATGTCGAAGTTCTTCTCCACGCTCAGTCCGTTGATATTGCAGCGGGCGTAGATGAAGGTACTGGGCTTCATACAGAAGAGGGTGCAGGGGATCAGGGCATCATGTTCGGATATGCTTCGAATGAAGTGCCGGAGGCGTTAATGCCGGCCCCGGTTTATTACAGCCACAAGATTCTTGAGCGTTTGGCCGAAGTTCGCCATTCCGGCAAAGAATCCGGCTTGGAGCCCGATGCGAAATCCCAGGTTTCTGTGAAGTATGAAGATGGTAAGCCAGTCGGCGCCTCCGCGATTGTGTTGTCGACACAGCACAAAGACGGTCTATCCTCTGCCGACGTGTCTGACATTGTCATGCCTTACATCCGAGAAGTCATGCCCGAAGGCTGGATCACCGATGAAACGATCTTCCACATCAACCCGACAGGTAAATTTGTCATTGGCGGGCCAGATGGCGACGCCGGACTGACAGGACGTAAAATTATTGTCGATACCTACGGCGGAATGGCGCCTCATGGCGGCGGCGCTTTCTCCGGTAAAGATCCAACGAAGGTTGACCGTTCTGCGGCCTACGCGTCTCGCTACCTTGCGAAAAATATTGTCGCCTCCGGTCTCGTTGACTGGGCGAATATTCAACTCTCCTACGCGATTGGGGTGTCAGAGCCGACGTCTATTTATGTTGAACTAGACGGAGAACATTCTGCTCTCGCTGAGCGTTTGGAGGAAGTATTGCCCAAGCTGATGTCTTTGACGCCTCGCGGCATTCGTTCGCATTTGAACCTTAACCAAGCGATTTATGCGCCGACCTCTGCTTACGGGCACTTTGGCCGGACGCCGACGGAAGAAGGTCACTTCTCTTGGGAGAAGACTGATTTGGTCGAGGCGATCAAAAAGGCCGTTTAAGGTTTAAACAGCTAATCTTATGGTCTGATAGACAGGCCTTGAAAATCACCCCATAAGGCTCCCAGAATTAATTGGAGAGCGTTATGGGGTTTTCTATTGTGACAAACCAATCCACTGCAGATGTCGGGGGTGCCGTATGAAATCTTTATATCTCGGCCTTTTGGCAAGCCTGACCTTTATTGCCTGTGATCAGAATGAGGGCGTGAATTTTGATATCTTAATCAAAAACGCAAATATCGTGGATACGCAAACAGGTGATATTCTCCAAAATCAATACATTGGTATTAATGGCGAGATTATAGAAAAAATCGCTTCGCTTGATGGCTCAGCAGACTGGAACGGCAGTCAAATAATTGAGGCCAAAGGTAAATACGTTATTCCCGGCCTGTGGGATATGCATATGCATTTCGGGGACGAAACCCTTGTCGATGAAAACAAAAATATGTTGCCGCTCTATCTCGCGAATGGCGTGACAACCATTAGGGATTGCGCGGCGGATATCAGTACGGACGTGCTGAACTGGCGCGACCAAATAGAGAGCGAAGGCCTTTTGGGGCCGACCATTTTTACGGCGGGACCCAAATTGGAAGGGAAAGACTCTATTTGGCCAGGCGATCTGGAAATAGACTCAGAGGCGGAGTTAACGGCGGCATTAGATAAACTAGACAGCTTAAAAGTCGATTTCGTGAAAATAACGGATAATACTTTGTCCCCGGAATTATTCCTGAAAAGCGTAAAGGCCGCGACCCGCAGGGGCTATGCAACCTCCGCCCATATTCCTTTCGAACTGACAATCCAAGACGTCTCAGAAGCCGGATTATCTACGGTCGAACACATGGCCTATATGCTCAAGGCGGGTTCCGCTCAGGAGAGCGAAATCATTAATGCCTATAGAAACGGGGAAATAGACAAAGCCGCAGCAAGCGCTCAGCTAGAAGAAAGTTTTGACAACTCCACGGCCAGAAAGCGGTATAAACATTTGGCGAAAAATGGAACCGCTGTCGTGCCCACATTGATCGGGAGCCGTATCACGTCTTATCTGGATGAGGATGATCATTTATCTGATCCTGAACTCCAATATATCGGCCCCGGAATTATCAAAACCTATGACTGGCGCGTCAACAGGGCCAATAAGGCGTCCGTAGAAGAGATTGCCGCTCGAAAAGCGCACTATCAAAAGCTTGTAAGCCTTTTGCCCGTGGTTCAGGAATCCGGAATGGACATCATTGCCGGTACAGATGCGGGGTTTTTAAACTCCTATATCTACCCAGGTTTCGCCTTGCATGACGAGCTGGAAATCTATCAGGAAAGCGGCCTGACGCCACTCCAAACTTTACAAACTTCGGTGGTCAACGGGCCGAAATACTTTGGACTAGAAGATAGATACGGAAGTGTGAGCGAAGGGAAAATAGCGGATTTGTTGATATTAAACAGCAATCCTGTTGAAGACATCAGGGCGACAAGGGAGATATACGGATTGGTAAAAAAGGCGAAAGTTTACGACAAAATCCAACTCGATAATATGCTTGAGGATGTGAAGAATAGAAACAAATAGATACAGATCGTCCGCTATTTTGAAGGAGCAAGCGATCCTGGCCTCGTGAAGCTTAAAGACAGGTTTGGCTCCTGACCCGGCGGCAGAGGCGCTTTAACCGTCGATGAAAAGATAAGACCCTGAGACGGTAGACAGGTTCTGCAATTCAACCCATATTGTGCCCTTTAATAATGGAGAGCGTTATGGGGTTCATTGGAACGATAATCATTGGGTTCTTGGCTGGGGTTGTTGCCCGCTTCCTCATTCCGGGAAAAACACGCCCCGGCGGAATTATAATGACCACGATTGTGGGCATCCTTGGGGCTTTGCTGGCTACCTATTTGGGCGGGTTGCTCGGGGTTTATGAAGTCGATGAGGCTGCCGGCTTTATCGGCGCGGTCGTCGGCTCCATCATTCTTCTTCTGATCTATGGGAAGGTCACCAAAGGTTAGGCCATTAACTTACAAGCTCGCCGCAAGTCGTCTCGGTGATGAAGTTTTTATCGAGCCACTTGCGGTAAGCTGTGCGGTCTCGGGGAGGCGGGGTCGGTTCGGCCCCCTCCCTCAGGGACAAATATCCTGTTGAGCTAGGTATCAGGCTGCCTTCAACCGTAGCGATATTGAATCTCATCAACGTTGTTTCGTCTAACCAGACTACTGGTTTTCCGTTTTTCATAGCGGGAGAGAATTCCCACCTAGAAACGGCGTCTTTAGAGCTTTCAGCAAATACGGGATTTGTGCAGTAACTTGTATTTACGTTTACAGGCGATCCAGAGCGGTTCACATTAAAGACCATACAGCAATACCCGCTTTCTCTTGCCTGGCGCGGCATAGTGGGCGGTACCTGCTTTGTTACTTCTGCGGCTCTCGTCCCATTTTCGTCAAGTGATTGACCGTTTGCGGGGGCTGCGTTTGCGAGAAGGCCTAATCCCATTAGAGCAGCGATAACGCTAATATACTTTTTCATTCGCTCAGGGTAGGGAGGCGAATTATACGCGTCAATTGCCAAGGGCAAAATAAATGAACGAAGAAACTGCAAACACCCTCATTTGTGTGGCCGCCATTGCCGGAGCCTTCGGGGTAAAAGGCGAGGTGAAAATCAAATCTTTCACCGAAACACCTGAAAACTGCGTGACCTATGGCCCTTTACTCAATGAAGCCGGAGAGGTTGTACTGACTCCGAAAACCCACCGCGTCATGAAAAACTTTGTGGCCGTTACCGCCCCGGAAGTCACCACGCCGGAAGATGCGGAGGCTCTAAAATCAACTCAGCTTTTCGTCCTTCGGGAAAAGCTGCCGACGCCTGAAGAGGATGATTTCTATTATTCCGATCTGGTGGGGCTGGATGTGAAGTCAAATGATGGAAAACGCATCGGCCAAGTCGTGGCTGTACACCAATTCGGCGCAGGTGATATGCTGGAAATCGCCCCGCATATGGACAAGAAAACTAAAAAAACGCCGGCCAGTTTTTTCCACCCCTTTACCAAGGCGGCAACGCCAAAAGTGGATATTCCTGCGGGGCGCCTGATAATTGTTCCCCAAGAGGCGGAGTAAGCCCCGAAACCTCTTAGAACTTCTGATTAACTGGAATTCATAAATTCAATTAGGGCAATCTCAGATTCCTTTGCTATAGAAGGGGCGTGAGTATTGAGCCGAACATAAAAACAAACCCGCCAAAACTCATGCGGGCTATTCGCGCGGCGATGGCCGGGACGGAGTCTGTTCAGGGACGTTTGGACGGATTTGTGACGGCTATTTCTGCGGCGATGCAGGTCAAGGTGGCTTCGGTTTATTTGCTCCGAAAAGGCGACGAACTGGAATTATCAGCTACTGAAGGCCTAAAGAAATCAGCCGTCCATAAAACACGTTTGAAACCCGGCGAAGGTCTGGTTGGCCATGTTTGTTTGACAGCGCGTCCGCTTAATCTGGCTGACGCCCCCAGCCATCCGCTCTTTTCTTACCGTCCTGAAACGGCAGAAGATCCGTTCCGTTCTTTTCTCGGTGTACCGGTTTTGCGCGGCAGCCGCGTCCTCGGGGTTTTGGTGGTTCAATCTGAAGACGCGCGGAGCTTTAACGAAGAAGAGGTCGAAGACCTCTTAACCGTTGCCATGGTGATTGGGGAAATCATCGTGGACGACGAACGTGTCGGCGGGAAAAAAGCGGCGTTAAAAGGCATCACGCTCGCCGCAACCAAACCGGAGACATTAAAAGGCAAAGCCTTTGCGGACGGCCTCGCGCAGGGACACGCTTATCTTCACCTTCCGCCTGTTCCGCCCGCCAATCTTTTATCTGAAAATATTGCCGCCGAAGAAATCCGGCTGGAAGAGGGTATTAAAAAGCTCCGCGCCTCGGTTGATACAATGGTATCCGGAGAAGCCGCCGGCATATCCAGAGCGTCGAAAGAGATTTACGAGACTTATCGCATGTTCGCCTATGACCGGAAATGGGTCGGGCGACTTCGCGAAGCCGTGCATTCCGGATTAAAGGCGGAGGCGGCGGTCGAACGTGTCCGGAATGAGCATCGGGCGCGTTTGATGAAATCCCGCGATGCCTATTTGCGGGCCCGCCTGCATGATTTGGAAGACCTCGCCAATCGTCTGTTAAGGGCCCTGTCGGGCGAAGCTCTGATGCCAGGAAATAAGAATATTTCCGATGACGCCGTAATTTTCGCCCGGGAAATCGGTCCAGCCGAATTACTGGATTATGACCGGACAAAGTTACGCGCCATAGTTTTAGAAGAAGGCGCGGCAAGCTCTCATACCTCTATCATTTGCCGGGCGCTCGGCATACCGCTCGTCGGCCGCGCCGAAGGCGTGTTGGACCAAATCGAAACAGGGGATGACGTTCTGGTCGATGGGGAAACCGGGGTCGTGCACATTCGTCCGCTAGAGTCGCAAATACATGGCTTTGAACTCCGCCAGACGGTGCGCGGCGAAATGGCCAGAGCCTATGACGCGCTGCGACTTAAACCAGCGAAAACCAAAGACGGGCTAAATATATCTCTTCAATTAAATGCAGGGCTTCTCGTCGATTTGCCTCAAATGGATATTTCGGGGGCGGACGGAATTGGGCTATTCCGGACCGAGTTTCAGTTTATGGTGAGTGATTTCATGCCGAAGCTGAAAGAGCAGACGCAGCTCTATCGGGAAGCTATGGACGCGGCAGGCGATCGCCCGGTCACATTCCGAACGTTGGATCTGGGATCGGACAAAATCCTGCCCTATATGGACCCCGTGCCGGAAGAAAACCCGGCCATGGGATGGCGGTCCATCCGAATTGCTTTAGATCGTCCCGGATTGATGCGCTATCAATTACGCGCTCTCGTAGCGGCCGGCGCTGGACGGCACTTGCGGGTCATGTTCCCCATGGTCACCACGGTGGATGAAATGGTCGCGGCGAGGGCTTTGCTAAACCGCGAAGTCGAGCGAGCCAAAAACCTCGCCCATGAGTTGCCTAGAAAGATTGAAATTGGCGTTATGCTAGAAACCCCGTCTCTGGCTTGGCAGGTCAACGCCGTTTGTGACCATGCCGATTTTGTTAGTGTCGGGGCGAATGACCTTATGCAGTTTTTCTTCGCCGCTGACCGCGATAATTCCCGGGTTTCCGATCGGTATGATCCCCTTCACCCGGCGGCGCTCTCTATCCTCAAATTCATCGCGGCGGGTTGCAAAATGAACGACACGCCCGTGAGCGTCTGCGGAGAAATAGCCGGACGCCCGTTAGAGGCAGCCTGCCTTGTGGCTTTGGGCTATGAAACTCTTTCCATGCCAGTGACGGGGATTGGGCCCGTTAAATCGGCTCTTCTCGCATTAGATGCGGAAAAGCTGCGCGCCGAAATCGAACCCCACCTAAATATAAATACACGCCTTTCCTCATTACGTGACATCGTTAAAAAGTTCTGTGAGAGAGAAGGTATACCCGTTTAATTAGTCAGGATTTATAATGCGATTTAGAAAACTTTCCACGTCAGTCTTTTGCGCGGTTGCCTCGGCTACTCTACTTTCGACCTGTGGAGACACAACCTCGCAGCCGGAAATCGAAGGCGCTGACGCTCCAAATGCAGAAGCAACCCAGGAAAAGACCCTCGCGGCGGATGGGCGGATCGTTATTTCTTCTTTGCCTAAAGTTAGCGAGCCGAATGCCTGTATCTTGCCGATAACAATTACCAACGGCACAGAGACAGAGACAATCGTTTCAATGATGGGGTTCAAGATTACGGGATCTGGTCAGGATGATAGTGGCAATATGTTCGCGCAGACCGTTTCTCCGGGCGAGACGAATACAGCGCGCCTCTTATTCCCAACGCGCCAATGCGAAGAGCTAAGCGTGATTACAGCTCCGGACCTGACTTGCCAAAGCGGGGGGAAAGATTGTTCTGACGCTATTGAGTTCGAAGCCCAAGACGGCCTGATTTTTCAGCGCGAATAAGAACCATTTGGCCAAGGTTCCTGCCGCTCACCCCCGGCCTCTGCGCTCTGGGGCGGTGCTGAACAGCTTTCGAATAGAAAACATAACGGTACGGCCCAAGGGATCGAGCGCATCTTCTTCATACCCAAAAGGGACCTGTCCGGCCACGTCAATAACGGACTGTTTTGAATTCGTGATATTATCAATATCAATCGAGAAACGAAGATTTCGGCGCCAACTATCCCGGCTCACGGGACGACCTTCGGACGTGCGACCCAAATCATAATAAAGTCGCAAATCCGCTGTTGTCAGGGGGGCAAATTGCAAGGTCCCAAGATCTGAACTTGCGGCTGAAAGCTCGGTGCCGCTTTGATAAGTCAGTGACAACCGGCCTCCCATATTTTTGTGGCGAAGACTTACCCGCGTTTCGATTTCATGTTCAGGCTCGCCGCCTTGTTGCCCGAAGCCTCCGCCGTTTAAGAGATCGAAGACCGGTCCGTCTTCGCTAAATCTGAATTCATCCGTAAGGCGCAATGTGTGATAAATCGACAGACCCAACTGCGTAGAATTACCGTCGCCGCCTCGTCCGCCGCTTCTCGGCCCGCCGGAACCTCTATTCGGTGGTCCATCGCCCCGGCGAGAAGAATTATTTCCTTCTCTTTCCTGAGACGACCCAAACCGTTTCCGCCAATTAAATCCTGTCCGCAGAGACTCTTTATCAACCTGATAGGCATTTACGGGCCGCGCATCTAAACTAACCAGATTGCCAAAATCGTCCCGCGCAAGTCTGTCCGGAAAAGCCTCGGCAAGTTGCGGCGTCAAAAATGGAAACGAGGTGATAGAGTTTTCGGTTTTACGAGAGAGGTATCGGGTATTGAATTGCAGCTCCCGACTAGGGCTATATCGCGCGGTGATCCGGAAATCACGCTGTTTTTCGGGCAATAAGGTCGGGTTTCCGCCGGTAATTCTATCAATGAAAACAGCATTGCCGGTGTCAAAATCTGTGAAGCGAACGTTATTTTCAACAATTATCGGATTACCAATATTCGAAAGGCTTGGCGCGTTTTGGGTCTGGTCCACAGATCCTTCAAGGGAGAGATTATTGCTAACGTCCCAACGCAATCCCGTGCCGTAACCTTCCAAAGTGCCTACTGCTTCGACATCCTTTAGCGCTCCGTTCAAACGCAAAGAAACATTGCCTGCTCGCTCATCCCGGCCGCCAGCAGATCCTAAGAGAGGTATATTCGTCTCCCCGCTGAGCTCTGTGACTCGGCGCGAGAGGTAGATGTCAGTTTGAGCGGTTTCAAATCGCGTCATCGATTCGAGGTCCGTCTTTGTATATTCCAAACCAACGGAGCCAGTCATATCTCCGGCGGGAAGAGCGAAGAGAGTTCCGTTCACCCGGCCTTTAATATTGAAGTTCTCCTGCTCCCGCTCACTGAGGGAAAGCTCCGACAGCGAAAACTCTGCGAACGGATTCAAATCGGGATCGTTTGCAATGATAGCATTTTGCAAGTCGTCCGCAGTGAGCGCGCGGTTTGTCTCTGTTTTACCTGTCGCTTTCGAGTAAGCGCTTTCGAGAGACCAGCGCCACCCTGGGTAATCTCCGAAAACACTTAATGTTGCGCCAATGTCAGAGGTATCACTTTCCTGAATATTAGGATCTCCGAGCCTGAACAGAGACACGTCATTTTCGAAAGGAGAAAACGAGTTGTCGCTGGGGATTAAAAAGTTTGAACTGATCAATCCGCGCCGACTGTCAGACTGGGTGAAATCTGTATTAAACCCTGCAGTCACGGACAGCCTCTCGCCGACCGGACGGAAATAACTGCCTCCAATAGAAATGGTTTCTGTTTCAGGGAGCAGGTCCCGGTAGAGCTGAGTGTCGACGGGCGCGGTCTGATTTGCGCTCGGGAGAAAATCTTCCACTGAAAGAACATTGCTGGAAAGGGGGCGCGGAATGAGCGCCGAAAAAACGGGCGCTCCGGAGAGACGAGATAGCTCGGAGTCCAGTTCGGACGCCCCGTCTGGCGCGGTAAGCGTGCCGGCAAAGGAGAACGGCCCGTCATCATCGCTGAACGAAATGTCGCGTTCCGTTTCTCCGAGGTTGCTTGCGATTTCATAGCTTAGGTCGAGAGACAGCCGCGTTTCATTGATAATCTTTAAATAATTAGCGCTGGCTTCTCCGGAATGGCGCCCGCCTTCGGTCGATGTTCCGCCTTCCAACTCGGCGGTCAGAGCGTTGAATCGGTTTCTTAGTACAAAGTTTAAAACGCGCCGATTTGGGCTGGAAGAAAATTTTAGTGAGGCATCAGGCGGAAGAAGATCGACGCGGCGAATAGCTTCGGATGGGAAGCTTCTGATTTGTCTTCGGCTCTGAACCGGACGGCCATTTAACAAAATGATCGGAGGCTCAGAGGAATCTGATCCAATTTCGGCGTTTATGGCCTCTATCAGTTCGCCGATATCCGTGGTTCCCAGCGCGCGAATATCACCCGTCCCAAACTGAACATCCGGCGTGATAATGTCGACAGAGGAAAATTGCTGACGCGTTCCTGTTACGATGATTTCGTCTTCCACTAAGAGGTCATCGGCAAAAGTTTCCTCGAGTAAGGCTTCCGTTTCTGTTTCTGCCTCTGTCTCTGTCTCGACTTGAGCCCCGGCTGCTATTGGCCAGGCCCAGAGAGGGGCGGATAGAGCCAAAATCAAACAGGTAGCCCAAGCGGACATATTTGCAGGGCGAGAGGTGTTGGTCATGGAAAAGGGCCTATAGATACCGTGAAAATTAATCTTCACGCCATAAACGGATCAGGCCTGATTAACCTTCGCAGAAATCTGTGAAATGTTCGTAATAAATTATATGAAATTAAAACTCTGCACCTACAGCGTGCAAATGCGCCCCGTTCTGATTGAGCCATTTTTTGGATTTCTTTACGTCATCATTAATTGACTCACACACATCCCAAAACGCTTGGGAGTGATTGGCTTCTACCATATGCGCGCATTCGTGAGCTGCGACATAATCAAGGACATAAGCCGGGGCGCAAATGAGCCGCCAGCTATAGCTGATATGGCCTTCGCCTTTGCGGGTAATACATGACCCCCAGCGCGAAGAGGTGTCCCGCACACTGACCTTACCGATCCGTTTGCCGAGTTTTTCGGCATAGTGATGGCTCGCTGCTTCTAACTCCTCCCGCGCCTCACGAATGAGAAACCGCCTGACACGCCCCGGGAAACTCTCTAGGTCAGGGGAGGGCACCACAATCTTGCGCATGGCGTTGTCAACTTTGGCTCTGCCGCGACCTTCGGGCTTAATGAGGCGATAGGGAACGCCGCGATAGAGAATGCTCTCTCCTGGCACGAAAGGCTGAGGTGGAGGCAGGGTTTCCAGCTGCACATCTATCCAATCGGCTTGCTGACGGGCAAATTTCTGGGCAGCTTTGAAATGGCGCAGGCCGGGAACGACGACATGGACCTCGCGTTCAGAGGTCTTGACCTTTAAAGATATGCGCCGGGCTCTGTCGCTAAGCACATATGTAATACGGGGGTCATGATTGTCGCGTAAAGGAAAAGCTTCTTTTGATGGCGTCTCTGGCATGCTACCAGACAGCCACTGTCGGGCTTTTTGACTCGCCGACCCTAAATGTGAATGGACACGACCCATGATGACTCTACGAAAATTCCTTCTCGGCACAGCGGCGCTTGCCTTGGCCTCCACCAGCTTAGTTTTGGGGGCGTGTGCACCAAAGGACAAGGGGGAGAGCGCACAAATTTCAGCGGAAGCTGCGCCTTTGGGCCTGTCAGCGCCGGATGAGAAAGTATTCGCTCAATATTTCAATGTTGCAGAGCGGGATGTGTCTGAAACAGAAGCTAATCAGGCTCTGAAAGCCCTTAACCTCGACGCGGAAGGTGTGATGAGCTGGGAGAGCCGTAAAGGCCAAGCAGGGAATTACGTTTATACTGATGTCACGTCAAAAACCGATGAAGGGAGCCTCTCTATTGGCACGGCAGAACTATTCGGCGTCCATATGGTTGATGACGAAGCGAGTTTTGACCGCGCAAATTTCAAGGACATGGTTCTTCAGGGCGAAGACGTTAATCTGAACATTGGCGCTATGAGCGTGGCACGTCCGAGCCCGAAAATGGCGCAAGCAATTATAAGCGCTCTGCAAAGCAAAGATGGACTTGATGATTTAGAAACTAAGATTGACGTTGACGAAACTGTTAGCTTCGGAGCCATATCTATTGATGATATCAATGTGAGCGGCGACGAAGCCAACGGGAATATTAGTCATATCGTCTGGGGCGTTGACGAAGAAAACCGTGTCGCGGACGGGAAGATCGGCAAGGTTGATTTCACTCTGACCGGGCAAAATAACACGACGTCTAAACTCGTTTTTGAAGGCGGGTCTGCGCGGGGTCTGAATATGAACGCTTATCAGGATGTGTCGCCTACCGGTCCTAATCTCGGTCTGGGTCAAATTCTTGGGCAAATGAATCTTTATGCAAAGCCATATGACAACATAGTTGTTGGAGAAGGCAGCTTTACGAATGATTTCGTAAAAGCAACCTTTGAAGGGTTTGAAGGAAAAGCCGTTGAAAAAGGCGGCGTGACAACAATCACTCAAGTCGGCAAACCTTTCCGTTTCTCTTTCCTGAAACAGCCCGAAGGGCCGCGCGCCGCGCAAGGGTATGACACGTTGAAACGTCTCGGCTTTGACGAAATTGTTCTACGCAGTTCACAGACGCAAATTCTGGATCAAAATAACGACACCATCGCGGTGCAGGATGGTCTGATAGATATGGAAGACGGCTTTCGTCTGAATTATACCTATGAGGCTGAGGGCCTGTCCGCCATGGTGGAAAAAGCGAAGCTTCAACAGGCAAATAATAATTCTGACACAGACGAGGTCACGGCTCCGACGGTCGAAGAAACCCTCAACGCGCTTGAGCCTGTAAAACTTCGTACGATGAAAATGAGCCTGGAAGATAAATCCATCGTAGAACGGGGCCTTAAACTGGCCAGTGAAATGTCTGGTCAGTCTGAAGGAAACCTCAAAAAACAGCTCAAGCTCGCTATTATGGCCGCCACCTTTATGGGGAAGTCAGACTTAGAGAGCGAAATCATCGGACAATTTGGCATGGCAGCCACCGAATTTATTGAAGATGGCGGCACGTTGACGGTCTCCGTAAACCCTCCCGCGCCGATTTCTGTAAAAGCATTGGCAGAGTCTCGCGAAAATAATTTAAATCCAAAAGATATTGGCTTTTCGGCGAGTGTGACGCCGCCGGAAGAGTAATGGGCTGGATAGATTGATGCCTTGTCCCCTTGTTGTGCCTAAACGTAGATATATTGTCGCTATGCGGTAACGCAAGGGAACCGCATCTTGAAACTGATAGACTTCTAGCACATATATTAGCAGTCATATGGCCAAAATTTGGCTAATAGAGAATTCAGGTCCAAACCTTCGGAGTAATTCATGAAAGTCCTCGTTCCCGTCAAGCGCGTGCTTGACTACAATGTCAAAGCCCGGGTCAAACCAGACCAGTCCGGCGTTGATCTCGCAAATGTTAAAATGAGCATGAACCCGTTTGACGAGATTTCCGTCGAACAGGCTGTTCAAATGCAAGAAGCCGGCACGGCAACAGAAACCGTTGTTGTCTCCATCGGCCCCGCAAAGGCGCAGGAAACTATCCGCACAGCGCTCGCCATGGGTATGGATCGCGGCATTCACATTCAGACGGATGAAGATCTGGAGCCTTTGGCCGTTGCGAAAATCCTTAAGTCTGTTGCTGAATCTGAAGAAGCTGATTTCATCATCCTGGGCAAACAGGCGATTGATAATGATTTCGGTACGACGGGCGGCATGCTCGCCGCTCTTCTTGACTGGCCTATCGGATCAGCAGCCAATTCTATTGAACAGGACGGCGACGCAATAAACGTGGTCAAAGAAGTCGATGGCGGCCTGCAGACAGTGAAACTGCAAATGCCGGCGATTGTCACAACCGACCTTCGCTTAAACGAGCCGCGTTATGCGTCTCTGCCGAATATTATGAAGGCCAAGAAGAAGCCGATTGAGGCGAAAACGCCAGACGATTTCGGTGTAGATACGGCCCCGCGTCTAAAGACGTTGAAAGTGACAGAGCCGCCCAAGCGCGAAGCGGGCATCAAAGTCGAAGACGCCGCTCAATTGGTGGATAAACTTAAAAACGAAGCAGGTGTAATCTAATGGCTATTCTTGTTGTTGCAGAACATGACAATGTGTCTTTGAAGGACGCGACTCATAAAACCGTTACGGCAGCTGCCCAAATGGGCGGAGATGTGGACATACTCGTCGCTGGTAAAGGCATTAAAGACGTTGTCGCCGCCGCGGCGAAAATTGACGGCATCCGCGCCGTCCTCGGTGTCGATCACGACACGCTGGAACGTCAACTGGCTGAATCGATGCAAACCGTTCTTGTGCCTTTGATGGATGATTACGACGCGGTCCTTGCGCCCGACACGACAACGCATAAAAACTATATGCCGCGCGTGGCCGCCAAGCTCGACGTTCAGCAAATCAGCTCCATCACTGGCGTTGAGAGCGCGGATACATTCGTGCGCCCGATCTATGCGGGTAATGCTATGTCGACCGTACAGTCGTCTGATGCTAAGAAAGTGATTACCGTTCGGACCACGGCGTTTAACGCCGCCGGCGAAGGCGGCTCTGCCGAAACGAAAGACGGCCCGCAGCCTTCCGGTGATTTCAAATCCGAATTTGTAGGCGAGCAATTGTCAAAATCTGATCGCCCTGAACTAACGGCTGCAAAAGTTGTGATTTCCGGCGGACGCGGCATGGGCTCCGGTGAAAACTTTGAACTCATCGAAGGCATTGCCGACAAGCTCAGCGCCGCAATGGGCGCCTCCCGCGCCGCCGTCGATGCGGGATTTGTCCCCAATGACTGGCAAGTGGGCCAGACCGGGAAATCCGTGGCGCCAGAGCTTTACATCGCCGTAGGTATTTCCGGCGCGATCCAGCATTTGGCCGGAATGAAGGATTCCAAAATTATCGTCGCAATCAATAAGGATGAAGACGCTCCGATTTTCCAGGTTGCCGATTACGGCCTGGTCGCGGACCTTTTCAAGGCTCTGCCGGAATTTGAAGCGGAATTGGAAAAGGCCGGATATTAATCCAGCCTTTAGATTTAAAGTTATTAAGCCTCGCTTTTGCGGGGCTTTTTTAATTGTGAGTGCGTTTCGGCAAATCCGCGTAATTCCCATCCCGTTTTTGACCCTTGGCCTGCATGGCCTCCATCATTTCGGTCGGGATCAGCATGGACATGTTCCAGACGGCGATATTGTCCAGCGCGTCTTTTGTGGAATGGTCGCGGCCATAGGTGATGGCTCGTTTACAGCCATACACAGCGAGAGGCGGATTTTTGGCGATTTGTTTGGCCGTCTCCATCACCGCCTCCATCATCGCGGCATGATCTTTGTAAACGGCGTTAAACAGGCCTTGGGCTTTCGCCTCATTGGCGTGCATTTTGCGGCCCGTGTAAGCAAGTTCGCGGACGACGCCTTCAGGCAGGTGATTGAGAATGCGCGGGAAGGTACCGACATCGGCCGTCATCCCGACGATAATTTCGTAGATAGTGATGAAGCTGTCTTCTGTGCCGTAACGCATATCGCAAGCGGTGATAAGATCCACACCGCCGCCGTAGCATCCGCCTTGAATAGCCGCGAGAACCGGAATGCGGCAATCTTCGATCGCGGTGAAACTGTCTTGCAGCCGTTTGACGTTTTCATAAAAACTCGCACCGAAAAGCGGATCGTTTTTATCTTTCGGCCCCGCGACATCATTGGCAAACATGGACAGATCAATCCCGGCCGAAAAGACGGGGCCGGTCGAGGAAATAACAATGACGCGGGCTTTGGAATTATTGTCAATGTCCCGAATAATATCAGGCAACTCAGACCAGAACTCGCTAATCATTGCATTGCGCTTCTCTGGCCGGGACATCACGATATGCGCGATGTTATCCGCAATGGAGACGTCGAAACATTTATAGGTCATGAGAAATTCCTAGAGAGAAAAAAGAAAGCCTTTTTTGGGGGACGCATCCCCGCTCAAAACATCTTGATAGGTTTTGAGCATCATAGCCATGTCGGTTGATTTTTCTACCGTGAGCCAGTCACTTGCGCTTTCCAAAAAAGGCATCCAGCGTTCACCGAGTTTTTCGGCAAAACCTGCGCCGCCCCATTCCGCAATCCGTGTTTTCGCCTGATCAGGGGCAAAGAAAAACTCCGTTGGGGCAGAAGGTTTGGGAGCAGATTTGGCGGCAGCCTCCCAGTGTGACAGACCGACCTTGCAAACATACTTTAGGTTTTCTTTGAAATGATCGGAAACTGTCGAAAGGACTTTTCCATTGCCGGACATATCCACCACGACGGTTTTAATATCCGGGTTCAAATCGGTGATGATGTCATAGGTCCCGACGTTATCATAAAAGCTCGTGCCTTCCGTGAAATCCTTATTTCCCTCTGACGTGAGGCCCGCAACTTTAATTACGCCGCGTTGTTTCGCGCAAAAGGCTGTACCGAGGGCGGTTTTGGACGAGGCGGAGAGGATAAGAACTTGCTCTGCTCCAAAATAGTCTTTTTCGGCGAGGAAATCATCAATCAGAAAGCTCGTTGTAAAAAGGGGGCGTAATATGGGCTGTAGATCCTCATGTTTCGCGAATGACGGGTCGGCGTCCGTAAATATGTATCGATTGTAAATGCTGTGTAATTTCGTGCGGTGATCATTTCCGTCTTGAAATCCCATCGGCGAGACACTGACAGGCTGGATATCGAATTTGTCAACTATTGGGAAGAAACCGTAAATCTTTTGCCCCGCGCTAACGCCTTCGCATTCGCTCTCAATGACTTCGGCAAAACCCCAAACCGGCATCCGCCCGTGGCTCTCAATGTCAATGCCATAGGCGTCAGGCCTAAAATAATTCCAATATCCAATCCTGTCGCCCGTGACCATATAGGTCACGTTATTCGCGGTGAGCGCCCACGGACCAACTTGGCAGCGAATGAAGCCGTCCGCGAGCGGATCGGCGTCCTGAGTGATGACTGAGACGTCAGAGAAATCAGATTTATTTACGAGTAGTGTTTGTGTCATTATGGATTTTCTAAAATACGTTTTCATCATCACAGCGAATTAAAAGCTGCCCGTCCAGCCCGGCTTTGCGATGATAATGGAACTTGCGGTATGCGTCAGAGCTAACGGTTTCGAACATTGTTTTCGCGTCAGGATATCGAACGACAGCGATGGCATCCCATTCACCCTCGCCATCGCCAATCAAAAAGTTATGGGCGTGGCCACTGTAAACAGTCTCGACACCTTCAAGGTTAAGATCAGATAGCATAGCAGAAAAAGCTTTGGCATATCTGCCGTAAGCTGTGGCGCCGGACACATCTTCTCTGTCTCTATAAGTCGCCTTGTCTTTAAACTTCAAAAGATTGAGCATAAAAACAGGTTCGCCTTCCGCGCTGTCTCCTAGAAAGGCTTTAATTTGTTCAGGGGTCGGATCGATAGCGTTCAAAGTAGCCATGATTAATCCTTATATCCCGGATGTTGCATGACTTTAGACTTTGATTTTGCCAGAAAATCATCGGGAACGAAAAAGTCTGCGGCGAGCGGGCCGTTATAATCGGGATGTGTATAAACACTGAAATCTGTGACGCCGCTTTCGGCCAGTATAAACTCATCAATGACAAAGTTGCCGGTGAAATCTTTCGCAGACTTGTTGAGCAAAACATAAGCGGCGTCTGCCATAATTTCAGGTAGGCGGCTCATCTTGGCCATACTGTCTCCGCCGAGGACATTCCGAACGGCGGCCGTATCAATCGACGTCATAGGCCAGAGGGAGTTCACTGCAATACCGTCGGGTCTAAATTCTTCACTCATGCCAAGCGTGCAAAGGCTCATTCCGTATTTTGCCATGGTGTAGGCGACGTGATTTTTGAACCATTTTGCTTTCATATCTAAGGGCGGCGCAATGTTTACGATATGCGGATTGTCGGCCTTCTTTAAGTAAGGAAGGCAGGATTGAGAGACCAAGAACGTGCCGCGCGCATTCACCTGGTTCATCAGATCATAGCGTTTCATTGTCGTATTCGGCGTCGGCGTTAAGGATATGGCGCTCGCATTATTGATACAGATATCAATTCCGCCGAATTTATCGACGCAGGCCTTTACAGCGTCGCGCACGCCGTCTTCATCCCGAATATCGCAGACAATAGGCAAGGCTTGCCCCCCGGCGTCTTCGATTTCCTTGGCGGCCGTATAGACCGTGCCGTCAAGTTTGGGGTGAGGCTCCGCCGTTTTGGCGGCAATGGCGACATTGGCGCCGTCTTCGGCGAATTTTTTAGCCATAGCCAATCCAATCCCTCGGGATCCGCCTGACATGAAAACTGTTTTTCCGGATAATGACATAATTTCCCTCTTTATAATTTTGATAAAAAGGTAACAGGAACGGCCAAGGCAGCAAGCGTTATCAGCAATGGTTTATCCCTCAGAATTGTATAAGGGCAATGCCAAAACGGCAAAACATACTTAGCATAACCTTAACGCGGCGCTCACCGAAATTTAAATATCTTCTGTCACAAACGTCCCAGCGTAAGATTTTGACGACCTAAAACCTGGGATTTATGACATGCGATATTCTTTGAAACTTATTCCGGCTCTTTTACTGGCGCCCGTTGTAACTGCCTGTAGTTATGGCCCGCAAAACCAAGAATTCGGCTATAATGGAGCCTCATACGCCCATCACAGTGGAAGTTATCAGGCGCAAGGCGTCTCAACTCAAGGCGATCTAATTTGTAGTTCTGCCGGGTGTGCGCCAAGCGCAACATATTCAGTTAATAGTAAACCGAGCCATAATTATGGGCATGCACCGCATCAGCCTTCATATGACGCTTACGGGACTCAAGTTGAAAAGAGCCACACCAGTGCAGGTTACGGCCATAGCCCTAAACTTCGGGGCGCGTATGGTCACAAAGTCCGTCATGGATATAGATATGGGAATTTGGGCCTCGTTAATTATGACGAAGGCACAGATAGCTACGGAATTCAGGCGCGGTTGGGATATCAATCTTCTGGAATTTTAGGGGCTGAAGTTGAAGGTTCTTTTGGCGTTTCGGACAACGAAGATGTTGTTGGTGCGACAACCGTGGAGTCAGGTGTAGATTACTCGGTCGGGGCATTTGCCCGTGCGAAACTACCCTTGGCAAAAGGTTTTTCCGTTCATGCCAGAGGCGGATATCATCTAACGGGCGTTTCTGCGGACACGGAGACAGCTGGCGTAACAACTGAGTTTTCTGACGATCTCGACGGATTTGCCTACGGCGCCGGAGCGGAATATGCGTTTTCGCCGCGCAGCGCTATTCGTCTCGACTATACACGATATGAAGTGGATAACGGCGATATGGACGCAATTTCTCTCGGATATTCGCGTAAATTCTAAGCGTCTTCTTGCTGCGCCCACAGCGCGGCGTAGAGACCATTTTTAGAGAGCAGGGCAGGGTGGGTGCCCTGCTCTTTTATTTTGCCGTTTTCCATGACAAGAATGTTGTCGGCTTTCACGATGGTCGATAGACGATGGGCAATGACCAGAGTTGTCCGGCCCGTTGTCGCCCTATCAAGCGCCGTTTGAATTTCGCGTTCCGTGGCGCTATCGAGCGCAGACGTTGCCTCATCTAATATCAGAATGGCCGGATCTTTTAAAAGGGTACGGGCAATCGCGACGCGTTGTTTTTCTCCACCCGACAATTTCAATCCGCGTTCCCCGACAACAGTTTCATAACCTTTGGGAAGGCTCATAATAAAATCATGAATTTGAGCGTCCTTGGCCGCTCGTTCAATATCGACTTGGCTGGCCTCCGGATAGGCATAAGCGATATTATACCCAATCGTGTCGTTAAACAGAACTGTGTCTTGAGGAACAATTCCGATAGCTTGACGCAAACTGTCTTGCGTAAAATCTCGAATATCGACGCCGTCAATTTTTACCTGACCCGCGCTAATGTCATAAAACCGGAAAAGGATGCGTGACAATGTTGATTTGCCCGCGCCGGTCGGGCCGACAACGGCGAGGGTCTTTCCCGACGGCATCTCAAAAGAGATATCGTCCAATATTTTGCGGTCTTCATCATAATGGAAATTGACATGATCAAATTCGATATGACCCTTCAGGTCTTTCGCCAGACGGGCGCCATTTTTGTCATTTATTTCGGGTTTAAGATCCATCAATATGAACATTTTTTCGAGATCGGTCAGGGCCTGTTTAATTTCACGGTAGGCAAAACCAAGGATGTTGAGCGGGCGGTAGAGCTGGGTCATAACCAGCATGACGGCGGTCATATCCCCGATGCTCATATCGCCAGAAATGATATTATAAGCGGCAAGGGAGATTATGGCGACCAACCCGCCATTCATTATCAGTGACTGACCAATATTGACTGTAGCTAGAGAGGTTCGAGACCGAATGGCGGCTTCCTGGTAGCCTTCCATAGCTTTGTCGTAGCGGTTGATTTCAAATGGTTCAGCAGAGAAATATTTGACGGTTTCATAGTTCAACAGGCTGTCTACGGCTTTCCCGGCCGCCTCTGTATCGCGCTTGTTCATTTCCCGTCTGAATTTAAGACGCCACTCCGTCGTCAAGATCGTAAAAATGATATAACCTGTAACCACCACAACCGCGATAATGGCGAAACCGCCATTATAAGCTAGCCAGAAAGCGATAGCCGCAATGGTTAGCTCCAAAAGCGTCGGACCGATATTAAAGAGCAGAAAGCGGAAGAGAAAATCAATGGCCCTTACGCCGCGTTCCATAATGCGCGTCAGCCCGCCTGTCCGTTTCTCCAAATGAAAGCGCAAGGACAGTCTGTGCATATGTTTAAAGGTGCCTGTCGCAATACTGCGCTGCGCAAATTGGGCGACAGGAGCGAATATATATTCACGTCCTTCTGTGAGCATGACAGAAAACAACCTCAAGGCCCCATAGCCTAAGATAAATCCAATCACCCCAACCCAGATAGCCGTCCAGTCATCACCTGCACTTTTTGATTCGCTTACGGCGTCGACGGCGTAGCCGAAGACGAAAGGGGCTCCTACCAGAACAAATTTTCCGGCAATTGTCAGAAGAATGGCTAGGACAGACCTGAATTTAAAAGCCCAATTGCCATCTGGCCAGAGGTAAGGCTTTAAGCGTAAGAGGCTCTTCAATTGCTCCCCGATTGGTCTTTCTTTCATTGCCTCAATGCGTTGGTCAAACCCAATCGGAGAGGGGGCCGAGCCATCAGTCTCGGCGGAATGGTTTTCGGGCAGGGCTTTCGACATTCCGTTCATGTGGGGGGCAGAGGCTGTCTTGTAAACCCAATCCTAACTCTCTTTTGGTAAAGATTGGAAATGAAAACGAGAAGAAAGTAAGAACGTGATGGGCGCCACAAAACATATTGTACCCCCTGTGCCGCGAGGTGAAGACAGAAGACTGGAACAACGCGATGGACAAGTGGACTGGCGAATTAACCAACGATCTTATGATTTCATTGGGGCAACCTTTGATCCTTTAACGCCCATGCAAACTCTGGCTCGTGCTAAATGGATGACTATGAATCACGGGTTTCGGTTTATCGTAACCCCCAATGTGGACCATCTTGTTCGTTTGGCCAAAGAACCGGAAGTTTTTAAACCACTTTACGAAGCCTCTTGGCTGTCTGTTTGCGATTCCCGTATATTGGAGTTACTGGCAGCGATATCCGGTATTCCTCTCAAGGCTGTGCCAGGATCCGACCTTACTCAGCAACTTTTCGACAATGTCATTACATCGGAAGACAAAATTAATATCATCGGCGCGGATGAAGAGATTGTTGAAACCGTCAAGTCGATTTATGGATTGGATAAAGTCAATATACATCAACCGCCCATGGGAATGCGTTATAAGCCGCAGGCGATTGCCGACGCAGCAGAATTCGTTGCAAAACATCCGGCTCGATATACATTTATTTGTGTCGGGTCTCCGCAACAAGAAATGGTGGCGAAAGCCTGTCTGGAACGGGGCGATTGTGTCGGGTTAGGGCTATGTGTCGGCGCATCTCTTGACTTCTTGAGCGGACGGACCAAACGCGCGCCAAAATGGATGCAAAATATGCGTCTGGAATGGCTATTTCGCTTGGGGAGCGAGCCTAAGCGACTCTGGAAGCGGTACCTGCTAGAGGCCCCAAAAATATTCTATCTTTGGATAAGGTGGATTTTCAAGCGTAAAACCTCTTGATTCCCGAAAGAGCCTTTATTGTCATCAGTCGCTCAATATTCGTCAAATAAGAGGTAAAGCTGTCGTTCAGCTCCCGTTATCAGGGGAATTTCACGTGATTGTGTCTGAAATTTAAGTGTACCTAGCACAATTACGACTGGAATTTAGCTTAAAGTGATTTAAGTCAGCGATAACGGTATTTATATCGTTAATAATTTCAGACCGACCCCGGTCGGCCTACCATTCTTTCTATTAAGTAGATAGAATGGCCTAGGCACATGTGAAAAAGGCGCATGTGCATTTAATAACTGACGGGACATAGTAATGACCAATCCAAGAAACCCTAATCATATCGACCAGCATATTGGTAGATATCTCCGACAATTGCGTAAAGATGCGTCAATGACGCAAACAGACCTCGCAGACTCTCTCGGCGTGACGTTTCAGCAAATTCAAAAATATGAGCGCGGAACAAACCGCATTTCTGCAAGCCGTCTCTACGCTATTTGCCAAGTTTTTGATAAAATGCCGAATGACTTTTTTAATATTGAAGAGACGTCCAAAGTCGCCTGATTTATTCTCTATTACCGCGCATCGAACTTAATTACCGCGCATCGAACTTATTTTTGCGCCTGACGCCCATAATTAAGCGGGCCTCTAGTCGTTTTCTGAGAGCGCGGTAATAGGCACTCAAAAAGTCTCGGTCATTTTCTTGTACGGACTTTTCCCATTTTATTTTTTTCCGAATTCGGTCGGCGACCTCTTGCAAGGTGGCGGCTTTGTTCGTGCGTAAAACGGTTTCAAGAACGTGGAGTTCATGAATGCCGTAAGCTTCGACTTGTTCGGCGGAAAATAAAAAAGTGTAGACTTTATGGCTATCTTGTTTCGCCAAATCACGTCCTAAAAGGGGTTTCGGAGCTCGGACAACCCAAGTGCCGGCGATCAGATCTCCGGCCCGTAAGCGGTCCTTATTGAATAAAGGGAAAAGCAAAAATAGCCCGCTCCAGATAAGGCCGAGTAAACCTACCAACCCGTCAACGCTTTCGGTATTTGCCATTAGAAATGAAAGCGGCAGGAAGATTTCGATTTCCCGTAAGGCGTTTCTCGCAAATATAGCGTTGGCGGATAGGCGGGCCTGACCAATAGCTGTATTGCGTGCGGCCACTCTGATTTTCATCATTCGTTTACCGGGGGTCGCCGCTTTTGGCCCCATCTCGAAGGCGAGGAAGTAAAAGCTCCGCAAGAACAGGGCGAAAACAATATAGAGGCTGATAGCAACTTCTGGGTTTACCGTAATGCCGGCCAGAACAAAGACGAAAAAACCAAGAACCAAGGCGATATTGATAATAACAAGATCAATTACAATTGCGCCGATACGCGCCCCTACATCAGCAAGCTGTATTTGAAGGTCAATCCCCTCCGGAGTTATCAAACTCCGGCGATCCGTTGATTTGATTTGGGCGTTATGTTGGAGCGTTTCGTTCATCGCGCCGTCGGATCCTTCTGGCTACGAGGGATATATAAATACATCATCCAAAGGGTGAGCAGGCCGATCCCGATACTATATCTGAGCGCGTCACTGGTTATTAGCTGGCGGGCATAGCCTTCCAAGAGCCCCGCGCCTAATAGCATGAGAACAACCCCAACCATTAATAGACCGGAGGTTCTACCCGCTAAGGCCGCAGACTGCGTTCGCGATAAAGAGCCGGGAAAGGCAATCGCCCGGCCAATATGGAGGCCTGCCCCCCCGGCAAGAATAATCGCGAAAATTTCTGTCGACCCATGGATAATCAGCCATCCACCAACCTCAAACCCTAAGTCCCGAGAGGCAAATAAACCAATGAAGCCGCCAAGCATAAAGCCTGTGCTTAACATGAAAAATATCGTCGGAATGCCAAAGGCAAACCCTAGAGCAAAGGCAAAAATTGCAACACGGGAATTATTTGAAAATAAATAACTTGCGAATATACCTAGCCCTGTTTCGTCGTTGGGTCTGTCATAAAGAGTAGATCGCAAGGCTTCCGTCGAAGCCGCCGGGGTACGGTCGCCTGCAAGGCCCGCATCTACAAAACTGTAAAACCAGTCAGGATTACTTTGGACGAGGAAATAGGCGGCGATTGTTGAAATGAGAATAAGAAGGGCAGATATGGCCGTATCTTTCCAGAGCCGTTTTGCAGCTTGAGGCCAGTCTCGACTTAAAAAAGCGATGATGCGTTTGCCGAGACCCGCCTGAGTTCCATAGAGGCGGTAATAAGCTCGGGTGCAGAGGCTCTCCAAATAAGCGATCACGTTTTGGTCTAGAGAAGTGGCTCTAGCAACAGATAATGCCGACAGGGCACCACGATATAACTTCGGGAGGTCTAATATGTCTTGAGTATCGAGACTTCGAATGCCGCGCTTATCCATGCGGTTGAGCAAGTCTTCTAATTGGGCCCATTGCGCCATACGCAGCTCTCTAAAGCGTTCAGACTTTAAGGACTGATTGGCGATATCCAGTTCAGACTGACTGGCTGGTGCGGGGCTGAAGTCTCTCATCAGATCGCGTCTCTACTTTTTAAATCAAGATAGCGGTTCACGACATCCGCATTTAGAGTATCGGGATCGACATCTATGACATCGACGCCCATCCGGGATAGCTTAGCGAGTACAATTTCTCGTTCCGACAATAGGCTTTGAGCAATCACCGCCCGGCTAACGTCATCCGCCGTTTGCGGCTCTATCTGCGTTAAGGCGCTGAGAGGTTGATTGCGAAAGGCTACAAATATGACGAGGTGCTTTTTAACGAGTCGCGTCATAGTTTCGAGCATTAATTCAGACTGTGTCGTATCAATAAAGTCGGTGAAGACCACGACAAGGCTTCTTCGTTTTAATTTTTGCGCCAGATAAGATAATCCGAATGCATAATTAGTTTCTTCGTGGGAATAATCAATTTTAGACGTCTCGCTTTGCAACCTCGAAAATAAGGCGGGGCCGGAAACAGGCGGAGTAAAAGAAGTCGGTGTCTTATCAAAACTATAAATGCCGACACGATCTCCGAGTTTTAAACTGACATAGCCCATAACCAATGCCACCGAGATAGCGCGGTCCAGCTTGGTCAGGTTATGACCACTTTCGTCGACCATATCTTCACACAACAAATAGCCGCTATCGAGCGCAAAGACGATATTATGATTGCGTTCTGTTCTGTATTCCCGCGCAAGCAAGGTGTTGTGCCGGGCAGAGTGTTTCCAGTCGATGGCGCGCTTATCCATGCCCGGGAGAAATTCTGATAGCGCATCAAACTCTGACCCTTCCCCTCGCAAGTTCTGAATTTTTTGTCCAAAAACAGCGTCCCGGGAGAAGAAATCAATTGCCGTGTCCTTGACCAACTGCGTGTCCGGCACAACCGCAATCGAATACTCTAGAGGATCACATCTTTGCATCCAAATCAGGCGAAGAGGCCCTTGCCAGCGGCTCCAAAGCCGGTTGAGGACAGCTTCGCCGCGTCGCTTAGCGTGTAAATCAAAGGCAATGCGGGGCGTGCCTTCACTGACGTTAAGCGAGGCGGTTTCGGGCGATACGTCCAACCGGTCATTTGAAGTTAGTTTGAATTCCGCCTCACGCGGCAAACGTCCTTTGAAGTCGGGCAATTCAAAAACAGAGGTTTGAGTAGAGCCAACATATTGGCGTGGAGATATTTTCAATTCGGGCCGCATATACTTGCTGGAAACCGCCAAAGTCGTATCTAGAAGAATTAACCCTATAATCGCGGCGGCCCAAGCGGCCCCTATCGCCCATATCGACGGGAAAAGAACCGCGATGAGTAAAGCGACAGGCAAACCCAACGCCAAAAGCCATACCGCGCGGGCGGTAGGATAGAGCGCGAAACGCGAGATATTCGACTTTGCCGCCAAGTGACTATCGCGGGGCTTCCGTCTGCTCGATAACGGCTGTAATCACGGCATCTGCGCTGCGTCCTTCGATTTCTGCGGTTGGGGATAAGATAGCGCGGTGGCGCAGGGCGGGAAGTGCTATTGCTTTTACATCATCCGGAATAACAAAATCCCGGCCATTTAGAGCGGCTTTCGCCCGTGACGCGATGGCAATCATGGCGGCTGCGCGCGGCGAAGCTCCTGTCTCAAACAAAGGATTGCTGCGTGTGCCGCGAACCAGGTCTACAATGTAATGCGTAATATCTTCCCCGAGCCTAATGTCGGGAATAACAGCTTTTGCTGCCTTGATAGAGGCGGCCGTCGCAATAGGCTTGACGCCCAATGATTTGAGATCCGGCGTTCCGCTTTGCGACCCGTGGCGCTGAATAATTTCTATTTCTTCGTCTCGGTTTGGATAGTCGAGGACATGTTTGAAAAGAAAACGGTCGAGTTGTGCTTCGGGGAGGGGGTAGGTCCCTTGCTGTTCAATAGGGTTTTGCGTGGCGATAACCATGAAATTCTTACCAAGGGGGTGAGCATTTCCGTCAATTGTGACTTGTCGTTCCTGCATCGACTCCAAGAGAGCCGCCTGAGTCTTGGGCGGTGTCCGGTTTATTTCATCGGCCAAAAGCAGGTCGCAAAATATCGGGCCTTTGATGAGCGAGAACTCAGAGGTTTGAAAATTAAATAAATTTGTCCCGATCAGGTCGCCGGGCAATAAATCTGGTGTGAACTGGATGCGTCCAAAATCAAGTTTCATTGCATGAGAAAAAACCTGAGCCAGGAAAGTCTTAGCGGTTCCGGGCACGCCTTCCAGCAAAACATGTCCCCCTGACAAGAGGGAGACCAACATCAAATCAACGGTCTCTTTTTGCCCGATAATGGCTTTGGAAATCTCTGTTCGAAGCTTTTCCGCCAGGCTTTCAACGGCCTCTAACTTTACATCATTCATGAAATAATCTTCCTTTTCCAGTCCTGTAGGGCGTCTGCTAATTTTAACATGTCGTGCCGCGTCGTCACGGATTGAGCCTGTTTCTTCAACTCAGAAAATGTGGGTTGCAAGGATTTCTTATCCTCGCGTTTATTTAAAGCTTCTTGACGGGCCACGGCTTCACTTCCCGGTAAGTGAAGAGCCTTTAGAGCCTGTTGGCGGATAAGGTTTGCGTAATGATCACCCAAGCTTGCCTCGCGGCGGGCTATCGCTAGAAAATCAGCCGTCGTGCGTGTCAAAGACTGAGGCCCCATGTGAAAATCCTCTCCAAAATCTTCGGCGGCGCCGCGTTTTGCATCACCAAAGCGAAGAAACGCCTGCCAAGCGATTAGAATTAACATTACTATTATCAGAAAGGTAATTCCCAGGAACGGAGGTTGGGTAAAGACCTTAATCATATTTTGTCGCCCGCCGATCCCATGCAGTGACAGGTCAAACACATAGTGATCTGTCTGGTGGCGTTCCGAAATATAGTTGAGGATGTCGAGAGCAAACCGCGCCCCTGAACGTGTGTTCAATCCCGATGTATTCAGAAGGTCGGGATCTGATAAAATATAGCTTTGTGACCCTTTGAGTTTGGCCAAAAGGATATCGCCGGACTCCGTGGTCAGGACGGCGTCCAATTGCGAGCCTTTAATCGTCTGAAGCCTTGGAAAGCGATTGGTATAAGTCGCGCCTGTTTCAGCCAATGCCAAGCGGTACGACTTTGCAATAGTTTCGTCTTTATTATCGGCTTGTGACAGAGTTACATCCCCTGCAAAATCTTCCAAATTAGACGCGAGGGTTTCCTGGCTTACGATCTCTCCGAACGGGGCTTTCCTGACCCAACCTGCTACTTTTGGAACAGGCGCAACATTCCACTTCGGGAGAATAATGAGCTTAGTCGATTCTGGGTTTAACTCATCCAGAGCGTCAGTTTGGAACGCAGAGGTCAGCGTGTAAAGCCGAAGGCTATCACCACTAAAGTGCGAGGCTTCGTTGGGGTCAAGAGAGGTGTTCTGCCCTGTCTCGTCTAGCAAAACTTTCAAGCCAACAAAGCCAATGGCTGAATTAGATATTGCGTGGGCTTGGCCATTGTTCTTGTCACGAATGTCGTCGGCATATCCCATCAGCCCCATAAGAGCGGAAAAAGAAAATAACCCGATGAGAACCAGACCGATAATCAGACCTGTGCTCATCAGGCGGTTGTCATTGCCCGTTTCGTGAATCTGTGAGCCACTTGCAATACTCATGCCGGGGCTCCTTCAGTTATCGGAAGCGTCTCATCCGACGGTTCCGATACCGCAAATTGGGCATAGGCTTTCCTGCAGCGTAAAAAGACCTCCTCGTTTAACGCCCGCCCCCCAAAATGTGATTTCTCCACTTCGGCGGCGATAAGAGAAAATGCGGTCCGGGTTTCAGGCGTTAATGCAGATAAACCGGCAATTTCTCGCGAGGTATAAGACCGGCGTATGACATTGGGTCTCGCCACTGCAATATCTTGAATAGACCGAAAAAGAAGCTGATGAACCGCTTCGGCAAACAGGCCTTTGGCGGCCAACGCGTCGACGGCGGCCAGCAATACCCGCGCTCTTATCTCAGATGGGCGATAAAGAGACGAGGTCTCTGCATTTTTCTTGTCGCGATTAAACCTATGGAGCCGAAAATCCCAAAGCGCCTTTCCGATAATATATAAAAGAAGGGTAATCCCGAGGGCGATAAATGCCCAAAACAGAATTGTAAAAAGAGGGAGGAGGTTTCCTAGAAATTTGAAAATTGGCTCTAAGAATCTCTCTAACCAGTCTAGTTTTGGCGGCGGAGGGGCTTCCGCTAATTCAAATTGCAACTGATCTTGAGATTTAAGAGTTCGAAAGGCCCTCTCAAATTCGGCGTTTGAGATATCTGCTGGCTTAATATTTGCGTTTGTTTGCGGGCGCGGCGTTTCGGAGGAGGCCGTTTGGCCCATGATCGACCCCGACATAAAAAGAGCCGCGCAGAACAAAACAAAGCCTATTAAAACCCGGAACATCAAACCCGGCTAAATCCATTTCATGATACGAAAGGCGATGAGCTGAACCACCCCTATACCTAAGACTATAGCCGTAACGTACCAAAACCCCATATTTGTTTCGACCCAGGGCATTCCCCCAACGTTGATTCCCATCATCCCTGAAACCAGGCCCAGAGGCAGAAAAATAGCTGCCACGACAGATAAAATCATCATGTTACGGTTCATTTCCTCGGCTCGCATGTCGGTCAGTTGGTCTTTCACAATGGCACAACGATCCCGCACGGCTTCGAGTTCTTCAGTAATTCGTGTCGCTTGATCCGCGGCGTCTCGAAGCCGCAATTGATCATCAGATGAAATCCAATGCAAGGACTGGGCGGACAGAACATTCAATGCGTCGCGTTGAGGGGCCAAATACCGCCGCAAAATGATAGCTTCTCTTCGAAATTCAGAAACTTGCGAGGCGGCCTCCTCATCTCTGTCCGCGTCCAGCATTTCTTCGAGTGTATCTATTTGTTCGTTCAAATCCGTAATGGTCGGGGCCATTCTATCAGAGAGGGCCAAGGCATAACCTGCTATAAACCCTCCGGGGGTCGCCGAGACTTTTTGATTTTGTAATTGCCGAACCCTGTCTTCTGTCGCTTTTAATACGCGACCGCAGACGGTGATGACCCGATTATCTTGGGCGAAGAAACGGAGCGGAATCATGTCTTCTGGTTCTGCTCCGGGGTTTAAATTTATGCCGCGTAAATTAATAAGTGCGTCCGTTCCGCGAATAATGGTTCGGGGTCTACTATCTTCGGCAAGTAGGGTCCGGGTCGCGACATCATCAACCATTTTGTCATCAATGAGAACCTGCCGGGTTTGAGGGTTCCGGCGATCAAAATGCAACCAAATAAAACCTTCGTCACTCTTAGGAGGCTTCGGGATTACATCCACAGGAAGCTGAGTGCCTTTGCCCGTTTTATCAATGTGAAATGCGTAGAGAAGACAATCCATAAAACTCGTTCCTTTCTTACACTTTAGGCGGGTAAATAACCTGGTCAAGCAATGTTAGTGTGAGGCATAGTCAATCAATTCCGCGCGGATTAAACCTCTTAAGGAGTTGCCCACATAAACTGCCTCGGCGGATAAAACCCGAGAAAGAGTAATCGTCCCTTCAATAGCTTTGTCTTGCGCTATTAACTCTGCGCGCAATACCCCAGGTAGCGGTCCTGGCAAGGAGGGTGTAATTAATTTATTGCCTTCTTGAATGAATAGCGAGGTGAAACTGCCTTCACAAAGGTTATTCAACTCATCAAGGAAGAGAACTTCATCACACCCGGTTAAAGACTGGAGTCTTTTTCTTTCTCCGTCATAAAAATCTCGAGCGCCAACTTTGTGATTTGTGGTTTGGCGCTGAGGAGTGAGAGCGTATTGCGACAGGGAAAGTTTTAATGGCTGTATGAGATCGAGAAGGGGGACTGCCTCCAGAGTCAGACCTGTCAACGGAGTATAGGAAAGTCGGACTCGATGGGGCGTCTGGTTTTCTTTAAAAATCTGCCTTTGCAATAGATGGTCTATCTCATCAGACGATATTTTAACGTCGAAAGCTTTGGCGGCCTTGAGAAACCTCTTTTTATGCCCATCTAGTCGACAATATCCGGTCTCTGGATCCCATCGAAAGGTTTCGAAGAAGCCTTTTTGAGTGGACGTTAGAATGCGGGCTTTGAGAAGGCATTCTCGATATTCATCTTCGGCTTCGCTGTCCAAAACTATGCCGCTGCCAACGCCATATTGCATTTGATGTCCCGATTTTTGTAAGGTTCGGATGGCAACATTAAAACAAGCGTCACCCTCTGGAGAGATATATCCGATGGACCCGCAATAAGGGCCGCGGTTTTGGCTTTCTAATTCGTGAATTATTTCCATAGCCCGTATTTTAGGCGCGCCCGTGATAGACCCGCAGGGGAAAAGTCCTGTGAAAATCTCCCGCCAGTTTTTGGTCCCAGCCAGACGGCCTTCAATTTGCGACGTCATTTGATGAAGAGTCGGATAAGTTTCCAAAGTGAAAAGCTCTGGTACTTTCACGCTTCCGGGTTCGCATAAGCGAGAGAGATCATTGCGTAGCAAATCCACAATCATCAAATTTTCGGCTTGCGACTTTGGCTCCGCTCGCATTTCTTGCAGCAGAGCGAGGTCGGAGACCGCGTCGGTTAGTCTGGGTCGCGTGCCCTTCATCGGCCGCATTCGCATTAACTGACCCGTTTTTTCGAAAAATAATTCAGGGGAAAAGCTGATAATTTCTGCGCCGCCCAAACTGACAACTCCGCCGTATCGGCCGGGTTGAGTTCGGCGGAAGGCTGCATAGAGTTCAGGGGCTGAAGCCTCGCTTTCGCCCGTCAGCGGAAAGGTCAGGTTAGTTTGATAGATATCCCCGTCGCGCAAATAGGATTGAATTTTATGGAAGCGCTTTGTGTATTCTTCTAGAGACCACGACGGCGTCAGGCTCACCTCTGGGCATTGAGCGGTGTAGAGGAGGTCGCCCGGAGCCGGAGTGGGAGGAGATTTAAAAACGCCCAAAGTCAAAAGGGGCGCGGCTTCGTCCCGCCATAAATGCCGCAGGCTGGCCTCTAAAGTATAACCAAGTTCATAAGATATAAACCCAGCGAGATAGTGCCCGGTTTTTTGATAGTGATCTATAGCTTCAAAAGCCGCGTTAATCTCATCTGGATGGTTCGCTTGGATAATATCAACAAGCTCGGAAAAAAACCGTGTGATCCCGGTCGTCTGATCGTCCAGCAAGACATAGGGGTTTTGGAAGTCAAATGTCATGGTGGAGAGAAACGAGCCTTAAAACCTGAACCCTGGCATAAGGCCTTCATAGAAGGCGTTTCGCCCGCGTAAAATGACAGGGGCGTCTTCGGGGAAACACCGCCGGAAACTGACAGGGGAGCTCGGCGCGATTTGACCTAATAACCAAAGATCAGCTGTAATGACCTGCAGAGCGCGGGGGTAACCCCCTGTACAATGCCCATCAATCAAAGCCAAAATAGGTTGTCCGTTCGGTGGAATTTGCAATGTGCCCGGTAAAATTGGACTGCTGACCATGTCTTTCTTCTCGACCAGATCAATTTTATCGCCTCTTAGCCGGGCGCCCATTCGGTCTGTGTCGGCTGTAGCGTGAAAAGGAGAAGTGTACATGTAGCGCTGCGCCGCCGGGCTCAGCCAGTCCCATTCCGTGACGGATCGGGCCCGAAGAACGATATGCCGCGATAAACGAGGCGCGTAGCCAAAAGGCAGGCTTTTCGGACCGGTTGCTTCCAGCTCCGCCGAACAGATTTCATCCCCGGCGCGATAGGCGCGGCCTTCTAACCCGCCGAACCCTGCCGGAATATAGGTCGAAACAGACCCCATAAAGCTCTCGCCTTTCAGGCCGCCCTCCACGGCGATATAGGCGCGGCATCCGACACGGCCGAAGCTGAAGGTCAGGATATCACCAGGCTCGACAGGCACGCAGCGATTCATACCGACATTCATACCGTTGATTTGCGCTTTCATATCCGCGCCGGAAATCGCAATCCGTGATGTCTTGAGAAAACGGATATGAAGCCCTCCTAAAGTACATTCCAAAGCGGGCGCATCCCATGGATTGCCGACAAGGTAATTGGAGAGAGCAAAAGAGAGCCTGTCCGCAGCGCCGCTTTTGGGAATACCGAGATGACGATAACCGGGGCGTCCGGCGTCTTGCAAAGTGGTTTGCGTGCCGCCTTTGAGGATTTTCAGAACAGGCTCGCTCATGACGGAGCTCCTTGAGGAACAAACCGGATCATATCGCCTGCTTTCAGAGCAAAGGGAGTTTCACGTTTCGGGTCGAAAACAGATAAAGGCGTCCGGCCGATTATTTGCCAGCCGCCTGGGCTTTCGAGCCCGTAAATGCCCGTCTGCCAATTCGCAATTCCAATGGATCCCGGAGGCACGAGACCGCGAGGTGTTTCATGGCGCGGGTGGTGCAGTTTTTTGTCTGTCTCTGACAAAAACGCAAAGCCCGGAATAAAGCCCATCAAACAGACTCGGTAAGTGATTTTACTGTGACGCTTGATAACCTGATCTTCTGAAAGTTTGGAAGACTTGCAAATGTTTTGGATATCCGGCCCACTTTCACCGCCATAATAAACAGGAACCTCAATTACGCGCGTTTTCGTTCGGGGGAAGCGCTTTGAGATTTTTTCATAGGCTTCCTCTACTTTTCGAAGAGCTTCGGCAGCTTCTGTCACCATAGGATTAAACGTCACCATGAGGCTATCGTAAGCAGGGATAACATTCGTCCATATATTATCCTGTCCACGCAAAATTTCGCCGAGGGCATGCACGGTTTTGCACGCCGTTTCAGAATAGCCTTTGACGTCATAGCATATTAAAATGCCGTTATCGCCAAAGGGCCGGATGCGGGGGATTAATTTAGACGCCATTCAGTGCTCTTGTCGTTTTCTTTCAGGCCCCGGTTTGGGAGATGAAAGCTTGAATTTTTATTCCTGCCTGTTCAAGGGCGGCTCGTGCTTTTTGAGCGGTATGAATGGCCCCTTGGCTGTCGCCATGAAGACAAAGAGAGCCCGCGTGTATCGCTAGGCTGTCGCCGCTATCCGTAAAGACTTTCTGTTCTATCGCCAGACCTAAAGCCTGCTCTATCCGCGCCTCATCCGTTTCCAGTACGGCGCCCTCCTTGAAACGACTTAGGAGATGTCCCTCATTTGTATAGCGCCGATCAATAAATCCTTCGGCGACAAAGCCTAAGTTATAGTTTTCTGCCGCTCGCTTCATCTCGGAATTCGGCCCACCCAAAAGCGTCAGTCCAGAGTCAATTTTCGAAATGACTTTAGCGATTAAATCAGCTTTGCGGGCGTCTTGAACCGAGTCGTTATAAAGCGCCCCATGCGGTTTGACGTAGGAGACGCTTACGCCTTCTTCTCTGGCAATTTCCCTTAATCGCAGAATTTGTTGCTTTAGCGCGGCCTCTAGATCTTCTGACGAAATATCTGTTCCTAATTTCAGTGATTGCCGCCCGAAATTTTCTTTATCCGGATAAGCAGGATGCGCGCCAATAACCACGCCATTGGCTTTGGCCGCCCTGACTGTTTTTCGCATGCTTTGGTCATCCCCGGCATGGCCGCCGCACGCAACATTGGCAGAGGTGACATAGCGCAGAATTTCGGCCTCGGCGTCTGCCCATTCGGGCGTATCGGCTTCTCCAACATCGGCATTTAGGTCGATAAACTTCATATGGCGACTCTTAGCGCGTGAATAAGCAATAGACTATGGGAAATTCAGTTGTCATGAGGGCGTATGATGAATGAGGACGTATAATGGAGTCTCCTTTATTTTGGGCGGCGGCGGTTGTCGCGACATTGATTACGGGCATTTCCAAAGGCGGGTTTGGCGGGCTGGCCCTGTTTGCTGTGCCGATTATGGCGCTATTTATTTCCCCCATTCAAGCCGCAGGCATTCTCTTGCCGATTTTGATTGTCATGGATTGGGTGAGTGTCTGGTCATACCGCAAGACCTGGAATAAAGACCTTTTGAAAGTCACCTTGCCGGGCGCAATTGCGGGTATTGCCATTGGCGGTCTGTTAGCGGGGTATGTCAATGAACAGGTCGTTCTCCTCTGCGTCGGATTGGTGGCGATTTTATTTCCTGTCTATGCGGTCGGGTCGTCTCTGTTCAAATGGGCGCCGGGGGCCGGGGTGAGAGGCAACAAACCGCTCGGCGCTTTTGCCGGAGGCGTCGCCGGGTTCACCAGCTTTATCGCCCATGCCGGGGGGCCGCCCTTTCAAGCCTACGCCCTTCCGCAAGGTCTGGAGAAACGCGTTTATGCAGGTTCGGCGGTTATGTTTTTCTTTGTCGTTAATTTCGTCAAGCTCATTCCCTATGCAGCGTTGGGGCAGTTTGATGCGGTTAATTTAAAAACCTCCGCTATGCTGATTCCTCTCGCCCCGGTGGGCGTTCTGCTCGGCGTGTGGCTGGTGAAACGGATTGATCAAAAGATATTTTACCGAATTATTTATACCCTGATTTTCGTGACGGGGTGCAAGCTCCTTTATGATGGATTTGTTTAAAGCGCCTCTGCACAGGCAACCCCGCTGGCCCAGGCCCATTGAAAATTGTGCCCGCCGAGATGCCCGGTGACGTCGACCACTTCCCCGATAAAATAAAGTCCCGGCACGGATTTCACCTCCATGGTTTTCGAAGAGAGAACGGCCGTATCGACGCCGCCTTTGGTAACTTCCGCTTTGCGAAACCCTTCGGACCCTCCGGGGCGGACATGCCAGTGATTGACCATGAGGGCGAGATTGTTAAGCGCGGCATCCGACATATCGGCAAGGCGAACTTGTTTGACCTGAGAGGCGAAATAGGCGGCAAGACGGTTCGGCAAATATTGCCCGAGCCAGTTTTCCGGACTGACTTTTGGTGTTTCCATTCGCGCGGATTTGAGCTCGGACAGAATATCCACGTCTGGGGCGAGGTTGATCTCTATCGCGTCCCCCGGCGACCAATAAGACGAGATTTGCAAAATAGCCGGGCCGGACAGGCCGCGATGGGTAAAGAGCAAAGCCTCCTCGAATAGCTGATCCGTATGAGTGACGCGGCAATTAACAGAAACACCGGAGAGCGACGCCATCATCTCTTTGAGTTGGTCGGTGAATGTGAGCGGCACAAGGGCGGGGACAGGTTCGACCAGCGGCAGTTCAAACCGTTTTGCGAGTTCATAGCCGAACCGTGTGGCCCCCATTTTCGGAATACTCGGCCCGCCGCACGCAATGACGACAGAGCGCGTTTCCAATGACTGCCGGTCTGTGGTGACGAGGAACCCTTCCTCGAATTTCTCGACGCCGAGCACTTCGGTGGAGAGGCGGATTTCCGCGCCGCTCGCTTCTTCCAGAAGCATATCGATTATTTGCTGGCTCGGTCCGTCGCAAAATAATTGTCCCTTTGTTTTCTCGTGCCAGTCAATTTTATAGCGATTGACCAAGTCAATAAAATCCTGCGGCGTATATCTTGCCAAGGCTGAACGGGCAAAATGCGGGTTTTGGGAAATGAAGTTTCCCGGCCCGGAATGTAGATTGGTGAAATTACACCGCCCCCCACCGGAAATTCTAATTTTCTCTCCCGGTCTTTCGGCGTGATCGATCAAAAGAACCGACAGACCGCGCTGGGCTGCCCGACCCGCGCACATGAGGCCAGCCGCGCCGGCCCCGATAATGATTGTATCATAGGACATAGGGGGCGTTTAGGGGAGGGTGGACGCCTTTGGCAAGCGCTGCCTTCCATATCCACGATCCCCTTACGGCCCGTCATTTTTACGGCCAGTCATCGGCAAATTGCAGGAGCCAGTCGAAATAGGCTTGCTTGGCTTGGGCTTTCTCCTCAATTTCTTCTATCATCATCGCGCCGACCATATCGTCCAGCCGTTCAAGAAATCTTTCCCGCTCTTCCGGATTTGGCGGCGGCAAATCTTCATAGGCTGTATATTGTGGCTGACGCGGGGCGGATCGTTTCGATTTTTTCCGGCTCTTTTGAAACCTTTCCTTTTCTTTGGCGTGGGCGTCTTTCTTGGACTGAAGCTTTTTTCCGACGATTTCTTCTTGAAAATTACCGATATAAATATTGTGAATATTGGCTCGGGACATGGGGTTCCTTTCAGGTTGGGATTAAGGGAGGCGATTAGGATTTGGGCAAGAAAATGCCAGGCGGAAATGCCGACCGGCGATCAAGCGCGCGGCGAAGGGTATATCCAAAAGGGGAGGACAGCCCGCGGGGTCGGCCCCCTTGCCGGAGACCGTGATAACTATATGTTTCGCAAGGGCGCAAACCCCGCGGCAGCGGTTGGAACCGGAGCGGCCTCTTACAATTCTCCCACAGTCACGCCGGTACGAAGCCGTTTACAGCTCCTGGACGCGGTAGGCAGGCTAACCCACTCTCGGTGACCCGGCACACACCCCTCTGTCACGAAAGGTCGCTCAGTCCCGCCGTCTCTTGCTCCAGAAGGTGACGTCTTCCTGTCCATAAGCAAAAGAACGAGTTTGAATATAGCGGCAAATTGGAGAGTCAGGATCATTCTCTCTGAAAATTTTATAAGGTATTGAAAAGGCGAGGGCTTTCAATCCGATAAATGCGGACGAACTTCGAAAAGCGTATATTTTCTCGTCATTACAAGACTTGTTCTTGTAATCCATCATCCATCAATTCCGTAAATCGATCACGGTAGGGATATAATAAACCAACGTAATCACACGCCTCGTACCCCATGACCTTAGTCGCACAAGAAGGAGATGGATTGCAAGAACGGGGTCTTGCAATGACGGGGATTAAAAACATATCTTCATAGTGAACAATAAAAATGTTGGGTTCAATGTTACACAATGAAAGGCTTGAAAAGCACCTCAAAGATATTCTTCAACTAAATCTTCCAAGCTGTCAGCGCGCCCACGTTTAACTAACCTCTTTCGCTCTTTCAGAAGGTTGGCAGAGATTTTTTCACATATCCGGCTATTTTTTAAATCGGACTTAAAGTTATCTAAATTTGCCACATCAGCATCAATTTCTTCTAAGTCTACCACCAAGTCCTCCAACAATACTGATGCAATCTCCTTCAAACCGTCGACCTTTCCATTTTTGACAATTTCCCCGAGGTCTTTATATAGGTCGACGCTAGACTCTTCGCTCTCAAAAATATCTCTTAGCGTTTTTAATAAAAGGTACTTTGTTTGAGCATATGAACCCAAAGCTTTATTGGACATCGCCTCACATGCATCTTCTACAGTTTTATATAGTTCATGAAGTGCGACTATTCTCGCTCCATCAACAATATTCCGATTAAAAATATCGACATACTTTCCGTCAAAAATGTTGTTTATCAGATGAGTTGCGTAAGACTCTTTTCTGTCAAAAGCTAAAAGTAGCTGCCCTGCTTTTTGGTTTGAAATGATATCGCCAGATACAAGAGTAGAGCCACGTCGAATATCGTATATATAGCCAAGATTAAGGTTTTTAACCTGTCTCTCTAGAGCTGTTTGGGTCAAATCGTTTGAGCGTTTATCTCGTGCCTTTACGCCATTCTGACTATTAGTTCTGTCAGTTACCTTGTTTGCTAAATCTGACTTTAGCCCAGCATTTATAAAGCGTGTTAAAACTTTAAGGTCATCGGTTAGCAATTCTTTATGCAAGTAAAGTTGCTTCAAACTTTGAGCGCCATTTACAACGGCTATATCATTAATAATCAGCTGATCAGCATCGGAGTCAACTTTCATCTTATTGCAAACGACTACTATGCCGTTGTGAAATAACGGAAAATTTCTATGTTCGTTTTTAACCTTTATCGAATCTCGGATCCCCTTGTTTACTTTAGTATTTCCGAGTGGATTTCGTACATTGAGGTCAAATAGTTTATTGCTATCGATACCTGGTAATGCAACCAGTTCTGTCGCTTTCGCCATTATAACTATTTGATTTACTTTTGAGTTGGCAGCATACTCTAGAGGGTCAGAATCATAAGAAAACTCAAATTTACCTGTGACACCAGAAACTTTATCATTTCCTAGATATTGCTCGGCTATTCTTTCTCCATCAAATATTTGCATCTCAGGATGAAGTGCCACTTGTTCTTTGCCTACCGTATTTAATTCACTGTTTGTTATAAACATCGATTTTACGGTGTACCCACGATCAATGAGTTCTCCAATTTTCTTATCATTTATAAGTTTGGCGAGATCTTGATTTGGTGTGCCCTCCATAAATTTCTTTATAGTTTTCGACGTGTTCAAGTGGGAGTAACTTCCGTGGAATTCCCTTATAAATTTGTCACCAATTTTAGATTTGGATCTTTCTTTGACCTTTGATTGCATGAAGATAATGTCTTCATTGTCATCGTCAACAAATATTCCATCAATTCCTTTGTCGTTCGGACCGTCGCAAATTGCGTCATCAGCAGCAGTTTCATCAATACCTAAAACATACAAAAGAAACCAACGAAGAAATTTTTTGTGCGTGGGTTTTCCGTCATTTACTTCGTCTTCCAATCTACGTTTCAAATGGACAAATTCTAGATCAGTTTTTTTCATTCTAATTTTTCTCGTGATTTCTACGTTTATTATTGTATTGAAGAACTCAATCTTACAAAGCAATAGACAAACCCTCAACCAATTTGGGAGCTAGATATTTGAGCGCCCTGTTTTGGGGTTTCCAGTTCTCTTACTAACGTGCCCTTAGAGGACTTCTTGGAGCATTGAAGAATAAAAATTCCGTGGTATAGATTTGGCCATGGGGCACAAGCGAGATTTCCAAGCACAGTTCATTGAGGTCTTTCAGCCTGTTTTTATGTGGGGGGTCGCCGCTTTGGAGTTGGCGCTCGTCATTTACACTTTCTATTTGGAATTTCGAACCGGAAACGGTCCTTCTCTCCTATATACAATAATGCCTTTAAGCATCGCCATTGCGATTGCTTGGGCCGTTCTATCGGTCCTCATAACGCTTCTTATAGTTGGGATTAAAAACCGGGCCATTCGTTAACGACCGCGTATGCGCTCAGATCCGCTATCGCGAGTATAGATAGGTGCGCTCACCTTTAAATTATCCTAAGCTCGACGAATGAATTTTCGTGATTTCATTCTTTTATCTTCGGTCTGCTTTGTGTGGGGCCTAAATATTGTTGTCACGCGGTGGGTTGTATTTGACGCGGCTGTCCCGCCGCTTTTTTTTGCTGCCGCCCGTTTTCTTGGCGTCGCGCTTTGTCTCCTTCCTTTTTTACGGCCCATTCCCAAAGATTTAAAAACCTTGTTTCTGATTTCCTTTTTCATCGGTTCAGGACATTTCGCATTGCTCTTTGTCGGTTTGGCAAATGCAGAAGCGTCCGCGGCCGCCGTGGTCGGGCAAATGGGCGTGCCTTTTGCAACATTGATGAGCATGGCGTTTTTAGGCGAAACGATCGGCTGGCGACGGGGTTTGGGAATCATGCTGGCTTTTGCGGGCGTCCTCCTCATTGCCGTGGATCCCGGGAGCTTCTCCATCTCTTTCGGTCTGCTCTATATTGGGGCGGCGGCCTTTGTCGGCGCGGTGGGCGGTATTCTAATGAAACGCATGTCCCCTGTCACAGCCCTCCAAAGTCAGGCCTGGATTGGCCTGTTTTCTTTCGCGCCGCTTTTTGTCGTTTCCGCCCTGTTAGAGCGCGGGCAGGTGGGAAGCTATATTTCAGGAGGATGGTGGGTCTGGATCGCGACAGCCTTCGCCGTGGTGGGCGTTTCCATTTTTGGTCATGGCGGTTTTTATCACCTCATAAAGAAATATGACATTTCCCTATTGTCACCCCTGACGCTTATGACGCCGATCTGGGGCGTTGTTTTGAGTATAGTTTTATTGAACGAAGCCATCACGCCGCAGCTCATATTGGGGTCAGCCATTTCCCTCGGCGGCGTTCTTATTATTGCGCTGCGTCCCAATAAAACCTTGCCCGACGCCGGGGTTGTGAAAAAGCTCGGGAGCGGTGGATCCTAAACTAGAAATTTGACGCGCCTGACGCTTAGCCCTTCATCTCACTAATAAACGCATCCGCCGCCGCTATGGATTGTTCCATATCCGCGATGAGGCGCGCGACGTCTGTTTCCAGCTCTGCCGTTTCCGTTCCGAGGGCGGCTATGGCGCGGGCGTTGAGGTTATGTTTTAAATAGAGCACGCGGTCATTAAACACGGTCAGGACCGGATCCATCGACGCGATGGCCGCGTCCATTTTTGACACCATACCTTCATATCGTTGCTGCGTGTCACGCAATTGACGCTCTGAGTTCCGGCGGAGGCTGGCATCTGAATATTGCCTCAGTTCCTCTTCCCATTCCTTGAACAAGTCGCGGGCGACGCGCTTGACGGAGTCGACCCGGTTGCGGGCGTCATCGGCCTGGCTCTCGGCGCGGTCATAGGCGCGGCTCATATTGTCGTAAGTGTCTTCAAGCTCGCCGGCGTCTACCGCTACGACAGCGCGGAACGCGGTGAGGGCGTCGACGAATTCTTCTTTGGCTTCCGCTTGAGACTCTGCCGCGCTTTCGACCCGGTCAACCAAGATGTCCCGTTTCTCAATCCCAAATCGTTCCTGAATATTATAAGCAGCGCTCGCGCAGCTCGCGAGGATTAGGGGCGCGATTAAGAACAGCCCAATGAATTTTATCAGAGGGGCGAGGGGCGTTTTAGGTTGCGGCATAAATCACTCTTTGGGTTCAAGAAATTGTGGGGCAGTTTGAAAACACGTTAATAGGCGCATCTGCTCCGTTTGACCAGATCACCGTGAGCAGGCCCTATCGCAACTGACTGTCTTTACTGCCGCGTCGGTTAATGCCGACGCTCACATATTGCCCGTCCCGTTCGGCTTGGCACAGCACGCAGGTCTTTACGCCCGGCAGGGCCTCTCTTCGGGCTTTGGGGATTTCGTCTCCGCATTCGACACATTCTTTGGCACTTTCGCCTTGGGGCATGCGTTTTCGGGCGGCTTTCACCGCATCTGACACTGTATCGTCAATTTGATCTTGGATTGCGCCGTCGCGCGTCCATCCGCCTGCCATAAGCCGCCTCCTTTTAAACTCCCTCTTCAGAAATGTAGTAATCAATGGGTTTAAAATCAAAATTATTGGATTGTCCCGCCGAACAAGCTGTGAGCGCGACGATCATATCCATCTCTGCCCGAAAGCGGGTAAACTGCCCGGCTTTGCTTTTGGGCGGCCGCACTTCAATCTCCCCCGTATCGCCATCGACATGCACATACATAAAGATGTTAAAAGCGATGGGCACTTGGTCCGGACCAATGCCATATTTCGCCACCGCTGCCGACAAATTCCCGAAGCAGCCGCGATGCGGGTCATCTTCGTTGTAAAGCTTGCGGAACATCTCGGCAGAACAGGGCGTCAACGTGAAGTCATGCCGCCCGACCTGGTCTTCTCCTATGGTCCACATCGGCGTGCTACGGTTTGAATAGAGGATGTCATCTGTTGTGAGAAAAAGCCGGCTTGCATAATCTATACTTCGTCCCGACGATAAGTATTCTCGAGGATCTTCGACACTGTAACTAATCATATCGGAGACTTGTTCTCCTTCGGGATCAATCACGGTTAGATACTGACCCTTCTTAATTTTGAAACTAACCCCCGAACGCGGCGGGATACGATGTGTTTTCGCGGAACTCATTTCTTGGTCTCCGTATTGGCGACCTTGGAGTGAAATGGACATTTCCAGCTTTCTTCTAACTTGCGGCCAGAATATTGGCGCGCTTCAGAAGAGCGGCCAAAGTCATCCAGCATCGGATTGATGGAGCCGTTTATCTCTAACTCTCTTTCGCGAATAATCTTTTTTAATCTGTCATACCGGCCATCTTCCCGAAGGCGGTTAAACTGCAGATTAGAATTAAATACCAATACAGGATATGGCGTCCGGCGCGCAGCGCGCGAAGAATTAGGATGCATGCCAACGATAAAAAAGGGATGACCTGCGATACTGGTTGAGAAGTGAGGGTTTTCAGGATCCGAGGACACTTCCGCATTCCATTTGAGTGACAGCGAGTCGCTCTCGTCAACGAGGTAGCTCAGCTGCCTAAACAGCTTGTCCTCAAATTCGATTTCCGAAGAGCCGTCCGTTGTTTTGAAGATCGCTACAAAAGACTGGATGCGAGGATCATCCGGCGAAAGAGAAGCGACATATTCCATTAAATCAAAATGTAAGCTTGCTGCGCCAGCTTCGCCGGCCAATTCGTCATAGACACGAAAAGTCACCGCACTTTGTGATAACGCACCCTTCGCGCCGACACAGGGGAACTTAGGAGACTGAATATAGTTTTTAATCTCATTTATCGCGTGCAACTCACTCGTATTATAAAATACGGCAGGTGAAAGCTGAGAGCTAATTTTGTTCTGACGGCGCGCCATGGTCAATCCTATCCGCGGTCGTCTGCTTTACTGGGTTTCTTAGGAAGATCTTCATTTTCAAGATCTGACAAATCATCCTCTTCAACGCTTTCTTTTGTTTTTGTCAAAGCGTCCTGCTTTAGGGCAGGCGAGGCATCATTGATGTTCGTGGAATTAGCTTTATCTCGGCTTTCCTTCCATTCTTCCTTCTCTTTTTCGTGAAGGTTTTCAGCAGATTTCTCTTCGGGTGTTGTCACGTCTCTCTCCATATGTGCGGGACTAATTCTACGTGGCAACGTCGGCAAGGTTCCCCTAATAAGATTTGAGAGACCTAGTATCTGCACTCTGTTCACATAGGTTAACTCGACATCCTGACAGAGGTAAGAATGCGGTCTTCAAGTTCGATGTTTGGGTCAGAAGAGTGTAACACTGACATGCCTCCTGTCGTTTCGAGTACCACCGCACGCACTTGGTCATATTTTAGCACGTTGGCGCTACGTAAATTGGCGATCAAATCTTCCTCAGTCACACTCGTTTTTGCCAAGGCTTCGTAAAGAATTTTCCCGTCTTTCATCAAAAGTTTCGGTTCATTATCTATCAGTTTCGAAAACCGGGATGACTTTCGCCGCAAAAATGCAACAGAGGCTTGGAGTGCAAACAGCGCCCCCAATCCTACCGCCCCGTCTATCATTGAAGGACGCTCTAAAAGAATGACACTTGCCATGATCGACCCGACGGCGATGGTCATCGCAAAATCAAAGGCGCTCATTTTAGAAAAACTACGAAGCCCTGATATGCGGGTAAACAAAATGAGGGTTAAATAAATAAAAACCGCGCTAAGTAGTATGAGCATAGCGGTTTTGGGCGACGTACTTATCCACTCTAACATAGCTTTACCTTCTGGTCTAAATGACGGGACAAGAAGTATGTCCCCGGCTACTTATTTAGAACAGCTGACTAAGCACGAGGTTGCGAAAAAATTCGGTCGTTAAATCAAAATCCGAGTTCGGCTGAGATTAGAAGGAACTTATGGACCGGAGTCGGGTTAAATTTTGGAGTTTATGTTATTGAACATTTTTTGAGAGGTAACGGTTAATGCTGAAGGCGCTTCTCCGACATAAATCGGCAATGGCCGGCTTTATAATTATCTGCTTGGTTGGTCTATTAGCGCGATATTTAAATGGATCGATTTACTCCCAAGCCGAAGTTTTAAGCTTGTTTGATAATTTACAGCAAAGCGGACTCTATTTGGGCAGTGCGACCATGGCCAGTTCTGGAACGACGCTGGCGCTGATGCTGACCATGGTGGGCCTCGTCAGGCGCATCGACAAGGATTTCAGCGATGAGCTGTACCGCACGGTCGCTCTCATCGGGCTGACCAGTGCCATCGGCCTTATCAGCTCGGTTATCTTGCTTTTGACCCTGTCGCTTCCGATCGGAGAGTTCGAGAAAGTGCCGGAAATTTGGTACTATGTTTTGTACAATGTCACTTTCGGATTGATTATTTTCGTCAGCGCCATCAGCGTCAGTATTGTACTCATTCTTTTGCAGACAGTGCTCCATGTTATCCGCAGTATTACGCCGACGGACAAAGCCTAAGTCCTTGTGGGCTAATACCCACTCGGCCCTACCAATTACTGTTCAAACCCCTTATATAAAACCAAGTAAAACCCGTGATTCGGTGCAGATTTTCGCGTCGGATAAACGGGAAGAGGGATGATTATGGCCGAACCTGCTGAAAACCTACCAAACGCCGATTACGGCGCGGAATCTATCAAGGTCCTGAAGGGCCTCGACGCCGTGCGCAAACGCCCCGGCATGTATATCGGCGACACGGATGACGGCTCTGGCCTGCATCACATGGTCTATGAAGTCGTGGATAACTCGATTGACGAGAGCCTCGCCGGACATGCCGACCGCGTCGAAGTCACGCTGCATACGGACGGCTCTGTTTCTGTCCGCGATAATGGGCGCGGAATTCCTGTCGCTATTCACGAAGAAGAAGGTGTCTCTGCTGCCGAAGTTATCATGACGCAGCTCCACGCCGGCGGGAAGTTCGACCAAAACAGCTATAAGGTTTCCGGCGGCCTCCACGGCGTGGGCGTATCGGTTGTAAATGCGTTGTCCGTAAAGCTGGAGCTAACGATTTGGCGGGACAGTAAAGAACATTACATGGAGTTCTCTCACGGCGAGACCGTCTCTCCGCTCAAGATTGTCGGCGACGCGCCGATGGATGATCGCCGCGATGGGTCCCAACGCGTGCTAACCGGCACCCGAGTGCGGTTCCTGCCGTCCGAAGAGACCTTTACTATGGTCGAATTTGACCGCGACACGTTAGAGCGCCGGTTACGCGAACTCGCCTTCTTGAATTCCGGCGTCATGATTATCCTTACCGATGAACGGCCGGAAGAAGACATTGTCACGCCGCTTTATTATGAGGGCGGTATTGAAGCTTTTGTCCGGCATTTGGACACAAATAAACAGGGATTGATAGACGGGCCCATTTCTGTCACGCGCGAGAGCGAAGGCATTAGCGTCGAAGCCGCTATGTGGTGGAATGACGGCTATCACGAGAATGTCCGATGCTTTACTAATAACATTCCGCAGCGCGACGGCGGAACGCATTTGGCGGGCTTTCGGGGGGCGCTGACCCGCACCATAAATAAATATGCGGCGAGTTCCGGCACGGCCAAGAAAGAGAAAGTTTCTATTTCCGGCGATGACGCGCGCGAAGGCTTGACCTGCGTCCTATCTGTGAAAGTGCCGGATCCGAAATTCAGCTCTCAAACTAAAGACAAGCTTGTCTCGTCTGAAGTTCGTCCGGTTGTCGAATCCGCCATGAATGAGGCGCTCGGTGAATGGTTTGAGGAGCATCCGGCCGAGGCTAAAATCATTGTTCAGAAAATTGCTGAAGCTGCCGCCGCCCGCGAAGCGGCGCGCAAGGCCCGCGATCTGACGCGGCGCAAATCGGCGCTTGATATTGCCTCGCTCCCCGGCAAGCTCGCCGATTGTCAAGAACGCGACGCGTCCAAGGCTGAAATCTTCCTCGTGGAGGGGGACTCTGCGGGCGGCTCTGCCAAGCAGGCGCGTGATCGTCAGAACCAAGCCATTTTGCCTCTCAAGGGTAAAATCCTCAATGTGGAGCGCGCGCGCTTTGACCGGATGTTAAGCAGCCAGGAAATCGGGACGATGATTACGGCGCTCGGCACCGGGATTGGGCGTGACGATTTTGATATTGAAAAAATCCGTTACCATAAAGTCGTCATCATGACCGACGCCGATGTCGACGGTGCGCATATTCGTACGCTCTTATTGACATTTTTCTATCGCCAAATGCCGGAATTAATTGAGCGTGGTTATCTCTATATCGCTCAGCCGCCGCTTTATAAGGTCGAGCGCGGGAAGAGCACACAATATCTCAAGGACGAAAGTCAGCTTAACCAGTATTTGATCGATGGCGGCGTAAAGGATGCGACGCTGACATTGCAAGACGGTTCTGTCGTCTCCGGCGAAGATTTAAAGCGTGTGGCCAAAGAAGCCTTGCAAGTACAAAGCCTGCTCACACGGATGAAACACCGCGCGCCAAATTCTGCTATTGCGCAGCTCGCCATTGCCGGGGTGCTGGATGTGGAAGAATATCCGGAACTCCTCGACGCCGCAGCAGCGCGTCTCGACCTGACGGCGGATGAAGGCGAAGACGGCTGGGCCGGACGCTATGACGACGACGGGGCGCTTGTGTTTGAACGCGATGTGCGCGGGGTGACAGACCGCGTAATCCTACGCCCTGGTTTCCGGGATAGCTCCGATGCGCGGAGGCTACATAAATTGGCTCCGGCTCTGGCAGAGACTTACGTCGGACGGGCGCAGTTCCGCCGCGGCGACGATGACCCAGTTTCAATTTCAGGCCCGGCCAAACTCCTCGAAGTCATCTTCGAAGGCGGCCGCAAAGGGTTTAAGATCCAGCGCTACAAAGGATTGGGCGAAATGAATCCGGATCAATTGTGGGAAACGACTCTGGACGCAAATGCGCGCTCGCTCTTACAGGTCAAGGTCGAGGCGGCGGACGTTACAGATGATTTGTTCACCAAGCTTATGGGCGATGTGGTCGAACCCCGCCGGGATTTCATCATTTCCAACGCGCTCGACGCCGAGGTGGATAGTTAGGGCGCATTTGAAGGGCTGACATGGCGGATGAGACGGAAAAGTCCAAGAGTAAAAACGGTCTCGCCAAGGACCGCACAGACTTTGCCGAAGATCGCACTCTCATGGCCAATGAACGAACCTTTGCGGGTTGGATGCGCACGGGATTGGCCTGCCTTGGTCTTGCGCTCGGTTTTCAAGCGGTGTTTGGTAAGATCGAGCCCGTCTGGCTTCCCAAGCTTGTCGCGTCCGGCTTTGCCGTCATTGCGGTTCTGATTTTCTTTTCTGCCTACCGTCAGGCCCGCAAGGTCTTTCACCGCATGAATAGTCATAAATTTGAAACCTCGTCGCGCAACCATCTGCGCCTTCTTTGCGGTATCATGATACTCGGTGCCATCGCAGTTGCTTCCGGGATCTGGTATTTTGATTGGACGACCTAACCGCGCGCATAGGCTAATTCTGAAGCTGTTTTAATAGTCCAATATTTTGAGCGAAGAACAATGGCGGCACCCCCAACGTGCAGGCTACTTTTCGATGCACCTATCCAGAAAAAGTTGGAGGTGGAATCGGTTTTCTTGAAGTTCCTACTTTGCGCGCAACATTTTTCTCCGGCTTGCGTTGATTTAAAAAGTTAGGAAATTTATGTGTCGCGTTCTCGCCTATATTGGCCCGGAAATACCCCTTGAAAGCCTGCTCTTGGAGCCGGAGAACAGTCTCGTAAACCAGAGTCTGGACCCGGAGCTTCATCCACACCTTCAGCTGGCGGGGTGGGGATTTGGAGCCTGGAGCGAACATCTTTTGAAACCGGAAGAGCCATTGCTCTATCATAGACCGAAGGCGGCCTTTTACGACGACAACGCCAAGGGCGTGATTCCGAGCCTTCAGGCGAGCACAATGCTGGCTCATATTAGGGCCTCAGGTTATCACGCGGGCGTCGTCCAAACCGATGAAAATTGTCACCCCTTCACCTTTAACGGGACGCCTTGGATTATAGCGCAAAACGGCGCTTTGCCGCACTGGCGACTCTTGCAAAGAGAACTGCTGCCCCACTGTAAGGATGAGTATCTCAACCAGATGCGCGGCACGACAGACACGGAATTCCTTTTCGTTCTTCTCCTCTCACTTCTTAACGGCGATAGTGATGAAGACGTGAAGGAGGGGTTCGAGAAGATGCTGGACGTCATTCTTGACGCGATGAAAAAGCTCGACTTGGCTGCCTTGACCAAATTGAAAATCGCGCTGGTCACGCAGAACCGGATTATCGGAGTCAATTATGGATGCGGGCATGAAGGGGAGACGGACGTTAAGGGGGATTGGAAACACCTACGCCCCTCCGCGCCCGGAAAAGACGACATGGCACTCTCCATGCTGTTGGAGCCAATGTATGTTCTCATGGGAAAAAACTTTCAACAGTATAAGAATTCTTACGAAGTCGATGCCTGTTCTGAGGCGGAGGCAACCTCCGCTATTTTCGCCTCAGAGCCCTTAACCGAAAACGGGGAGGAATGGTTGAGAATCGAATTTGGAGAAATGGTAGCGCTCGAGAAGAAAGGTGAAAATATTTCGAAAAAGGTAAGTAAGTTAAATGTTTGAGCGCTCAATTTTGCGGGTACATGTTAAACGCCTTTCGGGCGGGCAGGACGACAGTCGATGACGGATCGCTACACGGAATTCAAAGCGCTCGCCGCGAATAATGAGCTGGGCGCCGACTATGATATCCGCGTCAAAGACCGCGGCTCACCCGTGGTGATTCTGGCGCCGCATGGCGGCACCATTGAACCTGAGACTGCGAAAATAGCAGAGGAGATCGCGGGAACGACGTTCTCCTTCTACGCCTTTGAAGCCTTGAAAGAGGGGGAATTTGGTGACTTCCACATAACGTCTCACCTCTTCGACGAACCAAAAGCCCTCGACCTCGTCGGCAGGTCTTCCGCGGCTGTTGCGATCCACGGGCGGAAGGATGATGGCAGTGACGCCGTATGGTTAGGTGGCCGCGCGACCGGCTTACGCGACGCCATCGGAGCATCGCTGCGCGAGGCGGGCTTTGGGGTTGAGCCTAATACGACCCTGCCCGGCGTCCACGAGACCAATATCTGCAATCGAACCCGCTCTGGCGAAGGCGTGCAGCTTGAGCTTCCGCGAACGCTCCGACGCAGGCTGGCGGAAGAAAAAGACCTCTTGGAACAGTTCTGCTCGGCAATCCGTACCGCCATATTGGCCAAACTCAACGGTTGAACGAAATGAACTTTTTCTATTTTGCCTACGGCTCAAACATGCTTGCTTTGCGGCTGCAAAAACGATGCCCAAGTGCCGTATTTGTTGAATCCGCTACCGCCGAAGGGTACGCGGTTAATTTCTCGAAGCTCGGTAGAGATGCGTCCGGGAAAGGCGCTCTTTTTGAAAAGCAAAAAAGCACGGCCCTAGGCGTCGTTTTTGAGATTGCTAAAAGTGATCTCAAGAGTTTGGATAAAGCAGAAGGCGTGTGGTTTGGATATGACCGCAGAACAGATTTTGAAGTGGTGACAAATTCAGGAGAAACAATTGAAACAACAACCTATTTACCCCCTAAAATGGATATTCAACTACAACCCTTTGGGTGGTATTTAGCCTTGGTCGTTGCAGGAGCTATCGAGAATGGCCTGCCTCAAGACTACATAAACAAATTAAAATCTACTCCCTATCAGATAGATGAAAATCAAAACCGCCCGTCAAGGCTGGACGCTTTGGAGACGTTGAAGTCGACAGGTCACTCGAACTGGCAGGATTTATTTACATCCCCTCGCGCCTCTTAACGCGCAACTCAGCAGAAGGAACCTTCGCTAAAGCTCTGACGTTTCTTTCTCATGACTCAAGCCAATTCGCCCGACTTCTGGAAAGATAATCTGCCGCGCCCGACGACGGACTCGCACAAATATGACCGGGGGTTTTGCGCGATTATTGCAGCGCCTGAGCTGACAGGGGCGACGCGCTTAGCGGCGGAGGCAGCGTTAAGCTCGGGGGTAGGGCTTATCAAAGTGGTAGCGGAAGTGCGGGATGATATTTACCGATCAACCCTGCCTGCTGACATTATGGTTGCAAACAAGTTGGACCCGAAAGAGGAAAAGATAACAGCTTGGCTGGCCGGGCCGGGGGGCATCGCCATTTCTCATCATGAGGAAATTGACGCTATGGAGGGTCCGCCGCGCATTCTGGATTCTTCCGCCCTCCCTACGCCCGATAAATTCCCGCTCAAAGGAGAGACGATTTTAACGCCGCATGGCGGGGAATTTAAGAAGATGTTTCCGGAACTGGATTCTAAAAAAATCGATGACGTGACGAAGGCCGCCAAGACGGCCAATGCGATTATCGTATCAAAAAATGACGCCACGCTAATCGCGCATCCGGATGGCCGATCTATTGAACATGATTATCCCAACCCGGCCTTGGCGCGGGGCGGCACCGGCGATGTTTTAGCAGGACTAATCGCCGGGTTGGTCGCTCAAGGGATGCCGGGATTCGAGGCGGCGTGCGCGGGTGTCTGGATTCACAGCGGCGCCGCGAAAAATGCGGGCCATAGTTTCGCGGCGAGTGACCTAATCGAAAAATTAAATCAAATTATTGACGATGTGTTTTCTGATTAAAGGTTCGGGTAGTTCTCCCGTGCTTAACCAATGAGAGTCTGGCACCTTACTCTCGCTATAGGTATAATGCCTTCGCGCTGATCTTCGGAGACTCCAGATCCTAAAACCCAATAAAAAGTGTCTTCATCCACGAAAAACATATGCCATATCTGAAGATCACCATTCTTCATTAATCTTGTCTCGTCATCATAACGAAGAGATAACCATTGAGGGCCAATATCCAATATCGGGGCCTTCGCCTTAAGGTCGTCTTCGCCTGTATGAATAGCCTGATATCGCATTGTGTCTCGGTCAGTGTTGATCATAACCGCCGATCCGTCACACCCTCGTAATTTATCGAGCTGCGCCGCATCTAATCCGTCCGGGACGGTCTCAACGTCGATTCCCCAAGCTCCATTTGCCCATTCAAGTGGGTCGGCCTGAGCGGTAAGGGCGGAGAGCCAAAGGCTCGCGATAAATAAATATATGACCTTCATTTATCTTTTATGAGAGGGAAGAATTTTTAATTCAACCTAAAAGGAAAATTGGTCTTACTTCTCTGAGGCAGCGCGCTGAATTTCCTGTCCGATCCAACGATTTATTTTTTTCTCGAGCAGGTTGAGCGGCACGCCGCCGTCTTCGAGTACGGCGTCATGAAAACTACGAATATCAAAATCCGCTCCTAACGTGTCTTTGGCTTTCTGACGTAACTCCAGAATTTTCATCTCGCCGATTTTGTAAGCCAGAGCCTGACCGGGCCAGCTGATATAGCGGTCAACTTCGGTTCTGACGTTATGGGCAGACAGGGCAGAATTCTCCAAGAAACAGGCCTCGGCTTGGTCTCTGCTCCAGCCTTTCCAATGCAAACCGGTATCTACAACCAGGCGGCAGGCGCGCCACATTTCATAGGTAAGCTGGCCGAAGCGCTCATAAGGCGTCTCGTAAATCCCCATTTCTCCGGCGAGCTTTTCAGAATAAAGGCCCCAGCCTTCTCCGAAAGCATTCGGGTATAAGGATTGGCGAAAACGCGGAACATCTTCGAGTTCCTGGGCAATAGCGATTTGTTGATGGTGACCGGGAACCGCCTCATGCGCGGTGAGGGCAGGAAGGTTATAAAGAGGGCGTTGTTTGAGGTTATATGTGTTGACCACATAATTACCCGCGCGGCCCTGTTCGGGACTTCCGCCCCAGTAACGACCCGTCGTATAAGTCGGCGCTATTTCTTTTGGGACAGGCATAACGCCGTAAGACAAACGCGGGAGTTTACCGAAATATTCCGGCATTTTACCGTCTAGTTTTTTAGCGATATAAGACGCCGTCATGAGCAATTCACGCTCGGATTGCGCGTAGAATTTCGGGTTTGATCTTAGGTCTGCGATGAACTCGGAAAAGCTTCCTTCGAAACCAACCTCTTCGATAATACTATCCATTTTAGACCGGATACGTGCCACCTCGGTTATGCCTTTTTGATGGATTTCATCCGGGGTTAGATCCAGAGTGGTGAAATAACGGGCCAGGGCGCGGTAATAATCGCGAGCCTCTTCACTATCTCCGATCCCTGATGTCTGACGGGCTTCCGGGATATAGTCGTCCGCAAGAAAAGCGGCTAGGTCTTTATAGGCTGGAAGAACTGCGCTTTCGATGGCCGCTTCTCCGAGGGCTTTCAAGCGGGTTTGGTCTGAGGCGGAAACGGTCTCGGGAAATGTCTTGAAAGGCTCATAAAGGGGGTGCTCTGATGCAGGGCCTTCGGATAGATTCTCAACCGTTTCCAGAATGCCGGGCATAATCTCTGCCGCAGCCGTGAAACCAGTTTCCATGCCGCGCCTCATATTTGTTTTATGCTGTGAGAAATAGCGTGGCAGGCGGGTGAGGCGGGCGGCGTAAGCCTCGTAATCGGAGGCTTTTTCAAATTGGGTTTGACGCGCAAGGTAAATGACGTTGTTAAAAAATCCACTGTCATTGGTGAAGGGAAGGCGGGCTTCGTCAAAGGGAGCCAGACGCTGTTTTTGCTTCAGGGCAAATCCGAGGAGGTCATAGTTCAGCCGTTCCTCTTCGCCCATCGGACGCGTTGACAGCTTGGCATGACGGGACAGGAATTCAGTGTTTTCAGCCTGCCTTTTCGTCTCTGCCTCAAGCGAAACATTGGGAAGGCTCCGAAGCGCCTCAGTGTCACCCAGCTCTCCGGCAGTAATAGGATCGTGTTTTAGCTGGGCGGCTTCGTAATCCGCGATAAGCGCTTCTAAGCTGTCTTCAATATGGCATTCGGTCTGACCGTCCACCACAATAATTTGACCGTTTGTGCAAAAACCGGGCGCCACACTCGGTGCTTGGGCAGATGGCGTTTGGGCTAGCGCTAAAGGGCTTATGCCGGAAAAAAGGAGAGCGAGGCTTGTGCCGAATAAATATTTCATCATTAGATCGTGAATCCCATAATCAAACTGGACAAGCCCTTCCCCTACGCTTTACGGCGTTAAATTCAAGAGCCGATAATAGGATGTGATAAATAGGGCCCAGAGGGAGGTTTAAGAAATTGCCTCAGTAAGAAAAGCCGAGGCCTTGTCTTATTCGGCAGCTTTTTCCATCGCTTCGGCAAGCTTGATATCTTTTTCTGTAACGCCGCCCGCATCGTGGGTCGTAAGGGTCACATCCACGCGGTTATAGACGTTATACCATTCCGGGTGGTGATCCATTGTGTTCGCAATGACGGCAATTTGGGACATAAAGCCAAAGGCTTCGGCAAAGTCTTCAAATTTGAAAACCTTCGTAATGAAATCGTCTCCGCCCGTCCATCCGGGCAGATCTTCGGCAACATCTTTGGGATTTAAAACTTCCATGATTTAAGTCTCTCTGTTTTAGGTGTCTCTAGAATAGTTATCGCCGTTTGGTAAGGTCAATTAAATTAAGTAACCGCCTTTACATAGCCTGCCTTCACATAGCCTAGAGGGGCTCGGCTTGCTTTCATGCAATTCTTCTGGACAGAAACTGTTCCACTATAGGCGGGCAAATTTGCTAAATTTGGCGTCTGAATAATTACAGAAAAGAAAGCTATTCGGACGTGATTCTGCCATAAGTTATGTCTAAGAGCGATTGCGATGACAGATTTTACACCCCAGCCAAGCTTAAAAATGAAGCCCATCTCTGCCGTGACGTGGGGCTGGCGGCTGTCCTGTTTGGCGGCGGCTCTATACATTGCCTGGCAATCTCTGGAGCCAGGGACGGGGATAGTCGGCTCGCCCTATACGGACAAAGTTATGCACTTTATAGCGTATCTGACCTTGTCCGGCCTAGCGCTACTGTCGCGTTTCACTCCCCGAACTTTGCGGGTTCTATCAATAATTTTCGTCTTTGGTGTGCTTATGGAAGCCATGCAGGGACTGATGAATATGGGCCGGACGGCCTCTTTAGCCGATATTGCGGCGAATTTAGTCGGGATAATGGTCGCTTGGGGTCTTTGGAATGGCGCGAAAGCGCTGAGGAAATAAATTACGCCATAAATACGCGGTGAAAAAACACGCGGTTAAGGGAGTTAGCACGAAATTTGCAAGGGCTGGAGGCATCAAAATCTTTAACCTAACTCTTTTGAGGACAACCAAGATGTCGAAACAGCTTCATATCGGACTGATGGCCTCTGTCGCCGCAGCGCTTTTCGCCGGAACCGCTTTTGCAGGAAACTCTGCCGGACCAGCTTATACGCCCGATCTATTACCCGCTAACCCGAATGCAGGCGAATGTTACGCGCGCGTTGAAATTCCGGCGCAATATGAGCATGGATCCGAAACGGTCCTGACGGAAGAGGGCTACCAAACGCTTCAGGTTCTCCCGCCAGAGCTGGCAACACGTCAAAAGGACGTGCTCGTAAAAGAGGCCTCTGTGCGCTATCAAGTGCGTCAACCGACCTATAAATCTGTAAGCGAGCAGTTATTAGTGCGTCCATCTTATGACAAGCTCACCGTGTCCGCTCCGCAATTTTCTACTGTCACCGAAACCATTCAAACATCTGCCCCGCAGCTGGTCTGGAAACGGGGCAATCCCGGAAAACTGCGCGCGCAAGGCTACATCATTCACTCCACTGCGGATGGCGGCCCAAATGGCCAAGGCTATAGCTCGACGACCCAATATGGCACACAAGGCGGCGCGCAATGCGGCGAGATGTGCGAAATCTGGTGTCTGGTCGAAGAACCCGGCCAGAGCGTTTCTTATAAGCGCAAAGTTATGACAAACCCTGGCGGCGTGCAGCGCGTTAGCGTACCGGCGAAATACCAGACGATTACCAAACAGGTTGTCGCGGATCCTGGAGGCGTGACGGAAATTCCAGTCCCCGCTGAATACCGAAGCTATACGGTTGAGGATGTGGTTCGCGAAGCGAGCGGTAAATATGTTGATGTTCCGGCGAAATGGGGACAGGTTCAGACAAAGACGCTTGTCGCTCCGTCCCGTTATGAGTGGCGCCGCGTTTTATGCGCGCCGGGCAGCGGGACTATTCGCCCATCTGCGAGCTATAGCCACAGTGAAACTACGTCGTCCTACACGTCAAAGACACATCATGATGGCGTTATGGCAGGCGCTGCGCCGACGCATCACGGGAGCCATTCTTCTTCCCATCAGTCGCGGACTTATTCCGGGCCTGTGGGGAATACGGCCTATACCCATAAAGGCTATAAAGCGCCGTATCACGGGCCGAAACGCTCTCGGGACTAATCTGCGGCGATTAGTTTTGGCCCGTTGATCCGAAGCCGCCTGCGCCGCGGGCGGTTTCGGATAAGACATCAACCTCGACAAATTCAGGCTGTGTGATCGGCGCAATAACCATTTGCGCGATCCGTTCGCCGCGGTGGATGGTGAAAGCCTCTTGCCCCAAATTAATCAGCAGAACTTTGACCTCTCCGCGATAATCCGCGTCAATGGTCCCCGGCGTGTTTAGGCAGGTAATTCCGTGCTTATAAGCAAGGCCTGAACGCGGACGAATTTGAGCTTCATATCCGGCGGGCAGCGCCATAGAGAGACCAGTCGGCACAAGAGCGCGCTCTCCCGGGGAAAGGGTCATGGGCGCATCGTCTCGCACTGCGGCGCGAAGGTCTGCCCCGGCGGCGAGAACAGTTTCATAAGCGGGTAATTTAAGACCTTCGAAATGGTCTAACGTTTTAAATTCGATACGGATCATGTTGTCCCCCTATAGGCCTACGGCCAAAAACACACTCAGGGTGTAGGGGAAGGGGGCCTCATCCGCCAGAGGCCGCGCAATTTCAGCCGTGGACAAAAAATCACATTAAATAAGAGGGCCTCGATGGGCCCTCTTAAAATATTTACTTAGTTTCGCCAGCTTTCATTTTATCATAGGTCGCGAGGCGTTTCTCCAACAAGGTGGTCGCTTCTTCGCTCAGGCCGGGGCCTTTGTAGATTTTCTGGAAAGAGCCATCCTTGTAATAAATCGTTACGAGATCTGAATCCCGGCTGTCGAAGCTTTGAGACAGACTAAAGGGGATGCCTGTCGCCACAATTGAGTAATCATTCTTCGTTGGGATAACGTCCAACCGTTTGCAAATCACGGCCGAAATAGGTCGATCCTTGAATTCTGTCATGGGCGGCGTGCCTTCTTCATACACAGAGATCAGAAAGTCATCCGCAGGAAAATAAGTCGCGCCGAGACCGCGGGCCTTACCGTTCTCGTCATGAATGGGATTAGTTAAAACGATTTCGCAATTTGCATTATTAGGGGTGGATTCTGCGGCTCCGGCTGTGGCGGGCATAAAAGTTAATAGGCCAAGGGTCAGGCAGGATGACGTGAGGCGTCTTGCCGTAAAAGGTGTCAGAGTAGATGTTGTCATCAATTAGTGTCCCGTCAGGGCCTCCGAAATTTTTGCGGCCAGTTTTCTGGCGGCCGCTTGTTTGTCCAGTCGAGGCCATTCGGTCTCTGTGTCAGCTGTGACCAGTATCATTACATTGTGATCGCCTCCCATAACGTCTCCTGAGACATCATTGGCGACAATCCAGTCACATTCTTTACGCAGACGTTTTGCGCGGGCGTTCTCGACCACATCATTCGTCTCCGCTGCGAACCCTATAACGAGCTCCGGTCTGCCTTGTTCCATATGCGATACAGTCTTTAATATGTCAGGGTTTTCTATGAGCATGAGCGGCGGCGGGCCGTCTGTTTGCTTATCCTTTTTCACCTTCAGACTCGCGCATTCCGCCGGACGCCAATCGGCAACAGCGGCGACGCTGATAAAAACATCAGACGGTAGAGCGTCTTGAACGGCGCCCATCATCTCTTCTGCTGTCTCTATATCAATGCGGTTCACACCAATAGGGCAGGGCAGATGAACGGGGCCTGAAATCAATGTGACCTCGGCGCCAAGCTCCGCCAAAGCCGCTGCAATTGCGAATCCCTGCTTTCCTGAGGAGTGGTTGGAGAGATAGCGCACGGGATCAATCGGCTCGCGCGTCGGCCCGGCGGTGATGAGAGCTTTTTTACCTTTCAAAGGTAGAACCTTTTTCTCTCTATCAATATGAGTGTTGCTCTTTAGCGCCTCTTCAATGGCGTCGGCTATCGCCTCGGGCTCGGCCATGCGGCCATCGCCAAATTCGCCGCAGGCCATGGCTCCGCTATCCGGCCCAACAAAGAGCTGGCCGTCATTCCGCAGGGTCTGAATATTTCGCTGGGTCGCAGGATGCTCCCACATGCGCACATTCATAGCCGGAGCAAAGAGGACACGTTTGTCGGTCGCGAGCAATGTCGTGGTCGCCAAATCCCCCGCAAGGCCGTGGGCGGCTTGCGCTAAAAGGTTGGCAGTCGCTGGGGCTACAACAACCAAATCAGCAGAACGGGACAGCTCTATATGGCCCATTTCGGCCTCATCCGTTAAGTCCCAAAGATCGGAATAAACTTTGTCGCCAGATAGCGCCCCGGCAGAAAGCGGCGTCACAAATTCTGTCCCGCCGCGCGTCAGGATAACCCGGCTTTCAATCCCGCGCTTGGCCAGAACCCGGATCAGGAAAAGCGATTTATAAGCCGCAATTCCGCCGCCAATAATGAGGAGTACTCGTTTTGTCATGGAGGGAGTTTAGAGGGTGCGGACAGGTGTGGGAAGGGAATTCACCATTTCTAGAAATTATGACAATCTGCTCATTTAAAAAATAAAGCGAAGGTTTTTGCGGGGCCAGAACGTTTGTACTGTGTCATCAACTGAAGGAGACAGACATGTTTTTAAAAATTGCCCCAATTGTCGCCGCGCTATTATTCTTTCCTGTTGCAGCACATGCGAACCCAGGACATCCGGCTCAGGCCGTTAGAGGGAGTTGGAGCTTCGTGCCGTCCGCTTGTCCTGATTTGGTGGAAGACCGCCGGGACGCGCGCATCACTACATCTCGCCGCGACGCGAGGGAGGATAAACGCGACGCTCGAACCGTGATCTGTCCTGCGTCTGCCTGGCAGTTTCAACCCGCAAATGGGTATTCTCGATCACGTTACCAACCCGCCTATGCAGGCCCAAGGGTCGTCCACATTTCCAATCGCGGGGCGTATTCTTTCGAACGTCGCCGCGCAGCGCCTAGGCCTGTTAAAAGCCCGTCAATTAATATAATTATTCGGTAGGTTTTCATCGGAAGGGAAAGTGAGTTTAAAAAAATGTGCCGCCCTAAACCTGCTCGAAAATAGAGCAGCACTATTTTGACTTGGTCGTGCCCCAGCGACCTCGTCGCCTAAGTTTTATTTCTTAGGTTTAGGTTGAGACCCTTTATGGTCTGGACCTTTTTTCGGATTAGTTTCAGTCGGAGCCGTTTTTGTAGGTTTGCCGGTTGTTTTAAATTTACCTGCCATGACAATCACTTCCGTCAAAGGGGAAAACACCCCGTAGCGGGACGAGATATCCCGCGCCTTAAAAATACGCTTCTGGTAAAATCTGACAAGATGGATTTTATTCGGCGCGCCTAGAATCGGGTTAAATTTTGGAGAGCTGAGGGACATTTATCGACACCTGCTATCTAAAACTCCTGCGTCTAAAATCAAAAACACCCGGAGATGGATTGCAAGAACGGGGTCTTGCAATGACGGAAGAGGTTTTTGAGAAGATATTTCTAAAACTGCCCCGCCGCCCAGGCGCTTCCGAGGGCAATTACCGCGCCTGCGCCCAGATAGGCGACGGGCTTCATGACACTTCTTTTGGGCGCCACAGGATCTTTTTGCGGGGAGAGGTCTATGTCTCCGTCGGCCCAAGCTTGGGCGAGACGCGCGATATTGTCTGTGGCGTCGGGGAGGGTGCGCAGGGTTTTGCCGGTGCGCTCCAATCCATCGAGGAGGTCGTTGATATAGCGTTCAGGGCCGAGTTCTCGGCGGACGGCTTTTTCGACTATAGGCCTCGCGGCGTCCCACATATCAAAATTCGGATCAAGGCGGCGAGCGACGCCCTCAGCCTGCATCATGGTTTTTTGCAAAAGAATTAATTGCGGCTGCATCTCCATGTCGAATATTTCGGTAATTTCGAGCAGCTGCATCAGCACTTTGGCCATGGAGACGTCTTCGGCCTTTTTACCGAATATAGGCTCCCCCACAGCGCGCAGAGCGCTGGCGAATTCTTCCAGAGAGTGATGCGGTGGGACATAGCCAATGTCGAAATGGACTTTGGCGATTTTATAGTAGTCACGCTGTAAAAACCCATAAAGCGTATCAATCTCGAACCGGATTTCCTCTTCGCCCAGACGCCCTAGAATCCCGAAATCGAGCAGGACCAAATTGCCGTCTTTATCGACGATCAAATTGCCCTCATGCATGTCGGCGTGGAAAACACCGAAATTAAAGGTGGAGGCGAGGAAGCTCTGAATGACTTTCCGGGCGAGGCCAATTCGATCTATTTCCGGATTGGTGAGCATTTCAGGGGAGGAGAAATACACCCCGTCAATCCATTCGCTGACGAGGATGTTTTTCCCGACCAAGTCCCAATACAGCGTTGGCACGCGGAACAGTCCGGTTTCCTCGGACACTTCGGTGAGTTCGGACTGCGCGGCCGCCTCGAGCCGGAGGTCAAGTTCCAGCATAACCGCGCGGCGGGCTTCTTTGACAAAATCCTTGGGACGCAATCGCCGTAGAGACGGAACAACTTTGTGTGCCAGATCGGCCACGAGCTGTATCACATCCATATCACGCGTCATGCGGCGCTGAATGTTCGGGCGGAGGACTTTCACGGCAACGGTTTCGCCGCTGTGCATTACGCCTTTATGAACCTGTGCGACCGAGGCCGCGGCGACAGGCTCACTCAAAGATTTCAAATGGGTTGTCCAAGGCACGCCCCATTCTTGGGCGATCATGGCCTCGGCCTTTTCCATAGGGAAGGGCGGCACTTTGTCTTTCAGGCGGGACAGGCCTTCGGCAAATTCGGGATCGAACATATCACCGCGTGTGGACAGGATTTGACCGAATTTAATATAGGCTGGGCCGAGATCTTCGAGCGCACTGGCGAATCGCTCTCCTGCATTCCCTTTACGATTTCCGATGGAAAATATGCGAGAAATTCCGCCCACAACGCGCACAGGCCAAGGAACGAGCGGCGCATATTCCACAGGCACGAGCGAATCGTGGCGGATGAGCACCCACCCTGTCCGCATGAGCCGGAAAAATGTCGCGACAGATTTTATCATGAAACGCCTTCTAACATGGGCCGCTTATATGACAGGGACGGCGCGGCGGATAGGGTCTAATCAGACCATTTTGACGCGCCTCTCATCTGAGAATGTTCCAGATGTGGCGCTTATAAATATGGCCTGATTTTATACACAGAGCCTGCACAAGAAAATTCAGGTTAAAATCAGGGCGTTATTGCGAGAGCGAAGATTTCCGTCCAGTTTGTGATTGATTCAAGTCGCGCCCTATATATGGTGTGTCATGTTGCAAATCTGTCAAGATATTGCATTTTTGAACGGGACCGACTCAGAGCAGAGTCATGAATTGGCGGCAGGGAGAGCGCAGCGATGGGTAAAATGGAATTTTTGAAAGATACGAAATCAGGGCTATTGACGCCAAGTCACAGCTATAAGCCGTTTCGCTATCCTTGGGCTTATGACTTCTGGCAGAAACAGCAACAGGTTCACTGGATGCCCGAAGAGGTGCCTCTGGGCGAAGACCTGAAAGATTGGTCGACCAATTTGACCGATGTTGAGCGTAACCTGCTGACACAAATTTTCCGTTTCTTTACGCAATCCGATGTCGAAGTTGGCGCGAATTACATGGAAAATTACATGCCGCTGTTCAAACCAGTGGAAGTGCGCATGATGCTCGCGTCTTTTTCCAATATGGAGACCATTCATATTGCGGCCTATGCACTTTTACTTGAAACGATTGGCATGCCGGATTCCGAATTTTCCGCTTTTATGGAATATGAGGAAATGGCCGCCAAACATGACTATCTCGGCAAATTCGGTGTAGACACGGAAAAAGATATTCTGACATCCATGGCTGTTTTTGGCGGCTTTACCGAAGGGCTGCAGCTCTTTGCCTCTTTTGCCATGTTAATGAATTTCCCGCGCCTGAACAAAATGAAGGGCATGGGCCAGATTGTGACCTGGTCTATTCGCGATGAGAGCCTCCACTGCGAAGGGATGATTAAGCTGTTCCACACTTTCGCCAAGGAAACCGGCGCGCTGACGCCTGCCGTGGCCGATGACATTGCCGATTGTTGCCAGACAGTGGTCAAGCTCGAGGATAAATTTATCGACCTCGCCTTTGAAATGGGCCCGGTTGAAGGCATGACATCCGAGGATATTAAAGCCTATATTCGTTACATCGCAGACTGGCGCATGAACCAGCTTGGTCTGCCGAAAATTTACGGCACGAAAGTCCACCCGCTTCCGTGGCTGACTGAGATTACGAACGGCGTCGAACATGCCAACTTCTTTGAAGCGCGCGCGACTGAATATTCCAAAGGCGCGACGGGCGGCCAATGGCATGGCGATGACGGCGTTTGGGGGCAATTCGAGAAGATGCGCGCAAAAAAAGCCGTTGAGGACGCGGTTTAAGCCCCGCTCCATATCTAAGATTTTCAAGGCCCGCTCTGTGACTGTACAGGGCGGGTCTTTTCTTTTGTGAAAGCGGTTTGAGCCTGCTACTCCAAGCGTATGGAAGACCGCGTCAAACCCTTTAAAACCATTCTAAATTTCCGCGACTTCGGAAATTATGAAACCCTTGATGGGGCCAAGGTCGTCCGCGACAAACTTTTTCGCTCTGCGCATTTGAACAGTCTTGATGATTCCGAGCTTAATTTGATCGGGGAAATGGAGATTGGGCTGGTTGTGGATCTTCGCCATAAACCCGAACGCGTTCGCCAGCCCTCTCGCTATCCCGTGGAAGATGAAGCGCGGGTTATCGCCTATATAGACCCGCCAGAATATAAGGCCGCCAAAACGGCTCCGCATGAAGCTTTTATGGAGCGAGAGCTCAACACCCCAGAGGATGCCCATAATTATATGATGAAGTCCTATTCTATGCGGGCAGGGGATAAGGGGTTTCAGGATATTTTCCGTGATACACTGCATCATATGGCCGACACAGGCGATGCGATTTTAGTGCATTGCGCGGCAGGCAAAGACAGGACCGGCACTCTGGTGGCCTTGATACAAGGACTTTTAGGCGTCCCGGCCAAAGATATTGAAAGTGATTATTTATTGACCAATGAAGCGGTCGACGTTGAAAGCTTTTTGGAGCCAGCCTCAAAAGCCTTCACGAAACGCTATGGCCGCACGATTCATCCGGACGCGCTGCGGCCCATGTTCGGCGTGAAGGCCGACTATCTCACTTCCGCGCTAGAGCAGATGGGCGATCTCCGCCAATATGCGAAAGAGGTTCTGGGGCTGAGTGATGAGCAAATCACCAAAATTCGCGGGCATTATCTCGAATAGACTCAGCGCAATTAAGTTTAGCTAAGAGCAGGAAACCGTCCGCCCCGTTCCAGTACAGGTATATTTTTTTCCTTCTGTAGAACCAAAGGTAATTACGTCTGAACGCCTAGGTTTCAGAACGAAGGAATCTGACAGGGTGATATCTCGCTTCATATAAAGAAGTTTTAGCGGGGAGTACTTATAGGCTACTCGGGCGACTAAAATTCCCGCATTTTCATTCAGCAGAGACTCATCAATTGTCGCCGGATCAAAACTTGGGAGGGCAGCAGACCCCTCGTTCATAATAGCCGAGCCGACAAGTTCATTTTTGCCGCTTGAGTTGCGTGACCAGCTATCGAGTTGAATCGTGACTTTGGAGGCTTCTCCGACATCCATAATTCGCAGAGTTGCTGAGAGGACATCTTCAAGGTCGGCTTTGTCCACATTGGAGGTTTGGGACGCTAGATCGCCAATAACGTTTGTCGCGTGTGAGACAGATCTGTCTGTAGAGACTGCCGTGGCGACCTCTGCGAGGCCTAAATACATCGCAATAAGTAACGGCGCCAAAATAGCAAATTCGATAGCTGCAAGCCCGTCATCATTCTGCCGAATTTTAGCGGCGCCCTGTAGAAACCGGGATTTCATCGAACTTATGGTCAGTGTCTTAAACATCATTATGTCTTTCCTGCCGGGCAAGACCCTGGAACCGAAAAGGGTTCATTCCGAAAAGCCGTAGAAGAGACGAGTTCGCGGATCCCTGTTCCTTTTTCTGTTTCAAGCCTCGTCATCTGAGCCGGTAGAGCTAAAGAGTAATAATAGACTGCTCGAGCAACAACCGGGTCACCACCTTTCGTGGTATCGACTGTTCCGTTCGGCGCGCCATTTTCTGTATCTTCAGCATCCGGAGGGTCTGGTAGGACTATACTTTGGAAATTCGGCCCTGTCTTAACGTCCACTGTCAGGCGTTCTGAGCAATCCCCGAGACTTGCCATATTGCTACAGACAAGTTCTTTAAATTTATCCGCAGGATCGCCCCCGCAGGCTTGGAAGTTTCCGACGCGAATTTGTCGCCCTGCTTCGCCAACTGAATGGGTCATACTGGCATTTAGGAAAAGAATAACGGCCAGTTCGAGAATGCCGAATATCAGCATGAAAAACGGAATCGCCAAAAGACCGAATTCGACCGCAGTGGCTCCGTCCTTGTTGTCGAGATAAGTCTTGGCCCGGGCATGTAAGCGCCGAAGCGAGTTTTGGATAGGCAAATTCATTATCAACCCCACAGACATTCCCCGTAAGACTAGAGGAAAGAGCTTAAAATTCGTCCAAAAAACAGGCTTAACAGGGCGTGAAATTTAAGGCGGCAAAGAGGCTGGTTTCAAATTTCAGCTCATACGCGCGGCAATTTAGAAATCTGAACGTCCTGATGTCTGACCTTCAAATCCGGTATTTGGGCCGCCCATTATAGGTTCGGGTGAAATCTGCGGAGAAGAGGAGGAAACCCCTTCGCCCCCGAAACTCGGAGCTCCGCCAGATTGCGCGCCCAAAGCTTGACTTGAAACAATGGCGCGCTCCGTAGAGGTGAAATCTCCAATAAAGTCAGGGGAATCCCCTAAAACAGGGGCTGGCTGACACTTTGGCGCGCAATTAAAGCTTTGTCGGCTGCTGCGGTTAAAGACCCGCACGCTCTTAGACGTAGGAGATTGCGATACTTGAATGTCGGCATCCATCAAGGTGCGTCCCTGCTGATCCAGAACAATAAGATTGGTTTCTCCGTAGCCCCGCCCGACGACAAATAAGGTGTCGGCAGCGTGGACAGAAACATCGGCAATTGAAGGGTTGCCGATCACGACCGCGCTTGCGGCAGCAGGAAGGCGTAGAATTTCGGTTTTATTCAATTCAACAGAATAAGCGTGCCCCTGCGTCACATATTGCCCCGCTGAGGCCAGCGAGGGGAGGGACACAACGGCCAAAGCCGCCGCTATTGATAATGTAAATGATTTCAGGTTTCGCATAAATGCCTCCGGCGTTCACAATCTGTCTACAGCCATGTGGTGAATGAAGCGTTTACAAATGCGGCGACCCAGCCCGATAAAACGTTTTTTGACGCCTATACATTATAATAGCTATAAAAATTCCAAGAAAAGGGCCGGAAAAAATCGATGAAATTTCAAGTTTTTTAGCGAAAATGCCGAAAAAAGGCGGAATTAATTACAAATTTACCACGTCTCCTAACCAGGCCGTAATCCATCTTCCCTATAAGTCATCACATCAGGGAAAACCCTGTGAATTGGGATTGTCCCTTTATAATTGACTAGCATACGTGGGAGTAAGTTATGCAAAATTTAGTAAACCGTTTTATCAAAGACGAATCTGGTGCAACAGCTATTGAATATGGTCTGATTGCCGCTCTTATCGCTGTAGCTCTTATCGGCGGCGCGACACAACTTGGTGACTCCATCAACGACAAATTCTCAGGTGTTGCTGATGAACTTGACGGTGCATCAAACGATAACTCTGGCGGTTAATCTCGCTATTACGTAAGTTATTATAAACAGGCCGCCAGTGTGTGGCCTGTTTTTTTAAGAAGACCTGATTGCAAACAATCCGATCTTGCAAAAATATCAGGCGTATTCATGTGGGGCTGAAATGTTTATTAAATTTTTAAACGACGACTCTGGGGCAACTGCCGTAGAATATGGACTGATTGCTGCGATGATCGCCGTAACCATTGTGGCCGGAGCAGGCCTTTTAGGTGACTCTATAAACAATTTCTTTCTTGAGACGAGTGGAGAACTCGACGAATCGTAACTGATCCTCCTCCTCCAAGGGTCCTATAGTCAAAGGGTCTGAAATATATTCAGAAACCCAATATTAAGACTGTTGCGCTACGCTAACTCATAAATAGTTAGTCGGTAGTTCAAATGATATTTCCTTTTATTATATTTTTTGCTTTTTCCCTCTGCATGATCATGGCGGCAATTAAAGACGCGGCTATCATGAAGATTCCAAATTGGATTAGCCTGCTAACCGCAGCTTTGTTTTTCGCTATGATTCCCTTCGCGTGGGATGGATTTGCCGTTCTGGGCGAGCACGTCTTGGTGGGTCTAACCGTTTTCATCGCAGGTTTTATTATGTTTGCCCTCGGGTGGCTCGGCGGTGGAGATGCTAAACTTTTAGCGGCCACGTCACTCTGGTGGACCTGGAGCGATGTCGTACTCTATATTGGCTACACAGGCATTTTGGGCGGGGCTTTAGCTTTGATTTTGCTGATAGGCCGCAAATACGCACCGGTTTGGCTGTCTACCTCTTCCTGGGGATATGGATTATTCAAAGAAGAAAAAGCTATGCCTTATGGATTGGCTTTGGCCGGCGGCGCGCTGCTCACCCTACCGCAAAGCGAACTTTTCAAAGTTGCGTTGGGAAATTAAGGGCTTCGTCTGCCTAGATTACTTTTGTCCTCGGCTCGGGTTGCCTAGTTTTGAAGGGGGCAGGCCCGATTTGATTGGTCACATAGCCGTTTAAGAACACTCAATTATTGAATTTTCAAGAGATTTCAGTTTTCTGCCACCTGCGTTAACCAATTCTTTGCCGTCCCTTTTTACATCTTAACCATACTTTATCGATTCTCTGTCTAAGAGAGGCGTAATGGAAAATGACCATTCCGGTCATGTGAGGGGTTATGGACAGCTCAAAACTTATAAAAGTGGCGATACTGGGAGGAGCAGCATTAGTGCTCTGGTTCGCTATTCAAAAATTCGCGGCCCCGAAAACTCCGGTGGTGAATAATGCGGAGCCCGTAGTTCAACAAGTTGAATATGTAGAAGTTCTGACCGCTAATGCGAATATCCCTTTAGGCACACGGATTACAGCAGACCACCTTTCTTGGAAACCTTGGCCGAAAGAAAGCATTCAACCCAGTTTGATTACGAATGATGAGGCGGATCGCCCTGAAGCTATGCAGGAATTGGAAGGGTCTATCGTAAAGGCTGAGATTTTCGAAGGTGAACCCATTAATGAAGCTAAACTCGTTCGCGCAGGAAATGCAGGCGTGATGGCGGCAATGCTGGAGCCTGGAATGCGCGCTGTGACAACTCGGATTTCGGTGGAAACAGCCGCCGGTGGGTTCATTCAACCCGGAGATCGCGTCGATATTATTCTGACAGAAAAGTTTAATCTCCAAACCTCTAATACCGGGGGTCAACGCACAAACGGCATTGTTCGCGATGAAGTAAATGTTTCCAACATCCTTTTTGAAAATGTTCAGGTTCTTGCCATTGATCAGACATTTGCCACGGATCCGGAAGGCGAAGCTTTCGTTATCGGGTCTACAGCGACGTTTGAGCTGAGCCCGTCTGACTCGACTTTGCTACAAGAAGCGCAGTCTTCCGGAGAAATTAGTTTGGCTCTGCGCGGATTAAACAGCTCACGATCATCAGCCCCGAGCGCGGCTAAGCGAGCCGTATACCAAGAAGAAGCGCCGCCTTCTGATCTCGTCGTTTATCGTTCGGGTGAGCCACAACGCGTTGCGATAAGGGGTCAATAATGACGAATATTCGCCACACTCTAAGCCAGGTGTTTTGCCGTTCCATAGCCGAGAAAAAGGGAGCGTTTAAAGCTGCCGCCCTAAGCGGCGCTGGCCTGACGGCTGCAACCCTTTTGGCCTTTTCCGCCGAAGCGAATACACGTTCCTACGCCGATATAGGCTCAGTAAACGCTGCGCCAATGAGCGTTCAGAGCGCGACGACGAACGAACGCGACATTGTTCTGCCATATGGCAAATCCAAAGTGATTGAGCTTCCGCAGGGCATTCAGGACGTTATTGTCTCAAACCCTGATGTCGTCGAGGCCGTTGTTCACACGTCCACGCGAACCGTCCTAATCGGTAAACAGGCCGGTCAGACAAATGCCTATTTTTACGGGCAGAACGATCAGGAGCTCTTGAACCTGAATATCCGCGTTGAACGCGACATCTCTGAGCTGGCGCGCCTTATTCGTAAGAATGTCGGGGACGCGGAGGTCGAAGTCCAGGCGATACACAATAATATCCTTTTGACCGGTTCTGTTCAAAATGCAGCTTCTGCGGATAGAATTGAAAAACTGGCCAGGCTTTGGCTGAATGAAATTGCAACAGGCACTTACGATCCAGGCGAAATAGTCAATCTGATGGCGATTGAAGGCCGAGATCAGGTCATGTTGAAAGTGCGCATTGTGGAAATGCAGCGCTCCGTCACGAAACAGCTAGGCTTCAATATCGGCGCGGTCGCGCAGCTGGGCGAATCCACTGTTTCTCTCGTCAGCAATAACGGTCTTGATTCTTTGGCCGGGCTAACTGGGGACGCCACCATTCGCCCGAGCGGCGGAGATATTACGTCTCTCACTGGAGCCATTCAAGCGCTTGAACGCGTTGGCCTTATTCGGACACTTGCCGAGCCAAGCTTAACCGCTATTTCCGGTGAAACAGCAAACACTCTCATCGGGGGGGAGTTTCCACTCCTCACAAATGTCTTCTTGGATGAGTTTGGACGGACGCAACGCGAATTTGAATTCAAACCTTACGGCGTTTCCCTCGGATTTACGCCGGTTGTTCTAAGCGAAGGGCTGATCTCGCTGAATATCTCGACAGAAGTCTCAGAGCCGACAACTGAAGGGTCTTTCGAGACCGGCGGGTTGTCGTCTGACATTCTGGGTTTGCGCGTCAGGCGCGCGAATACGGTCGTTGAAATGCCGGCGGGCGGAAGCCTTGTCATCGCAGGTCTCATACGGGAAGAGAGCCGAAGCTCTAGTGACGGGACACCCGGGGCCAAAGACATACCCGGCCTTGGCGCGCTGTTTCGCAATAGTGATACAACAAATACGCAAACCGAATTGGTTGTGATTGTTACGCCTTATTTGGTCGATGCGACCCACCCGGACAAGTTACAGACGCCGCTGGACGGATTTGTCTCTCCGACAGATACCGATTCAATCCTGCTCGGACGTTTGAACAAGGTTTATTCCGATGATGGTCAGCCGAGAATTTCCCAGCCCGCTCTGGGCGGTCCCTTCGGTCATGTGGTCGATTAGGAGATAATGATGAAACAATCCTCCAAAAATATCCGGCATCTGGTCTTGGCGTCTGTGGCAGCAGGCGTTTTATCGGCCTGCTCGACGCCAATGCCGTCGCACCCGCCAACGCCGCTCCGCAATCAAATCAAGGTAGCCGAATCTATTGAACGTCTAGAACTTTACGCTCGCCCCGAAGGGCTGGAGCTGTCAGCGCGGGATCAGTTTGCAGTCGGCCAGTTTCTAGAAAGTTACCGCGTCAGCGGCGACGGCCCACTTTATGTCAATATGCCAACCGGAAAGTTATCCGGTCTTGGCGCTCAGCAAGCAAACACTTTGGTTCGCACCTTGATGGCGCAAGCCGGGGTGAACCCTGCCGCGCTTCAAACCGGCGAATATCAGAGCGAGCCAGAGGCCCCGGCGCCTGTCGTAGTCTCCTACCGTACTTTACGCGCTATTCCGGCCGATTGCCGGTTTATGGATGATCTTACCCGAACATATAATAATCAGCCCAATCAGTCTTTTGGATGTTCAGCAAATGCCAATCTAGCCGCCATGGTATCTGATCCGCGTCAATTCCTAGAGCCTTACGCTGGAACGGCGCCAAATTCGCAGCGCCGCACCGTTGTGTATGACAAATATATTAAAGGCGAATCTACGGCAGCTGAACGGCCTCCTGAACAGTCCGTGAAGTTTGACGCAGAATAATGACACTCAATTTGGCCCCATATCACTCTGATGGCTCCTCTAGTCGGGGCTGGATAGAAATGACCGGATATACTCTATGACCCAAAGTCCTACATCGCCTTCCCAGCCGACCCCTTTGCGTCAAATGCCGACTCCACAGCCCATGGCCATGCCGCAAGGGCAAATGCCTCAAAATAATATGCCTCACGGTCAAATGCCGCCGCCGCAGCCTATGGCGGCACCGCAACCTGCGCCGGCTCGGCAACCCCAAGCCCCTCAATCGCATGCGCCTCAACAGCAGGCTGCGGCTCCACTTTCCCCAGCCCCAATGGCCCAGCCAAATCCCGGCCATCCCCCCCGGTCGATGCCCACTCCGAATTCTGCCCCGCAACAGGCGGCGCCGCACGGCCAGATGCCGCCCGCTGAAACGCAAATGCCTGCCGGACAAATGCCGCCTCCTGTTGAAATGGGAATGCCCGCCGATGCGATGGAAGAAGAAGCGGCGCGCGAAGGGGGAGAGAAAGCCCTGCCGCAAATTTCGATTCACGCCTTTTGTGATCGCCAGGAATCCGCAAGCGTTATAAATTCCACGACACGAGACTGGCGCATGAAACGCGTCAATATGAAGATTTACATGGGCGGACTCCCATCGGCGATTGAATATTATCGCAAGGAAAACACCCCTAGCCTCATTTTGGTTGAAACGGGGATGCGCGGGCCAGAGCTTTTTGCCCAGCTAGAACAACTTGCCTCTGTTTGTGATGAAGGAACCAAAGTTGTTATTATTGGCGCAGCAAACGATATCCGCCTTTACCGTCAGTTGATGGATAAGGGCGTGTCAGACTATATCGTCCCTCCGTTGATGTCGCTGAATCTAATTCGGTCCCTAGGGGATCTTTATTCAGATCCGGAAGCACCCTTTATCGGTCGAGTTACAGCCTTTTTCGGGGCAAAAGGCGGGGTCGGCTCCTCTACCTTGGCGCATAATATGGCGTGGTGTCTGTCTGAGACACTCGGGCAGGAAACGGCTCTGGTGGATCTCGATAGTTCCTTTGGGACGACAGGACTCGATTTTGCCTATGACAATTCTCAGGGGCTGGAAGAAGCTCTTGGGCAGCCGGATCGCTTGGACGAAACTTTGCTCGATCGGATCATGATCCGGCATACGGCAAAACTCTCCATCCTGCCGGCGGCAAGTTCTTTGAATAGTAAACCCGTTCTCGACAGCGAAGCTTATGAAGCCGTGGTCAATGGCGTGCGGTCGATCAGCCCCCTAACGATTTTGGACATGCCGCATTATTGGGCTGACTGGACGACCGGCGTGCTAACGAGTGTCGATGACGTTGTGATTACGGCAACGCCGGATCTGGCCAATCTTCGCAATACAAAGAACTTGGTTGATTTTTTACGCTCACAACGCCCGAATGATGCAGACCCTATCCTAATTTTGAATAAAACTGGGATGAGTAAATCAGCTGAAATTCCGGTAAAGGAATTTGCGTCCGCCGTGGGTCTCGAACCCAGCCTCGTTATCAGCTTTGACCCGGAAAGTTTTTTCGAAGCCGCCAATGAAGGGAAAATGCTCGATCAGGTCAAAGCGGCAGAACGCACTGTTTCCGGACTGAATTATGTTGCCAACCGTTTGAAAACCGGACGTTTCGACGCCGCCCAGCAAAATGAAGGCGGAAAACGAAAGTTCAAATTGCCGAAAAAAGACGGTGGTGGGGAAAAAGGAAAATCAATCTTTTCATTCCTGAAAAAAGGAAAATAAGCGCCCATGTTCGGTAAACGTTCAGAAGCTACAGCGCTCAAAGCGCCTGTCACCGAGAAAAAGGTAGTTGCTCCTCCGTCGGAAGCGGCTCCGAAGCCCGTGACAGAGGCCCCGACGACTTCGCGCAGTGCGGATCCGTCAGATGAGTATTACGAAACCAAGGCGACTATCTTTAACGCTCTGTTTGAAACCATTGATGTTACGGCTCTGGCCGGAATGCAGATGGATAAAGCGCGCGAGGAAATTCGCACAATTGTTGATGAGATTATCGCCATCCGGAATGTGCGCTTGTCTGTGGCTGAGCAAAATCAGCTTATAACTGAAATATGCGATGACATCCTTGGTTATGGCCCGCTCGAGCCATTGCTCGCCCGGGACGATATTGCGGATATTATGGTCAATGGCGCAAAGCACGTTTTCATCGAGACCAATGGTAAGATGATAAAGACGAATATCCGTTTCCGTGACAATACCCAGCTCATGAATATCTGTCAGCGGATTGTGAGCCAAGTAGGCCGACGCGTTGATGAAGCCAGCCCAATTTGTGACGCGCGTCTGCTTGACGGATCGCGGGTTAACGTGATTGCGCCGCCGCTTTCTATTGACGGGCCGTCGCTGACTATTCGGAAATTTAAAAAGGACAAGCTCCAGCTCAAGGATCTGGTGAATTTTAAATCCATTTCTCCGGCCGGTGCTCGCGTCCTGGAAATTATCGGGGCCTGTCAGTGTAACATTGTAATTTCCGGCGGTACCGGCTCCGGTAAGACGACGCTTTTGAACTGTCTTACCGGATTTATCCATCCGGATGAGCGGATCATTACCTGCGAAGATGCTGCCGAACTCCAATTACAACAGCCGCATGTTGTCCGTCTTGAAACACGGCCGCCAAACCTTGAAGGCAAGGGCAAGGTTTCAATGGCCGACTTGGTTAAAAACTGTCTGCGGATGCGTCCTGAACGCATTATCGTGGGCGAGGTCCGGGGGCCCGAAGCCTTTGACCTCTTGCAGGCGATGAACACAGGCCATGACGGCTCCATGGGAACGCTCCATGCGAACTCCCCTCGAGAGGCTCTGTCCCGTCTGGAATCCATGATTACAATGGGCGGGTTTTCCCTTCCGGCGAAAACAATTCGGGAAATGATTGTCGGCTCTGTCGACGTCATTGTGCAGGCCGCCCGCTTGCGGGATGGGTCTCGCCGTATCACGAAAATTACAGAGGTCATCGGAATGGAAGGCGACGTTATCGTCACCCAGGACCTTATCGTTTATGAAATGGACGGAGAGGACGCACAGGGAAATATTATCGGCGAACATAAATCGACGGGTATCGCCCGCCCGGCGTTCTGGGATCGAGCGCGCTACTTTAATCTTGAAAAAGAATTGGCGCAGGCCCTAGATGAGGCTGGGGGCTAATCGTGGATCAGGCTACGCTTATCGGAATAATTGCGGTCGGCTTCGTACTTGTGGCCGGATATATTCTCATAGGCGACGGCGGCGGAAAAAAATCAGAACGCTTGAGAGTTATCTCTGGACAGAAAAATCAAAAAGAGAGCTTTCTTGGCAAGCTAAAGGTCGAAGATCAGGGGGCGCGCCGGAAGCAAATTGAAGAAACTCTGTCAAAAATTGAAGAAAGACAGAAAAAGAAAAAGAAAAAAGCGAAGTCACTGGAAATGAAATTGATTCAGGCCGATTGGTCGACGAGTCCCCAGAAGTTTTTAATTATTTCTGCTGTCCTCGCCGTTTTCGCCGGGGCTCCCGCCTTCTTAATGGGACTGAATCCCTTTCTGTGTCTAGGTCTCGCCTTTGTCATTGGATTTGGTGTGCCGAGATTTGTTCTCAATAGTGCGATCGCCAGACGGCAGAAAAAATTTACCGCTCATTTCGCTGATGCAATGGATATTATTGTTCGAGGTGTCCGGACTGGCTTACCACTAAATGACTGTCTGAAAATCATTGCCCATGAAAGTCCCAATCCGCTTGGCTCGGAATTTCGCCGCGTTGTTGAGGGAGAAAGCGTCGGAATTCCTATCGAAGTCTGTCTGGATCAACTTTACGAACGTATGCCAATTTCAGAAGTAAATTTCTTTTCGACTGTTTTAAATATTCAGAAATCGACAGGTGGTAATTTAGGGGAAAGTCTCGCGAATTTGTCCGCTGTTTTGCGGGGACGAAAAATACTTCGTGAAAAAATTAAGGCTTTGTCTGCGGAAGCCAAAATGAGCGCAATTATTATTGCGGCCTTGCCCATCGTCGTCATGCTCTTGGTCACAATAATGTCCCCGGACTACATGAACGAATTATATTTCACGCCTACGGGTCAAAGAAATATGATGATCGGTGCAGGTATGATGTTCATGGGGACCTTCATGATGCGCAAAATGATTAACTTCAAATTCTAAGGGGAGATAGACGTGACAGCTGAATCCCTTTCTCTTCTTCAGAATTTTGGCTTTTTAATTATCTCGCTTCTAACTGTGGCGACACTTTACGTTATTTTTGCGCCTATTTTCGAAGGGGATAGCCTCAAGAAACGTATGGATTCGGTCGCAAGTGCCCGAGAGAGCTTGAAGCAGAACCGCATGGCGGATTTGAATTCAGCTCAAAAAGGATTGCGGACTGAAAATAAAGGCGCCGTTAAGAACCTGGTAGATCGTTTTTCACTGGAAAAACTTCTCGAAGCCTCAGACCTAAAGGACAAATTATCTCAGGCCGGGATGCGCGGTCAAAAACCAATTTATACATTTTATCTGTTCCGTCTCATTGCGCCGGTTGTTTTGCTTTTATTGGGGTTGGTCTTTTTTGTTGGTCTGAATGTCCGCGAATGGACGCTCATGCAGAATCTTTTCGTGACGATTTGTCTGACCCTATTCGGATTTTACCTGCCGGCCATTTACGTCAAGAACGCAGCGAGCAAACGTCTGGCCAATATTGTCCCTGTCTTTCCGGACGCATTGGACTTGCTTCTCATTTGTGTTGAATCCGGCATGTCGGTCGAATTGGCTTTTGGCCGAGTAGCGGATGAAATGGCAGAAAGTTCAGTTGAGCTTGCCGAGGAATTTTCGCTAACCACGGCAGAGCTCTCTTACCTAAGCAGTCGCCGCGTGGCCTATGAAAATCTGGCGCGCCGTAATAACCATCCCGGCATCCGGGCCGTTGCCACCGCCCTTATTCAGGCTGAACGTTATGGTACGCCATTGGGAGATACCCTGCGTACCATGGCGAATGAGAACCGCCAGATGCGGGTCATGCAGGCTGAGAAAAAGGCGGCGTCCCTCCCGGCGAAATTGACTGTGCCGATGATCCTGTTTTTCCTACCGGTTCTGTTTATTGTTATCCTTACGCCGGCCGCCATGCGCCTCGGAGCCGCTCTCGGTTAGAATGATCAGAGACACAATAATTAGAAAGGCCGCTGAAAACTCAGCGGCCTTTCTGGTTTTAATAGGTCAAAGACGGAATGAATTTATCGCCTGTCGCGAGAGGCGCCGCGCCGCTCTTGGGGTTGAGGGGGGTAAGGTTGGCCCCCGGATTGCTGTGAGTTATAAGCTTGAGAGGGCTGCCCCTGATATGGCGCGCGCTGTTGAGATTGAGCCGGAGCCTGTCTTGGATCTACGCGGCCCGGATAATAAGGCGTAGATTTCTCTACTTGTTTTTCGGTCTTACCTTGAGGTGATGGCTGGGGTTGGCGCAGAGCTGGATTAGCCGGTTTCGCCCCGACATTTCCCGCGAGCCTCTCTAGAATATCTTTCTGGGCTTGTTGTTGCTGAGGTGTAATCACATCGCGTTGAGGGCGTTGCCCTGATTGCTGGGCGGCGAGGCGCGCTGCATCGCTGGCCGAACGTGTCTGGGGCGCTGCGGAATTTGGCGATGCGGATTGAATTGAAGAATAGGACCTCGTGGCGGTCTGCCCTGAAGATTGGACGGCTGGGGCATTCACGGAAGGAGAGTTCTGAACCGTTACTTTCGGCGGGGGAGAGGTGAACCCGCTGCTTTGATAAGTATTTTGCCCGGAAGGCGCGACTGGGCTGGCGGAACGAAGTTTCTGGGCCGGCTGAGCGTTTAAATCGGGCAGTTTCGCCGAATATTGGCTCTGCGCCAGACGAGCCATTTGTTCTGCTTCTTCGTTCTTGCCTTGAATTTGTAAAACCAATGCTAGGTTTTGTCTTGCGCTCTGAGACGCCCCCGGAACAGCTACCGCGCGGCGCAACCAGCTCTCCGCCGTAACCGGGTCACCTGATAGAGCATATGACAGACCCAAATTGGACATAACGCTAGGGTCGTTCGGCGTTATTTCCAGGGCGCGAGCATAATATTTGCGGGCGAGATCATAGTTTTCCTGCTGGTCCAAGGCCGCGCCTTTTAAAGACCATAGGCGGCCATAAGCGGGTGCGTAAGCCAAGGCCTCATCAAGTGGCTGCATAGCGTCAACAGAACGTTCAGACGCAATTAGAGAGGCTGCATATTCGGCTGCCAAATAGGGGTCGCGTGGATAAAGAGCACGTGTGGTTTGGGTGATTTCGACAGCGCGCTGAGGATTGCCAATTTTCCGAATAGCCGCCGATAGTTTGATGGCGGCCTCTAAGTCTCCCGGGTTGAGATCATATTCACGCATCCAGAAGGCCGCTTGCGCCAATTTATCCTGAGTTTCAATTCCGTCGCGCAAGGCGCGATTAGCAGGTTGAAAACTGTCCTTCCCCATTGTGTTGGAAAGTTCGCGCTCTGTGTCTGTGTATTGCGGCGCAGCGGCGCAGCCGATGAGACCTCCTGTAACGCAGATGGAAAGTAACCCTGTTCCCAGTAATAAACGTAATTTCTGAAATGCCATAATCCGTTTAGCCTCCTGCCTATAGGGCGTTCGCGTCCTGCGTTATGCGTTCCGGTCTCGCGACTCGGCTTGCACCTGCCTATAATTGCGTTAACAAACGTAAACAGAGACGGTTAACGCTTCGTTAGTCTCCTACTATGATCACTGTGGAAATTTGATTGGTTTGCGATAGATAGACCGACACGCAGAAAGAAGAGAAAAGCAATGTCCGACCCCCAAACAGAGACCCCAATTTTTGTAAAAGCTTCAGAGCTCAGTGATAAGGAGGCTGCGTCCATAATTCCTATCTATTGCGTACGTCCTGACGACTGGGAGAAAGTCAAAGAGGGGCTTGAGAGTGTAGGGCAAAATTATGCAACGGCGAGAGGCTTTGCAGCGGAAGCCGGGCAAAGAGTTCGCGTGCCGAATAGTGACGGCGAAGTCGCCCTTGTCCTCTATGGTTTGGGCCTGGTTGAAGATGATGACCTTGGACCCATACGCGTCGGCGGTCTCTCTTCTACTTTGCCGAATGGGTTTTATAAACTCGTCTCCATCCCGAAAGACTGGAATCGCAATTTGGCCGAAACAGGGTGGGGCCTGGGTGCTTATAAGTTCGAGACCTATCTAAAGGATGAAACTCACTTTCCGACACTGGTTCTGGAAGAAGATAGCCCTTTAACCGAAACACAATCTCTGGCTGACGCGACGGCGCTTTGCCGCGACCTTATAAATACGCCGGCAAGTGATATGGGGCCTGTCGCTCTGCACAAAGCCGCCGTTGATTTGGCAAAGCAATACGGCGCGGTCGTGACGGAGACTGTTGGAGAAGACCTGCTTGCACAAAACCTACCGATGATACACGCAGTCGGCCGCGCCGCGCATGAAGAACCCCGTTTAGTAGAATTTGAATGGGGGGACCCGTCCCACCCAAGGCTCGCCTTGGTCGGGAAGGGGATCACCTTCGATACCGGCGGGGTGAATATTAAAGGCGCGTCCAGTGCGCGCTTGATGAAAAAGGATATGGGCGGAGCGGCTCATGTTCTGGCCTTGTCCAAACTCATTATGGAAAATAATTTACCAATCCGGCTGCACTGCTTGGTCGCGGTGGCTGAAAATGCGGTGTCCGCCGGCGCTTATCGCCCGGGCGATATCCTCCGCTCTCGCGAAGGGCTGACGGTTGAGATTGATAATACGGACGCTGAAGGCCGCTTGGTTTTGGGCGACAGCTTGACGAAAGCGGCAGAAAGCGAACCCGCCCTGATCATCGACTTTGCCACGTTGACGGGCGCGGCGCGGGTCGCCATGGGGCCTCAAGTCCCGCCGTATTTCTCTAACCGCGAAAAGCCTGTGGCGGATGTTTTGGCGCAAGGCGAAAAGCAGGTTGATCCGATTTGGCGATTGCCGCTTTGGAAGCCTTATTATTCTCTGCTCAGCTCCCCGATAGCCGATATGAAAAACTCCGGCGGTAGTTTTGCGGGCTGCATCACGGCCGCTTTATTCTTGCAGCGCTTTGTCAAAAACCGCCCGTGGATGCACTTCGATACTTATGGCTGGAACCCGAGTGCCCGGGCTGGTCACCCTAAGGGCGGAGACATGTATGGCGTGCGGGCCCTGTATTTTTGGCTCAAAGCGGGCGGGTTAAACTCTGACCTCTCCAAATAGTTAATAAAGTCTTAAAAAAATATAGAGTCCTTTTAAGGCCTTAGCCCAAAGTGGGGACTCGTCCCTTCTTTGTGCCTTGACCAAAGAATCCCGCTTATGCGATTCCTTGATTCGAATACAAATCAGGGACAGGGCATATATGGCAGATGGTGCGGACAATACGGTGGTTTTTTTGGCGCCGGTTCCGAACGCACCGCGTCCGCAAACTCCGCATACTCAGACCTCACGCCCTTATAATAAAGCGCCCACAGCCCTTTCGAGACCCAAAATAAACCTGTCTGAAGGGCTGGATCTTTGGCACCGCGTGACAGTCGAATCTGTGCGCGCCAGCGAGCCGGACTTATCGACGCGGCAAATGGCCGTTCTTATGACGATATATCTATCAGAAGGGCCTCATACGGTTCGTTCGCTCGCTCAGCATTTACAAGTCACCAAAGCGGTTATTTCTCGGGCTATAGACCGGCTCACGCATCACGGATATGTCGAACGCGCCCCGGATCACCGGGATAAACGATCTGTAGTTATGTGCCGAACTTCGGGCGGGATACATTACCTGCGTAACTTTGCGCGGGTAATCCAGACGGAATTCACGTCTTAACCCATGGCTGACTCTCGTATCAGCTTACCGGAAGCGCAGGCGCCGCTTCTCTCTACCGCTCATATCATTAGCTCTTCTGCGCCTTTGCGGGATAATCGGGGATGGCGTAAAGGGTTGCAGACCGAACTCCTTCACGGACAGAGGTTTAATATTTACGGCGAAGGCCGTGGTTGGGTTTTTGGTCAGGCTATCCCGTTAATCGCGGGGAGTGAGCGTCCGGGCTATGTCGGATACATCCCGAAAAAATCCATATCGGGTGATCCCTTCGAACCAAGCCATAGCGTGTCTGCGCTACGCGCTCCCGTCTTTAACAATCCGGATATAAAATCTCATATTACACAGTTTCTGCCTCTTAATGCGCAAGTCCAAGGCGGCAAGGAGGAGGGCGATTTCATTGAAGTCGGCGTCGGGGCCTTTATCCACTCCCGCCATTTGAAGGCCTTATCAAATTTACCTTCTGGACAAGATTACGTCGATTTTGCCGAAATGTATCTGGGCGCGCCTTATGTTTGGGGCGGGACCGGTGACAAGGGGCTGGATTGCTCAGGACTTTTGCAAATGGCTCTGTGTGCTGTCGGCCGGGACGCGCCTAGGGATGCCGATATGCAGGAGCAGGATTTAGGGGAACGGCTTAAGACCACAGGCGAAACGGATGAGCTGCGGCGCGGCGATCTTATTTTCTGGCCGGGGCATATTGGAATTATGTCAGATGAAGAGACATTGCTTCACGCTAACGCCTTTCACATGATCACGGCAAAAGAGCCTTATGACCAAGCGGTCAACCGAATCGGAACGCCTCGCTCGATTAAGCGCTTCTAATTACCTCAGAAGCGCCGAGTGTAGCTTATTGAGGCTCAGTTTCATCATTTCCGTTAGCCGCAGAATTATCTGAAGAATCGGATTCAGTTTCAGCTGTTTCATCCCCAGCTGCTTCTTCTGTCGTCGACGTGGTATCTTCACCCTCATTTTCGGAGTCGGTTGGGTCGGCAACTGGGTTTTCAGTGCTGGCCTCCACGACGTCTCCGTCCTCATCAACAACGGGTACTTCTTCGCCTTCAACCATTTCGGTTGGCTCTTCTGGTTCAGGAGCGGCTTTGGGTTCAGGTCTATCAACCGGGCTGGCCGCATTAACGCGCAAATATTCAATCACAGCTGCGCGGTCTTCTTCATTTTTAAGGCCGATAAAAGCCATGTTGGTGCCGCTTAGGTGAGCCGCAGGTCTCGTCAGAAATCCGTCCAATTGCTCATACGTCCAGTCATAACCGGCGGAGGCCATGGCGGAGGAATAGCTGAAGTCAGATTTATGCGCTGTTGGGCCTCCGACAACGCCGTAAAGGTTCGGCCCTGTGCCGTTGGGCCCGCCGGCTTCGACATTATGGCAAGACTGGCATTTTTTAAAGACCTTGGCGCCTTCATCGGCGTCCATGGCATCTACCCAGCTTTGCTGAGGGAAGGGCAGGTCCAAGACTTCTTCTTCGCCTGATCCTAAATCAATGGCGCCAACGGAATAAACCGGAACTTCAGGGGCGTCTGTGTGCATAAGGAAGTGCGGCACTTCACGTAGAACCATGACACCCAAAGCGGTTGCCAAAATGGCGCCGGCGATTTTGTTGAAACCAAGCTCATCCATGGGACGATTTCCTTCGTAATCTTATTCTTAGACGGCCGAGCAGTGCCCGTCCCGTTTTGTTTCGTGGTCTTAATATAAACATATCACGCGAAAGCAAATGGAAAACCACTTGCGGCACACAGTCGCAAAGGGTTTAAGCCCTGTTTGAGACGTTTATTTCAGGATTGAGACCAATATGAGCGATGTGATTGTTTATCAGGGGGAATCCGGGGCCTATTCCCATCTGGCCTGTCAGGCTTTTTTCCCGAACCACACTCCGATGCCTTGTGCAAGTTTTGCGAGTGCGTTTGCGCGCGTTCGGGACGGGGAAGCGCAACTCGCCATGATTCCTGTCGAGAACACTGTCGCGGGGCGTGTGTCGGATATTTATCACCTTTTGCCGCAGGGCGGGCTGCATATTGTCGGAGAACGATATCTGGCGGTTCACCATCAGCTTCTGGGCGTCAAGGGGGCAAAAAAAGAAGACATTAAGACGGCCCGCTCGCATCCTATGGCGTTGGGACAAGTCAGAAAAAAACTGCTCGAGTGGAATATACGCTCTGTTGCGGATGTGGATACGGCCGGCGCGGCGCGCAAAGTTGCCGAAGAAGGGGACAAATCGGTTGCAGCGGTTGCGTCCAAGCTTTCCGCGGAAACCTATGATCTGGACATCCTAGCCGAGAATATTGAAGATGAGTCTCATAATACGACCCGGTTTCTTATCTTATCGCCAAATCCGGTTATGCCGATCCAGACAGACGGCCCTGTTGTTACCAGTTTTGTGTTTAAAGTCCGAAGTGTCGCTTCTGCCCTTTATAAGGCGCTGGGCGGGTTTGCGACGAACGGTATCAATATGACGAAACTTGAAAGCTATATGGTCGGAGGGTCGTTCCAAGCAGCGCAATTTTACGCCGATGTAGAGGGACATCCGGATAGCCCGGCAATGCGTCACGCGCTGGAAGAGCTCGCCTTTTTCTCGGAAAATTTGACGATCCTTGGGACCTATCCGGCCGATTCCAGCCGAAATTTGGGATAGCGAACACATCAAATTGAGCGCGTATGGCTTTTCCCGCGACAGAGGACGTCTTATATGAAGGTCATGAAATCAATTATTTTCATTACGACAGCCGCAATTCTCGGCTTTTCTACGCTCACGCCGCTAAGCGCCTATGCCGGGCATGATGTGATCTATACTTCATGGCGGAATAATGCCGCCATTGGGGGGTATGACGCTGTCAGCTTTTACTCTGGCAATCCTCAGAGAGGAGAAAGAGAGTTCTCCACTTTTTATAAAAGCGCAAAATGGTATTTCCAGACCGAAGCCAATCGCGATCTGTTTTTAGCTAATCCGAGCGCATTTGAACCGCAATTTGGCGGCTATTGCGCATGGGCTGTGGCAAAAGGCAAACTGGCCAAAGGCTCTCCAAAACATTGGTATGTCGAGGACGGCAAACTCTATCTGAATTTTAGTGAACGCATTCGTGATCGCTGGCTCGCCGATAAAAATGACTTTATCAGCAAAGCCAACTCAAGATGGCCTGAGATTTTAAAGTAAAACGAGCCTTTAACCTTGCTCGACCCAGTATTTCATAAGCTGATGAGCGATGGTGACGCGCGGCGGACAAGTAAAGGCGTCGCCAGTTTTATCAAAAACCGCTTTCACCTCTTCGCGGGTAAACCAGCGGCAGTCCTCCAGCTCGTCTTTGTTAATTGTAATATCCGTATTTATGGCGTCGCTGATGACCCCAATCATAAGCTGGCTCGGAAACGGCCAGGGCTGACTGGCGATGTAACGATGATTTTTTGTTTTTATACCGCTTTCTTCTTCAACTTCGCGCGCGACAGCTTCTTCTATTGTCTCGCCGGGAGAAACAAATCCAGCCAGAGCAGACATAAAACCTTCCGGCCAGCCAGGTCCGCGGCCCAGAAGGAGTTTGTCATCATGTACAACCAGCATAATCACAACCGGATTGACCCGCGGGAAATGCTCCGTCGCGCAGCTTTCCCGCGAACAAATTCGCTTATTGCCGCCCTCGCCGGGATTACTCGGGGCTCCGCATTTGGCGCAGAATGGATGCTGAAAATGCCAATCAAGGATGGATTTCGCCCGACCGGCCAGCGAGAGTTCTTCCGCGCTCATTTGTCCGCCCACCGTACGTAGGTTCTGGAAGTCCTTTTCTAAGGTGATAGCGTCGTTCTTCTGTAGATTGCCGACGAATATAGGTCGGTTTCCTTCCAATCCTACGAAAATAACATGCGGGTCGACCAGGTTTTGACCGATGAGTTCCGTTGGATGCACGCGGATAAGTTTTCCTTTCGCATCGACAGCGGGCTGACCTTTATAAAACAAAATGGCGCGCGCCGCCGGTTTCGCCATGAAATCTTGAAGCTCCTCGGGGGAGCGCTGAGTTTCGCAAAAATCGATAGGGCTGCCGGCAAAGGGCATAAGGTCAGTATAGGTCATGCGGCTCTATAACGATGTCAGCCGGAAAAGACACGACTGAAATCATGAAGGGTGAGTTTTCCGGGCTAAGGGAGAGCTTACCCAAAATTACCTCGAATTTAGAAACCGTGGCAAAATTACAACGGCTCCTGCCGGGTGCAGAAAGGACGGGAACGAACCTATCGCTATCCGCATATCCTTCTCCGTGATTCATCACGAAAGGAAAATAAAATGAGAAAACTAACAACTTCCGCCCTAGCGGGTTCAATGGCACTTTCCATGGCATTTTTTGCGGGAACAGGTGTTGCTCAGGCTCAAGACTCAGGCGCTTACGGTACGATCGGTGCCAGCACCTATGAATTCGATACCTATAACGCGACGGGGCGTTTAGGGTATAATTTCAACCAGTATTTTGGCGTCGAAGGTGAAGGCTCCGTTGGCATTGCCGGTGAAGAGCAAAATGGCGTCGATGTGAAAACTGACTGGGATTTGGGCGCTTACGCTGTAGGCCGTCTCCCGATTACGGAACGCGTGGATGCCTTTGCGCGTGCAGGTTATTCTGTCGTCAGCCTTAAGGCCGAAAGCGGCGGCGTCAGCATTCAGGATGAAGCAGACGGCTACGCAGTCGGCGGCGGACTTCAGTATAATATCGACGATAGAAACGGAATTCGCGCTGGCTATACCTATAAGGAAGGCGAAATAGACGGTGTTGATGTCGATGCCGACGTTTGGGATGTTTCCTATGTGCGGAAGTTCTAAGCACTTTAGCTTAAAGGGGGCGGGATTACCGTCTCTCCAGAGCCCCGGTCAGCCATCTGGCCGGGGTTTTTTTATGGGGTTAGGACTTGCCCCGTCGTTACCTATTGTCCATATAGCCGCCCGGAAGGTTGGCTTTGGACGGGAATCCGCGCCAACCCGGTCAGGTCGGGAACGAAGCAGCCGTAACGTGGCTTTTTCGGGTCAGGGTTCAGCCTTCCACTCTTTTTCTAAAATTTCTATCTCAGTTTTTAAGCGGTCTTTTTGTCGTTTGTATTGGCGTTGCGTTGTTCGGTGTCGTCCGGCTCGTCGACGCCGGCGTCAGCCATCCAGCGATTAGCAAGGCTCCCATGTACCAGTGCGGAGATCAGTATAGTGAAACTAATGACGCACCAAATTCTCTCCGGATCGGCAAATTCAACCTGATTAAGACCGAACGCGGCGTAAAAAATTGAGCCCATCCCCCGAATACCGAAAAAGGCGATTTTGGCGCGGTCGACCTTTTCCATATCGTGACCTAATAGGGAAATCCACGCAGCGATCGGGCGGATTACAAAGACGACTGCCATAGCAATCGCAAAATCCTGCCATGTCCAGACATGCCAGAGCGACCCTCCGATGAAGGTTCCGAACCATAAAAGTATGACGGCGAGTAAAATTGCCTCCAGCTGGTCGGCCGATTTGTGTGCCTTATTCTCGTAAGGTTCTGCTTTGGTGTCTTTGGTAAATGCCCTGGCGGCGCGGGCGGAAATAAAGACAGACAAAAATCCGTAGCCATGAACCAGTTCCGCAAGTCCGTATGAGAGGAAGGTAGCTGCCAATAAGACCAAGGCAGCGTTGGAGCGATTGTTGGTGGCGTCCCCGATAGAAGAAAATAGGATCTTCGTCAGGCACCACCCTACGGCGAGTCCCGCGATTACCCCTGCCGTGGTGCGGTATAGGACATCTTCCAGAACCCAGCTTCCCCATGAAAAATCGCCTGTGGCTAGGGCCACGCCTACGGCTAGCCAAATGAAGGGAAAAGCCAATCCATCATTCAATCCTGCCTCGGAGGTGAGCGCTGTCCGCGTTCCGTTCTGCTCGCTATGCGGCGAGCCGACGGAGACGGACCTTGCTAACACCGGATCTGTTGGGGCCAGGGCCCCTGCCAATAGAATTGCGCCCGCTACGCTCAGTCCCGCAAGATTAACTCCGAGCCAGACAACGCATAAGATTGTTAAAGGCATGGCGATTGCCAATAGGCGCCAAGTCGGTTGCCATGTTCGCCAGCGGGCTTTGAGGTCAATAGAAAGTCCCGCACCCGCAAGAGAAATAATAACGATTAACTCCGAGGCATGTTCGACAATTTTAGCTTCTGTCTCAGTGCCCATTGGGTTGATGACAGGGAGTCCTATCAGCGCGCCTATAATGCCTACAAGGATGTAGATAATCGGAATGTTGAATAACATTTTATCGCGGAAGGCGGGCTGGAACGTCAGCCCCATAAACGCTGCTCCTATCAAGCTATAATAGAAGGCAATTTGGTTTTGCATGATGAAATCGGCCATTATTTGCCTTACGCGCGGGGAACCGCTTTGGCTCCAGTTCGTTTATAAAAAAAGGAGCTTATATGCCTGACAATGAACAAGCCAGAACAGATGATATGCCAAGCACGCCTAAGCCTCATCATAAACGGTTGAGTACTTTTATTATTCTCGCCGTATTTATTGGCGTTATAGCCATCGTCGTGTTCCTTTAAATAGGAATCGAAATTCAATCCTTCCATGGATTGCATAAACTGTGGACGCGCAGCGGAGTTTACGGTCTTCACCCTTTCCCCGCTCACTCATTCTGCCTATATATTTTGGGATGAATACGACACCGCAACAATCCTATCAGGTTCTGGCCCGGAAATACCGGCCCTATACCTTTGAAGATATGATCGGTCAGGACGCGATGGTGACAACCCTCACCAATGCGTTTGAGGCGGGGCGCGTTGCTCATGCCTTTATGATGACCGGTGTTCGCGGTATCGGGAAAACAACTACAGCTCGGCTTCTCGCGCGGGCCTTAAATTACGAGACAGATGAAATCGATCATCCGTCAACGGATCTCTCTAACCCCGGCAAACATTGCGAGCTTATCATGGCCAGCTCTCATATGGACGTGCTGGAGATGGACGCCGCGTCTCGGACGGGTGTCGAAAATATGCGCGAAATGCTGGATGGGGTGCGTTACGCTCCGGCGACGGCGCGTTATAAAGTTTATATTATTGACGAGGTACACATGCTCTCGGCCGGGGCGTTTAATGCGCTCCTAAAGACTCTCGAAGAGCCGCCTGACCATGCGAAATTTATTTTCGCGACAACCGAAATCCGTAAAGTGCCGATCACGGTTTTATCCCGCTGTCAGCGATTTGACCTTCGGCGGGTGGAAGCCGGGGCGCTTGCCAAACACTTGCGCGGTATTTGCGAAAAAGAAAATGTCAAAGTTTCCGAAGACGGTTTGGCTCTGATCGCGCGAGCGGCCGAAGGGTCTGTTCGAGATTCTTTATCTCTATTGGATCAAGCCATTGTACAGGCGGGACTGAAAGGCGACGAAGTTAGTTTCGAGCAGGTCCGATCCATGTTGGGTTTGGCCGACCGCGTACGGGTGCTCGATTTATTTGGCATGGCGGCGCTTGGCGACGGCAAAGGCGCAATTACAGAAATGCGGGGGCAATATGACGACGGGGCTGACCCGGCAGTGGTGCTCCGCGATCTCATGGATATTTGCCACGAAATTAGCCGAGCGAAAACTTTGGGCGATGACGCGGATTTTGATGCCGCACCGGATCAGATAGAGCGGATTGAAAAACTAGCAGAGCAACTTTCCATGGGACAGTTGACCCGCCTCTGGCAAATTCTGACACAGTCTCATAACGAAGTTCGCATGGCTCCTGCGCCATTGGCGGCCGCAGAAATGGCGATGCTGAAATTGGCTGTATCTGGACAAATGCCGCCGCCGGAACTCGCCGCTCAAATTATTGAGCGCGCGCAGAAAGCCGCAAAAGAGGGCGGGGAGGGATTACCCGTCCTGCCGTCTTCGTCGCCGGCCACGACAGCACCTCAGGCTACAATGCCGTCGGCTAGCGCTTCCCCCACTAAAAGTAATATTGAAGCTAGCGGCTCATCTACAGCTACGGCCCAGCTCCAGGCGCCAAAGCCCGTTTCTGCAGGCCCGCCCCCTGTTGATCTAAAGAGCCTTCAAGATTTGGTGGAGGCATTGCCGGAAACCCAAATCAAATTGCGGTCGGACATTGAACGTTATGTTCGCCCCATTCGGTTTCGCCGTGGCAGCCTCACGATCGAATTAGTCAATGCCGCGCCGCCTGCAATGGTCGGAAAAATGGTGAGCGCCATACAGGACATTACGGGCGAACTTTGGATTATCTCGACGGAAAAAACTGGCGGAGGGCCGACTCTTGCGGAGCTTCGGCGCAAGGCAAAAAAAGACCAAGCCGAGAAAGACCGGGCGCATCCGGCTTTCTCCCACTCGCTTCTTAAAAACGCCAAATTACTCGGAATTACGGAAATAGAAAACCATAACGTCATTAAAGGCGATTTCGGACATGAGCCGACATCTGCCGAGATAGACGATGAAGAGGATTAAATCATGAAAGATTTGATGGGCCTGATGAAACAGGCAAAAGACATGCAAAAGAAAATGGAACAGGCTCAGGCAGAAGTCGCCGACCTGGTTGTTGAAGGAAAGTCAGGAGGCGGGCTTGTCACAGTCACGCTGACAGGCGGCGGCAATATGAAAGGGCTCAAAATTGATCCGAGCCTTTTATCTGACGAAGAAGCCGAGATTCTTGAAGATTTGATCGTTGCGGCTTTCCAAGACGCCAAGGCCAAGCTGGATACGGCGCAAGGCGAAACTATGAAGAATGCCATGGGCGACGTGCAGCTACCGCCCGGGATGAAAATGCCGTTTTAACGCGGTTTGGCCGCCTTGAACGATTTTTCTACGGCGTAATAAAGCGGTTTCGGTTCCATATTTTTATCAAATAGAGTCGAACGCTTTTCTATTCCGTCTTCGCGCGGCCACCATTCCTGTAGCCAGCTATATTTATCTGACAGACCCCAGGCGAGAACATCTTTGACTTCGCTGTAATCCAACATCATGTCGAGGAAAGCGCCGCCATAATCCGCCACCAATCGGTCGCGGGTAGCGACATCCGCCGGCAGGCGAGTGTCGTTCACATCAAATTCGGATAAAATGAGGTCGTAGCCCATAGCGACGATTTCATCGATAAATTGGCGGAACTCTTTACGCTGGGGATCCGGATAACGTCCGGACGGATAAAGGCTTCCGTCCCCTGTTCCCAGGTGGGATTGCACGCCGAACGCATCTATTGGCACATCATTTTTACGGAAATGTTCCAAGAGCTTTAAGACGCCCGAAATATGTTTTTCATTTCCGGGCTCCCAAATCATATAGTCATTATAAACGAGTTGTGTATCTGGGAGGTGTTTCCGGGCTTCCCGAAAAGCAAAATCAACAACATCCGGACCATAGTTTCGTGTGAAAACCGTGTCGCGCATCAAGCCCGTTTCTGGCGTAATAGTTTCGTTCACCACATCCCAACTGGATATACGCCCTTTATAATGCGTTGCGAGATCACGGATATAGTCACTCAGATAGCCCTTCATACCTTGGCGCGGGTCAGGGCCAAAATCGTGTTCCGGCATCCAGGACGGGAGGAAGTCATCCCGATTCCAAAGCAAAACATGGCCGCGCATCGCCATGTCATTTTCTTCAGCGAAATCTACGATGGCGTCACCGCGGGCGTAATCCATTGGGCCTTCAACGCCTTGTGTAACATAGATTTTGTGTTCGTTTTCAGCGACGAGGATACCGCATTCGCGTTTAATTAGGTCCAGATAGGCTGGGTCTTGCAATGCGTCAGAGCCTATCGCCGTGCCAAACCGCAAGCCTTTGCTCTCGGCCAGATCATTCAATCCATTCGTGACGGAAACTCCAGTGTTTTGACGCGTGCTTGCGCAAGCGCTTAATGCGGCGAGTCCCGCTCCGCCCATTAAAGTCATTAGTTTGCGGCGATTAAAGTCCATTGGACTCTCCCTCATTTATGTATCGTTTCGTCAAGCTACCATCCGAAGGTGATAATGACAACGTTGTCTTTTTTCGTTTTTAAGCTCCGCAGCCTCATCAATACCTGCACCACGAGCGAATATTTAAGTTTATAGGTGAATTGGAACAAGTTTCGGATTATTGCTTTATATAAAGGGCAACAAAAGGGGGACGGAGTCATACATTTCATCGAATATATATTTTTCGTTTTAATGGCGGTGGGGGTGGCCGGCGCCATAATCCCGCTTTTCAACCTCCAAATCTGGTGGTTGAGAGCCTGGACCTATACACGAATTCAACTCTTATATCTCGCCGCAATTCTCTATATTGTTTATCACATACTCTTCGGATTGAACGTGTTCATGCTCGTCGGGCTACTCATTATTGTGGGTTTTTGTCTGAAGGATATTTTTGCCTTCACCGTGTTTGGACGGAAGCTCACAGAAGACGCCGACCCGAACTCTACCGCGCCCAGTATTAAACTGCTCGCGGCGAATGTTCTGATGGAGAATGACGACGCCCGCGGGTTACTGACCTCCATAGAGGACAAAGACCCGGATGTTATTCTTATGGTTGAGACAGATGAGAAATGGCGCGGTTTTATGAAAGATGTCGAAGCCCGCTATCCGCATAGCTTCTTACTGCCCCTGCCGGACCATAATGGGATGTTGTTTTATTCCAAATTTCCGATTTTAGATGTTCAGGACAGGCGCTTAATTCAGGATCATATTCCCTCGCTAAAAATTGATCTTGAGCTGGAGAAAGGTCGTAATTTCCGACTTTACGGCGTTCATCCTCGCCCTCCGCGTCCGCAAGACGATACCGAAGATATGGATCACGAGCTGCTAATTATTGCCAAAGAAGTCAGAGAGACCGATGGACCAACTCTGGTCATGGGGGACTTGAACGACGTGGGGTGGTCGCCCACAACAAAGCGCTTCCTCGCGATCAGTGAGATGCAGGATCCGAGACGGGGCAGAGGTCTTTACAACACTTTTAACGCCAAAAATATTCTTGAGCGGTGGCCGCTGGACCATATTTTTCATACGCCGCATTTCAAATTGGTGCGTATGGAACGGTTGCCTAAATTTGGCTCGGACCATTTCCCCATGTTTGTCGAATTAAAACTGGAATCTTTCGAAGACTGAATTCAGTCTCTATTGCTGGGTCCTTTGCCTGCTAAGCTGACCGCGAATCAAAAGGATGGTTATGTCAGGTTTGAATGTCAGTCCGGAAATAGAGCGCTTAATCTCGCTCTTGGCAAAATTACCGGGGCTGGGACCGCGTTCGGCGCGGCGCGCGGCTCTTGATCTTCTGAAAAAACCGGACGCCCTGATGCGGCCCTTATCACTTGCTTTGGGCGAGGCGGCAGAGCGCATTTCCACCTGCCGCATTTGCGGTAATGTGGACTCCCGAAACCCCTGTCATATCTGTACCGCGCCCGGGCGGGACAAATCTATAATCTGCGTCGTGCAGGACGTCGCCGATCTTTGGGCGATGGAGCGAGCGAGCGCCTTTAAAGGCCAGTATCATATTCTCGGCGGGACGCTATCAGCGCTGGACGGTATCCGGCCTGAGGATCTGAATATTGCTGCTTTGATAGAGCGGGCTTCCGATCCAGACCTCAAGGAGGTTATCCTGGCAATGAACGCCACTGTCGACGGGCAAACCACGGCGCATTACATCACGGATCATCTTTCGGGGACGGGTGTCTCCGTCTCGCGTCTGGCGCATGGCGTACCGGTTGGCGGAGAATTAGATTATCTGGATGACGGGACCATTTCCACCGCGATGAAAAGCCGGCGACCATTCTGACAAAATAGCGGGGGCGCGGAATGTCATTTTTCGGGAAAAAACTAGAGCTGACGTTTTCCGTCACCATTCTTTTCGCAATGAATCTTATTCCGATCGCCGGAGTTTATTTTTTCGGCTGGGATGTCGGCACGCTGCTACTGCTTTACTGGTTGGAGACCGTCATTGTTGGCCTGTTCAACATACCTAAAATGCTCAGCTGCCAAGGCGTTGCGGAAAACTCTAAATCGAAAATGGGATTGGGGGGCAAACTCTTTTTGTGCGCTTTTTTCACCGTCCACTTTGGAGGTTTCAGCTTTGGGCATTACGCCTTTTTAGGCAGTTTTTTCGACGCCGTTCCGCCCCTATTTGAGCTTGGAAAAACTCTGTTTTCTGCGACAGGCCTCTTCTTTGCGACGTTGGGCTTGCTGGTCAGTCACTTGATTTCAATGGGAATCAATTTTTACGGAAAACAAGAATATAAAACTCGCTCCCCCGACATGCAGATGTTTATCCCTTACGGGCGAATCGTTATCATGCATGTGGTGATCATTATCGGGGGCGCTTTGGTGCAATCCTTTGGCGCGCCTGTTTTGGCGCTGATCCTTTTGGTGGTTCTTAAAATCGGAATTGATCTGTTTGCGCATGGGGCAGAACATCAAAACCTATTTCAGAAATCAGATCCGGCCAGGGTTAAACCTTAAAATTCTTCGAGTATGGAGGTCCCCGTGCCTTGATCCGGGCTCGTCCAGTGCCACGTCTCATGCAGGCGTAATTTACCCGACGGCAAAATTTCCGGCACGGTATGACATTTTCCGGTCATCAGGGTGCCTGACTTATTTCGGTGGTGATACCTCAGATCGAGTGAACCGTCGCGCGCTATGACGCCGATAAGCTGCCCAAAGGCAATTTCGCCGCCTGAATAAGTGGCCGTAACCAAGTCATGATCTTGTTGATAGATGAAGATTGTCTCGGACGTGGTCTCTGACGCCCCTTGCGTTTGGACGGGCCGGAAAAGTTTTCCGCCATAATAGATGGGGATCTTCGGCCGCTTGGTCATTCACTTGTCTTAGGAAATTGAGCGATATTGCCGGTCGAGCTGTCCCGCTCTTTCAATTCGAGGCTCTCAATTTTATCGGCTCGTCCGGAAATCTTTTCGGTAGAGATTCGAATTTGACGCATATCTTCCGTGGTTTGATTAAAATGACTTTGAAGCTTCGCGACTCTTTCATCCAGACGAGTAACGTCTTTGGACATTTTCCCGACTTCGCTTTGAATAATATGCGCTTGCTCCCGCATGGCGGCGTCGCGCATCACGGCCCTCATAGTATGGAGCGTCGCCATAAAGGTCGTCGGCGAGACAATCATAACTTTTTTTGTGAAGCCGTGCTCAATGACTTGCGGGAAATGCGTGTGGAGCTCGGCATAAACGGCTTCGCTCGGAAGGAAGAGCATCGCGATATCGTGTGTCTCGCCAAAAATAAGATATTTGCCGGCGATATCATTGATATGACGGGTGACATCTGCGGCAAATCCTCGTTTGGCGACGGTGGTTTGATCCGTATTGTCCGCTTCGGTTAGCCGCCGCCAGGCTTCCATTGGAAATTTGGAATCAATCGCGACATCGCCTTGCTCTCCGGGCAGATGGATAAGCGCGTCCACACGTTTGCCGTTTGAAAGAGTATGCTGAAAGGAAAAGGCGTTGGGCGGAAGATAGGTCTCTATGAGGTCCTGCATCTGTTTTTCGCCAAATGCCCCGCGGGCTTGCTTGTTGGAAAGCAGAGATTGCAGGCCGGACACCTCGCCGGACAAAGTCTCGATATTCTTTTGCGCACGATCAATCAGCGCCAGCCGCTCATGGAGTTGTTTCAGATTGGCAGAGTTTCGTTCCTGCGTGTCGACAATGGATTTCCCCACCCGCTCAGACACTTTGGATAGGCGTTCGTCCAGGCTCTGGCGGAACATGGTATCGCGCTGGGCGCTATCCTCGGCAAATTGCGACAAGCGTCCCTGAAGCTCTCCTTGCTGGGCCTGCATTTCCAGTAATTTTTCCCGAAGCTGCGCGGCCTGTCTCACGCCTTCGGGGTCCTTGCGCCCGCTCGAAAATATCATCGTGATCATTGCGCCGATTAACGCAAAGGCCAAGAGCAGAATAATGTGGACCAGAGAAAGGTCTAGCCCGCCAAATGAAAGGAGAGGTTCCATATTTGTTCTAATGACACGGAAAATCGAGTCGGGGAAGGGGCTACAAGCTTAACCTCGTAAACGCCCCCCGACTTTCATCACGCTTTCGATGATTTTGTCACTGACTGCGTCGATTTCCTTATCCGTAAGAGTGGCGTCTGTCGGAGACAAAGTCACCTCTATTGCCAGAGATTTGTGACCATCTTCTACGCCCTTGCCCTGATAGACGTCGAACAAGCTCACATTGGTAATGAGCTTTTTGTTCGCGCCCTGGGCCGCACGTAACACATCATTCGACGCTGTCGCCTCCGGAACGATAAAGGCGAAATCGCGCGTCACAGGCATGAAATCTGATAAGGTCAGAGCGCCTTTGGATTTAGAGGCGTTTTTCTTTCGCGGGGCCGGCAGTTCTTCTGGCCAAATTTCAAAGGCCGCCACACGACCTTCAACACCTAAAGCCTTCAAAACGCGCGGGTGCAGTTCCCCAAAACTCGCTAAAACCTTTTTAGGCCCCATCCGAAGCGACCCCGAGCGGCCCGGGTGCCAATAGTCTCCAACAGCTTCCATAAGCATGAGGTTGTCGGTAGAGGCGCCCATGGCGTCTAAAGCTTCGATAACGTCTGCTTTGGCGGTCAAGGCAGAAACCTCTTCCGCTCCGGCCCAATCCCGCGCGCTTTCAACGCGGCGCATTCCCGCAAGGGAAAGACGCTGATCTTTCGGCTCTTGCCCGGCAAAGACGGGGCCAAGCTCGAACAAGGCCGCGCCCGGATAGCCTTTATCAGCATTGCGTTGTCCGGCGAGCAAAAGGTGAATCAGCGCGCTAGGGCGCATGGTATTCAAATCATTCGAAATCGGATTATCGACGCGCAGGGCGGGATTATCTCCGCCGAAAAGCGCGGCGTGTTCGTCTAATGCGAACGACCACGTCACAGACTCGGACAGGCCGCGCAGGGCCAACGCCCGGCGCGCAAGCCGCGTCCGGTTTTGTGTCAGGGTCGCGGTGGGTTCGCGCCGCCCGGGCAAAGGCGGCAGGCTGACGGCCTCCAGATTATGATAGCCGTGAATACGGGCGATCTCTTCGACTAGGTCCGCGCCTTCGGTACAATCGCGGCGGAAGCTTGGCACGGTTACTTTCCAGATTGGGCCGTGTTTGACGGTAAAGCCGAGTTTGGTCAAAATTGTGTTCATCTCCTCATCTGACAGGCTGAGGCTTGTCAGTTTGTTGACCTGCATGGGATCAAATTCGATGGGGTCAGGGTCAGTCGGAATTTCGCCGCCAATCACGATATCGCTGGCTTCACCGCCGCAGATTTCCAGAACGAGCTGTGTTGCGAGTTCGCAGCCGTCAATCAGTCCGCCCGTATCGACGCCGCGCTCGAACCGGTATTTCGCATCGGAATTGACGCCGAGCCGTTTGGCGGAGCGGCGAATGGTCAGCGGATCGAAATAGGCGCTTTCAATTAAAATATCCGTCGTGTTTTCATCACAGCTCGAGTCCTCGCCGCCGACAATTCCGCCAAGGCCAAGAATGCCGCTCTCATCCGCAATGACGACATCGTCTGCGGTTGCTGTGTAAGTGCGGTCATCCAGCGCTTCGAATTTCTCGTCTTTGCCCCGGCGCACTATGATAGAGCCGGTCAGCTTGGACATGTCATAGAAATGCAGAGGCCGCGCGCGGTCATAGGTGATGTAATTTGTAATATCGACGAGCGCTGAAATCGGGCGCAGGCCGATAGCCTTTAATTGGTCCTGAAGCCATTTCGGCGAGGGGCCGTTTTTGACGCCGCGAATGTGGCGGCCAACAAAAGCCGGACAGCCCTCCGTATCGTCCACGCGAATTTTCTGATCCGTCTCGAATTTTGGCGGGGTCAGATTTGTCGGTGGGGTAATTAATTTGCCCAGCCCGACCGCGGCCAAATCGCGCGCTATCGAATTCACGCCAAGCCAGTCCGGGCGATTAGGCGTCACTTCGAAATCAATGACGGGGTCATTCATATTCAGGGCGTCGGCCAGAGGCGTGCCCATTTCAAGCTCCTGCGGCAAATCCATAATGCCGTCATTTTCCTCATCGACTTCAAGCTCTTTGCCGGAACACATCATACCGGAGGACTCAATGCCGCGAATTTTGCGGGGCTTCTTATCTAGGCTGAAATCCAGACCCGGAATATAGGCGCCAAGCGGGGCATAGGCGACGGTCATATCAGCGCGCGCATTCGGGGCGCCGCAGACGATTGTCTTGGTGCCGTCACGGGTTTCGACCGTGCAGACCTTGAGTTTATCCGCGTCAGGATGCTTTTCCGCCGTAAGAACTTTGCCGATAGAAAACTCTGACAGTTTCTCTGCCGGATTTTCAACGTCCTCGACTTCGAGACCGGCCAGCGTCATCGCCTTGACCACTTCGTCAATCGTCGCCTCTGTCTCGAGGTGCTTTTTCAGCCATGAGAGTGTGAATTTCATTAGGATAGCCCCGTCGCGAGGTTAGCTTGTAGGAGTGGGTCGAAGCCGTAATGGCCGAGCCAACGTGTATCCGCGGCGAACATGTCGCGCAGGTCCGGCATGCCATATTTCAGCATGGCAAGGCGGTCGACGCCCATGCCGAAGGCAAAGCCCTGATATTCTTCGGGATCGAGGTCGCAGGCGCGCAGCACATTCGGGTGCACCATGCCGCAGCCAAGAATTTCCATCCAGCTTTCGCCCTGGCCAATCTTGATGGCCGCGCCGTCGCGCTCATAGCGTACATCCATTTCAGCCGAGGGTTCGGTGAAAGGGAAGTGATGCGGGCGGAATTGAACATCGACATCTGTTTCGAAAAACGCGCTGACAAAATCCATGAGCACGCCTTTGAGGTGGCCCATGTGAATGCCTTTATCAATCACCAGACCCTCGACCTGATGGAACATCGGCGTGTGGGTTTGGTCGGAGTCAGATCGGTATGTCCGGCCCGGCGCAATGATGCGAATGGGCGGCTTTTGCGAAATCATCGTGCGGATTTGCACTGGCGAGGTGTGAGTCCGTAAAACCTTTTTTTCTTCGTCACCCACAGGGGACATAAAAAATGTATCGTGAATATCGCGGGCCGGATGGCCGGGCGGGAAATTCAGCGCGGTGAAATTATGAAAGTCGTCTTCGATGTCCGGGCCTTCGGCGACAGAAAACCCCATATCGGAAAAAATGACGGCCATTTCTTCCATGACTTGCGGCACAGGATGGAGCGTGCCTTTGCGGCGGGCAATCGGTAGCGACATGTCCATGGTTTCAGAGGCGAGCGCTGCGTCGAGCGCTTTGTTCTCAAGCTCTGATTTCTTGTGCTCGACTAAAGTGTTCAGGTCGTTTTTCAAACCGTTCAGCGCTGGGCCCATGACCTTCTTCTCTTCAACGCTCATCTTTCCGAGCTCGCGCATCATCAGAGAGACTTCGCCCTTTTTGCCGAGCGCGGCGACACGAACGTCATCCAGGGTCTGAAGGTCTGAAGCGGCCTCTATCTGGGCGGCAATCTTTGTTTTGACGGAGTCGATATCGGCCATAGTGGCGGGTCTTTCGGCGTAGCTGACAGGCGGACATATTGCCCGCTTTATATGAGCCGCGTTTTGACGTTTTGCGCCGCGTCCGTCAACCAAAAGCCTGGGCCGGTCTGCGATTGAGGATCAGCCGGATTTTTTCTTTTTCGTTTTTGTAAAAGTTGTCCGGCCATTGGATTTTTTAGCGGCGGGATCGTCGAGAGGATCTAAGTCTTCGGCAATCTCTTCTCGTTTGCGATAAAGACAGCTCGCTTCATCAACCGAGTCGAAGCCGAAATTGATCTGTTTCAACGTTTCATGGCTGCCGAGCAAGAGATAGCCATAAGGAAGCACTAAGGACGAAAGGCCGCGCAAAACCCGAAGTTTCGCCGGGCCGGAATAATGCGGCAACGCGCCGCGAAAGAGGACCCCGTGAAATTTTGGGAGGCTACCGAGACTTGAGAGCAAGTGCACGTCTTTGAACTGTACCATGGCTTTCAACGAGTCTTTGACAATCCAATCGCTACTACTCGGTTCGGGCGACGGATCAAAAAATCTAATAAGATCGCGGGCGGGTAAGCCTCGCTGCACTTCGAAATGTGTATAGCGCCCAGCTTTGGCCCGATCCAAGGCAGCGGAGGGGTAATCGACCCCGATGATTTCCAGGCTCAGTCCGGGAAATTGATCTTTGACCCGTTCAAACGCCATGGCCATGCCATAAGCTTCCTGTCCGGCCGCGCAGCCAAAAGAGAGAAGTCTCACCTGACCTCCGCCCCGGACGGCATATAAATCAGGGAGAATTTTGTCCGTAAAAAGGGTAAAGCTTTTTGGGTCTTTATTGAAATGGCTGTCACGCTCTAACAAAGTCGAGACCACCTGAACGGCTAGCCGGCTTTCTCCGGTGCCGAATAACTCATCCACAAGGGCGTCGAGAGACTGAAATCCTTCTTTCCTCGCGAGGGCAGAGAGCCGCGTTTCTACCAAAAAAGCATGATCCGACCCTAAATTGACGCCTGCCAGCTCTAAAGTGAGCCGTTTCAAAGCCTCGTAATAGGGAGGGTTTAAGCTGAGCGCCCCCGCCATGATTATATCAAACCGGCAAGTTGGAATTTCGATTCGATAATATCTGAATCAAAAGGCTTCATAATATATTCGTCGGCGCCGTTTTGCAGGGCCTCAGTAATCCGTTCAACGCTACGCTCGGCGGTGCAGAAAACGACCGCAGGGGCGTCGCCCTCGGGTAATTTTCTCAAGGCCTGCAAAAATCCGAATCCGTCCAAAACCGGCATGCGCCAATCCAGCAAAACAGCGTCAGGCATGCTTAATTTACAAAGATCCAGAGCGTCCTTTCCGTTCTCAGCTTCGGATACCTCAAAATTCATATCCTTCAGGATACGCGTGGCGACACGGCGGATCATTTTGGAATCATCGACAATCAGGCAGTGTTTTACTTTGCTCATGAAATGGCTCCGACCCTAAATTCATTCGGTGAGAACCCGTCAGCCAATGTCGTGTCGAGTAAAGCTTCAAGCCGAGAGCTTATTCCTTCTTCAACGGGCATTTTCGGTATGGGTTTTTCTTTTTTGGCAGTGTAATTGAGCATTAACTTGAGCGAATTGCTCATCGGGTCATGTTCAATCGACACCAAATCGGGATGGTCACAGACGTTAGCCCAAGCCTCGCTGAGAGGATCCGCATTAGTACGAAATGTCATAGTTTTTGCTGTTGCGCTAATATCAATCTGACAGAGCGTTTCAGGTTTTGTGGTGGCCGCTAAATGCCGAATGAGACAAGAGAGCCAAGTTTCGGCTCGGTGTTTCAATAGATCAGCTTTTGATTCCGGGAGCGCGACGCCGCCCATATCATAAGAAAGGCTGAGGGTGAGGGCCGCCTGCCGGGCAACAGAGAGGCCATTTTGAATAATGTCCCGGATAAAACTTTCAAGCGCCACTTTGGATTCTCGAGATGCAGGCTCAGATGCTGCAACGACGTCAGGCTCTATCGGTTCTGCGAGAGTTTCCACTTGAAGGTCGATTGCATCAGAAGGGTCTTCTGGAACGATGTTTTCAGGATTCGACGATGATTGAAAAGATGCCAGAAGCGAGTCAAAAGCAGGTTTATGCGCAGCGTCGACAAATGGCAATGTGGATTGCATAGCTTCTACGGCGCGGGCCTGACGGGCCGTTTCAGAAAAGTCGACGGGAATAATATCGGCGCTTTCCTTCGGCTCTGATTCTATAGACACGTCTTCTTGGCCTTCTTCCATTTCTGTTAGGCCGACTTCGTATAGCGCTACGACATTGGAGAGGGCGTGAAGGCGTAAAGGGAGACGGTGTTCATCCCCCAGCGATTGCAGGGCATCTTGAGCTGAACGGTAAATGGCGCGGGCATGGTTTAACTTTGCGCCGCTTTGGATTTCCGCCAAAACATCTGTCATATCCTGCGCGCAGTCCACATTTGCCCGGTCCAGGGCTTTGTGACAGCACTGCACGAAGGCGCGGGCCTGTTTTATGCAATCACCCATATGGTCTGATCATCCAAACTGTTTCACCAAACGATGTTCGCGGATCATCCACGACATCTTGTGTAAATCATGACCAAAAAGGGTTAAGACGGACTAAAGCGTCGTCACAATTTCCAGTTTGACCCTCAGAAAAATGATAGAATTTATGTCGCAGGAGGGCGAGGTGGCAGATTAGGCGAAATCAGCTGTCAGGGTAACAGACTCTTCGTCCGACTGATGGGTTAGGGCGCCGCCCAATTCACGCGCGATCATTCCGGCATAAAAAGGCTGGATTGAGCGTCCGTCAAACCCGTCCTCAGGGGTTTTCCCGCTCAGGGCTTTCTCTATTTCCGGTTTAAGGCCGGCTCGGCGGCCTGTGGCGACAAGTTTGAGCTGTGATTCATCGCCCGAAATGACAACATCCCCGCCGCGCGGAATCGCGTTTGCGGCGATCATAACCATATTCATTAATAGCCGCGCTTTCGATTTCTCTAACCCGTCAGTGGAAAGCTCCCATTTCAGAGTTGCCTTGCTATCGGCGTACATATCCATTGTTTTTTTCTGAATATCTCCGATAGGAAAAACGCCCGGAGCAGATCCGGCGGCGCCGAAGGCATCACGAAGGAAATTCAGCTTGGCATTGGCTTGCCGGGAGGCATTGCGGATGAGGTCAATCGCGTCTGCGTGCATGTCCGTATTGTTCTCATCATCCAAGACTTCGAGACCCGTATTGACCATTCCAACCGGGTTGATCAAGTCGTGACAGACGCGCGAACACAAAAGGGCCGCGAGGCTTGACGGGGTAAGTTTGATGACATTGGCGCTCATGAGTCACACTCCGAAAATTTCTATATTTCTCTTCTGGGCTGATTTGCTCTGCACGACAAATAAAAAACCCCGGCACAGTGCCGGGGTTCCAATTTTTAAATTTTACTAAAGATTAAGGCAGGTCTTCCTGATCGATCAGACCGTCTCTCGCGGTTTTGTCCTTGTCGAAATATTCTTTCGCCAATTTAAAGACGATGGGTGACAGCAGGATGATACCGATGAGGTTTGGCGCGGCCATGAGCCCCGTCAAAGTATCGGCCATCAGCCAGAAGAGGTTGACGATGTTTCCGACTTGATCTTGCAGCGCAATTGCGGCGGCTGATGAGAAGACAACCAATATCCACAGAATACGATAAATCGGAATGGACTTCTCGGTGAACAAGAAGGCAGAGCAACGCTCGCCATAATAACTCCAACCAAGAATGGTGGTGAACGCAAAGACCGTCAGGCCGATGGCCACAATATGACCGCCCCATCCAAACAAGCTGGCGTCAAAAGCCGAGGCCGTTAGAGGCGCGCCTGTATCACATCCCGGAGGCTGTAAACCGGTCATGAGGGTCTGTAGGTTTTCAGGGCTGGCGATACATTCCGTTGGGATGACGCCGGAGGTCAGGATTACCAAAGCGGTAATCGTACAAACAATAAGTGTATCGATAATTGTGCCCAACATGGCGATGATGCCCTGGTTTACGGGGTCATTGTTCCGCGCCGCGGCGTGAGCAATCGGCGCGGAGCCTTGTCCGGCTTCGTTCGAGAAAATGCCGCGGGCGACACCTTTTTGCATTGCAAGCACTAATAGACCGACAGAGATACCTGTTCCGGCTGTTTGCAGACCAAACGCGCCTGCAAAGATTCTTCCGAACGCCTCTGGAATTGCGTTGGCATGCATAATTATGACGGTAATTCCTGCCAAGAGGTAAAGTCCCGCCATGATCGGCACAACGGAAGAGGCCACCACGCCGATCCGTTTAATTCCGCCAATAATCACCGCCGCAGCGCCGCCGGCGATAAAGACCGCCGTAATCCACGGGCTGAGACCATAAGTACTTCTCAGAGCATCGGCCACAGAATTGGACTGAATAGAGGCGCCCGTTCCGAGCGCCGCAAAGAATCCGAAAAAGGCAAAAGTATAGGCGAGCCATTTCCATTTCGGGCCCAAACCGTTTTTGATATAATACATGGGTCCGCCCTGACGATTACCGTTTTTGTCGATTTCACGAAATCGAACGGCCAATACGCCTTCGGAGAATTTTGTGGCTGTGCCGACAATGGCGGTCATCCACATCCAGAAAACGGCGCCGGGGCCGCCAATCGCAATGGCCGCGGCGACGCCCGCAATATTACCCGTCCCGATAGTGGAGGAGAGGGCCGTCATTAGCGCCGCAAAAGGCGAGACATCTCCCTCATCTTCATTCCCGGTTCGTTTTTTGAAGAGCTGTTTGAAAGCATAAGGAATGCGCACGACCGAAAGAAGGCGCAGACCAAAGGTCAGATACAAACCCGTTAAAAGCAATAGCCCCAACATGGGCCAACCCCAGACCTGCGAATTGACGAAGTTAAGAATTTCTTCAAATGACATTATATCTCCCAGCCCTCTTGAGGGGTCCTTCAAAATTTTTGCGACCATAGGCGAGGGAATTGACTCATGCCAAATGAAAAAGCGTGATTTCTGGGAGTAAACTGCGCTTTGAGCGCTTTAAAAATCCTTGTGCCCTGATATAGCCCTATTTTAAATCATGACGCCTTAATTCTTAGCTAGCCGGAAACACATTATGTTTGAATATCTCGTACCTCGCCCGCCGGATGCCATTATTGCTCTGATGGAAGCCTGCAAAGCGGATAAAAACCCTGATAAAATTGATTTGGGCGTTGGCGTTTATAAGGATGACGCCGGAGAAACACGCGTCATGAAAGCCGTCAAAGAGGCCGAGAAACTTTGGTGGAAAGAAGAGACCACTAAAACTTATGTCTCCACTGTGGGTCGTCCCGATTTTCGTCAAGCTATGGTCGAAATGATGTTTGGCGAGACAAATCCGGTTATTACTGAAAACCGAATTGCCACATCTCAATCAGCAGGTGGCTCCGGAGCTTTGCGGATTGGCGCAGAGGTGATTAAATCAGCCGCGCCGGACACGACGGTCTGGGCCAGCACGCCGACTTGGGCCAATCATATTCCGCTTATCAGCTCTGCGGGACTTAAGATTGATTATTACCCCTATTATAACCGCGAGACTTTGGGCGTCGATTTTCATGACATGCTGGATCACTTACGCGCCAAAGCCAAACCGGGCGATGTCGTGCTCTTGCATGGCTGCTGCCATAACCCCACAGGTGCTGACCTGACACATGCTCAGTGGGATATTCTCGCTGATTTCTTGAAAAATGAGTCCTTAATTCCTTACGTCGACCTCGCCTATTTCGGTCTGGGACGCGGTATGGAAGACGACGTTTACGGCCTTCGCAAGATATTGGAAATTTGCCCGGAGGCCTTGGTCGCCGCAAGTTGCTCTAAGAATTTTGGTCTTTACCGCGAACGCGTCGGCCTGATTGTAGTTGTCGCAAAAGACGAAGATACTGCCAAAATCGCGCAGAGCCAGCTTGGGTCTATACAGCGTAAGATCATCTCTATGCCGCCTGATCACGGAGCGGCGCTCGTGGCGCGCATTCTAGGCGACAAGTCTCTTCGTAAATTGTGGGTTGAGGAGTTGGATGAAATGCGCACCCGCATGATTGATTTGCGCCGTCAGCTCTCAGAAGCGCTGTCTGTGCAGGGCGCCGAAACGATTGCGGCCGCGGTGAAAAACCAGAATGGCATGTTCTCGACTTTGCCTGTCTCGCCGGAGCAGGCGGAAGCCTTGCGGGAGAAATATTCTATCTACATGACAAATTCCGGACGGATAAATATCGCCGGAGCCAATAAAAATAACATCCCGCAATTGGCCAAAGCCATTCTGGATGTTTTGTAAGAAGTTAGCCTAGCAACAGATGAAAATGTTGGCACGAATTTTAGGTTTACGGGTGAGAATGTTGGCACGAATTTTGGGTTGCATGACGTTGTGCCTCTTCGTGGTGTCATGCTCTCCGGCCGAACAAGAAAGTGTCAACTATAATGCTCTGGAAAAGCACGTAGTCTTACCTGATGAGATAGCTGAAGCTCAAACTGAGAGCAATGTTGTCAATGAAGCTCACCCTATGTCCGCCGCCCAATGGCTAGGGGACTATGCCTCAGTCCGTATTCTTAGAGAGCAAGCGGGATTATATGTTGAAGAAGAGAACTATTTTCAGGCCGCCCAGCTTTATGAAAAAGCAGCCAACCTTGGGGAGAGTTTTCCATCGAGCTCAAGCCGTACGCTCTTGTTGAGTGCGGCGGAGCACTATGTGAAAGCAAGTGAGAAAGCGTTGGCCCTTAACGCCTTGCAAGAGGCTGCGGAGAAAGGAGCAAGATGGTCGGATTACGTGGAATTTTCTGCGAAGTATTCCGCCTTACGTGACGAAGAGGCCTTTCAATCCATTATTTCCAAACTAGAAAATAATCGCAATATTTTTGAGAAACGCTATCAAGACCCGGAAAAAACCCCACTTGTTTTCTCCGATGTTAAAAGGTTTTGGAAGGCTTATGACTTAGCATTGAATGAAGAGAGTGATGAAAAAAAAGCTGCCATTTTCCGCCATTTTTATCTCGCCGAAGGGTCTCCGGGACTGATTGATTATCATTGGATAAAAACGGGAACAGCCGAAGAGCTCGTTAAAAGAATAGATGAAATCCCTGGGTTTTATGACGGTATTCGAGATAGAACCTTAACAGCGGAAGGCTATGGCGTTGATATCAGAGCTGGATTTCGCCGATTTAAGGCGATCTATCCGGAGGCCTATTTTCCCCCTGTCACGTTCGTTATTGGTCGATTAAATTCCGGGGGCACGGCGGGTGAGGAGGGAATGTTGATCGGACTTGATGTTTGGTCATGGACAGAAGGTGTTCCGCTAGACGGCATTTCCAAGGGGTTCCAAAAAGTGCTTCAGTCCTTTAGCTTGGAAAGCTTGCCTTGGGTCGTCGTGCATGAGCAGGTTCATGCAATGCAATCTTATTCTGGCGAACCTTCTCTTTTATTGTCAGTTCTTCAGGAGGGTTCGGCGGATTTTCTTGCAAAGCTCGCTCTTCCTGAACAATCTAATCCACCTTATTATGAGTGGGGCTTGCAACATGAGACCCGCATTTGGGCCCGGTTTGTAGAGGAAATGGATGGAAACGACTTAAGCAACTGGATCGGAAATAACAGTTCCAATATCTCAGCGGATTGGCATGCAGATGTCGGATATTTTCTAGGGGCTAGAATTGCCGAAGCTTACTATAAACAGGCAGAGGACAAAGAGCAGGCGGTCAGAGACCTCTTATACGTTAAAAACCCGCATGATATTTTAGTCGCTAGCGGGTATGCGGAAAAGTTCCACTAATTTTTAAGCCAGTTTAGGCTCGAACGCGTATCCGGCAGACCTGACGGTTCGGATTGGGTCTGGTTTCTTTGGCGCGCCGAGGGCTTTTCTCAACCGGCCAATATGGACATCGACGGTGCGGGCTTCGACATAGACGTCTCGGCCCCAGACGGCGTCGAGAAGTTGTTCTCGCGAAAAAACGCGCCCTGGGTTTTTGATGAAATGTTCTAGAAGGCGAAATTCCGTCGGGCCCAAATGCACGGTGTTTTCGCCGCGTTTTACTCGAAATGCTTGCATATCTACTTCGATATCGCCTTGCGTGATGATGTCCTGCAGGAGAGATGGCTGGGCGCGCCGCAAGAGAGACCGTGTCCGCGCAAAAAGCTCGGGCATGGAAAAAGGCTTCACCAGATAATCATCCGCCCCGTAATCCAGACCTGTCACTTTATCAGTTTCATCTCCGCGCGCGGTGAGCATGATAATAGGCGTGCTGACGGTTTCTTTGCGACGGCGCAGGCGGCGGCAGACTTCAACGCCAGAGAGTTTAGGGAGCATCCAGTCCAGTAATATCAGATCCGGAGCGCGTTCTTCGGCAATTAAGAGAGCCTCTTCTCCATCCTCGGCAATCGCCGTGTCATATCCTTCTTTGGAAAAGTTATACTCTAGAAGCGTTGACAGGGCGTCTTCGTCTTCGACAATCAGGACAAAAGGTTTCATAGAGATGGGCTGGGGAAATTACTTTCCCCCCTTTCTAGCTTTGATGACACGGGGGTCCGCAATCAATTGTGTGCCATTCACCGTGAAATAAATAGCTTCGCAGATATTATTAGCATGGTCGCCGATGCGCTCGAGATTTTTTGCAACAAATAAAAGCGAGGCGCAGGCGGAAATTGTTCTCGGATCGCCCATCATATATGTCAGCAATTCCCGAAAAATAGAGTTGTACATCTCATCAACATCGTCGTCCGCCAGCCAGACCTGGACAGCCAAATCGGCGTCTTCGCGTAGCAGGGCGTCCAGCGCTTGAGAAAGCTGGGATTTAACCATTTTACCCATACGCGCCACACCTTTGGCGTGGCTGATGCGGTCAACCTCATTCAGAGAGAGGGTGCGCTTGGCAACGCCTTCAGATAGATCGCCAACGCGTTCCAGATCATTGGCGACTCGGACGGCTCCGATGACACGGCGGAGGTCAGAGGCCATAGGGTGGCGCAGGGCCATGATCCGCATAGAGTTTTCATCGACCTCTCTTTGGAGACGATTAACTTCACTGTCCTGTTCAATAACGGCTTCCGCCAACTCATTGTCGCGTTTTTTAAGAGAGCGTATAACATCGGACAACATGGTCTCTGTAATACTACCCATCTCAGAGATTTGCGCATTAAGGGCATTAAGGTCTGCGTCGTATCCGCTAACAATATGATCGGCCATAGCTGCCATGTTATCTCCTCTTGGAGCTTGCTCTATGTCGCTTTTATAGCAGATTTATGACACCGTGGCGACATGTCTGTGACAAAGGGTCTTCGCCCTTTCTTCCTAGAAGTCTTACGCGTTTTCTTCTTCTGGCTTGCTGTTGGGAAAGACGACCGTAAATTCTGTCCCTTTGCCATGGGCACTGCGAATATAAAGTCCCGCGCGGTGTCGAATAACGATATGTTTAACGATCGCCAGCCCAAGACCCGTGCCTTTCTCCTTTGAGGAAAGGTCCCCTGCGATCCGGTAAAACCGTTCGCCAATCCGCGGCAAATGTTCTCTTGCAAAGCCCGGACCACGATCTCTCACTTGAACTTGCCAGGCCCCTTGAGTTCCCATTGGTTTTGTCATTTCGGCAATACGGCGACTAGGGGAGGTTGCGGCAAGTTTACTGTCGCGAAAAGCCAGGGCGGACGACCAGTCAGGGACGAACCGTAATTTAATTTTTACGGACTTTCCTGACGGGGTGAATTTAACCGCATTGTCAATCAGGTTTAGAAACAACTGAACGGATTCATCCGAATTGGCCCGGGTAATCGCCGGACCGGGGCTGTTAAAAGAGAGAGTTACGCCGCGCTTGTCGGCGAGCGGTTTTACGGCCTCCATTGCAGCGGTGATAGACTGGTTCAAATTAGCTGTTTCTTCCGGAGCGATATGTTCGGTTTGCTCAATCTTCCGCAAAGACAGAAGGTCGTCTATCAGCCGGACCATGCGCTCGGCTTGGGATTGCATTATGCCAAGAAATTTCTCTTGCGCCGACGGATCGTCTTTGGCGTGATGGCGGAGCGTTTCAATATACCCCATCAGAGAGGCGATTGGGGTTTTTAGCTCGTGTGACGCATTGGCGAGAAAGTCCGCTTTTTGCATTTGGCTGAGACGATCTTCGGTGATGTCGTGAAAAACGGCCATGAGATAGCTTTGGCCATTGCTAGGACGGATTAGGCTCGCCTTCGTCAATTTTACCCGTAAATATCGTTCTGTGGGGGTAAGTTTGTGTATCTCGACCGCGTTTGTTTTATAGCCGGCTTGAGCCTTAGTGAGAGCTTGGGAAATTGCGGGGCTGCGAAGGTAACTGGTTAAAGGCAATCCAAATTTATCCATGGTGGCGAGCTCTTGCGCCAAGGTATTGGCATGGACAACGCGTTTGTCGCTATCAATGAGAGCGCAAGCGACAGGTAGGGCGTCAATCACAGTGACCCAACTATCAATATGACGCTGGGTGCGTCTCCCTCCTCCATAGAGCTTATCCGCCCGCTCTCGCCTCATTTTGCTAAGCTGATTCAAACCAAAGGAGAGGAGTGTAAAGGCCGCGACAAGTAAAAGGGTCGTCAAAATCGGGGCGTTGATCACGACGCCCAACACGAGGAGCGCGATGATTCCGATACAGGCGAGAAGGCCGTATTCTGGGTATGACGTCATCCGATAAGGGCCCCTGAAGCGATCCTGATATTTCCCTTTTCAAATTTAAAAATCCAAGGGTTGTGGCCTTTAATCAGGCTCTGCACTTCACGTCAATTATGACGAATTTGTAGTCTTAGTTCAAAGCTTTGTAGATTGCGCGAATAACGGCAGGTTGCTAAAGGGCGCTCACTTTGGGGGAAATTCAGAGAATTATTGTTTTTCGATAATATTTCGTTGACTTTCGGCATGATATTCGCCAATGACAGGGTAAGGAGTTACTATGCCGTCATTTAAGAAACATATGAAAGTCAGCGCGTGGTCGCGTGGGTTAATGATGGGCGCGGCTGTTTTGACCCTGCCGGCCTGTCAAACGCTGAGCGGGTTGGGGCCTGACCCGACCATTGTAGAGGCAAAATCCACAGTTCCGGTCGAGCCGGATTGGATTGAACCCGCGCCGGACGCTTTGCCCAATGCGGATTGGGTCGCCAGCTTTCAAAATCAAAGATTGGTTGAACTCGTCAACGAAGCCTTGGCGGAAAACCCAACGGTTGGGCGGAGTAGAGCTCAATTGGATGTCGTATTATCCCGCATAAGAACAAGTCGATCTGAGCTGTACCCTACTTTGGGTCTAAGCTCTTCGGTGTCTCGAAGTGAAGGCGGAACAGGATTTCTGGCAGGTCAAACCAGCTACGATTTCGGGCTGAACGCCAGCTGGGAAGCTGATTTATTTGGCCGGATCAGAGACCAAGTCAGCTCAGCAGAAGCGGCGGCGGCGGCGAGTTCGGCAGATCTGGCCGGCGTACGAGTGTCTGTAGCGGGGCAAGTGTCTCAGCTTTGGTTTAATATTATTCAGAGCAACTTGCTCGTAGATTTATCCGAGCGGGATATTGAAACACAGGAACGCGCTCAGCGCCTCACATTGAGACGTTTTGAAAGCGGAATCACAGGTTCTTCAGATGTGCGTTTGGCCCGGTCCGCCGTTGCAAACGCACAAGCGTTACAAGCAACGCGGCTCCAAAACCGAGACGCTCAAATTCGGAACTTGAAAATTCTCTTGCGCGACTACCCGGATGCGGATCTTCTTGTTCCTGAAGACTTGCCAGAGCTTCCCGCACTTCAAGGTTTGTCAAATCCGGAATATCTTCTAAATCGCCGGCCGGATATCTTGGCTGCCGAACGCAGAATTACTGAAGCCGGACTCAATGTCGATGCGGCGAGGAAAAATCTATATCCGAGTTTGAGCCTTTCAGGAGGGGCGTCCGAACAAGCGCTGAACCTGGCAGATACTTTTGATTTCGCGGAAATTGCGTTTCGACTGACGGCTCAGCTCACGGCGCCAATTTTTCAAGGTGGCCGTATAAGGGGGCAGATTGACGGGCAAGAAGCGCAGCTCCGTTCTCAAGTTGAAACTTATGTAGAAACTGTATTGCAAGCTTACAGCGAAGTTGAAAACGCGATAGATGCAGAACAACGATTGGGCGAACGTGAGGCGGCCTTGCGCATATCTGTTGAAGAAGCGCAGAAAGCCGAGGACAGACTTGAATCTCGATATATTGAGGGTTTGGCAACGATTTTGCAGTTATTGGACGCTCAATCACGTCGTTTGTCGGCTGAAGGACAATTAATTAACGCACGAACCGAACGGTTAAACAATCGCGTTCGTATGCATGTTGCGATGGGCGGTGGACTATATGGCTCGGAAGCCAATTTCGTCCAACTAGCCGAAAACGAAAACTAGGACAAAAAATGACACAGCCACAGACTGTCGGCGCGCCCGAGCAAAACGAAAAATATCCCAAATTTCGGGCGTTCGTTTTTTCCATTTTAGTCCTGGTTGCGCTTGGGGTTGCGACTTTTATATGGATAAAGGTAACTTCTAAACCTGAAGAAAAAGAACGCACCTTTAATAGTTTGGCTGTTATGGGCGCGCGGGCTTTTGAGGAGGACGTTACCCTTAGAGTCCAGACCCAGGGCGAGGTTCAGCCTTTGACAGAAATCGATTTGGTGCCAGAAGTCGGTGGCAAAATTGTATATGTTTCTCCGAATTTTATCGAAGGCGGCTTTTTCAAAAAGGGTGAAACGCTCATTCGGATTGATGATAGCAATTTCAAAATATCTAAAATTCGGGCGCAAGCTACAATTGCCCAAGCTGAACAGGTGCTCGCGCGTGAAATTGCTGAAGGCGAAATTGCCAAAAGCGACTTCGAGGAGTTAGGGCGCGGGGAACCAAGTGCTCTCGCCATGAGACTGCCTCAGCGACAAGAGGCAGAGGCCTCTTTACTCGCGGCGAAGGCGGATCTTGAGTCAGCGAATTTGCAATTAAGCCGGACAAATGTTCGGGCGCCTTTTGACGGACGGGTTAGAACTAAATCGTCGGATGTTGGCCAATTTGTATCTGCGGGCTCTCCTCTTGGCCGTATATTCTCGACCAATATTGTTCAGGTCCGGTTGCCACTGACTGATGCCGATTTAGCTAAGGTCGATCTCCCGATCGCTTTCAATGCGGCAAGCCGGGAAGCCGCGCCGAAAGTTATGCTCAGCACGAACATTGCAGGGCAACGACAGGAGTGGACGGGCTATATCATGAGAACGGATTCGACTTATGATACTCAGTCTCGTGCTCTTTTCGCAATCGTTGAGGTTTTCGATCCTTACGGGAAAGGGGCTTCACAAAATGGCGTTCCTCTCGCGCCGGGTCTATTTGTAGACGCAATGATCGAGGGTAAAAAACTTGAGAATGTGATTGTGCTGTCTCGGGATGGCTTGCGTCCGCAGAACGAAGTGTATGTTGTGGACGAAAAAGGGAATGCCGAAGTGCGAAAAGCGACAGTCGCCGATAGTGACGCGACGCGGGCTGTCATTACATCCGGAGTCGAACCAGGCGATTTGGTTGTTGTTTCTCCGCTCGAGCGCTCGCGAATTGCAACCCCTTTGAAGGTCCTTGATATCAATAACCCTCAGACCGTTATCGTGGATCCACCCCGTCCGGACTGGATGAAGCAGAGCGGAGATTCTGACGAAAATTCAGGTGATGAGTCTGAGACACAAGAGAGTGATAAGACGGCTGGCGGCAATTCTGATAAAACTGCTTCGACATCTGAGAGCTCTGGAGGATCAGAATGAGAAACTTAGTCGCTTGGTTTGTTCGCAACCCTGTTGCGGCAAACCTCATGATGGTCGTCATGTTTGCCGCCGGTGCTTACGGCTATTTCTCGTTAGAGCGCGAATTTATTCCTCAAACCACTGTCAATGGAATGACCGTCAGCGTCTCCTGGCCCGGTGCCAGCCCGCGCGACGTTGAGCAGCAACTTGTCACCCGTCTGGAAGAAGCCATCGATGGCCTGGACGGTATCGATTATATGGAAAGTACGGCGAGTGAAGGCAGCGGCAGCATCAATGTGCGCACCAAGCTCAACATTGATTATGAAAAAATGCTCGATCAGGTCAAAGGTCGGGTCGACGCTGTGCAGAACCTTCCCCCAGACTCTTTCAGACCCCAGATTTTTAGATGGGACGCTCGCGCAGATATCATGTATCTTGTCCTTTACGGGGACGTGGATCGACTGACCCTTCAACGCGAAGCGACTGATCTTCGTCAACAGCTGACCAAATTGCCGGGCTTGCAATTAACCGAGCAAGTCTCGAAAATTCCTGAGCAGGTTACAATTGAAGTCTCAGAAGACGCTCTTTTACGCTACAATCTGACTTTCTCTCAAGTTGCTCAAGCCATCTCGGGTTCATCCGTAAATCTCTCTGCCGGAACCGTGGAGACCACCGGAGGCAATTTACAGCTGCGTGCCCGCAGCCTGGCGAATACCCAGACAGAATTTGAGAATATTATTGTCCGCCAGACCAATCAGGGCGGCACGGTACGCGTCCGCGACATCGCCAACGTTATTGACGGGTTCGAAGACCAAAAATTTGACGCCCGATTTAAAGGGCAGCCTACAGCAATTTATCGAGTTTCATCTCCGGATACTATGGACATATCGGAATCTGGCGATGCTATTCGTCAGTTTGAAAAAGATATTGTCGACAAACTCCCGCCAAATTTGCATTTCGAGATTCACTTCGACGGCTCCACAATGTTTGACAGCCGGATGAGTCTGATTGGCAGCAATGCGATTTCAGGGATGATCCTAGTTTTGATTGTGCTGATGTTATTCCTACGACCAGCCGTCGCGCTTTGGGTCACCGTCGGTATTGCTGCCGCCTTTGCGGGCGCAATCGCTATTGCGCCGTTTCTTGGCATTACCTTGAATATGATCAGCTTGTTCGCGTTCCTCTTAGTGATCGGGATCGTGGTGGACGACGCCATCGTGGTCGGGGAATCGGTTCATTTTCACGTGGAAAATGGAATTTCAGGTCAACGCGGCGCAATTGCCGGCGCCAATATGGTCATCAAGCCGGTATTCTTTGCGGTTATTACAACTATCTTGATGTTTGTCCCCTTCATGTTGTTTACCGGGCCTATTCGCGCCATCACGGCCCAAATTAGTCTGGTTGTGATTGCTGTGCTGGCTTTCTCCCTAATTGAAGCCTTTTTCGTGCTCCCGGCTCACTTGCGTCACTTGCGCCATGTCGAGCCGAGTCAAAATCGCTTGCTTAGATTCCAGACGCGTGTGGCGGACAGCCTCAATACATTTGCGGTAAAAGTTTTTCGACCTCTGGTCGCGACGCTCATCCATTGGCGATATGTGACTGTCTCCGCCTTTGTCGGATTATTCGGCATGGCCATGGCCTTGTTGATGTCAGGTGTGGCGCCGGCAGCGTTCTTGCCGGAAGTCGAAGCCGATATGATTCAATTCTCGGCGCGTTTCCCGGAAGGCACGACATTCAAACGCCTCAATCAGGTACGTGACCAGCTCGATAACGGAATTGCTCAATTGAATGAGAACACTCAGGGTGATTTTGAGATTGACTGGGATCTGATTACGCGCCCGGCCACGATTGCCGAGGGCAATCGCGTAGAAGGTTTCCTCGGGTTGAATTCGGAAAGACCTGGCGTTTCGACGAAAATGATTGCCGATAAGCTTGAACAATATGTTGGTCCTATTCCGGATGCTTATCGTGTGAATTACGGCACCACCGAAGGCGGCAATGGAGGCGGTGGTGGTCTCTATTACGGCGTCGCCTCTGCGGATGCTGATGCGTTGGAAGTCGCAATTAAAGAAATCAAAGAGCAAATTGAAAGCTACGCTCAGGTTCCAAGAGCCTGGGACGGGTTAGAAAGTTCAGCGCGTGAAATCCAGTTTACTCTGAAACCGGGCGCCGAAACGCTAGGTATCACGCTGCAGGATGTTACCCGCCAGGTCCGAGAAGCCTTTTTTGGACGGGAAGTTCAACGCCTTCCGCGTAACGGCGAAGACGTTCGTGTGATGGTGCGATATCCTGAGGCCGCGCGGGAGAGCATAGACAGCCTTCAGTCCTTACGCATTCGTGCGGCGGACGGCGTCGAAGTCCCGCTTTTCTCTGTCGCTGATGTGACCTTCGCCGACGGCATTGGACGCATTCAGCGCCGTGACCGAAAGCAGGTGACCTATACAGGCGGACGGGTTCGCGGGGAACAGACGGAAGTCGCTGAGATTAAAGCCGATATGAATGAGAACTTCTTCCCGCAATGGGAACTTCGCAACCCTCGCGTCACGCGCATTAACGTGGGTGATGATGAGGTTCAGGCGAACCTTATGACCGAACTCAAAGTGTCCGGAATTGTCATTCTATTTTCGATGTATATTTTGCTGGCGATTGCTTTCCGCTCCTATGCACAGCCCTTATTGATCATGGTGGCTCTACCCTTTGCGCTGGTCGGCATGATTTTTGGGAATATTATTACCGGAGTTCCTTTCGGAATGTTCTCTCTCTTCGGGCTTTTCGCCGCTGGCGGGGTGGCTGTGAACGATAACCTCGTCCTGATTGATTATGTCAATAGGTTGAGGGCGAAAGGCGTAGGCGCTTACCAAGCTATGCTTGATGCCTGCGTGGCCCGTTTCCGGCCTATCTTGCTGACCTCTGTGACGACCTTTGTCGGGATTACGCCTATTCTGTTCGAAACATCCAGCCAGGCGGAATTTCTAAAGCCGATGGTTGTGGCTCTTGCCTTCGGCGTATTGTTCGATTTCTTCCTCACGCTGATGCTAGTGCCTGCCATGTATGGTATTGGCGTTGATATCACCCGGACCTTCCGCGGGCTGTGGCGAGGGGAGAAACAACCTGGGCTCGGGGCTAACTATGATCCGGATATGATTCTGGCGTTGGAGGATATGGAAATCGTCGAAGGTACGCCTTCTAAGCCGACTTCAGGCAGCGGCGTTCCAGCTCCAGCGGAATAGGTATTTTTTGAGAAAAGTTGAAAAAGCAGGAAAAAGGCCCAATTAATAACCAACGCATATGGTTTAATCCGATAATCGGGTTAGACATAAAAATAAGAAACTGAGGACAAAAAAATGAAATCTTTGAAATTGATTATTCCAAGCCTGATGGTGATTGGTCTGGTCGCCTGTGGCGGTAATTCAGACGAGCCAGAGGTAACAGATACCCAGACAGAAGTAACTGAAACTGTACCTGCCAAGCCTAAGCTGGGTGAATTTGGTATCGCGATGGAATATGTTGATGAAACCGTCGATCCCGGGGATAATTTCTTTCAATATGTGAACGGCAAATGGCTGGACCAAACAGAAATTCCGGCCGACAGATCGTCTTATGGTAGCTTCAACGTTTTACGGGATGAATCACAGGCGGACGTCCGCGAAATCATCGAAGAAGCCGCCGCGAAAGATGCGGCTCCGGGGTCTGATGAGCAAAAAATTGGTGATTTTTACGCTGCCTTTATGGACACAGACTCAATTGAAGCCGCTGGCTTAGAGCCAATCCAAGCTGATATTGACCGTATCATGGCAGTGGACAGTAAAGATGGCGTCGCAACGTTGATGGGCGATCCTTCCCTGGGCATTCGCGCGCCGATGGTGCCTTATGTTGGTGTCGATTTGAAAAACCCAACTGCTTACATTGTGTATATGACGCAGTCCGGCCTAGGCTTGCCTAACCGCGATTATTATTTTGATGAGGGTGAAAAATCCGACGCAATCCGCGCGGGTTACATTGATTATCTCACAACGCTGATGACCGAGCTTGGCAAGGAAAACCCAGAAGAGCGCGCTCAAAATGTTTTCGAATTTGAGAAAACACTGGCTGAACCGCAGTGGAAGCCTGAAAAACGCCGTGACCGGAGCCTGACATATAATAAAATGACCCTGGAAGAGCTGAAAGCTTACGCAGAAGGCTTCCCATTCGATCCGATGCTGGATGCAGCTAGTCTTACTGGCCAGACAGAGTTTGTTATTCGTGAAAAGGATGCCTTTAAAGGCATGGCCGAGGCGTTCGCCGAAGCTGACTTAGATGTGTTGAAAGACTATATGGCGGCGGGCTACGTAAGCGGAAAATCGGCTTACCTTCCTAAGCGGATTGATGATGCGAACTTTGCCTTTTACGGAACCACGCTCAGCGGCACACCTGAACAACAAGCTCGCTGGAAACGCGCCGTTGACCAAATCGACAGACGCATGGGCGAAATCGTCGGCAAGGTGTATGTTGAAAAGCATTTCCCAGAAGAGTCCAAAGCAAAAATGGACGATCTAATCGAAAACCTTCGGGCCGCTTTTAAAGAAGGTATCACGAACCTCGAGTGGATGGGCGAAGAAACGAAAGTTGAAGCGCAAGATAAACTCGCCAAATTCAATCCGAAAATCGGATATCCTGACAAGTGGACGGATTACGGCACATTAGAAGTTGATCGAAACGACCTTATCGGCACGGTAAAATCCGCCAGTGCTTGGGATTGGAAAAAAGACATCGACAAGCTCGGCGGCCCGATTGACCGTGACGAATGGGGTATGAATCCGCAAACTGTAAATGCCTATTATAATGCGTCTTTGAACGAGATCGTTTTTCCGGCAGCTATCTTACAGGCGCCATTCTTTGATCCAAATGCAGATGCAGCCGTTAACTACGGCGGTATCGGCGCGGTGATTGGCCACGAAATGGGTCACGGTTTCGATGATCAAGGCCGCAAAACCGACGGCACCGGATTACAACGCGACTGGTGGACGGAAGAAGACGGAAAAGCCTTTTCCGAAAGATCAGATGCGCTGGTTGCCCAATATGCTGCCTTTGAGCCGCTACCAGGCGAAAATATAAACGGTAAGCTCACTTTGGGCGAAAATATCGGTGATCTGACCGGCGTCCAAATGGCTTATAATGCTTATAAGCGTTCCTTGAATGGCGAAGAAGCGCCTGTCATTGACGGCTTGACAGGGGATCAAAGATTCTTCCTCGCTTGGGCTCAGATATGGCAGATTAAGTTCCGGGATGAAGCGCTCAGCAACCGGCTGAAAACTGACCCGCATAGCCCGGGTGAGTATCGCGCCAACGGTATCGTGCGTAATTTCGATGCCTGGTACGAGGCCTTTAATGTTACGCCAGAAAACGATCTTTACTTGCCGCCAGAAGAGCGCGTCAAAATTTGGTAGCATTCCCAAATAAATGATCACAAACCCGCCATCTGGCGGGTTTTTTTATGACAGCCGCTTGAGCAAATGCCTTGTCTCTGCCAAGGCGGGTCGATGGAGAAGAATATGAGCAAAGATTGGGTGATAGGCATTCTGGGCGGGTCAGGCCTTTACGATATTGACGGGCTGGATAACCGGGAGTGGATTGAAATTGACACGCCTTGGGGCAAACCGTCCGATCAAATATTATTCGCCGAGCTAGACGGGATTAAGCTTCGGTTTCTACCGCGCCATGGCCGTGCCCATGCTTTGTCTCCGTCTGACGTGAATTACCGCGCCAATATAGACGCGTTAAAGCGGGCCGGGTGTACGGATATACTATCACTCTCGGCTGTCGGGTCTCTGCAAGAGCAATACCCGCCGGGAGATTTCGTTGTCGTCGATCAGTTTATTGACCGAACCTTCAAACGGGAAAAATCTTTCTTTGGGGCAGGGTGTGTGGCGCATGTCAGTTTGGCGGACCCGGTGTGTGAAAGACTTGCTGAACTGGCTGCCAATGCCGCTGAGCAGGCCGGCGCCACAGTGCATCGCGGCGGAACCTATCTGGCGATTGAAGGGCCGCAATTTTCGACCCGCGCCGAAAGCCAACTTTATCGCCAATGGGGCTGCGATATTATCGGGATGACAAATATGCCTGAAGCGAAGCTCGCCCGCGAAGCTGAACTGCCTTATGCTACGATTGGCATGGTCACGGATTATGATTGTTGGCACGACGTGCACGGCAATGTTGATGTCGCAGCGGTCATTGAGGTGTTATTGAGAAATGCGGATAAGGCCCGCGAGACGGTGCGTATTCTGGTCAATTCCCTCTCTGGCACGGAAAGGGAAAACGGCCCTCAAGGAATAGAAACCAATCTGGATGTGGCGCTTATTACATCGCCTGAAAATCGCGAGGCAAAGCTATTGGCGAAATTGGACGCCGTCGCCGGACGGGTTTTGAAGGCGTAAGGATTAACGAATTAATCTCTTCACAAACCGACCCCATATTATGGCTACCAGACTCGTGCTGATGGCCAATCCCGCCAGGATATCTATCCAGCCCGTTTCCAATAGAGCCAAAATGAGCCCAAATAATCCGAAAACGAACAAGGCGAGAGGGATTACAAATATCTGAAAGAGCGATTTCCGCGGTCGTCTTCTGAGAGACGGGTAGATTTTAGGCGAGAGAGGATGACTCATGGTACAACCACTTTCCGCCCGCGCCGACTAAGCCATAAATAAAGTCCCGATACGAGAATAATGATTGTCAGGACATCCAATATGGCCCAGAGAATTTTCAGGAAAAGCCCGCCGTAATCTCCGAAATGAAGGGGGCGGGAAAGGGAAAGCGCTTTGGAATACCAAGGCATTTCTCGCAATCCAACAAAATCGCCGCTAACCGCATCCACAAGGACGGGCGTAATCAAATGCTCTGTTAAGGGCGTATTCCCGTGGAGAAATATCGCGTAATGGGAGTTCGTCGAATAAGAGCTTCCCGGAAAAGCGACGAATTGGAGGATTTTATCCGGGCTTGTCGCGACGGCTTGTTTCACAGCTGCATCGAGAGAGGCTTGCGCCGCCACGACCTCTCCGGTCTGATGGGCGGCAATAAGATCTTTCAGGTCATTGGCTTTCCATGTTTCGACAATAGGGTCTTCAAGGGTATTGATAATACCGGTGATACCGACAACCAAAACCCAAGCTACCGTGACCACACCCAAAAGATTGTGGTAATCGAGCCATTTGAGACGCGTCGATTGTTTCGTTCTAACCGTTCCAAAGTCCAGCTTTCGCATGAACGGCGCGTAGAGGACGACGCCTGACACAACGGCCACGACAAATAATAATCCCATAAACCCTAAAAACAACATGCCCGGTAGGCCGAGAAACATGTCTGTATGCAGCTGCAAAATAAAATCCATGACGACCCCGCCTTTGTCGGCAGGCGGAACAATATCGCCGCTGGTTGAATCAAAAGAATTAAATACAAATTCGGACCCGGAAGTGGCCGGGTCTGCTTCGGTCGTGACATTGACGACCGGACGATCTGTATCAAAACTCATGAAGACGGGCCGGGCGCCGCTTGTTTCGCTCACGGCCTTTTCCAGAATGTCGTCCAGACTGAGAAGTTCACCGCCGGGATTGGCAGGTTGCCAGTCCGGCGGATTGAGCGCGCTGTCAATTTCCGAATGAAATATCAACGGAAGCCCTGTCAGGCAGAGCATGAGCAGGAAGAGCGTACAGATCAAGCTGGTCCACTTGTGAATCCAGCTCCATGCCCTCACTGTGGACGTTTTTATACCATTCCTATTTTTGATATGCTGGCCTCAATTAAAAATCGACAGAGGCCGACAGGGACAAAGTTCTCGGATTTCCAAGGATGAGATAATTGGACCCTGGGAAACCGCCGACCGAGGCCCAGTAATCATTATCCGTAACATTCTCAAGTCGCGCCCGCAGGGTGACAGGTGTTTCATTCACGTCCAATGAGTAACGCACGCCCAAATCCAATCGCGTCCAAGCATCCACGTTTATCGAATTGGCGGCGTTGGTGAACTGTTTGCCAGTGTGAACCACACGACCATCCACGGTCAGTCCGGGAAGGGCGGCAATGTCATATTCCACATTTATGTTGCCCTGAAATTCGGGCGTCCCAACCGAGGTGTTGCCCTCATTGACTCCGTCTTGTGTTTTCTCAAGTTGATTATCCAGGATTGTCGCGCCGCCAAGGACTCGAAGTCCTGTGACAGGTTCGCCAAAGACGGAAAGCTCAATGCCCTTATTTCTTTGCTCTCCATCGGCGGAAAAGATTTGATTTTCGACAATTCCGTTCGGGCGATTGACAGAAAAGACGCTAAGTGTGCCGCCGAAATTACCGCCGTCATATTTTAAACCGGCCTCAATTTGTTCGCCCGCAAAGGGTTCTAATACGTCCCCGCCATTCTCGACAGGAAGGCCGCCGCTTACATTCGGTGCTGTTGCGCCCGGTTGCAGGTTTTCAGCATAATTACCGTAAACAGAGAGCTGCGATGTGGCCTTCCAAACCAGACCGACAGCTGGCGTGACCTTGCTTTCATCATAGCCGGAAGACAAAGCTCCAGAGGTCGCGTCAAAGGACTGGGTTTCGATGTTCTGATGGCGCAACCCAAATGTCGCGAGAAAGCGACCTTCTGCAAAGGACAGAGTATCCGCAATTGCAAAACTTGTATTCTGAGAGGCCTCGGTGACAAGTGGGTTGGCTAAATCTCCGCCAATAAAAGCATCTGTGGGAGGCGGCGCAAAGGCCACGGGATTGCTCAGAGTCCCCGCGGGAAATCCGCCAAAGTCTGCAAAGACGAATGCGTTTTTGGATTCAAGGTCAACAAAAGTCCCCGAGGCAACGACGCTGTGGCCTATGGACCCGGTGTCAAATTCTGCTCGAAGGCCCGCATCAATAGAGCGGATGGAATCTTCGCGTGTGTTGACGAAACGCGATGACGTCAATGTGCCGTCAGCGGCAACTCTGGGATTAGAAAGGTCATTGTCTTCTTCGCCTTCGCGGAAGCCGCCCCCAATCCAGGCTGTAACAGAATCGGTCAGATCATATTCACCGCGGGCCGCGGCAAAGAGTTGTTTTTCATCCGAGAAAGTAAAAGGCTGCGCGTAGTTACCGCTGGCATCCGGCGGCTCCGGGATTTCGCCAAGAGGTCTAACCTGCGGACGCGGGACGTCGATATGATTATCCTGATATCCAATATCAGCGGAAAACCGGAATTGCGGTCCGGAATAATCCGTACCGAGGGAGAGAACCTTTAAGTTCGTTTCCTGTCCTTCAATCGCGCCTTCGCCGTCGCGGAAAACGCCGTTTGCTCGGACGCCCCAATTATCCCCCTCGCCAAAACGCTGGCCTAGATCGACCGCTCCAGAATATTGGCTATCACCTTCAAACCCAAGTGTAACGCGCCGTATGCCGTCTGCTGGCGCGCGTTTAGGAACCAGGTTAATGGTCCCGCCTGCGCCGCTCCCGCCCGGGGCCGCGCCGTTAATAAAAGCGTTTGCGCCGCGGAAGACCTCGACCCGTTCCAGTAATTCGGCGGCCACAAATTGGCGGGGCAATATGCCATAAACGCCGTTTAAGGTAATATCATCGGAAAAAACCGGGAAACCGCGCAGAATATAAACTTCTTGAAAATTACCAAAGCCTTTGGCCACGCGCACGACCGGATCATTTTGCAGAACATCACCGATACTCTCTGATTGTTGGGCAATGACCAAATCAGAGGTATAGGCCGTTCCTGCAAACGGGGCGTCTAGAAAATCCAAATTTCCTAATAATCCAGCTCTGCCGCCGCGCGCCACCTGATCGCCAGCGTATTCATTTGTGAGCTCAACCTGAGAGGCTTGTCCGGTGACTATCACCTCATCTATCTCCCCGTCGGAGGATTGGGCAAAAGCCGCCGTGCTGAGGGCGCTGAGAGCAACGGTTGAGGCGAGTGTTCCGAGACGTTTAAAAGGCATGCTATTTCCTATTCCAATTTTGAACGACCGTTAATGCAAGTCATTATTAGGAACAAGGAAAACTATCACCTGGTTTCGTTATTTTTGCGTCTGAGGAGGGGGCAAGACTTTGTTTTGCCTAGAGGCTCATGAGAAACATCGATATTATGAAAGATAAGATATTAAGAGACGACCCGAATTAAGAAGGTTCAAAAACAGCGCCAACGAAGATAGAAGCAATTATTGTCAGGACAATTCCAAGAAATACAACACTTAACACAAGACCTCCGATTTGGATCGATTGACGGTTCAAAGGGTTTGGGCCCCCCAAAGCTGACGGTCGGAAATCCAGCCTTTGAGACCATTTCTGGATTTAACGTAGCACCAGCCATCTTCATTACAGGTTTCAAGCTTAAACAAAGCCCCTGTTTCGCCTCTTGCAATTGGCCGAGCATTCGGATCGGGTTTTGACAATACCAGGGCTTCGCCGATCGTCATAACAAATCGCTCTCCGGACAAGGCGGGTTTTCTGACCCAGGCCTCGTCTCCGTTTATGTCGCGAACTTTACGCCACATTTCTGTCTCAGCAACGACGATCAGCGGTAAGTCGCGCCGGCGATACTGCCAGGCTATGGAGTGATTCCGACTTGGCCCGGTGCGGCCATTCACTTTGCCGAACTTTAAGCTGACATAACGAGGAACTTCGAACCCGGAAGGGGTTTGATGAGCGGCTTTGCGAAAGAAACCCTCCGAAGGAGCCTCGGGTACGGGATTCACAACGATACGCCGCGCCGGCGTTTCTGCCGGCGATGGTAACGCCATTGGGATGTCTGCTGAGGACGTGCTGAGTTGTGCCGCAGCCGAACCTGCGATAAGAAACACTGAAATCAGTCCCGCCAGAAAAGGGCGGCTAAAATGAAAATTGCCCATGACGCGACCTGACCTGATTTGGGTTAATCAGTCGTTAAATCTTGGGGTTTGAATGTGCTAAACGAGCCTTTAAAAGACTCGTAGGGGCTGAAAACACAAATATTCGCGGGGCGCGAGCCCGGTATCAGACTTGAGTTTTGCGTTGTAAAAATGCGTAATTGGCTCATAAGGACACTCTATGCAAAAACGCCCTATTGTTCACGTCACTCGCCGCCTGCCAAACAGTATTGAGGACCGTATGCGTGATCTCTTTGAGGCACGTTTGCGCGCCGAAGATACACCGATGAGCGCGGCAGAGCTTAAATCCGCTATTTCCGATTGCGACGTATTTGTGCCGACCGTTACCGATAATATAACAAAGGACGTGATAGAGGCGGCCTCTTCCAGACTTAAACTTATCGCGAATTTTGGCGCGGGAACCAATCACATTGATGTCGCTGCTGCCTATGCCAAGGGTATAACCGTTACCAACACGCCAGGTGTTTTGACCGAAGATACAGCGGACCTTACCATGGCCCTCATTCTCGCCCTCCCGCGCCGTCTGGTCGAAGGGGATCGTAGGATGCGCGCCGGAGAGTTTAAAGGGTGGACGCCGACCCATATGCTGGGCCACCGCGTGCGCGGCAAGGCGCTGGGCATTATTGGCATGGGGCGTATTGGGCAAGCGATTGCCCGGCGTGCTCATGCCTTTGGCTTGTCTGTTCACTATCACAATCGCCACCGCGTCCCCAAAGGTATTGAAGACAGTCTTTGCGCAAAATATTGGGATGATCTCGACAGTATGTTGGCAGCCGTCGATATCGTATCGGTTAACTGTCCTTCGACGCCCGATACGCATCACCTGATTGATGAAGACCGTCTGAAACTTATGGGCGCGGACAGTTATATCGTAAACACCTCACGCGGCGAGATAATTGACGAAGCGGCCTTGGCAGAGGCGTTATCCAACGGTCTTATCGCGGGGGCCGGACTAGATGTTTACGAAGATGAACCCGCGCCTCATCCGTCATTGTTTGACCTACCAAACGCCATCCTTGCCCCCCATATTGGATCAGCCACATTTGAAAGCCGTCAGGAAATGGGCGAAAAAGTCCTGATCAATATTCGCGCTATGATGGATCATCATGCCTGTCCGGACCGCGTTTTGCCCCCCGGCGCTCGCCTCTCATTGGCATCCTAAGGAGATTAAGATGACGAAAATTTTTACAACGAGTCTTTGTATCTTGGCTTTGACAGCCTCAACCTACGCCCTAGCCCATGACAGCCACCAAGAAAGTCATCAAGACGAGGCGTCTGAAACAATGTCGGCGCCGGATATCTCTGCGGAAATGATTGCTGATAATTTTTACGTCCTCACGGGGCCGGGAGGAAATATCGGCGTTAGCGCCGGGGAGGACGGAGTTTACCTTATTGATGATAAATTCTCGCGGTTTGCAGACCAAATCCTATTCCGCATTAGCGAAATTACGGATGAACCGGTTCGTTTTGTTTTGAACACGCACCTGCACGGCGACCATAGCGGCGGCAATGCCGAGATGAAAGAAACGGGCGCGATCGTTTTCGCGCATGATAATGTTCGCGCGCGCATGGTGTCCAATTTTGAGAAAAATACGCCTGATACGGAACGTCCAGCTCCGGGCGAAGAGGTGTGGCCAACTTTGACGTTTTCGGAAACGGCCACACTACATTTTAATGGGCAAACCGCCACGGCTCATCACGTCCCCAAGGCTCATACCGACGGTGACAGCATGGTTTCCTTCATGCCTGCCAATATTGTCCATATGGGGGACAATTATTTCAACGGCCTCTTTCCTTTTGTCGATATCGACTCCGGCGGCAATCTTGAAGGCATGATCGCGGCGCAAAAGAAAGTGCTGTCCATGGTGGATGATGAGACAAAAATTATTCCAGGACACGGCCCGATGGCGACGAAGGCAGATTTAGAGGCGAGCCGGGATATTCTGGTAGACATTTTAGCTCAGGTTAGAACGGCCAAGGACAGCGGCATGTCCCTAGAAGAGGCTCAAGAGGCTGTGACTTTAGACGAGTATAAAGACCTCTCATCCTTTATTGATCAAAAAGGTATGGTGGCCCAAGCCTACCGTTCCTTAGGTAATTAATCTGCAAAATGTGTTCGAGAGGTGTATGTAAAACTTCCGTCTCTCTCGCCTCTTACTTGCAAAGCGTGGAAATGGTTAACAAAGTGTGAAAACAGGCTCCTGATAGGAGTTTTGTATGAAAACCACCATTTTGATTCTCGCGGCGTCTGCCTTGTTATTTCCAATGCAGGCTATGGCGGCCTGCGGCACCGTCAGCGGCCCTTACTCAGTCAGCTGTGAAAAGGGCGTTCAGGTTTACCGACACAATACCAAATCCGTTATGCCTCGGACGAGTCAAGCGGCTTACAGTCAACGCAACGCCGTAGAGGCCGCGCGTCAACAGGCCTTGGTCAATACGCAGCTCCAATCCCGCCTCATAAATGTGGAAGAGCGCGAACAACTGGCTTTGGAACGGGACCTTATTCGTCGCCGCAGCCGCACTTTAGTCGGCTCGCGATTTTCGACTTACAATGGATACGGATTTAATCGTTTTGGAACCGGATATGACCGCACAAAATTGCGGGCCGAAGCGAGACGCCATTACGTTAGAAACTAATTCTGCCTGCTAAGTCTAGGGGGCACTGCTACAGGCAGAACAGGCCGGATCCTTGCTCAAAGTGAGGGTTCGGCTTTCGTGTTTTAAACCATCAAATAGATAGAGCCGCCCTGACAGGTTTTGTCCCGCATCGGTAATATATTTAATCGCCTCTAACCCCATTTGTGCGCCGATAATCCCGGCGAGAGCGCCGACAATTCCAACTTGCGCGCAGGTTTCTGCGTCAGGCGGAATGTCCGGAACTAAGCAGCGGTAGCAGGGGGCGCTTAGGTCCGCATTGAATAAACTAATCTGTCCCTTAAAGCGTCCCAAGGCTCCCGAGATGAGAGGAGTGTTCAATTTCAGACTGGCTTCATTGACCGCGAAACGGGTTTCAAAATCATCTACGCCATCCAAAATTAGGTCATGTCCTCGTAAAAGCTCCGCAGCATTTTCTTGCGTAAGCTTTTCCCGAACTGGCCGAATAAAGACGTCTTGGTTGAGGCCTGAGAGCCGTTTGGCCAAGCTATCAACCTTGGCGTTTCCAATGTCAGCTTCGGAGAATTGAATCTGCCTCTGTAAATTAGAAAGATCGACCTCATCATCATCAATGAGCGTAATGTGCCCGACACCTGCCGCCGCCAAATAAAGCGCCGCCGGGCCGCCAAGGCCTCCGGCGCCGATAATAGCGACTTTTGCGTCAAGTAAAGCCGCCTGACCCGGCCCTCCGATTTCTTTTAAAACCAGATGCCGGGCATAACGGTCAATTTGATCCGGACGCATGTTTAGGGCGCGTTAGACTTTTTGCCGTCAGCGGCAGGGACATCATCGTCAAAAAGAGGGGTTGAGAGATAGCGCTCAGCAAAGCTTGGAATGATGGTGACAATCCGTTTGCTTTTCATTTCGGGCCGCGCCCCGACTTTCAGCGCTGCTGCGATAGCTGCGCCCGAAGAAATGCCAACAGGCACGCCGTCTTTCGAGGCCACTTGTTTGGCCGTGGCAAAGGCTGTGTCGTTTTCAATTAGAACGACATCGTCGATAAGGCTTTTGTCCAGAACGTCCGGAATGAAGCCTGCGCCAATGCCTTGGATTTTATGCGGACCTTTTTCGCCTTTCGAAATCACGGGAGAGTCGGTTGGCTCAATGGCAATAACTTGGCAGTCGGGATTCTTCTCTTTCAAATAGCGTCCCGCGCCCGTGAGCGTCCCGCCTGTGCCTACACCTGCGATAAAGACATCAACCTTGCCGTCGCAATCCGTCCAAATTTCAGGGCCTGTGGTGGCATAATGAATCGCTGGGTTGGCGGGATTGGTAAACTGTCCGGCTTTCACCGCCCCAGGTGTATTTTTCACCAGCTCTTCAGCTTTCTCGATAGCGCCGGGAATGCCGCCGGAGGCCTCTGTCAGGACCAGTTCTGCGCCGAGCAGTTTCATCATCTTGCGGCGCTCAACTGACATGCTTTCGGGCATGACGAGTATAGCTTTATAACCTTTAGCGGCGGCGGCGAAAGCGATGGCGATACCGGTATTGCCAGAGGTCGGTTCGATAATCGTCCCGCCCGGCTTAAGCTTGCCGGATTTTTCCAAATCCTCAATCATCGCGATGCCAATGCGGTCTTTGACAGAGGCAATTGGATTAAAAAATTCAAGCTTGAACACGAGGTCAGCCGAAATGCCTTCGGTTATTCGGGGCAGGCGAATGATAGGCGTGCCGCCCATCGTTTCCAGAATATTGTCGTAAATTTTTCCACGGGCGGCTGAAGGCATAAGAGTTTCTCCTGCTTGAATTATATCAACTATATGGGAAAGCTGCGCCAAAGTGAAAGGTATATGGATAAATTGAAAGACCTGCCTATATAGAGGTCTCTATGGATGACCTTTATAATAGCGATATTCTGACTTTGTCTTCGAGCCTTCGAAACGAGCGTTTGGAAGAGCCTGACGGCACGTCTCGCAAAGTTTCCAAACTTTGTGGGTCTTGGCTGGAAATTGACGTCAATATGGATGGCGACGCAGTTGGCGAGGCGGCTCTGCGGGTTCAGGCTTGCGCCTTGGGGCAGGCGAGCGCGGCGATTTTGAAAGAGCAGATTGTCGGCGCGACTTTGCCGGAATTGATAGAGGCACGGAATTCGTTGAAAGCCATTTTGAAATCAGGCGGCCCTTCCCCTGAAGGGCGCTTTACCCGGCTCGAATTGCTTAAAGGCGTCTCCGCCTATCCGGCGCGGCATACGTCCACACTTCTGGCGTTTGAAGCGGCGGTGGAGGCCGTGAAAGTGGCTCTCGAAAAATAATTATCTGGGGTGAGACCTAACGCACCTCGCATCTCTCTGTGTGTTCGAACTAAATCGGATTGAGACAGGAACGGTTTTTACGGTGGCTCGTTAATCTATAGCTTGACCTCTAGAAAGAAAGCCCATCCATGACTGATAAGAAAACGCCCCCCACGACAACTGATGCAGGAATCCCGGTCGCTAGCGACGAGCACTCATTGACCGTAGGCCGCGACGGCCCGATCGTTTTGAACGATCACTACCTGATTGAGCAAATGGCGAATTTCAATCGCGAACGAATCCCTGAGCGTCAACCCCACGCCAAAGGAAGCGGCGCTTTCGGGCATTTCGAAGTCACCGAAGACGTCAGTCAGTACACAAGAGCCGCCGTCTTCCAGCCGGGCACCAAGACAGATACATTAATGCGTTTCTCGACTGTCGCCGGCGAGCGCGGAAGTCCGGATACGTGGCGTGACCCGCGCGGATTCTCGATCAAGTTCTACACCTCCGAAGGCAATTACGACATGGTCGGCAATAATACGCCGGTCTTTTTCATCCGCGATCCAATGAAGTTTCAGCATTTCATTCGTTCGCAAAAACGCCGAGCGGATAATGGTCTGCGTGACCATGACATGCAGTGGGATTTTTGGACCCTGTCTCCCGAGTCCGCGCATCAGGTCACTTGGCTGATGGGCGATCGGGGGATTCCCAAATCATATCGCCACATGGACGGATTTTCCAGCCACACCTATATGTGGATCAATGCAAAGGGCGAGAAGTTTTGGGTGAAATATCACTTTGAAACGGATCAGGGAAATGACTTCCTGACGCAGGAAGAGGCCGACAAGCTGGCGGGTGAGGATAGTGATTATCACCGCCGCGATCTCTTTAACTCTATTGCAAATGGCGATCATCCAAGCTGGACATTGTCCGTGCAGATCATGGAGTTTGAAGACGCCAAGACTTATCGGTTAAATCCGTTCGATCTAACCAAGGTCTGGCCACATGATGATTATCCGTTGATCAAGGTCGGTAAGCTAACGCTTACGCGCAATCCAACTGACTTCCATACAGAGATTGAACAGGCCGCCTTTGAGCCAAATAATCTGGTGCCGGGAATTGGACTGAGCCCTGACAAAATGTTGCTCGGACGCGGTTTCGCTTATGCTGATGCTCACAGGGCAAGGCTTGGCGTGAATTACAAGCAGATTCCGGTCAACAAACCGAAATCGCCCGTGCACAGCTACAGCAAGGACGGTGCCGGCCGGACGGAAAATGTCACCGACCCTGTTTACGCACCAAATTCCAAAGGCGGCCCGTCTGCCGATCCGTCGCTGACAGATGATGGTGGTTTATGGCACGCGGACGGGGATATGGTGCGCAAGGCCTACACGCTTCGCGAAGATGATGATGATTGGACGCAAGCCGGAATTTTGGTTCGCGAGGTGATGGATGATGCCGCTCGGGAGCGTCTCGTCAATAACATTGCAGGGCACCTCAAGGCAGGGGTTTCTGAACCTGTATTGGAACGCGCGCTCGAATATTGGCATAATGTGGACGCCGACTTGGGCGACCGAGTGGCCAAAGCTGTTAAGAGCTAAGATTTGAACTAAGATTAACAATGGGCAGGCCCTGTCTGCCCATTGTTACGGCGCTGGCTCGCAACCTACGCACCCTGTCCAACCCCCTTGCTATCTCCCCTCGACCCGCCTATACGCCCCTCGATTTCTCCGGCTTTTCCAAAGGCTGACAGACATCAGCGCGAAACTGGCGGTTATCCCCTCCCTTTCACGTTTTCATTGACGCCCGGATTGGCCGGGCTAGACCGCGGGTGTTTCCCGTCGGCAGGACCTTATTTTGGAGTTCCACTCATGAGCGAAGCTCAATCCATGAATCCATCCACCGATGATTTTGCCTCTATGTTTGAAGCGTCTTTCGAGACGAATTCAATGGAAGAGGGCACAGTTGTCAAAGGTGTCGTAACCGCAATCGAAAAAGATGCGGCCATCATCGACATTGGCCTTAAAACTGAAGGCCGCGTTGACCTACGTGAATTTTACACACCGGGCGACGACAAGAAAATCGCCGTTGGCGATGAAGTTGATATTTATCTTGAGCGTATTGAAAACGCTCTAGGTCAAGCTGTTCTGTCGCGCGACAAAGCGCGCCGCGAAGAGAGCTGGATCAAAATGGCGAAATTCTTTGAGGCCGAAGAGCCTGTCAAAGGCGCTATTGTTGGCCGCGTTAAAGGCGGCTTCACAGTTGACCTCGGCGGCATCAATGCCTTCTTGCCGGGCTCACAAGTTGACATTCGCCCAGTACGTGATGTTGGCCCTCTGATGAACGAAGACCAACCTTTCATGATCCTAAAAATGGATCGCTCTCGCGGAAACATCGTTGTTTCCCGCCGTGCTATCCTTGAGGAAAGCCGTGCAGAGCAACGTGCAGAGCTTGTCGGTCAATTGGCTGAAGGCGAAACACGCGAAGGCGTTGTCAAGAATATCACTGATTACGGTGCGTTCGTTGACCTCGGCGGAATTGATGGATTGCTCCATGTTACAGATATGAGCTGGCGCCGCGTTAGCCACCCGTCTCAGGTTCTGAATGTTGGCGATACAGTCAAAGTCAAAATCATTCGTATTAACCCGGAAACACAGCGCATCTCCCTCGGCATGAAACAATTGCAGGAAGATCCGTGGAACGCCGCTTCTGCGAAATATGTTGTCGGAACCCGTCATATGGGCAAAGTGACAAACATCGCCGATTATGGTGCATTTATTGAGCTGGAAGAAGGCGTTGAAGGCCTTGTGCACGTTTCTGAAATGTCTTGGACAAAGAAAAACGTTCATCCTGGTAAAATCGTTTCTACCTCTCAGGAAATCGAGGTCGAAGTCCTTGAAGTCGATCAGGAAAAGCGCCGTATCTCTCTCGGTATCAAGCAGGTTCAAGAGAACCCTTGGGACAGCTTCACAGATCGTTTCCCTGTTGGCTCTACAATCAAGGGCGAAGTTCGCTCTGTCACAGAGTTCGGTCTGTTCATCGGTCTCGACGGCGACATTGACGGCATGGCTCACTTGTCCGACCTCTCTTGGGAGAAGTCCGGCGAAGAAGCTCTTCAGGACTACAAAAAAGGCGACATGGTTGAAGCCAAAATCCTTGAAGTCGACATCGAAAAAGAGCGTATCTCTTTGGGTGTTAAGCAACTCGTCAAAGACACAATGCCAGCCGGCGCAAGCGGCGCAAACCGCGGCGCAACTGTCACTTGTACAGTGAAAGAAGTGAACTCTGGCGGCATTGAAGTTACCTTTGGTGAAGACGATGCGGAAACAACAGCCTTTATCCGTAAGGGTGATCTGTCCCGTGAGCGTTCTGAGCAACGTCCTGAGCGTTTCGCTGTTGGCGACAAGGTTGATGCCTTGATCACCCGTGTTGACCGCAAGACGCGCAGCTACACACTTTCTATCAAAGCGCTCGAAATCGCTGAAGAAAAAGAAGCTGTGTCACAATACGGGTCTGCTGACTCAGGTGCGTCTCTCGGGGATATCCTCGGCGCCGCCCTTAAAGGCGACAACTAGACCTCTTTCAGGTCACATTATGAACAAAGACCCGCTCTCTTTTAGAGGGCGGGTTTTTTATTAACTAATTGCGACCGTTTTTAGGAATCTCCTTGACGGGAGGCAGGGCGATAGCGTTATAAGACCGCTATGCTTCGTTCTGAATTGATTGACAAACTCCACGACGAAAACCCTCATTTGACAAGAAATGATATGGAACGCGTTGTCGCGGTCGTCTTGGAAACTGTTACCCAGACATTAGAGCGCGGCGCACGTGTGGAACTTCGTGGCTTCGGCGCCTTTTCCGTTCGCCATAGGAAAGCTCGCGCTGGACGCAACCCTCGCACAGGTGAAGATGTGTTCGTCCCTGAAAAGCACGTTCCCTTTTTCAGAACGGGTAAAGATTTGCGTGAAAATATTGATGCGTCAAAAGACAATTAGTCCTGACAAACCCCAGCTTTTTCAAATTAATTAAAATATTGACGGGCTTTCGCTCTTTGTGCAGTAAGAATTTTGACGCTTTGAGCGTCAGATTATACTGAAAGAAGGGTATCTCATGGGAATGATTTCAGAGTTTAAAGAGTTTGCTTTGAAGGGCAATCTTGTCGACATGGCGGTCGGCTTTGTAATGGGCGGCGCTTTTGCGACTGTCGTAACGTCCTTTATCAACGACGTATTCATGCCGCTCCTAAGTCCAGTTATGGGCGGAGTTGATGTAGGTGACATGTCTTACACAATGAGTGAAGCTATTGTCGAAAATGGCGAAGTTGTAAAAGAAGCCGCGGTCGTAAATTATGGCCTGTTTATCAATGCTACCATCAGCTTCATCATCGTAGCTTTTGTTATGTTTATGATCATCAAAGCCATGAATAGCGCAAAGAAAAAAGAAGAGGCTGCTCCGGCTGCCCCGCCTGCAAACGAAGTTCTACTAGCTGAAATTCGCGACCTTCTCGCGCGGCAGAATTCCAAGTCCTAAACTAGATATTAGACATAAAATAAAAAACCCGCTTTTTTACGAGCGGGTTTTTTTTTGGCTGTAATTAGAAGACTTAGTCCGACTTCAACTGGCTAATTGCTTGTTCAATTGTCTGAACGGAATAGGGCTTCTGAACAAAATTTGCTTGTGCGTGGGGTGACGCGACGTCCGGAACATCTTCATGTCCTGTTGCAAATAAAAACGGAATGCTTTGTTCCGAAAGGCGTTCGGCGATCGGAGCGCTCGTTTCGGAGCCCAAATTGACATCGAGCATAGCAAAATCGACGCTATCTTTAGATAAATAAGCCAGAGCGCTTTGAACCGTTGAGCACACCTCTACGGTCTCGGCGCCCAACTCACGTAACATTTCCTCGCAATCCATAGCGATAATGGCGTTATCTTCCACCAGCAGAGATCGTTTAATGCTTAAAGTCATAACTATCTCTGCCCATGTTTAGGCGTATTTCTCGCCGAGATAAACGCGGCGCACGTCTTTGTTTGCGCGAATTTCATCAGGCGTGCCTTCGAATAGCGCTTCGCCTTGAAAGAGGATGGAGGCGCGATCCACAATATCCAAAGTTTCCCGAACGCGATGATCGGTAATTAAAATGCCGATGCCGCGCTTTTTCAAATAAAGAACCAGTTCCGAAATATCCGCGATGGCAATCGGGTCGATACCCGTAAAGGGTTCGTCCAAGAGCATGAAGCTTGGTCGTGAGGCGAGGGCGCGGGCAATCTCGACCCGTCGGCGTTCCCCGCCTGACAGAGCAAGAGCCGGACTGTCTTTGATGTGGCCGATATTAAGCTCGTCGAGCAGCGCATCAACGGTGTCTGCCCATTTGGATTTATCTTTTTCGGTGAGCTGTACTACGGCGCGAATGTTTTCTTCGACAGTCAGTCCGCGGAAAATACTTTGCTCTTGGGGTAGGTACCCCACGCCGAGACGCGCGCGTTGATACATGGGCAGGGACGTAATGTCTTGGCCGTCCAGCGTAATCATGCCGCGATCGGCTTCGATCAGCCCCATAATCATATAAAAACTCGTGGTCTTACCGGCGCCGTTCGGGCCCATAAGCGCAACGACTTCGCCGCGTTGTACGGTCAAAGTAATATCTTTGACAACCACACGTCCGCGATAAGCCTTGCCAATATTATTGGCGGCGAGCCCTGTGGCAGGGGGCGTTATCGTTGATGTTGGTGTTTCAGCCATGTGACTTCTTTAAGACTTGATTAGGTTTACAGATTTTTACCGGCGTTTTATGTCGCCGGTTGTTCCGTTGCGCCTGTGCTTTTGATGAGGACGCGGACGCGTTGCTTGTTTCCGCATTTTCGGCCCTGGCATTCGCTAACGACGCGGGCTTCTTCGGTATCCAGATTATAAATGAGTTTGTCGCCCGTTACGACACTGTCGTCCTGTAAAAGGATGACGTCGCCCGTCACGGTAAAATTATTATCAGCTTGAGTGTAAACACCTCGCTCGCCGCGAACTTCCTGCGTGGGCGTTATGTAATAGAAATTCCCGACAGCGACGATTTTTTCGATATCTCCCATGGCGGAATTTATGCCGGAGCCGCCATTCTGACGACCTGTAATAGTCATTTCATCCGTTAAGATACGAACGTCACCCTGACGTGCATCCACTTGGCCTGAGAAAATGGCGAGTCCGCCCTCGAGACGGCTGTCATCGGCGTCAATCGTAATTGGTGCGCCTGAATTGCCTGCAAATTGCGCCATAGCTGGCGAGGCAAAGAGGGCACTGGCGGCCAAGGCCGCGGCGAAAATGGATATAATCTTGCGCATAGTCATCTTACTCACTTTGCCTGTTTCTAATTCCCGTTTTGTAATACAACGCGGGTCCGCCCGCCACTTCCGCATTCCCGTCCCTGACAATCCCCAGAAAACCGGATGGTCTCCGTGATCGTATTGAAGGTCAGCTTATCCGTTTTCGCCGTATTACCGCCAGGTTGTTTGACAAGAACGTCCCCAGTGACTGTGATAAGGTTTTTATCCCGTTCGTAAACACCCTGATTGCCAGTCACATCATTTTCCGCTGTTTTGTAACGGAAATTGCCCGTCGCGATGATTTTGTTGACTTCCCCGAGTCGCAGAGACCCGTCAGCTTCGGAAGTCGCCTCACGCCGGAAAATATCCATTGTGTCGGAATACAAAGTCGCCTCGTCCTGCACCACGACTACATCGTCAAAGAGCTCTGTTTTCCCCCCAACATAAACCGCGCGTTCTGCAGTGATGTTGATAGGCCCGTCTCCGCCAAAGGCGAAACCGGAGGCCGCCTCGTCAGAATTTTCGCCGGTAGCAGCCCTTTCCGTTTGGCTTGCCTCTTGTTGCGCCGGATCCTGTTTAATGGTCGCGTCCATTCCGTCTTTGAAAACAAATTCAGTGTAATTGTTATTGATTTCATAGGCGCGGCCATTGACTGTTCCAAAATTCCCGACACAGGCAATGGGCTCGTCGCCCTCAATGCGCTTGTCGCGGGCGAAGATACGGGCGTGAAGAGTGTCGCAAATATAGCCGTCATCCGTTTCAAGGTTCACATCCGAGCGGAGATTAAGAACTTTGTCCATGTCGTCATAAGTCCCGGTTTCGGCGAGGACAAATGAGGAGGCGGCCTCATCGGCGCGAATGAATTCCAAAACCGGTTTGACGAGCGCGACTTCGCTTGGGTTTTCCATTGTGCGGGTGGCCGTGTCCGCTGTCAGGTAAAAGGGCAGTCCGTCAGACGTGCGGCCACTATAACGGGGATTGACCATTTTTACGGATTCAGTTGGATTAGGGTCGTTAAAAGTATTCGTTCCGCTCCCAACAAATTGAAAGATCAGAAACAGAACGAGTAATCCGGCCAAGCCAAGTAGGATTTTACGCAGCCTTTGAATTCGCTGAGTGTGACGACGCGCTGCCTCGAGCGTTAAAGTGCGCTTGGGCTCCCACAAGCCAAGCGCATCCGCCACGCTGTTTTCGCGTGAGGGGGAGGACGGTGATGAACTGACAGCATTCATGGCTTTACGCTATAGGGGAGAGCAAACACAAAGTGTAGGAGGAAATCCTGCAAATGACGACTTGTTAAGGCAGTTTTTCAGCCAAAACACTGCCAGTGAATGATGTCAGAAGGGTCGGGGATCTATTTGTTCCGACTTAGCCGCTAATCCGCCCGGCGCATTCTATGAGAGAAAATATCCACATCATGCCAGCCGCCCAAATCAAGCGCCGCGCGCGTAGGCAAGAAGTCAAAACAGGCTTTCGCCATGTCGTAGCGCTTTTCACGTAAGAGACGGGCCGACAAAATGGTCTTGAGCTGGTGTAAATAAAGTACATCCGAGGCGGCGTAGTTTAGCTGTGCTTCAGATAATTCATCCGAGGCCCAATCGGAGCTTTGCTGTTGTTTGGACAAGTCGACGTTCAAAAGTTCTTTGCAAATGTCCTTTAGCCCGTGCCGATCCGTATAGGTACGCACCAGTCCTGAAGCAATTTTCGTACAAAAAATCGGACCCAAATCAATGTCGAGGTCACGTTTTAAAATAGCCACATCGAAACGGGCGAAATGATAAAGCGTCTCCACCTCTGGATTAGATAGCATTTTTTTCAAATTCGGGGCGTCGTAAGTTTCCCGATTCATCTGGACAATATGAGCGTCTCCATCTCCGCTTGACAGTTGCACGAGGCATAATTTGTCGCGAACTAGGGAGAGACCTTGTGTCTCCGTATCTACGGCAATGGTCTTACCCAGGTCGACATCTGCGGGGAGATCCCCTTTATGAAAATGGACGGTCATAAATATTCCCTGTGATTTGTAAGGGGCGGAGTGTTCAAGGGCGGGGGTATTCAATTCAAACCGTAAAAACAATGGGCAATCCCAAATTCGGCAAAAATGGCTGATACCTTGCTATTTATACAAAATGATATCATAATGTATTAAGAAGCAGTGAGGGAGTTTATAGTATGAGTGATATTAGAGAAAAAGAAGTCAAGTCTGTTAGCGGCATTCCGCTTTTGTTGATTTTACTGGCTTTAACGATCGTTGCGATTTTGGCATTTGTTGCGATTGATATGAGCAAAGCTATGAGGATTGCTGTCATGGTGATTGGAGTGCCGATTTTGCTCATTGCCTTTTCAGGGCTTTACAAAGTCGAGCCTAACCAATCTGCTGTGCTTAGCCTGTTCGGGAAATATATCGGGTCTGTTCGTACACCCGGTCTGCGATTTAACAATCCATTTTATACAAAGAAGAAAATCAGTCTCCGCGTGCGCAATTTTGAGAGCGGGAAGCTAAAGGTCAATGAATTGGATGGGTCGCCTATCGAAATTGCGGCCATTGTCGTTTGGGAGGTCAACGATTCTGCGGAAGCTGTTTTTAACGTTGATAGCTATGAGAGTTTTGTTCAAATCCAGTCAGAAGCAGCGATTCGATCTATGGCGACGAGCTATCCTTATGATCAACACGAAGCGGATCAAATCAGCCTGCGGTCGCACCCTATGGAAATTTCCGACCGCCTACGTCACGAAATCCAAGACCGTCTCGCCAAGGCCGGGATTAATGTTATCGAGGCGCGGATTTCTCACCTTGCCTATTCCCCTGAAATCGCTGGAGCCATGCTTCAGCGTCAACAGGCCGGCGCAATCATCGCCGCCCGTAAGAAAATTGTCGAAGGCGCGGTGGGTATGGTCGAAGACGCTTTGGCCGAACTCAAAGACAAAGACATAATCGATCTGGATCCGGAGCGCCGCGCCGCCATGGTGTCCAACCTTCTGGTCGTTCTTTGTTCCGATAAAGCGACGCAGCCTGTCGTGAATACCGGATCGTTATATTAAAGCTATTCGCGCCAGTTGCCCCGCAAGACACAAAATAAACCGGTCAAGAAATCTTTTCCTCTGCGAGTGAATGCAGAGGTCTTAGAGGCCGTGAAGCAATGGTCGGAGGATGAATTACGATCTGTAAACGGACAGATTGAATTTATTCTTCGCGAAGCCCTGAGACAGCGCGGCCGGCTTAATAGACAAAAACAGGAGACTGAAGATGAGTGAGCTTTGGGAGTATAAAATCGTTCAGCCGGAAAAAGGCGACGGTATCACTGGCGCAGACATTCGGGCCCATAGTACGAGTTTTTTGAATAAACACGGTCAAGAGGGTTGGGAATGTTACCACGTAAAAACGGATGTCCATCCTTGTGTGTTTTATCTCAAGAGAAAACTATAGGAGCTGTGCGTGCGGGAAAAGAAATGGGAATATAAGGTAGAGCGGGTGAAGCCGGCTGTATTCGGTACGACGGATAAGCAAAACGCTCAAATTGAAGAGCGTTTGAATCGTTTGGGTCTTGAGGGATGGGAATTGGTCAATGTCGTCCTTTATGGTCAACAGCGCCATCTATATTTGAAACGCTGACAAAGAACTCAGCTTTTAGGGACCGATTTGCCCCGCAATATTCTCCAAATGCGCCGAAGCGTACGTTTGGAGAGGTGATAGGGACTACTCGCTAATCGGGCAAGCCGCCTCACGCGTCGCCAGCGTTTCCGCGAGACAGGCGTGTATTCGGGCGTGAGATAGTCATAAAAAACTTCAGAGACGGCTTCCCAGCTATATTTCTGGGCGTGGGCCACACAGGCGTGTCGCGACATTTCTAACGCCTCCAAACAGGCTGTTTTCAAATCTTCATTGACAGACCCGGCCCTAGATCCCGGGATTATGTCGATAGGGCCGGAAACAGGATATCCGGCCACAGGCGTTCCAGATGCCATGGATTCGATTATGACCAGTCCGAATGTGTCTGTTTTGGACGGAAATACAAAGACATCCGCATCGGCAAAATAGCGCGCTAGGTCTTCGCCGAATTTTGACCCGGGAAAGGTAACGCCGGGATATTTCTTTTTAAGCTGTTCCAATTGCGGCCCATCGCCGATGACGACCTTAGAGCCCGGGAGATCTAGAGACAGAAAGGCCTCAATATTTTTCTCGACGGCGATGCGGCCGACATTAATCCAGATGGGCCGCTCTAGCCCTTTATAGACATCTTCCGGAGCGAAGCGGCGACCGGGATTGAAAATTTCCATATCCACGCCCCGCGCCCAGGGGGCCAATTTGGTAAAGCCGCGCTCACGAAGAAACTCGACCATAGACGGCGTTGTTACCATGGTACGCCCGCCCGAATTATGAAACTCCCTCACAAGTTTATATGGCCAGCTCAAGGGAATGAACGGAAAGCGGGCCTTGATATATTCTGGGAATTTAGTGTGGTAGCTGGTCGTGAAAGGCATTCCCCATCGCAAGCAAAGGGTTCGGGCCATTTGCCCTAAGGGGCCTTCAGTCGCGATGTGGACGGCTTCGGGTCCAAAGTCGGTGATACGTTTTTTAACGCTGTTAAACGCGAAGGGGGCGAGACGAATATCTGAATATGTGGGAAGCGGCAAAGTGAAGTAGCCATCCGACGGCGCAATGACTTCGACGACATGTCCGTTCTCCCGCAAAGCTTCGACTGTTTGCGTGAGGGTTCGGACAACCCCATTGACCTGCGGATGCCAAGCATCAGTTATTATCAGGATTTTCATAGTTTCTGGCATTACCCAAAAGGATTATCAGTTCAATATATAAAAATTATCACAGCCGGCCATGATTCTTGACGGCGTTTTTTCCGCGCTTTGGCGACTTGTCGGATGCGAGGCCAGCGCGAATCCGGCTTATACATAATCTGTGCACAGAATCAGCGGGTTTTACCTCTATTTTTATGTCTGAGGTTCCCTATTCAGGAGTTAGCTCGAGCCGATCCGTCGGTGATTTATTGTGCTTTAAAATACGAGGATTTCGGGCCGAAAATCCGTGTGACAGTTTTATAAAAAATTCCGCGTATTTCCAAAGGCTTAACGATTCATAAACCTTTTTCGACCCATTTCTGGACTACTAAGTATTGACGTGAAAGCCGAATTACACACAATATGTAGTCGAAGCCATTCGGTTTTGTGTTTACGGGAGAGATGTGGGGGACAGTCCCGATGGGACTGTTTTTGAGTCCGCTAAACACTTGAAAGATGGCGTTGAAAATAACACCTTGGGAGGGTTGAAGGATCATGACAGAGAATAACGAAAGCGAATTTAACGCGATGAGTGAAGCCGACATAGATCTGATGGAGCTTTCAGAGCCGACAGATGCGACTGTAGAGCCAAAAGTGCAGACTCAGAAGCAGAAAACAGCTCAGCCGCTTAATGTTGATGTGGAGCGCCCTCAGACAGTTCGGGCGCGCGACGCTCTATTGACGGATTTCGGCAAGAAAACTCTCGTGGATCGTTATCTTCTGCCTGAAGAAACCTATCAGGACATGTTCGCCCGCGTTTCTCGCGCCTATGCTGATGATACAGAGCATGCGCAGCGTCTATATAACTATATGTCCAAGCTCTGGTTCATGCCAGCGACACCTGTCCTGTCCAATGGCGGAGCGGATCGCGGCTTACCGATTTCCTGCTTTCTAAATTCTGTCGATGATAGCCTTGATTCGATTGTTGATATCTGGAACGAAAATGTCTGGCTCGCGTCTAATGGCGGCGGCATCGGAACCTATTGGGGTAATGTGCGCTCCATCGGCGAAAAAATTGGCCGCGCGGGTAAGACGTCAGGTATTATCCCGTTCATTCGCGTGATGGACTCTTTGACTTTGGCGATTTCCCAAGGCTCACTCCGCCGTGGCTCTGCCGCTGTTTATCTTGATATTCATCACCCAGAAATCGAAGAGTTTCTTGAAATCCGCAAGCCCTCCGGCGACTTCAACCGCAAATCCTTGAACCTTCATCACGGTTTGAACATCACGGATGAGTTTATGGAAGCTGTTGCCTCAGGCGCCGAATTCGGCCTGCGCAGCCCGCATACGAATCTGGTCATCAAAACCGTCAATGCCCGTAAAATTTGGCAGAAAATTCTGGAAATGCGTCTCCAAACCGGAGAACCTTATATGGTGTTCTCCGATACGGTGAATAACGCGCTGGCCAAACATCAACGCGACGCAGGTATGAAGGTGCAGCAGTCTAACCTTTGCGCCGAAATCATGCTCGCGACAGGCAAAGACAAATATAATAAAGAGCGGACAGCTGTTTGTTGTCTTTCGTCTCTCAATGCCGAACGTTGGGATGAGTGGAAAGACCAAGAGGGCTTTATCGAAGACATTATGCGTTTCCTCGATAACGTTCTAGAGAGCTTCATCCGCAATGCGCCGGATAAAATGGCCGAAGCGAAATACTCCGCCATGCGCGAACGCTCCGTGGGCCTCGGCTTGATGGGCTTCCACTCGCTCTTGCAGTCCAAGAACATCCCGTTTGAAAGTGCGATGGCTAAAAGCTTTAACAACCGCATGTTCTCTTACATCCGCAAAGAGGCTGACAAGGCGTCTAACACACTAGCCGCCGAGCGCGGCGCGTGTCCTGATGCGCTGGATATGGGCGTCACAGACGAACGTTTCAGCCATAAAATGGCTGTGGCCCCAACGGCCTCTATCTCGATCATTTGCGGCGGGACGTCAGCAGGTATTGAACCAATCCCGGCGAATATCTACACTCACAAGACTCTGTCTGGCTCCTTCACGGTTCGGAATAAGTTCTTGGAAGCCTTGCTCGAGGAGAAAGGACTAAATTCAGACGGAATTTGGGCTACTATTTTGGAAAATGAAGGGTCTGTTCAGCATCTTGACGATTTGGATGAGCATGAAAAGGCCGTTTTCCGGACGGCGTTTGAAATCGATCAGCGCTGGGTTATTGAACATGCCGCAGACCGCGCCCCACATATTTGTCAGGCCCAGTCATTGAATATCTTCATTCCGGGCGATGTCGATAAATGGGATCTTCATATGTTGCATTGGCAGGCTTGGGAAAAAGGCGTTAAATCGCTCTATTACTGCCGTTCCAAATCCATCGCCCGCGCTGGGTTTGCAGGTGCTGAAAATAAATCTGAAATCGAACAAGCTATGGAGGCGGCGGCCCCGACCGATTATGAGGAATGCCTCGCCTGCCAGTAATGCGGTTTAAAGTGTCTTAAGTATAACTTTAAATGATTTAAGTAATGAATGGCTCGGTTTGTAAAACCGGGCCATTTTTGTGGCTTTCCGGTCACATTAAGAAAAAATTTACGCTAAATTTAAAACATATCTATCCCATTGGCATAATACTGTCATATTGATGTGAGAGGTGACTAATGATATCGTCATACACCTTATAGTGGTAGAATCACGGCTAGATGTTAGTCGTAGATAAGAGAAAGAAAAGGCGCAGATCCGTGTTGAAAATAAAACAGCACACTTTGATCAAGCATCTCAGCGTGACAGCGCTATCTGTGTGTGCCGTTTTTTCTTTTTCTGTCTCAGCTTCGGCTCAAGACACTCCCTCTAGTTCCAAGGGTTCGACGGATGGCCTTAGTTTAAACTTGGGCTCAACGGTAAACCCAGAATATGCGAGCGGCTTTGAAACGCAGAAGGGGCTCATTGACCTTCCAGCAAACAGCGTCGGATCGACGATTTTCAAGCTGGATATATCCGACCCAAAATGCCTCACCGGGACAGGAAGTTGTTTGCGCCGTGACGAGCAAGTTAATCTGGGCGCAGCAAAACAATTCACAAGCGGCGTCACCAAAGGGCTCGATTTCTCCTTAACGCCCCGCGCGTCTATGCGGAGAAACGACAATGAGTCGTCAACACTTGTCGGCGCGGTTGTGGAAATCGGAAAAGACCTGCGCGAGGGTTCGGAGTTTGAAAGCAATACCTGGTATGTTTTTGCAGGGGCCGATGCTGAAGCCCTAACATATTCTCCAAATTCAATAGATCGTCTAACAAGCGGGCAGTTCCACTTACAAGACCGCATCATAGTCGGGGACGCCCAAGCAGGTGTTGGGTACCGTTTAGGCGATGCAGATGTTTCGCTTTCCTATATGCGCCGCGAGGCAACAGCCCAGGACTTCAGCTATTCTGAGGATGCTGCCGCTCTTTCCTTCACTTGGAAGAGATAAAATAACTTCTAGACCTGCTTCTAGGCAGTATCCAAATCGGTGCGTTCTTGACGTTTTGACAGGTTGCGCTTAACGCCTCGCTATGACCGAAGAAATTTACCTCAAATCCAAAGCTTGGCCCTTTGAACAGGCGCGTCTGATATTAAAACGTCTGGACATTGAAAAGCGTCGCGGAATTGACCGCGGCGATAGACCGGTCATTTTTGAAACAGGATATGGTCCGTCCGGCCTACCGCATATCGGTACATTTGGCGAAGTCGTTCGAACGACTATGGTACGCAATGCGTTTATCGCCCTAACAGAGGGCAAGATTGAGACCAAGCTCATCTGTGTATCGGATGATCTCGACGGAATGCGGAAGGTGCCGTCAACCGTGCCAAACCCCGAAAAGCTTGAAGCCTATCTGCAGAAGCCCCTTACGGATGTGCCGGACCCGTTTGGGACACATGAGAGCTACGGCGCGCATATGAATGCACGCCTACGCACCTTCCTTGACAGTTTCGGGTTTGATTACGAGTTTTTTTCCGCCACCGATTTATATCGCACAGGCCGATATGATGATTATCTGTTACGGGCTTTAGAGAAGTTTGATGACATCATGGCTGTTATGCTGCCGACTCTCGGCGAAGAAAGACGTGCTACCTATTCGCCATTTCTGCCTATTTCTCCAAGTACCGGGCGCGTACTCTACGTCCCTATGAAATCGGTTGATGCTAAGGCTGGAACCATTACTTTTGATGATGAAGACGGTACGGAAGTGACCGTCTCAGTCACAGGCGGGCAGGTGAAATTGCAATGGAAGCCTGATTTCGGGATGCGCTGGGCGGCGCTTGGCGTCGATTTCGAAATGTTCGGAAAAGACCATCAGGACAATGCGCCGCTTTATTCGCGTATCTGTAAAATTCTCGGCGGGGAACCTCCGGTGCAGTATGTTTACGAACTCTTCTTAGACGAAAAAGGCGAGAAAATATCCAAGTCAAAAGGAAATGGCATTTCTGTCGAAGATTGGCTTGCTTACGCGCCCCAAGAAAGCCTGTCCTTATTTAATTTTGCCAAACCGCGGGCGGCGAAAAAGCTTTATTTCGATGTCATTCCGAAAACAGTGGATGAGTATTTCCAGCATTTGGCCGGTTATCACAAACAGGACGAAAAAGCGCAGGCGAACAATCCTGTTTGGCACATTCACAACGGAAATCCGCCAAAACATATCCCCCCCGTCACATTTGCGCTTCTTCTAAATCTTGTGAGTGCAGCGAATGCGTCGGACCGCGATATTCTTTGGGGCTTCATTGAACGTTATGAGCCAGAGGCAACACCCGAGACAAATCCCGTTTTGGACCAGCTGGCTGATTTTGCCGTTCGGTATTATCAAGACTTTGTGAAACCGAATAAGTCTTACCGCGATCCCAGTGATCAAGAACGGGCAGCGTTGGTTGACCTTGCCGGTCGCCTTAGAGAGGTGGAAGAGGCTGAAAAGACGGATGGCGAGGCCCTCCAAACTCTTATTTTCTCTGTTGGAAAAGACCATGAGTTCGAAAACTTACGGGATTGGTTCAAGGCCATTTACGAAGTCTGTTTGGGCCAAAGCCAAGGCCCGCGTTTCGGATCTTTCGTAGCCATATATGGCCCGGACGAAACAGCGGAGCTGATAGAAAATGCGCTTGCGGGAAAGCTCGGTTAATCCCGCTTTACGACCAAAAGGAATATACAAAGCGTGCGCCCCTATTTGGGGCGTTTTGCGTAATATTGCCCGCTATAATCGCTGATTTGCGACGCAAGCTTAATTTGTCCCACCGACATTTCTGTTTTCATTAGCGTTGAATCGCCATTGGCGAGGGTGACGGGGACAGCTATTTTCATGATAGCCTCATCGGGGGCTTGTCGAAGAAAGCTGTATACTGTGTCTTCGGAGTTGGACGCAGGCCGGAAGCCGCCATCGGGATTATACGGAAACAGTATAATTTTTCCGTTGGGTAGCTGCATTGTGGCCGCTTTAGTTGAGGTGGCATGGTCAATTTTGAAGGCTCTGCGAATCTCTCGGCGAGGCGCGTTTAGAGTGAACTCAATATTTCCCGGTGTTCTGTTGAAGTAATAGGTGGAGACTTTTATCATGCTCATCGGATCAGGAAATGCATCGCAGCGATACTGGGCTGTTGGGCCTGAACATTTGGCTACGACATGCTCACTTGACCGTGTTTTGGGATCAATATCCAAAGTATCCGGATAGGCCCGCGCGGAGACATTTGTAAAATCATGGGTGAGGGTTATGCGTACATTTCCAACCAAAACTCTCTCGACCACATATCGGCGTATATTTCCGTTTTCTTTATCTTTCACGCAAACGGTTTCTGCTGTGGGGATCGATTTTTCAGGATAGAACGGATAACCGTCAAATTCCCGGCTTCCGCCTTCGGTAGATTTCACGCCGTCCAGATAAACCCTGCTATCGCATTGAACCGCAAAAGCCGAAACGTTGAAGAAAGACAGCAAAATGTAAGCTAACAGAGCGTAGGCTGGAAATAGAGCAACTTTATTGGGCATATACCAAGATTAAGCGTGAACCGCCTGACCGCACAAGTCACAAATACCGTTACACGAAATTGGGCCGTTAAATTTGCTAGGCGCGCCATAGGGATAATGGTAGCAAAAGATATGGTCTGGTTGCGATACCTTACATTCCTCCTTCTGCTCTGCGGAATTAGTTTTTTCCCTAATTCTGCTTCGGCGCAAGCGGAATCGGATGTACAGAGTTATATAAAATCCGGTCAATATGAGCAGGCTCTCGAACTGGGAAGGGAGTTGAAAACCGCTGACTCGCTTTCGCTAGCGTCCGAAGCGCTGGCGCGGCAAATCATGTTAGGGGAGTCAGACGCACCGCAATTAAGGGCGAAACAAGCCAGAGACCTTGCGCAAAGAGCGCTTAAATTAAATCCGGACCATCCCAATGCGCGCCTTCAATATGTTGTAACCGATGGGTTCGTCGCGCGGTATACTGGCGATGTTGCGGCGTGGTTTAAGAAACTCCCACAAAAGAGTTTGGAACATATTCAAGCTTACCGAACCGACTTTCCGCAGGAAGCCAGGGGAGATGCACTTATGGGAGCTTGGCACTTGGAAATTGCCCGCAAGGCCGGGGCTGAAAACGGCGAGAAATGGTTCGGCGCGCGCATAGATTATGGCAAAGGCTTTTTCGAGCAGGCCCTTCAACGAGACCCAACAGATTTAATTATGCGCGTCAATTATGCCTTTGCCATAATTGCATTGTCCCATGAGGGGGCGATAAAAAAGAGTGATTTAACAAGGGCCAAATCGATTCTGGCAGATTTAGAATTGGAAGAGACTTCAGACGATCTCAGTCAAAAAATGTTCCAAAAAGCCAAAATTGCCGAGAGTTTATTTGAAGATCCAGACGCCTTGAAAGACTATGTAAACGCCTTTTTAGAAGGCGAACCGACCTAAAGTATAGTGCGTTTAAAGCCTGTTTTTGTTTTCGCTATTATTGCGATACCCAGACGATACGGGCAATCCATTGAATATCTCGTCTGGCAAAATCCCTGTTGTCATATTCCGGGTTGAGAGAGATGAGCTCTATGCGGGTTTCATTAATTAGGCGAAGTTCTTTCGCCATAATCTCCCCTTCATTGGTTTTCACAACCACACGGTCGCCCCGCCGCACTGTCTCGTTCGGGGCGACAAGAACTTTATCTCCTGCGCGTAGAACGGGCGACATGGAGTCACCAGCAATTTGTAGGCAATAGACATTTTCGTCTCTGACGCCTGGCACTCGGACATCTTCCCAACCGCCCCCGACGGGAAATCCAGCATCATCAAAGAACCCTTGGCTGCCCGCCTGCGCCAGACCAATAACAGGTATGGACGGACCATGTGCGCCGGCCTGATCCGCAAAACGCGCGAAATCTTCAAAGCTCATCCCGACCGTGCCCAGGACTTTGGAGAGGCTTTCCGTAGATGGCCAGCGATTCTTACCAGAGGCCGACTGGCGCTTGGATTTATTAAAAGTCGTCGGGTCGAGACCGGCTTGTCGCGCCAGGCCGGACGGGCTTGTCGACAAAGATTGAGAAAGTCGATCCAGGGCATTCCAGATATCGGTATGGGAGAACATAAAAGCCTGCTTAGGAAAAAAAGCCTAAGCGGTCAAATGGAAAGCCGTCCTAGCGAGGCGGGATGAATAAACAGCGCAATTCATAAAAAACCCGACACTGTTTATTAAAACAGGCCGGGGAAGGTATTCGCACCGCTAACCTTAGCAAAGCGCGAGGGGAAAGTCAGTTTTGTGAGGCGCGCGATAAACTCCGCGCCTCATAAGTCTTAGGTGGCCACAAACTCAGGGTAGCTTGGGACGCCAATTTCAGCTTGGTCCAGTCCAATATATTCGTCTTCTTCGCTGACCCGTAGTCCGATGGTGAATTTCAGGGCAAACCAGACGATGGTCGAGGCGATACAGACAAAGACGGCTGTGGCAAGAACACCGATAAGCTGCGGCATGAAGGTCACATCAGGGTTAGTGAAAGCGACAGCCAGCGTGCCGAAGATACCAGCCACCAAGTGAACCGGAACAGCGCCGACAACATCGTCGATTTTTAGCTTATCCAAGAGTGGTACTGTGAGGCATGCTAAGAGTGAGCCGAGACCGCCGACCAGCAAAGCAACTGGAACGCTCGGTGTAAGAGGTTCAGCGGTAATCGCCACCAAACCTGCCAAAGCCCCGTTAAGCGCCATTGTCAGATCAATTTTACCATAACGGATCTGAGTGTAGAGCACCGCCATGATAACCCCGGCGACAGCGGCCATATTTGTGTTCACAAAGATTTTGGCCACTGAGTCTGCGTCAGCAATAGTGCCGAGTGCAAGTTGTGAGGCGCCGTTAAACCCGAACCATCCGAGCCACAATATGAATACACCGAGTGTTGCCAAAGGCATGGAAGAGCCGGGGATCGCATTCACTTTTCCGTCAACATATTTGCCTTTACGGGCGCCGAGAATAATCGCGCCCACCAGAGCGGCCCAGCCGCCTGTGGAGTGAACCAGTGTAGAACCGGCAAAATCAGAGAAGCCCATGCGGTCAAGGAAGCCTGTGCCCCATTCCCAAGACCCCACAACCGGATAGATAAAGCCGGTTAGAACTACGACGAAAATGATGAAAGGCCAGAACTTAATGCGCTCAGCAACTGTTCCTGAAACGATGGAGGCCGTTGTCGCGCAAAAGACCATCTGGAAAAACCAGTCAGAATAATCTGAGTAGCCGGTGTCCGTACTTGGGCCGCCAAAGCTCATTATGCCTGGCATTCCAAATAGACCAGCGCCATCACCGGAAACATTATACATAAGCTGATAACCAATGACCCAGAACATCAGTCCGGCCACAGAATAAAGACTAATATTCTTCAGACACTGCATCGAAACGTTTTTAGTACGGACAAAGCCCGCCTCTAGCATGGCAAAGCCTGCCGCCATCCACATAACGAGGAAGCCGCCAATCAAAAAGAGTAATGTATTAAAGACAAAGGCGTCATTTGCCGCCAGACTCTCGAGTGTCGGGGCGTCTTGCGCCGCCGCTATTGCGGGTAGAGCACTGAACATAGCGGCCCCCCCAAAGATTTTCGCAAATTTGCGCATAGACATAACGGATTCCCTTCCAGTTTTCTTGTGCCTCCTCTTTGGCGATGATTTTGTGTGCATGAAATGGAATCGGGCGTCGGAAATGGGGACTCACGGGACAGAGTCAGAATCTGTGCGCTGTTAATTCGTTTATGCCCTGTTCTTGTGCGGCGAGGTTGTTTATAAAGTAAATATGTCAGAAATTAAGATTGCCTATAAGATATTGACCCAGGCCGAATGGGGTGAATTCATTCAGGACATGGAGTTTGAAGGCACAGAATTGGACTTTCAAGATGGGTTTATTCACCTGTCCGCGGAGGATCAGGTCCAAGAAACGCTGCATACCCATTTTACTGGCGGCGGGACGATCGTCATCGTCAAACTTTCTCTTGAGAGGCCGGAGCTGGAAATCAAATGGGAAGAGTCGCGTAATGGCGAGAAATTTCCACATGCCTATTCTGACCTGACAATGGATGATGTTCTGTCATATCGAAAACTTCTGCCAGACCGTAACGGGCGGTATGTATTCGAGGCAAATTAATGAGTCTTTTTTACAAGGTGGGCACGTCGGTACTGCGAAAGCTTCCGACGGAACGGGCGCATATAACCACTGTTAAAGCTTTGCGGGCCGGATTTGGACCGAAAGCAAACGCTCAGGCCTTTCCGGAACTTGCTGTCAATGTCGGCGGTCTTAGTTTACCCAACCCCGTAGGATTAGCCGCTGGGTTCGACAAAGACTGCGACGTACCGGACGCTATGCTCGACGCTGGGTTCGGATTTGTCGAATGCGGGACGGTAACTCCTAAGCCTCAGGCCGGAAACCCCAAGCCTCGGCTATTCCGTCTGACGGAGGATGAAGCGGTTATCAACCGAATGGGGTTTAACAATAAAGGCCTCGACCATTTTTCGGAGCGTCTGCGGGCGCGGCGCGAAAATAGCGGGATTATCGGGGCCAATCTCGGCGCTAATAAAGACAGTGAAGATCGTATTGCGGATTATGTGACAGGGCTTGTTCGTCTCTGGGGAATGTCTGACTATTTCACGATCAATATTAGCTCGCCAAATACGCCGGGACTTCGGAACCTTCAGGGCAGTACGGAAATGGATGAATTGTTGGGGCGCTTGTCTGAGACCCGGGCCAAGCTCTCAGGGGACTCACCGAGCTATCCCATGTTTTTGAAAGTCGCCCCTGACCTAGATTTTTCTGATGTAGAACGAGTCGTTGAACAAGCTCGAACCTATGGCCTGAATGCGATTATCGTCAGCAATACGACAATTGAACGTCCGGACAGTTTGACCAGCCCCCATCGCGGAGAGGGTGGGGGTCTTTCGGGACAACCCCTCTTCAAAAAATCCACCGCGCTTTTACAGGAATTTTCTGACGCCGCCGATGGGCGGATTGATTTGATCGGCGTTGGCGGTGTTGGGAGCGGCGCGCAGGCCTATGCCAAGATAAAGGCCGGAGCAAAAGCCGTGCAGCTCTACTCCGCGCTTGTTTATCGCGGCCCGCAATTGGTGCAGGAAATTTGCGAAGATTTATCGGCGCGGCTGAAGGCGGATGGTTTTTCGAATATTGCCGAGGCAGTCGGCACGGCTTAGATCTGCTCTATATCTTAGCTTCCAAATGCCTTGTAATCGCCGGATAGGCGACAGCAAGCGTGACGGCTCTCAACACATAATAGACTAAAAATGCGATCCAAATCCCGGCGGCTCCAAGTCCTGGGTAGAGGAGGTAGTGCGCGCCGATATAGATAATGACCGAAACGATACCGGCATTGCGCATTGCCGCTGTTCTTGTGGTGCCGATAAACACGCCGTCCAGCTGATACGCCATAAAGCCGAGCACTGGAGCGAGGGCGCAATAGGCCAAATAAGCTTGAGCGCTGGCCCGAACAGCCGGATCGGTTGTCAGGAGGTTGATAATGTAAGGTCCGCCAAACCAGATCAGAGCGCCGCAAATACAGGCAAAAAACGCCGAAAATTCTGTGGTAAGCTTGACCGCCCTGGCAAAGCGGGACTTATTTTTTGCGCCATACGCCGCTCCGGTCACAGCTTCTGCCGTGTGGGCAAACCCATCGAGAACAAGGGCCGACATGGTGATAAACTGCATCAAAACATGATAGCCCGCCAGGAACGTTTCGCCTTCTGCTGCCGCGGCATTGCCGAAAAAATTAAATCCGACAGTCAGAGTTAAAGTTCGGATGAAAATATTTGAATTGGTCACGCCGAGTTTTGACAGAGCTTCCTTGGCCAGCAAAGTTTTCCGGCTAATAGCTTCCCAGCGGAAGCCGCCGCGTCGCTTAATTTCGCGGTAGGCCAGCCAAAGGCCAGCAGCCAAGCCAACCCATTCTGCAATTGATGATGCGAGCGCGACCCCGTAAAGACCGGCGCCAAAACCGAGCACGAAAAGAGGGGATAGGAATAGGTTCGTTAAATTTAGAACCACTTGCATTCCGAGGGCGAGGCCAGACCGGCTGATACCGACAAACCATCCCATAAGAGCGATACTGGCGAGTGTGGCGGGTAAGCCCCAAAGCCGGGCTTGTATGTATAGTGTGGCCGAAGCTTCAATATCCGGATTGGCGGTATAGATTTTGAAAGCAAGCGGAAGGAGCCAGCCCTGTATCAGCAGAATGAATAACCCGATGGAAAGTCCGATAGGCAGAGCGCGGAGGATATGGGACTGAACATCCGCTTCGGCGCCTTGGCCGTCGCTTTGCGCGACGAGGCCTGCCGTGCTCATACGTAAAAATCCAAAACCCCAATAGAAAATGCCGTAAATGACAGCGCCGAGGCCAATTCCGGCGAGAGCGCTTGTCCCGACAAAACGTCCAATAACAAAAGTATCAACTAGTCCCACAATTGGAGCCGCGCCATTGGCGAGCATGATCGGCCAGCTCTGGTTGAAAACCTTTTTCCGGCTTAGATTGCCTTTTATGATTGTCTCGTTTGACACAAAGGGGGCGCTACAGAATAGCGCCCCCTTTGTCATTCTTTAAATATGGATTCTACGTGCCGAGGATGTTTTTCATCGCCTCAAGATAATTAATCCACGCTTGCCTTCCAGGTTTCGTCAAATGAACCAAAGTTTGGGGGCGTTTGCCTTTAAAGCCTTTTTCTTGCTCCACAAAACCCGCGCTTTCTAGCTTGGTCAAATGAGTCGAAAGATTGCCATTACTCGTGCCCGTCTTTTCTAAAAGCTCCGGAAAGCTCGCGGGGTTGACGGCTGAGAGATAGGCCATAATTCCCATCCTGAGACGGCCGTGAATAATGTCATCTACGGCGTCGAGGTCGAGGTCTATATCATTTTCATCTGTCTCATTAGGCATTTGACCCTCCGGCCTTTTTCATAGTCAGAAGAGACGGAAGAATTACTGTGAAAATTGTGGCAATAGATCCGATCAGATAAACGACTGGCTGGCCATAAAAGGAAAAACAGACCGCGGACGCTGTAAAGCCGATAAAGGAGGCAACATGCAGCATCCTCATTTTACTCATTTTGGCGACAACACCATACGCAAGGCCCTGTCCGGCAAAACCAACAATCATGACTAAGTCGAAGAGTTTATAAGTGCCTTCTGCAAAGACCATGTTTAGAATAATTCCGATAAATAGCGTGCCCAACATTCCCGAAAACATTGTCCAAACATAAGATTCGACTCGATTAGCGGCAGAATTTGATCCAGCTTTTTTATCGATTTTTACTCCCATTACGTAGCTGCCTAACCCCCCAATGACTGCAAACGCTAACCAAGCGATGGCGAGGCTTGTTTCAGAGAGCCCAAATGTCCCAGACAGAACACCCCATTGATAAAAGAATATTGATGTGAGCAAGACGCCCCACAATAATCCAATGGGCCCGCCGAGAAGAGGCGTCTCGGCGCCTTCCTTCGCAAGTTGGCTCGCATAATCCAAATCCGCAATGATGTTTTCCTTCGACATTTTCGTCTCCTTAATAAAGTGGCTTCCTCTATCTGCCCAGAAAAGGCAAATTCATTTTTTCTAAAAATATGTTTGCATTACAAACCTCAATGTGTCAAGTTTGAAATACAAACTAATTTGAAAGGAGGCTATTATGTTTGTTAAGTTTAAAAAATTGAGTGTTGCTACTGGAGGCGCTATCTGCGCGCTTTATGCTCTAGGTGCCCTCGGGATTAGCCCTGCTTGGGCGGGTGAGGCGCCGGACTGGAAAACTAAAGACGGCACAATCCCTGTGACCGTCACGCTGAAAAGCATTACGAAAACCGAAGGGCCGATATATGTCTCAATCCAGACGCGGGAGAATTACCGCTCAATGAAAGGGTTTGGCGGCGTTTTAAGTGAGCTAACTCTCGGAGATATTACTCAGACCTTCAAAGTCGAAAGACCCGGAAACTATGCTGTGTCTGTCTGGCATGATCTGGATGATGATGGCCGGTTCTCAATGACAGAGGATTATAAAATCCTCGACGGATGGGGCGCGTCTGGGAATGCGCCGGAAGATCGTGAGCCCACGTTTGACGATGTACAGATAAAGGTCGATGAGTCTGGCGCGACTGTGCCCGTCGAAATGAGATATCCGGCTAACTAGCCTTTTGATATAGTAGGTAACAAAAAAGCCACCGATGAAAGTCGGTGGCTTAATTCGTTTTAAATGTCGAGTTGGCTACTTTTTAACCCAGCTCCCGGAAGATTTGAGCACATATTCGCCGCCGCCAGCTTTCGCGACTTGTTTTTCACCGGTTAGGGCGGCAACAACTTCTGTCTTCACATTTTGCTCATTGGCCAAGCGTGTATAGAGGGCTTTACGGGCAATATTGATTTCTTTCATGGCTGCTTTGGTGGCCGCGTCCAGAGACTGATTGTTGACAGCATCCAAATAACCGGCAGCGGTTTCGCCGATCTTGCCGGCGGCTTTAGCACTATCCACCGTCGCTTTTGCGGAGGCGGATTGCGCCTGTGCGGCGTTAAGGCCTTGTGTATTGAGCGCAATAGCGCCTGCGCCCAAAAGCGCACCAGTTACGGTTAATGCGATAATCTTTGATACGGTTTTCATATAAACCTCCTAAAACAAGTCTGGGTTATCTGCGATGAGCTCTTCAACATCTTTGTCGAGCCGGACGCGGACTTCCTGATCAATTTTGACATTCAGATCGATTTTGATCGGTTTGTCGGAGGGCTCGATTTTCACCGTGGGCGTACAGGCCGAGAGCCCGCCTCCCAAGGAGGTGAGAAAAGCTGCGCTGAGCAACACGGATTTCAAACCTGAATACTTCATAGTTGACCTTATACCTAATTCCGGCTGAACCTGACATTAACAAACCCGCCTGGCAATCAGATTTTAACGCCGCGGCGCTTCGGCGCGAGATTTTCTTGAAAGCCTGCGAATCGACCGCTAGAGACTAGAAAACGCCCGAAAACATTTTCCAGGGCATTGCCATAATCGGAGGCTCTTTTGGCTGACTATCTGACACTCGAAGCTCTATTTACGCTTTTCATGCTGATTCTGCTTCAGGCCGTGCTCGGTTTTGACAATCTGCTCTATATCGCGATCGAAAGTAACAAGGTCGGAGACCCTAAAGACGCAAAGAAGGTCCGAAAATGGGGAATTGGAATCGCGGTCGTCTTCCGGATTATTCTTCTCTTTGTTATTGTAGGTTTGTTCGGTCTTATGGCGGCGCCGCTTTTCTCGGTTCCCTTCGAAGGGATCCTTGAGGGAGAGTTTACCCTTCAGAGCCTTGTGACGCTCGGCGGCGGCGGCTTTATTATATATACGGCGATCAAAGAAATTCATCACCTTCTGACAGTCGACCATATCGAGAATTCAGAAGGGTCTGGGAAGCGATCTGTCGCCAAAGCCATTGCCCTTATCGTTATTATGAACTTGGTGTTCTCTTTCGACTCGATTCTCTCGGCTATGGCGATCGCAAGTATCGATGCAGCAAATATCGTCGATAGTGCGGGCGCGACGCTCGGGGTATTCCAAGGCAGTATCGTAGAATGTAAGGCTGCGCTAATCGCCGATCCGGTGGCAGGGGCCGTCGGATGTGAGCCGACCAAGTCTTATCAGGTGCCGCTCATGGTCATCGCGATTGTTCTCTCCGGGCTGGCTATGATTTTTATGGCTGACGCTGTAACGAATTTCATCAAGAAGAATCGCATGTATGAAGTGCTCGGGCTCTTCATTCTATTCCTGGTAGGCGTTCTTTTGGTCACAGAAGGCGCACATCTAGCGCATCTTGAGATCTTCGGTTTCGCAATTGACGCGATGAGTAAGTCGAGCTTCTACCTCGTCGTGGGTGTGTTAATCGTCACGGACGTCCTCTCGAATGGGTACCAAAAGCGCCTCTGGGCACAGAAAGAAGCCGAGATTCGAGGCCCTGATTCTGCTAAAGCAGGGCTTGCCGCCGTCGATGCTCATAAGGCAAAGAAGAAAAACGCGGCTCACTAGAGAGACAGGCTTCGACCAGACCCAACTCTCGCTGTGAATCCCGTTATCGCCTGAAAAAACCGCATATCTGCTGTTGACGGAACCCATCCGCCCTCGTATATGGCGCCCCACGCTGATGAACATGCTGTCTGAGGGTCACCTTAGAAACCTTGTTTAAGGCAAAATTGGAATAACTTAGTCATCTCGGTTGCGGAGTTTTCGCGGCAAGGGATGGTCTTTTGCAGACATCCGGCACTCGGGCATGGGGCTTGAATGCGGGGCTGTTTGCATTTTGTGCAGGAAATACGGCCCATGCCAACAATTCAGCAGCTCATTCGCAAGCCGCGCAAAGACAAGCGTAAACGGAATAAGGTTCCGGCTCTTGAGGCATGTCCTCAGAAGCGCGGCGTTTGTACACGTGTTTACACAACCACTCCAAAGAAGCCTAACTCAGCGCTTCGTAAAGTGGCCAAGGTGCGCCTAACGAATGGCTTTGAGGTTTTGTCTTATATCCCGGGTGAGGGCCATAACCTGCAAGAGCATAGTGTTGTGCTAATCCGCGGCGGTCGTGTGAAAGACTTGCCGGGTGTGCGCTATCACGTCCTTCGCGGCGTTCTGGATACTCAGGGCGTTAAAGATCGTAAGCAACGTCGTTCTAAATACGGCGCGAAGCGTCCTAAGTAAGGTAGTCAGTCATGTCACGTCGTCACCGCGCAGAAAAACGGGTTATTCTTCCCGATGCAAAATTTAATGACTTGGTTCTCGCTAAGTTCATGAACGCCATCATGTTGGACGGAAAAAAGTCTACGGCTGAGAAAATCGTCTATGGCGCGATGGATATCGTCGAGGACAAAGCAAAAACAGAATCAATCCGCGTTTTTCATGATGCGCTGGAAAACATTAAGCCAGCCGTAGAGGTTCGCTCTCGCCGCGTTGGTGGTGCGACCTATCAGGTGCCTGTTGAAGTGCGCCCTGAACGCCGCCAGGCTCTGGCTATCCGTTGGTTGGTGAACGCGTCGCGTTCACGCAATGAAAATACTATGCGCGAGCGCCTTGCTGGTGAGCTGCTCGATGCATCAAACAATCGTGGCACTGCCGTGAAGAAGCGTGAAGACACGCACCGCATGGCTGAAGCTAACCGCGCCTTCTCACATTACCGCTGGTAGACCGAAAGAGTTAAGAGACCAATCATGGCACGCGACTACGAACTTAAAGATTACCGTAACTTCGGCATCATGGCTCACATCGATGCGGGTAAAACAACCTGCACAGAGCGGATTCTGTATTACACAGGTAAGAATCACAAAATTGCTGAAGTTCATGACGGTGCGGCCACAATGGATTGGATGGCTCAAGAGCAAGAGCGCGGAATTACAATTACATCCGCTGCGACAACTTGTTTCTGGGCTGGTAAGCGTCTGAATATTATTGACACACCGGGTCACGTTGACTTCACGATTGAAGTTGAGCGGTCTTTGCGGGTTCTCGATGGCGCGGTTGCGCTTCTGGATGCAAACGCTGGTGTTGAGCCTCAAACTGAAACTGTTTGGCGTCAGGCTGACAAGTACAGAGTGCCTCGCATGATCTTCATCAATAAGATGGATAAGCTTGGCGCCGACTTCTACGCGTCAGTTCAGTCTGTGAAAGACCGTTTGGGCGGAAACGCGCTGGAAATGCAGCTTCCTATTGGCTCCGAGGAAAACTTCAAAGGTGTCGTCGATCTCGTCAAGAACGTTGCTTACGTTTGGGATAAAGAAGCCGATTTGGGCGCCACATACGATATCGTCGATATTCCGGCTGATATGGTGGAAAAAGCCGCTGAGTACCGTGAAAAACTGATCGAAGCTGTAGCTGACATGGACGATGAAGTCATGGAAGCTTACTTTGAGGGTACGATGCCTTCGACTGAAACTATCCAAGACTTGGTTCGTAAGGCGACAATTGCAAACAAAGTTGTGCCGGTTTTCTGCGGAACAGCCTTTAAGAATAAGGGTGTTCAGCCTCTTCTGGATGCGGTTGTGGCTTACTTGCCAAGCCCGCTGGATATCGCGGCTATTAAAGGTATCGATGTCAAGACAGGCGAAGAAACAACTCGCCCGGCGTCTGATGATGAGCCTCTTTCAATGCTTGCCTTTAAGATTATGAACGACTCTTTCGTTGGTACTTTGACATTCTGCCGCTTGTATTCTGGCGTTCTTGAGGCGGGTTCGACCATCCTCAACTCCGTTAAAGAGAATAAAGAGCGTGTTGGTCGCATGATGATGATGCATTCCAACGACCGTGAAGACATCAAAGAGGCGTATGCTGGCGACATTATCGCTGTTGCGTCCTTGAAGCAGACAACAACGGGTGACACTCTATGTGATCCAAAACACCCTGTTATTCTTGAGCGTATGGAATTCCCGGATCCGGTGATTGAAATTGCCGTTGAGCCGAAATCCAAGGCTGACCAAGAAAAGCTCGGTGTTGGCTTGCAGCGTTTGGCTGCAGAAGATCCTTCGTTCCGCGTCACAACAGACATCGAATCCGGCCAGACAATCATGGCGGGGATGGGTGAGCTTCACTTGGATATTCTTGTCGACCGTCTAAAGCGCGAGTTCGGTGTTGAGGCGAATATTGGTCAGCCTCAGGTGGCTTACCGTGAATCACTCGCCGCGCCTGTTACAATTGATTACACGCATAAAAAGCAATCTGGGGGTTCTGGTCAGTTTGGTCGCGTAAAGATCAACTTTACGCCGCTTGAGCCTGGTTCTGGTATTGAATTCGAAAACTCAGTTGTCGGCGGTAATGTTCCTAAGGAATATATCCCGGGTGTTGAAAAAGGTATTCGCTCCATGGCGGAAACAGGTCTTTTGGCCGGCTTCCCGTTCATCGACTTCAAGGCTGAGCTTTATGATGGGGCTTACCATGATGTTGACTCCTCTGTTATGGCGTTCGAGATCGCAGCTCGTGCTGCTTTCCGTGAAATCAAGAGCGAAGGCAGTATCGACCTTCTAGAGCCTGTCATGAAGGTAGAGGTTGTGACGCCTGATGAGTATATGGGCGACGTAATTGGTGACTTAAACTCACGCCGCGGTATGATTGAGGGAACTGAGATGCGCGGAAACGCGAATGTCATCAACTCTATGGTGCCTTTGGCGAACATGTTTGGTTACGTGAATGATTTGCGTTCCAAGACACAGGGCCGCGCGCAATTTACAATGACATTTGATCACTACGCTAAGACGCCGCAGGCTGTCGCTGATGAAGTGATTTCTAAGCAGGGCGGCAACTAAGTCGGTCTTAATAATAAGTATAATGGTTTTGACCTCCTAGAAGAGAACGGAGAAAAAAATGGCAAAAGAGAAATTCGAGCGTAATAAGCCGCATGCCAATATCGGCACGATTGGTCACGTTGACCACGGCAAGACGACGCTAACGGCGGCGATCACGAAGTATTTCGGTGACTTCCGCGCTTATGATCAGATTGACGGCGCGCCGGAAGAAAAAGCGCGTGGTATCACCATTTCTACAGCTCACGTTGAGTATGAGACGGAAAACCGTCACTACGCTCACGTCGACTGCCCGGGCCATGCTGACTATGTTAAGAACATGATCACCGGCGCGGCTCAAATGGACGGCGCTATCTTGGTTGTGAACGCAGCCGACGGCCCAATGCCTCAGACACGTGAGCACATCTTGCTTGCCCGTCAGGTCGGCGTTCCGGCTCTGGTTGTTTACATGAACAAGGTTGACCAGGTTGACGATGAAGAGCTTCTAGAGCTTGTCGAAATGGAAATCCGTGAACTTCTGAGCTCTTATGACTTCCCGGGCGACGACATTCCTGTGATTGCAGGATCTGCTTTGGCTGCAATGAACGGCGAAACACCTGAAATCGGTGAAGAGTCTATCAAGAAGTTGATGGAAGCTGTTGATTCCTACATTCCGCAGCCTGAGCGCGCGATTGATCAGCCTTTCTTGATGCCTATCGAAGATGTGTTCTCCATCTCCGGCCGTGGTACGGTTGTAACGGGCCGTGTTGAACGCGGTGCGGTTAACGTCGGCGACGAAATTGAAATCGTTGGTATCAAGGATACGAAGAAGACGACATGTACAGGTGTTGAAATGTTCCGTAAGCTCCTCGACCGAGGAGAGGCCGGCGACAACATCGGCGCTTTGCTTCGCGGTGTTGACCGTGAAGGTGTTGAGCGTGGCCAGGTTCTTTGTAAGCCAGGGTCTGTTACGCCTCACCAGAAGTTCGAAGCGGAAGCTTACATCCTGACGAAAGAAGAGGGTGGCCGTCACACGCCGTTCTTTAATAATTACCGCCCGCAGTTCTACTTCCGTACAACTGACGTCACCGGTGTTGTAACTTTGAAGTCTGGCACAGAGATGGTTATGCCGGGCGACAATGTGAACATTGATGTCGAGCTTATCGTGCCTGTCGCTATGGAAGAGAAGCTTCGCTTCGCTATCCGTGAAGGTGGACGCACAGTCGGCGCCGGCGTTGTGTCAAAAATTACTGACTAAGTCAGTTTAAGTAACTCATTTGTCCGGCGCCACATAGGCGGCGTCGGGTTGTTGTTTGAAGCGTAAAGATTAGGCCCTGTTATGGATCGTCAAAATATTCGCATCCGGTTGAAAGCCTTCGACCACCGTATTCTCGATACTTCTACCAAGGAGATCGTCTCTACGGCTAAGCGCACCGGTGCAACCGTGCGCGGGCCCATTCCGCTGCCGACTCGGATCGAGCGTTTTACTGTAAACCGCTCACCACATGTTAATAAGAAATCTCGCGAGCAATTCGAGATCCGTACGCATAAACGTATGCTCGATATCGTGGACCCAACACCGCAAACCGTGGACGCGCTGATGAAGCTCGACCTCGCCGCCGGTGTTGACGTCGAAATTAAATTGGGAGCATAGGCATGTTACGTACAGGTCTATTAGCAAAAAAACTGGGCATGACCCGCGTCTATGACGAATTGGGAAATCATGTACCTGTTACTGTCCTCGCCCTAGAAGGGTGTCAGGTCGTGGCCCAGAAAACGCTAGAGCGTGACGGCTATTCAGCTGTTCAGCTGGGCGCTGGTGAAGCCAAGCCTAAGCGCGTCTCCAAAGCTGAGCGTGAGCGCTTTGCGAAGGCATCTGTTACGCCGAAGAAAAAGCTGGTTGAGTTTCGTGTAGACGAAGAAAACCTCGTTTCAGTTGGCGAAGAGTTAATCGCAGGTCACTTCCTTCCTGGTCAACTGGTTGACGTTTCCGGTATTACAGTCGGTAAGGGCTTCGCCGGTGCGATGAAGCGCCATAACTTTGGCGGTCTTCGCGCAACACATGGTGTGTCTATCTCTCACCGTTCGCACGGCTCTACTGGTCAGTGTCAGGATCCGGGTAAGGTTTTCAAAGGCAAGAAAATGGCAGGCCATATGGGCGCCGTTCGCCGGACGAACCAAAACCTTGAAATCGCGCGTATCGAAATTGAAGATGGTTTGATCCTTGTTAAAGGTGCAACGCCAGGCGCAAAAGGGACTTGGTTAGAGGTTCGCGATGCTGTGAAAAAGCCGCAACCGGAAGGCCTTATCTTCCCGGCAGCGACAATGACAGATCGTAAGGAAGCTCTGAAAGCGGCGGATGAAGCTGAAGCAGCGGCGCTCGCCGAAGCAGAAGCCGAAGCCAAGCGTGTTGCGGAAGAGCAAGCGGCAGCCATGGCAGCCACAACAGATGAAGATGGCGGAGAAGGCTAAATGAAACTCGACGTCCAAACACTTGCGGGTAAGGCTTCCGGTTCCGTCGATCTCGACGATTCCATTTTTGCCAATGAGCCCCGAAAAGACATTCTACACCGTATGGTGCGTTATCAATTAGCGCGTCGTCAGGCTGGAACTCACGAAGTTCAGGAACGCGGCGATGTTTCTAAGCGAAATAAGCGTATCGGCAGGCAAAAGGGCGGCGGCACCGCGCGTCACGGTAACGGATCTGTTTCCCAGTTCCGCGGCGGTGCAAAAGCGCACGGACCACGCGTTCGTTCCCACGCTCACGGCTTGCCGAAAAAGCTACGGGCTTTGGCTTTGCGTCATGCTTTGTCTGCTAAAGCCGGCGCAAAAGAGCTTATCATCATTGATGATGCTGTTTTGAAATCAGCTAAAACAGCTGAGCTCCGGAAGCAGTTAGCCGCATTAGGTATAACAAACGGTCTTATCGTGAGCGGTAACGCTATTGAAGAGAATTTTGCCAAGGCGGCAAAAAACATCCCTAACTTGGATGTTCTGCCAAGCCAGGGTGCAAACGTATATGACATTCTGAAACGTCACAAACTTGTCTTGACGAAACAGGCTGTCGCAGATTTGGAGGCTCGTCTAAAATGAGTGTAGCTGCCCGCCATTATGACACGGTGGTCTCTCCGATCATCACGGAAAAGACGACGATCGTTTCTGAGAACAACCAAGTTGTTTTTGAAGTGCCGTTAAGCGCGTCTAAGCCGGAAATCAAAGAAGCTATTGAGCAATTGTTCAAGGTTTCTGTGACGGCCGTGAACACGCTTCGCGTCAAAGGTAAAACCAAGCGCTTCCGGGGACGTCCCGGTCGACGCAATGATGTCAAGAAAGCTGTTGTTACGTTGAAAGACGGCGACAGCATCGACATCGCAACCGGACTGTAGGAAAAGAAAATGGCTTTAAAGACATTTAATCCGACCAGCCCTTCGCGCCGTCACCTGGTTCAGGTTGATCGTGACGAATTGCATAAAGGTCGCCCTGAAAAGTCACTGACCGAAGGTCTGACGAAAACAGGTGGCCGTAACAATACCGGTCGCATCACATCACGTCGTCAAGGCGGCGGTCACAAGCGTCTCTATCGTGTTATCGATTTTAAGCGGAACAAGATGGACATGGAAGCAACTGTCCTACGGATGGAATACGATCCAAACCGGACGGCTTTTATCGCTTTGATCGAGTATAAAGACGGTGAGAAGGCTTATATTCTTGCGCCGCAGCGTTTGTCAGAAGGCGATAAGGTTCTGTCCTCTGCTAAAGGCGACGTAAAGCCCGGCAATGCAATGCCTCTTCGCGCAATGCCTATAGGAACAATCATCCACAATGTGGAATTGAAGCCTGGCAAGGGCGGCCAAATGGCCCGTTCGGCTGGCGCTTATGCTCAGCTCGTAGGTCGCTCGGAAGGTTACGCTCAGGTACGCCTCAAATCAGGCGAGATGCGCATGGTTCACCAGTCTTGTATGGCGACTGTTGGTGCGGTTTCTAACCCGGATCACATGAACATCAATCTTGGTAAAGCTGGCCGTAAACGTTGGCTTGGTAAGCGCCCGCAGGTTCGCGGCGTCGCCATGAACCCGGTAGATCACCCGCACGGTGGTGGTGAAGGCCGGACCTCCGGGGGTCGTCACCCAGTGACACCTTGGGGTAAGCCGACTAAAGGCGCGCGTACTCGCTCTAATAAAGCGACTGACAAATTCATCATTCGTTCGCGCCACGCGAAGAAAAAACGTTAGGGAGCGCGGAGTATGCCACGTTCAGTCTGGAAAGGCCCGTTTGTTGACGGGTATCTGCTCAAAAAAGCCGAAGCCACTCGCGCTGAGGGTCGCCATAAGCCGATCAAAACTTGGTCGCGCCGGTCTACCATTATGCCGAACTTTGTCGGTTTGACGTTTCAGGTCCATAACGGCCAGAAATTTGTCCCGGTTCTCGTTGATGAGGACATGGTGGGTCACAAGCTCGGCGAATTCGCGCCGACACGCACTTATTACGGTCATGCGGCCGACAAAAAAGCCAAACGGAAGTAGATAGCCATGGCAAAACAGAAAAATCCACGTCGCGTTGGCGACAAAGAGGCACGCGCCAAGCTGCGCATGATCCGGATCAGCCCAATCAAGCTGAATCTGGTTGCTCAGCTTATCCGCGGTAAAAAGGTCGAGACAGCCCTTGCGGATCTTGAATTTTCGCACAAACGGATTTCCGGTGAAGTGAAGAAGGTTCTCGAAAGCGCTATCGCTAATGCTGAGAACAATCATGGTCTCGATATCGACTCCCTGATCGTTTCCGAAGCCTATGTCGGAAAGAACTTCGTCATGAAGCGTTTCCGTGCCCGGGCTCGCGGTCGCGGTGCTCGTATCTTGAAGCCGTTTTCCGAGCTGACAATCGTTGTGCGTGAGCAGGACGAAGACGTCGCTCCAGCTCCTGAGAAGACTGAGAAAAAGTCTGAAAAGAAAGCTGAGAAGAAAGACGCGCCGAAAAAGGCCGAGAAGAAAAAAGAGAAGGCTGCGTAATGGGTCAGAAGATTAATCCAATTGGCCTGCGCCTCGGTATTAACCGGACTTGGTCATCACGTTGGTATGCAAACACATCTGAGTATGGCGATCTTTTACATCAAGATCTCGCTATCCGCGCTTTCTTGGCCTCAGAGCTGAAAAACGCTTCTGTCTCTCGTGTTGTTATTGAGCGTCCACACAAAACATGCCGCATCACAATCTACACGGCGCGTCCGGGTGTAGTGATCGGTAAAAAAGGCGCCGACATCGAAGTTCTTCGCAAGAAGGTCGCCTCAATGGTCGACGGTGAAGTCTTCATCAACTTGGTTGAAGTCCGCAAGCCGGAAGTCGACGCGAACCTCGTAGCGGACGGGATCGCCCAACAGCTTGAGCGCCGCGTTTCATTCCGCCGCGCCATGAAACGGTCTATGCAGTCTGCAATGCGCATGGGTGCAGAAGGCTGTAAGATTAAAGTCGGTGGGCGTCTTGGCGGGGCAGAGATTGCCCGTGTTGAACAGTATCAGGAAGGTTCCGTTCCGCTTCATACTATGCGGGCTGACATCGACTATGGTGTCGCACGTGCAATGACGGCAATGGGCATTATCGGTATTAAAGTTTGGATCAATAAAGGCGAGATCATGGAGCATGACCCATATGCACATGAGAAGCGCATGACGCAGCAGGGCGATACACGCTCACGCGGCGGTAATGATCGTGGTGATCGTGGCGGACGTCGTCCGGCACGTGCCAATTAAGATAGAGGCGAAACACAATGTTACAGCCAAAACGTACAAAATTCCGGAAAGCCCATAAGGGCCGGATCAAGGGTCTAGCCAAAGGTGGCTCTGCTCTGAACTTCGGGTCTTACGGTTTGAAAGCCATGGAACCTGAGCGCGTCACAGCGCGTCAGATCGAGGCGACACGCCGGGCGATTACCCGTCACATGAAGCGGGCTGGTCGTGTTTGGATCCGCATCTTCCCAGATGTGCCTGTCACTAAAAAGCCAACCGAAGTTCGGATGGGTAAAGGTAAAGGTTCTGTTGAATTCTGGGCTGCGAAAGTCCGCCCAGGTCGGATCATGTTTGAAATTGATGGTGTGCCGGATGACGTTGCGCGTGAAGCGCTTCGTCTCGGAGCTGCCAAATTGCCGGTGAAGACGAAAATCGTCACACGTCCGGGCGAGCAATAGGAGGCGATGATGAAAGCTACTGACGTCAGAGCCATGAGTGCCGATCAACTCAATGACGAGTTGCTGAAGCTGAAGAAAGAGCAGTTTAATCTGCGTTTTCAGGATGCGACCGGCCAGTTAGAAAAGACCGCCCGCGTACGCCAGGTGCGTCGCGATATTGCGCGCGTTAAAACAATCATGGCGGAAAATAAAACCGCTAAGAAGGCTTAAGGTAGGTCGAGATGCCAAAACGCATACTTCAGGGCACAGTCGTGTCAGATAAAGGTGAAAAGACGGTTGTGGTCAGAGTTGAGCGCGCCTATTTGCACCCTTTGTTGAAAAAGACGATTCGTCGTTCAAAGCGCTATCATGCGCATGACGAAAAGAGTGCACATAAGGTTGGTGATATTGTTCGCATTAGCGAATGTGCGCCAAAGTCAAAATTAAAGCGGTGGGAAGTGGTCTCAGCGTAAGGCGTTTCGCCTCTCGTTGAACCTTCTCATATAAACAAGGAGACGTCTCATGATTCAGATGCAGACAAACCTAGAAGTGGCCGATAACTCCGGCGCCCGCCGCGTACAGTGCATTAAAGTGCTTGGCGGTTCCAAGCGACGCTATGCCCATGTCGGCGATACAATTGTGGTTTCAGTCAAAGAAGCCATCCCGCGCGGCAAAGTGAAAAAAGGCGATGTGCGGAAAGCTATTGTTGTTCGCGTGCGGAAAGATATACAGCGCCGCGACGGATCAGTTATCCGCTTTGACGGCAATGCGGCCGTTATCATCAATAATAATGGTGAGCCGATCGGCACACGGATTTTTGGCCCGGTTCCTCGTGAACTTCGCGCTAAAAACCATATGAAGATCGTCTCTCTGGCTCCAGAGGTACTCTAACCATGGCTGCGAAGATTAAAAAAGGCGATTATGTCGTCGTTATCTCCGGTAAGGATAAAGGCCGTAAGGGCGAAGTCCTGAAGGTGTCACCAAAAGAAGAGCGCGTCGTTGTCAAAGGCGTTCGTATGGTTAAGCGTCATGTGCGCCCGAGCCAAATGGACCCGGACGGCGGCATCAAGGAATTCGAAGCGCCTATTCACGTGTCAAACGTGGCGCATCTTGATCCAAAAGAAGATAAACCCACGCGCGTGGGCTTCAAAACGTTGAAAGACGGCAAAAAAGTTCGCGTCGCCAAAAAATCAGGGGAAGTCATAGATGGCTAAACCGTATGAACCACGCCTCGCGGCGGTCTATCGTGATGAAGTCCGTGCGAAGATGAAAGAACAGTTCGGCTATACCTCCGAGATGCAAGTTCCGCGTATCGAAAAGATCGTGTTGAACATGGGCATTGGTGAAGGTGTTGGCGACAAGAAAAAAGTCCAAGCCGCTATGGAAGAGCTTGAGCTTATCGCCGGTCAAAAACCTGTTCCTTGTGTTGCAAAAAAATCTATCGCCAGCTTTAAGCTTCGGGACGGTATGGTTATCGGCACGAAAGTGACTTTGCGCCGCGATAAAATGTATGAATTCCTCGACCGCTTGGTCAACATTGCGTTGCCACGTGTTCGTGACTTTCGAGGTCTGAACGGTAAGAGCTTTGACGGTCATGGTAATTACGCTATGGGCCTCAAGGAACACATCGTTTTCCCTGAAATTGATTATGATAAAGTCGATTCCGTCCGCGGTATGGACATTGTGGTGCAAACTAGCGCCCGAACAGATGAAGAAGCCAAAGCATTGTTGGCCGCGTTCTCATTCCCATTCAGAAATTAATCTGACTGGAATTAGAGCGAACGCAACAAGCTAAGCGGATCGGATGGCAATCATGCTGACGATCCTGCAAATAGGAGACAAATAAATGGCTAAAGTAAGCGCAGTCGAGCGCAATCTAAAGCGTCAGCGTCTAGTGGCAAAATATGCTGCCAAACGTGCATTGCTGAAAGATATCGCTCGTAATAAAGATTTGCCAGTTGAGGAGCGCTTTCAAGCGCAACTGAAACTCGCAGCTCTACCCCGTAATTCTGCTGAAACCCGTATTCGCAACCGTTGCCAAGTCACCGGTCGCCCGCGTGGTTATTATCGCAAAATGAAAATGTCCCGTATCGCTTTGCGCGAATTGGGATCCATGGGCCTTATTCCCGGCCTCGTAAAATCAAGCTGGTAGGGGGGAGACACCATGTCATTTTCAGATCCTCTTGGGGATATGCTCACACGTATCCGTAACGCTATTCTCCGGAATCGTTCTTCTGTCACGACGCCTGCGTCAAACCTGCGTGGCCGCGTTCTTGACGTGCTTGCGGATGAAGGTTTTATCCGCGGCTACGAAGAAACAAAAGACGAAGCCGGTTTCCGGGCGTTTAATGTTGAATTGAAATATTTCGAAGGCGAAGCTGTTATTCGTGAAATCAAACGTATCTCCAAACCTGGACGCCGCGTTTATTCTTCCGTGAAAACACTTCCGCAGGTCCGTAACGGACTTGGCATCGCCATCCTGTCCACCCCTAAAGGCGTCATGAGCGACGCGGCGGCACGTGAAAACAATGTCGGCGGCGAAGTTCTTTGCCAGGTGTCATAGGAGAGTTTTATGTCACGTATTGGTAAAAGACCGGTTCCTGTCACTGACGGCGTTACATTGACCTCTACGGGTCAACTCGTTTCCGTCAAAGGACCCAAAGGTGAGTTGAGTTTCACACTTCCAGACGCCGTTAACGGCAATCTTAAGGATGGTGAGTTTACACTTACACCAGTAGAAGGCGCGAAAAACGCCAGTGCCATGTGGGGCATGAGCCGCACAATGGTTGAAAATATGATCCAAGGTGTTACGAACGGCTTCACGAAAGAGCTTGAGCTTCGCGGCGTGGGTTACAGAGCTTCTATGAAGGGCAATGATTTGTCCATGCAGCTCGGTTTCTCGCATGACGTGAATTTTACACCGCCCGAGGGCATTAAAATCGAAGCGCCGAAGCCGACACAAGTTATCGTGTCCGGCATCGATAAGCAGCAAGTCGGTCAAGTTGCCGCAAAAATCCGCTCGTTCCGGACACCTGAGCCTTATAAGGGCAAAGGCGTACGTTACTTGGGCGAGTTTGTACGCAGCAAGGAAGGTAAGAAGAAGTAGCCATGAAATCTGCTCGCAAATCTATGATACGCCGCGCCGAACGTGTTCGTCGCCGCCTCAAAAAACACGCCCAAGGGCGTCCGCGTCTGTCTGTTTTCCGGTCTGACAAGAATATTTCTGTTCAGATTATTGACGATGTGACAGGCACAACGCTTGCTTCAGCCTCAACGCTCGAAGACAAGTCGAAAAAAGGCTCTAATGTCGAAGCCGCAGGCCGCATCGGAAAGCTAATCGCTGAACGGGCTGAAAAAGCCAAAGTCGGTGAAGTTGTTTTCGATCGGGGTGCATATCTTTACCACGGCCGGGTGAAAGCTCTGGCAGATGCGGCTCGCGAAGCCGGACTGAAATTCTAAGGGGTCGATGATGGCACGTAATAACGATAATCGCCGTGGCCGCGATGACGATCAGGACAATGAATTCGTCGACCGCTTGGTTCACATTAACCGTGTTGCTAAAACTGTAAAAGGTGGCCGCAACATGTCATTCGCCGCTCTCGTAATTGTTGGCGACGAAAAAGGCCGTGTTGGATTTGGTAAGGGTAAAGCCCGTGAGGTTCCTGAAGCTATCCGTAAGGCGTCTGAAGAAGCTAAGAAGACAATGATCCGCGTTCCTCTTCGGGAAGGCCGCACTTTGCATCATGACGTTCGCGGCCGCCACGGCGCCGGCAAGATCGTTATGCGCTCAGCGCCTCCCGGAACGGGTGTTATTGCCGGCGGTCCGATGCGGGCTGTTTTGGAATGTCTTGGCGTTCAGGACGTGGTTGGTAAATCTGTTGGCACGTCTAACCCATATAACATGGTGCGGGCGACTTTTGATGCGCTGAAGCGTATGGAAAGCCCTCGGACAATCGCCAATAAGCGCGGCAAGAAAGTCGCCGAAATTGTCGAGCGCCGTAAAGACGGTGCCTCTGCACCTGAAGCGCTTGAAGCTTAAGGACGAAGATCATGGCGAAGAAAACAACATTGACTGTCCGTCAGACCGGTTCGGCCACTCGCCGTAAACCGGATCAGCGTGCAACTCTTGTCGGTCTCGGCCTCGGCCGCATCGGCAAAATTCGCACATTGGAAGATACACCTAGCGTTCGCGGCATGATTGCCAAAGTCGCTCACATGGTGAAAATTGTAGAAGAGTAGTCTTCTGCCCTATTGGGTAGATGAAACCTCTTGGAGAAAACAAATGCGTTTGAACGAACTCTCAGATAATCCCGGCGCCACTAAAGAGCGTAAGCGGGTTGGCCGTGGTATCGGTTCCGGTACAGGCAAAACAGGTGGCCGTGGTGTCAAAGGTCAAAAGTCACGCTCAGGTGTGGCTATTAAAGGCTTTGAAGGCGGTCAAATGCCAATTCACATGCGCTTGCCGAAGCGAGGCTTTAACAAGCCGAACCGTAAGCGTTTCGCCGAGCTCTCAATTGCGTCACTTAACCGCGCGATCGAATCCGGCAAAATTGATGGCAAATCCGATATGGATGCAGCTGCTCTTGTGGAAGCCGGCGTCCTTCGCCGCTCATTCGACGGCGTTCGCCTCATCGGTAACGGCACGGTGTCCAAAGCGGTCAAATTGACTGTATCCGGCGCCACGCCTGCGGCAACGAAAGCTGTTGAGGATGCCAAAGGAACTGTAACTGTTGTTGAAGATAAGATGGAGCGCCGCGAAAAAGGCGTGAAGGCTGACAGATCCAATAAAGTTTCTAAAGCAGACAAAAAAGCGGCGAAAGCTTCTGCTGCGCCTGCGGAACAAGAGAAAAAGCCGGCGGCTAAGAAGCCTGCTAAAAAGGCTGCGGCTCAAAAAGACACAGCGAAGAAGGCAGAGAAATCTGACGACGTGTCTGATTACCTTGAGCCGACGCAGGAGTATGACGCCGATGCCGACAATGCCGTGGTGACCAAGATTGAGAAATATCTCGGCGCGTCCCTTTCTAACCGTGACAGCAAGTATGTCTCTTGTTCAGACGAATCCGAACTTGATACAATTGTCAAAGGCTTCATGAAGAAGAAGCTCGGCGTAGAAGACAAAGATGCGGCTATGGAAAAGGTCAAAGCTGTCTGCGAAACTATGAAGCCGACACGCATGAAGAACCGTGTAACATTCTATTACTTGCTCGCCAAAAACGAAGGCAAGCTCGGCGACCTTTAAACGCCTTCATCAAGACCCTATCTGTATCGGATAGGGTTTAACTTTCTTTAGAAGGCGGGAGACGTTTAATGGCATCAGCGTCAGAACAATTAGCAGCGAATATGAACCTTGGCGTTTTTGCCAAGGCCAAAGAGTTGCAGAACAGACTCCTCTTCACACTCGGCATTCTAATCATATACCGTCTCGGAACTTTTGTTCCGATTCCGGGCATGGACATGGCCGCGTTCCAGACGGCATTTTCTGCCGGTGGCGGGGGGCTTCTCACACGTTTAAATATGTTCGCCGGCGGCGCTGTTGAGCGTATGGCGATTTTCGCGCTGAACGTAATGCCTTATATTTCAGCCTCTATTATCATGACTTTGATGAAGGGGTCGATCCCGTCTCTCAAAGAGCTTGATAAGGACGGCGAGCAGGGCCGTAAGCAAATCAACCAATACACACGTTATCTGACCGTCTTTTTAGCGGCGTTCCAGGCCTTCGGAATTGCTCGGGCTCTGCAGGGAACACCTGGCGCGGTTATTAACCCAGGGCTTTTCTTCCAAGCGTCGACAGTTATTACCCTCGTAGGCGGCACGATGTTCCTCATGTGGATGGGGGAACAAGTGACAGCGCGCGGCGTCGGCAACGGTGTTTCGCTGATTATTTTCGCCGGGATTGTTGCGGAGTTACCAAAAGCAATTTTCCAAGCCTTTGAGTTAAACCAGCAAGGTACAGTCTCTGAACTGCTCTTACTTTTCCTTATTGTTCTGTTTATCGGTCTCTCAATGTTGATTGTCTATGTCGAAAGAGCGCAGCGACGATTACTGGTTCAATATCCTAAGCGACAAATGGCGGGCGGAAAAACCTTTGGCGGTGAAAGTTCTTTCATGCCGCTAAAACTGAATACAGCGGGCGTTATCCCCCCGATTTTCGCAAGTTCATTATTACTCCTGCCGGCAACGCTTGGCCCAATTATGATGAATAATAATACGGAAGAGGGCACCGGTATTGTCGGAACAATTTTGGCTTTCATTTCCTATGGCTCGCCTCTGTATCTGACGCTGTATGGGATTTTGATTATCTTCTTCTGCTATTTCTATGTGCCTTATGTTTTCAAACCTGACGATGTTGCAGATAACCTTCGTAAGAATGGTGGATTCCTTCCTGGCATTCGTCCAGGCAAACGAACCGCAGAGTATCTGTCATATGTTCTCTCTCGGCTGACTTTTATCGGCGCTGTTTATGTGGCCTTTGTCTGTGTGTTACCGGAATTGATCATTGCGCGTCAGGGCGGCGCTATCCCTCCTTCTGTAGCGATGTTAATTGGCGGGATGAGCCTTTTGATTATCGTATCTGTGACGCTTGATACAGTGGCGCAAATCCAATCACATCTGGTGGCTCACCAATATGAGGGATTGATCAAAAAATCCCGGATGCGCCGACGGAACCGATAGGCAGCTTGCTATGATGAATCTAATCCTCTTTGGCCCTCCGGCCGCCGGAAAAGGCACACAAGCAAAACGGCTCGTGCAAGAGCGCGGCTTGATACAGCTTTCCACAGGCGATATGCTTCGGGCGGCCCGTGCGTCCGGAACAGAGCTAGGAAAGACAGTTGCCGGCATCATGGACCGCGGCGATTTGGTTTCGGACGAGATTGTTATCGCTCTTATCGAAGAGCAATTGGATTCTCACCCGGCCTCTAATGGATTTATTTTCGACGGTTTTCCAAGGACTGTTGCTCAAGCGAAGGCTTTGGATGCTGCGCTAGAAAAACGTGGACATGCCGTTGACCGGGTTATTCGTCTTCGCGTCGATGACGATGCCTTGATGAGAAGAATCACAAAACGATTCGAGGATGAGGGTCGTAAGGATGACAATCCTGAAACTTTCGCGATTCGGTTGGAAAATTACAATAAACAGACAGCGCCGTTGCTGCCTTACTATGCAGCTCAGGGAAAATTGAGCGAAGTAGACGGAATGGCGGACATTGAAACGGTGTCGTCAAATGTTAACCGCGTTTTATTCGCGGATGAGGGGGCAAAAGCCCCAAAAAAGAAAGGATTCTTCGCGCGTCTCTTCTCTTAAAGAGAAAAGGCTGAAGAATCTCATGAATCTATGGCTGCTCCTGCTTGACGGCAGGAGGGGTTGAGACTAAGTAACCCGCTTTCGCGGACGGTTCGATTATCGCTCGCCCCTTTTGCTATGGGGTGAGCTAAGCGTTCAGGACCGACTGCAAGCAGGATTGATTAGGAGGCCAAAAGTGGCTCGTATTGCTGGGGTAAACATCCCGACTAATAAGCGCGTAGAAATTGCTCTGCGTTATATTCACGGTATCGGTCCCTCTACGGCGGCTGAGATCTGCGAAAAAGTGGGGATTGCGCAAGACCGCCGTGTGCATGACTTGACGGATCAGGAGATCCTGCAAATCCGTGAGACGATTGATTCAACCTATCAGGTTGAAGGCGATTTGCGTCGTGAGCGCTCCCAGAACATTAAGCGCTTGATGGACATGGGCAATTATCGCGGTCTCCGTCACCGTCGTGGTCTGCCGGTTCGCGGTCAGCGCACACACACTAATGCTCGTACACGCAAAGGCCCTGCAAAGGCCATTGCCGGCAAGAAGAAGTAGGTAAGCTCAGATGGCTAAAGAACCCGCCCGTATTCGCCGCGCTCAACGGAAAAATATCACGTCCGGTGTCGCGCATGTGAACTCGACTTTCAACAATACAATGATCACCATTACGGACGCCCAAGGCAATACCGTAGCATGGTGCTCTGCTGGTGGCATGGGCTTTAAAGGCTCACGTAAATCCACACCGTACGCGGCTCAGGTCGCAGCGGAAGAAGCAGGCCGTAAAGCCGCTGATCACGGCATGACAACATTGGAAGTCAATGTGAACGGTCCTGGGTCTGGCCGCGAAAGCGCAGTTCGCGCTTTGCAAGCTGCTGGATTTACAATCACGACTATTCGTGACGTGACCCCAATTCCGCATAATGGCTGTCGCCCGCCTAAACGTCGCCGCGTTTAATTTGCAGGCAAAGCCGGTCTGCCTTTCCTGAAGGCAGACTATTTCCGGCGCGACGTCCGCTCATTCAGGGCTGACACCGACGCGCCGACACTGATAAGAAAAGGCAAAGATTGTGATTGAGAAAAACTGGCAAGAACTCATCCGCCCGATCAATCCAGAGATTGAACCCGGTCGTGATCCTGAGCGTAAAGCAATCGTCACCGCTGAACCGCTAGAGCGCGGCTTTGGTATGACCCTCGGAAACGCACTGCGTCGTGTTTTGCTGTCGTCCTTGCAGGGCGCTGCTGTGTCGGCTGTTCAGATTGACGGTATCGTTCATGAATTTACATCTATTCCCGGTGTCCGCGAAGATGTGACAAATGTTGTCCTGAACCTCAAAGGTTTGGCTGTCCGCATGCATGTCGAGGGCCCCAAAAAACTATTGCTCCGCAAAACCGGTGCTGGCCCTGTCACAGGCGCCGACATTGAAGAGACAGCTGACGTTGAAGTTCTTAACAAAGACCATATCATTTGTACGGCTGATGAAGGCGCGGACATCCGTATGGAATTGACGGTTACAACCGGTAAAGGCTATGTGCCTGCCGCTGACAGCCGTCCAGAAGACGCTCCGATCGGTTTGATTTCAATTGACGCTCTTTACTCTCCTGTAAAGCGCGTGGCCTACCGCGTCGAAGATACCCGTGAAGGCCAGGTTCTTGATTATGATAAACTGATTATCGACATTGAGACCAACGCGGCGGTTACTCCTGAAGATGCTGTCGCTGTTGCGGCCCGTATCCTTCAAGACCAATTCCAAGTCTTCGTTAATTTCGATGATCCGGAAGATATGTCTCGCGGTGAAGAGAAGCCCGAACTTGACTTCAACCCGGCCCTTCTTCGCAAGGTGGACGAGCTGGAATTGTCTGTGCGGTCTGCAAACTGTCTGAAAAACGACAATATTGTTTATATCGGTGATCTGATTCAAAAGTCCGAAGCTGAAATGCTCCGTACTCCGAACTTTGGTCGCAAGTCCCTGAACGAGATTAAAGAAGTCCTCGCCGCAATGGGTCTGCATCTTGGTATGGATGCCCCGAATTGGCCGCCGGAAAACATCGAAGATCTCGCAAAGAAATACGACGACCACATTTAGGTCGCCCAGAACACTAAGAGGATAAAGCCATGCGTCATAAAATGGCCCATCGTAAACTGAACCGCACTGCGAGCCATCGCAAAGCTATGTTCGCTAATATGTCATCCAGCCTCATCGAGCATGAGCAAATCGTGACAACGCTTCCGAAAGCGAAAGAACTTCGTCCTTTCGTAGAAAAGCTTGTAACGCTTGCTAAAAAAGGTGACTTAAACAGCCGCCGTATCGCGATTGCCCGCACACGGAACAAAGAGCAGTCCAAAAAGCTTTTTGACGTCCTCGGACCCCGTTATGCGGACCGTCAGGGCGGATATATCCGCATCATGAAAGCCGGTTTCCGCTATGGCGACAATGCGCCTATGGCCGTTATCGAATTCGTTGACCGCGACGTTGAAGCCAAAGGCAAAATTGACCGGGAACGAATGGCCGAGGTCGAAGACGCATAAAGCGCCGCCTAAGAATTATTCTAAAAACCCGCCCCTTGAGGCGGGTTTTTTTATTCTCTGCAACAGATAAAAGGCGCGAATAGAGGACGATAAGCTGCTCTGGAAGGGAACGATTAAGGTCACGTTCTCGTTTAACAACATAACAAAACGATAATAATCCCGAAGGAATTGGCATGACACACTCATTGAAACTCGCCACATTAATTGCCACAGTAACCTTATCTCTTTCAGCCTGCGCCGGACAGGACGAGACTTTTGCCGCATCTGAAGCGTCTAACGCACGGCCTATCCCGACCAGCAGCGAAGATGACGCAGAAATGAGCTCTCTGACGACGATAAAAAGCTCTCAGGCGGCCACCTCAGTCGGATCGACGTCATCAGAGAACGCAAACGAAGCTGAGTCGGCCACCCTGGTGCAGCTGAATGAGCCTTACAACGCCTTCCTAAGAACCTATGTAAAACCGACAGACGGCGTAAACCTAGTGGCATATGACGATGTGACAGATACCGACGCAGCAGCGTTGGAAACCTATATTGAGAATCTCGCAAATATTGAAACTTCGGAATTTTCCGATGCTGAATTGATGGCCTATTGGTTCAATTTGTATAACGCCGTTACGCTCGATCTAATTCTTGATAATTACCCGGTGGAGTCAATCAAAGATATCCAGGACCCATGGAGCCAGAAGCTCGTCAATGTGCGCGGCGCCACCATGACATTGGATGAAATCGAGCATGAAACGCTGCGGGAAAATTATGACGAACCCCGTATACATTTCGCCGTAAACTGCGCTTCCATTGGGTGCCCGAACTTGAAAACAACCGCGTGGGAAGCCGAAACCCTGGAAGCAGACCTACAACAGGCGGCAAAGGATTATATTTCAAGCCCGCGCGGGATAATGGTTAACAACGGAGAGATCCGGGCCTCTAAAATTTTTGATTGGTACGAAGAAGACTTCGGAGAAAATGATGAAGAAGTTTTGACTTATCTCTCCCAATTTGCTTCGGGCGAAAAAAAGACCGCTATGCAAAATGCAAACGAGATAAGTGACTATGAATATGATTGGTCACTGAATATCGCCAATTAGATTGATAAAAGCCTGCCATTCGCGGGCTTTTTTAATGCCTGAATACTGGAATCAGTCACTAATTCGTGTCTGATAGTTGACCCTGTCCATGGCCTGATTCTGGCATAAAGTATCCAACCAAAATAAGCCGAGGAAACATTATGACGACCCGTTCGTGTTTAGCACCTATCATTCTTGCAATTGTATTTTCTCCCTCTCTTGCAATGGGGCAAAGCATGACTGCCGACCCTTCAAACTCCGATGTAAACGCGCCCTATAATGCGTTTCTTTCCAAATATGTGACGCCCGAAAACGGGATCAATCTCGTCGCTTACGGCAAAGTGACCGACGAAGACGAAGGGAAGTTGGAAGGCTATATCGAGACCCTTTCTGCGGCGGATATTTCGGATTACACAGATGAACAGCTCCTGGCTTACTGGTTCAACCTTTATAACGCTAAAACGGTCGACCTTATCCTCGATAATTATCCGGTGAAATCGATCAAAAAAATTGGTTTTTTCAGCGGACCTTGGGACAAAGATATTTTGACCGTCCGAGGGGAGGATATGAGCCTGAATAATATTGAGCATGATATAGTTCGGGAAAGCTATGATGAACCGCGTGTCCACTTTGCTTTCAATTGCGCCTCTATCGGATGCCCAAACCTTAAAACCACCGCATGGGACGCAGAGACTTTAGACGCTGATCTTACCCAAGCGGCAATGGATTATATCGCGAGCCCCCGCGGCGTACGCGTTGAAGCAGACGGTGACATTACCGCCTCTAGCATTTTTAAATGGTATAAGGACGACTTTGGAAACAGCGAAGCAGACGTCATTTCCTATCTCGCAACTTACGCCGAGGGCGATAAAAAAGCAGCGCTCCAAGAGGCAAATAAAATCGAAGATTACGACTATGACTGGTCGTTGAATGTCGCGAAGTAAACTGGGTGTTTAGATGGTAGGGGGAGAGGGACTTGAACCCCCGACCAACCCGTTATGAGCGGGTGGCTCTAACCAACTGAGCTATCCCCCCATCTCTGGGCGTGAGGTTTCTATAACGCTCAAGAACCGTCCTGCAAACCCTCTTTGCTCAATCTGTCAGGACTTTTTGCACGGACGTTTTCCACCCGGCGAGAACGGTCTTACGTGTCTCTGCGTCCATTTCCGGATCAAAATGGGTGTCGAGCTTCCAGACCTCTTTAATGGTCTCCAGAGAGGGAAATATTCCGGCGCCGATTGCGGCGAGGGCGGCGGCCCCAAACGCCGTTGTTTCCAAGACTTTCGGCCGTTCCACGGGAATGTTCAGCACGCCTGCCAGATATTGAACCATCCAATCATTGGCGACCATGCCGCCATCGACCCGAAGTATCTTTGGCTCTACGCCGTCCTGCGCCATGGCTTTGAACAAATCGTAAGTTTGGTAACAAACGCTCTCAATCGTCGCGCGGACGATCTCTGCGCGGCCTGTATCGCGCGTCAGGCCAAACAGCCCGCCGCGCGCATCCGGGTCCCAATGTGGCGCGCCCAACCCGGTAAAAGCGGGGACAAGATAAACCCCTTTATTGCTGTCGAGGCTCCGGCAGAGCTTTTCCGTGTCTTTGGCGTGGTCAATGATTTTAACTTCATCACGAAGCCATTGAACAGCGGCCCCGGCGATAAATATCGAGCCCTCGAGCGCATAGGTGACTTGCCCGTCGAAGCGATAGCAAATCGTGGACAAAAGTCGGTTGTCGGAGGTGACGCAGGTTTCCCCCGTATTGAGGATGACAAAACATCCTGTGCCATAGGTGGATTTGATATCGCCTTCTTCAAAACAGGCCTGCCCAATCGCGGCGGCCTGCTGATCACCTGCGACACCCAAAATCGGAATGTCCTCGCCTAAAAGGGAACAGGTGCCGAAGTCATCGACGCAGTCTTTCACCTCTGGTAGGCCGGAGCGCGGCACGTTGAACAACTCCAAAAGCTCCTCATCCCATTCCTGCGTGTGGATATTAAACAGATTGGTGCGGCTGGCATTTGTCGCGTCTGTGGCGTGGCTTTTCCCTTCCGTCAGGCGCCAGATGAGAAAGCAGTCCACGGTTCCAAAGGCGAGCTTCTCTGCTTTGGCGAGATCCCGCGCGCCGTCGACATTGTCTATAATCCAGGCGATCTTGCTTCCGCTGAAATAGGGATCATGGATGAGGCCGGATTTGGCGTTGATCTCTTTGACGGGCATCTTCTTTGCCATTTCGCGACAGGCTGCCGCCGTTCGTCGATCCTGCCAGACAATGGCATTATAGAGGCAGTCTCCGGTTTCTTTATTCCAAACGAGGGTGGTTTCCCGCTGATTGGTAATTCCGATGCCCGCGACATTGTGATCGTTTGCTTCAGCAAAGTTCCAGGCCTGTTTAAGAGTCTTAAAAACTGTGTCCCAAATCGTCTCCGGATCATGCTCCACCCATCCGTCTCGCGGATAGATTTGGGGAAACTCTTCCTGCGCTGTAAACAAGATGCGCCCGCGCGGAGAAAAGACAAGCGTCCGGGAAGACGTCGTGCCTTGATCGATGGAAAGGATAACTGTGCTCATATCGACAATCTAATGCCAAGCAGCGCGCCGTCAATCACCTTACATTCAGACTGGCCAGAGACGCGTCATAGTCTATATCCAGCCTATGGACGGCTGGCCGATACCTTTGGGGCAAACCCTTGTAACCTATTTGGCGTTCACGGCTATTATTATTGCGCGGTATTTCATCATTGTCGGCCCTATCCACTGGGCGCTGTGGAAACGCGCGCCGAGAAAGGCGCGCCGCCTGTCAAAACGACAGCCGACCCGCGCGACGATCCGCAATGAGATTCGGCTCTCGACAATCAGCGCCTTTATTTATGCGCTGCCCGCCGCAATCGTCCTCGAGATGTGGAAGGCGGGCGGGACGGCGCTCTATAGCGCCATGCCGGAAAGTGTCTGGGGGTGGAGCTACCTGTTCCTATCCGCGGCGATTTATCTCTTCGCGCAGGACACATGGTTTTATTTTACGCACCGCCTCATGCACCATCGCAAATTATTTAAATACACGCATGATGGCCACCACCGCTCTGTCCAGCCGACGCCCTGGGCAAGCTTTTCCTTCGACCCCATAGAGGCCATCAGCGCGGCGTGGCTCCTCCCGGTTATGGCGCTGTTCATCCCGCTCCATGTCGGCGTCGCGTTTGCGCTGCTTATGGTGATGACCATCAACGCCGTGTTCAATCACGCAGGGTGGGAAGTCTATCCGGACAAATGGGTGAAGGGGTGGTGGGGCCGCCACATCATCACAGCCAGCCACCACAACCTGCATCACACGAAATTCAAGGGAAATTATGGATTATATTTCCGGTTCTGGGATAAGGTCTGCGGGACGGATAAGGGTCTGGTTTAATCCACCGCTTTATAAGCCACCAAATCCTTGCGGTTAATCATACGGCCCCAAAAGGCGTTGAAGGGATGCAATAAATCCGTCGGTCCAGCGGCGTTCTCGAGGGGGAGCCCCGCATTATGCCAAGCAAATACTCCTTCTTTCAGATTATAGACGTCTTTTGCGCCGGCTGCTTTTAATTCGGCTTGAACTTTTTCAGCTAAAATAGAAGAGCGCCTTCCGACTGAGCAGTAAAAGACGAGCGTTTTGCCAGTCCAATCCTGATCAAATTGGGCCATGAAATCCGAAGCGGAAAGGTCGGGGTCGACGTGTTCACTGTTCACGATATGGCTGACGTCAAATTCTTTTTTCTCCCGAACATCAAAGAATAAGGTGTCCTTGGTATCTAACTCTACGGCCGACTTTACGCCTATGTGCCGAACAGTGCGGTGATCCTTCACAATAGACACATGGGCTTTGTGTAGCGCCTTATTCTCCTTCTCTTCCGCGACCGAAACTTCGGAAAAGGAGGACAGGAAGACGCCGAAGCATATCGATAGGATAAATCTGAACATTATTCCGCCGCGTCGACTGCCTTTTTCAACTGCGCCATTTCATCCCGCAATCTCGCCGCTTCTTCAAATTCAAGATTTTCGGCGGCTTCGAACATACGTTTTTCGAGGTCGGCCATAACCGCGGTCATATTCCCGCCCATATAGGCTTCCTGCTCGCCCTCGGCCGCTTCGAGATATTTCTTTTTAATCTGGCCACTCGGCGTGTATTTATTGGCGTCATCCTTGATTTTCCCGGCGGCTTCACTGTCACCGACTATATCGGCCACGCCGCGAAGAACGGTTTGCGGAACAATTCCATGTTTTTCATTATGAGCGACTTGGATGTCCCGACGGCGATCCGTCTCGGTTATCGCCCGTTCCATAGAGCCGGTAATTTTATCTGCATAGAGGACGACCTTGGCTTCGCTGTTTCGCGCGGCTCGGCCAATGGTCTGGATAAGAGCTGTTTCGGATCGAAGGAAACCTTCCTTATCCGCATCCAGAATACCGACAAAGGCACATTCAGGAATGTCGAGTCCCTCGCGGAGCAGGTTGATACCAATGAGCACATCAAATTTGCCGAGGCGCAGATCACGGATAATTTCGATCCGCTCAAGCGTATCCACATCGCTATGCATATAGCGCACACGGATGCCCTGATCGTTCATATATTCGGTCAGGTCTTCGGCCATTTTCTTGGTGAGGGTCGTGACCAGAGACCGATAGCCGCGCGCGGCAACCTTCTGAACTTCGTCGATCACGTCATCGACCTGATTGGCGCCGTCTTTGGCAACAGGGCGAATTTCAACGGGCGGGTCAATCAATCCGGTGGGGCGAATAACCTGTTCGACAAAAACGCCGCCCGTTCGCTCCATTTCCCAATCACTTGGCGTGGCGGAGACATGCACGGTCTGAGGGCGCATAGCGTCCCATTCTTCAAATTTCAGCGGGCGGTTATCGATACAGCTCGGCAGGCGAAAACCATGTTCGGCCAATGTGGATTTCCGGCTGAAGTCGCCCTTACTCATCGCGCCGATTTGCGGCACAGAGACATGGCTTTCATCCATGAAAAGAAGCGCGTCTTCGGGGAGATATTCAAATAATGTGGGCGGCGGCTCGCCTGGCGCGCGGCCTGTGAGATAACGGGAGTAGTTTTCAATGCCGTTACAAAATCCGCTGGCCGCCATCATTTCCAGATCAAATTCGGTGCGCTGGGCAATACGCTGGGCTTCGAGTAATTTTCCCTCGGCTTCAAATCTCGTGAGCGTCTCGCCGAGTTCCTTCTTGATACCCTTCATCGCGCTTTGCACGGTCGGGCGGGGAGTCACATAATGCGAATTGGCGTAAACGCGGACATTATCGATGTCGCGTTTGGTTTTCCCTGTCAGAGGATCAAACTCAGTAATTGAGTCTATTTCGTCTCCGAAGAAGTCAAACCGCCAGGCCGTATCATCATAATGGGCCGGGAAAAGTTCGATGGTGTCGCCCCGAACGCGGAATGAGCCGCGCTGGAACGCTAGGTCATTGCGCTGATATTGCAGCTCGACCAATTGCGCCATGAGAGACCGGGGGTCCATCTCCTCGCCCTTTTTCAGATCCACGGTCATCGCTGTGTAGGTCTCAACCGACCCAATACCGTAAATACAAGAGACCGAGGCGACGATAATACAATCATCACGTTCCAAAATAGCGCGGGTCGCGGCGTGGCGCATCCGGTCAATCTGTTCGTTTACGCTGGAGTCTTTTTCGATGAATGTGTCCGTACGCGGGACATAAGCTTCGGGCTGATAGTAATCATAGTAAGACACGAAATACTCGACCGCATTGTCCGGAAAAAAGCTTTTAAATTCGGAATAAAGCTGCGCCGCGAGCGTTTTATTCGGCGCCATAATCAGAGCAGGGCGCTGGGTGGCCTCAATGATCTTGGCCATGGTGAAGGTTTTACCGGACCCCGTGACGCCAAGCAGAACCTGATCCCGTTCTATCGAGTTCAACCCATCACAGAGTTCTTCGATCGCTTTCGGCTGATCGCCCTTGGGCTCATATTCCGAAACAAGCCGAAATCGCTTCCCGCCTTCGGATTTGTCTGGTCTGTCGGGACGGTGTGGCTGCCACATGGACAGATTTTGTTCCGGATGGAGCTGAGTGACATTCGCCATAGGCCCAATATGGTCATAGTGTGAGGTTTGGCAAGGTGGCTATATGCGGCGGACAGGTCACAAAATTTGAAATAGAGTAGAAAAGAAACATCCAAGGCCTCTAGCTACACGTAAGTTTTATAGAGTATTTCAATTTGTCAGCTTGGATTTGTCATGACTTTGTCGATTGTGGAAGATAAGACTTCGGAACCACCAAAGGCAGAAGAGACTTACATGCCCATCCCCGGACCCGGCCAGAATTATGGCCGGACAGCTTCTAAAAAGAGTATCAGCGCTGCGCGCCGGGATGCACAGTGGCTGCATAATATTGCCGAAAGAAAAGACGCGAAAGCCCTTTCGGACCTTTTCGAAGTTTATGGCCCCAAGCTAAAAGGCTGGCTTATGGCCAGAGGCGTTGGAGACGGCACGGCTGAGGATATTGTTCAGGACATTATGATAAAGGTTTGGACGAAAGCCCATAAATTTGATCCGTCAAAAGCCAGTTTTGCAACTTGGGTTTACAGAATGACCCGCAATCGCTGGATAGATCACAAACGCAAAAATGGGCGCATGGATGTTCGTGACCCTGAACTCATGAAAATTATCGCAGATGATGAAGTTCCGTCGGCGGAACATAACTTCATGTCACAGGAAAATTCAGACATTTTAAAAGGACAAATTGCGCGTTTGTCTAAGCCACAACAGACGGCGATCCGTATGGCCTATATGGAATTTAAGACGCACAAAGAAATTGCCTCGGAAATCGGTGTTCCGCTAGGTACTGTTAAAACGCGTATCCGAAGCGCTATTCAAGTTTTAAAATCGAATATGGCTCGACAGATAGGAAATATGCGATGAGCTTGCAGTTGGACAATAATGTCGTGACGTCCGAGGCGTACATTACGGATTACGCCCTAGGGAATCTTAGCCCCGCCAAACATATAATAATGGCTTGTCAAAGCGAAATTTCTGAAGAAGTAGCCAAAGAGGTTTCTTTTCAGGAAGAAATTGCGACAAGCTTTTTAAAACAAACGGACGCTAAGCCTTTGTCTCCCGAATTTTTGGAAGGGGTGGTGGCTAATCTGCCCAAGGGCGAGAGCGGTGACGAGGCTCAGACCATAGGGCAGGGCTTGGCTCCGAAAACCCTGCGATCTGTTTTAGGGCATGGCCTACAAGAGATGAAATGGCGGTCCATGGTTCCGGGCGTCGCCGTACATGATGTTCTGGGCAACCGCCGGTATGAGGACGGCGAGAGGCTTTACCTTTTAAAGGCTAAAGGTGGCATGAAAATGCCTGAACATTCGCATAAAGGTGAAGAATGGTCTCTGATCCTGACCGGAAGCTATAGTATCGGCGATAAAACCTATCGCCGCGGCGACCTCCATATCGAAGATGATACAGTCACTCACGCCCCCCATATTGATGAGGGTGACGACTGTATCTGCCTTGTGATGACCGAAGGTCCGCTGGTAATGAAAAGCTGGATCCCGAAAATCGTGCAGAAGGTCGTCGGGATTTAATTCATGTATTTAATCAAGCGCGTTTTTCCCGCTCAATATACTTGTCGATAACTTCGCCGAGCACGGTCATCGGGACACTGCCGCCCAGAACAACGGCGTCATTAAAGCGTCTATAGTCGAACTTATCACCCAATTCGGCTTTCGCCTTGGCACGCAGTCCGACGATAGCGCTATGTCCGACCTTATACCCGCAGGCTTGTCCCGGCCAGGCGCAGTAACGATCGACTTCGCTCCGAACTTCTTCGGGGTTTGACCCATTATTTGTGACAAACCAATCGATGGCTTCTTCCCGCGTCCAACGCTTGGCATGAAGTCCCGTATCGACCACCAGGCGGCAAGCCCGGAAGGCCAGCGATTGAAGATAACCCAAGCGCCCAATCGGGAAGTCGTCATATACGCCAAGCTCATCAGCAATTTGTTCGGCGTAAAGCGCCCAACCTTCGGAGTAGGCATTAAACGCCAAGAGGGACCGGATGAGCGGCTGTTTGAATGTATATTCGCCCTGCCAGACATGGCCAGGAATGGCTTCGTGATAGGTCAAATCGGGTAGGCTGAATTTGCTGTGCAGATCTGTGGTCCGAAGGTTAATCCAGAAATGCCCGGGTTTCTTGCCGTCGATTGACCCCGCACCGCCATATGCGCCCGGGGCGCCCGCTTCGACTTCGGGGGCAATTCGCGTGACCTCGAGAAAGCCCGGAACGAGGGTTTCGAACGCTTCCGGCATTCGCCCGCGAATATCCGTGAGGGTCTCTTCAATGAAGGCCATGATCTCGGCCCGACCCTTATCGCCTTCAGAGAATTGGTAACGTGGGTCTTTGGACAAAGCCGTCATTCTCTCGCCGACTGACCCGGTGGTGTAACCCGCTGAACGAAGAATGGGATCCATTTGAGCGTGAAGTTCTTTAAGCTCGTCCAGCCCCATTTGGTGGACTTCTTCCGGGGACATATTTGTTGTCGTACTGGCTTTCAGAGCCCAATCATAATAGGCGTCACCGTCCGGCAGAGCCCAAACGCCCGCATTGGACGTTGCACGCGGGGCAAGGTTTTCCAGAGCCGCAATTTGGCGTTTGATAGCGGGACGGATTTTTTGCTCTGCCAAAAGCGCCGCTCTTTCCCCGAAGGGCGTGCCGAATTCTGCGGTTTTCGTCGCAAGCGTTTTGACAATACTCCAGTCTTTGGCGGGTTTAGCATCCGTGTCTCTTAATTGTCCAAGTGTCTTTTCCATCAGGAAGTCTGGCAGGATTACGCCTTTCTCCCCGTTCTCCCGAACGCGAGCCGTCTCTCCGTCCAGTTGCTGGGCATACGCTTCCATCCGCAAGAGATAACTATCCGCGTCAGAATGTTCTTCTATGGCGTGAGACGAATCTAAAAAGCTGGGAATTTCAACAAAGGCCCCGGTATTTTGGGCGACGACATAGGGACTGTTTCGATAAGACCAGTTTGAATTCAGCAAGGCGACATCGCCGTAAGGCAGATCAAATCCTTCTGCCGTCGTCTCAAATACGGATCGAACCACATCAAATGTCAGCGCTTCATCCTCTGGCAATGCCGCCGTATCAACCTGATTTAATTTGGCGAGCATAGCCCGCACATCACTTTCAATCGCCGCTTGTCCGGCGGGCGACCTGTCAGTCAATTGAGATTTAAGATAACGATATTTACCCGTATCAATTCCGGCGCTCGAAGCTGTCTCGGGGTAGGCATTCAGAATAAGATCTGTCGCTTGATCCATCAAATCCATATCGGACTGCGGCGCCGTTCCGGTGGATTGCGTGGCGCATCCGGTAAAGGCGAGGGCGGATGTTGCGGCGGCCGCTGCAGAGGTTTGAAGAAGGGTACGACGGGAAACAGACATAAAAGGCCTTTATAAAGCTTCAGACCTTCGAATATCTGCCACGCTTGTCCGAGCAAATCAAACGCTCGGAGAGGCGCATTTTATAAAAGCTTGCCCCGTGGTCGAGCTCTAACCGTAGGCGTCATAATGGTGCGTGATCGCAATCGTAATCTGGCGCACCAATTCGGACGCTCTTTGAAGCGGTCCGATAATTGTTTCCGAGATATGCGGATAGCCGCCGGAGCCGCCGACTTTGACGCCTGACTTCTCAACCAGATCTTCGGTCCAGCTCAGCGCGTCTCGTTTTTCAGGATAACGCTGGCGTAGGTCTTCCAGAATGGAATCAATCTGGAAGGTTTGCAGCCTCTGTAACACATTCATTTGAGACGTATTGTCATCTCCGATGGCGGGCAAATCCGTCGCGATAATCATCATTTTCATGACGACAGCTAAGCGCAGCGCATGCAATATTTTGAGTGTTTCCGGATCGCAATCCGTGCAGGTTAGATCGCTTTTCCCTAGGGTCGCCAAAGCATTAAATTGATCCATGCGAAGGCGGTTGGCCAAGTCCATTATTTGCGAGCGCCACGCAGATTGGCTAAGCGTTTCCGCCACAATCAAAGACCGGTCTGCCAGAATAGGCTCATTGCCGGAAAGCGCGCGGCTGATCCAGAAGCCTGGATCGAATAGGCGGCCATAGGCCGTGAGCGCAGAAAGCTGGGTGCGGCTCATGGATGTGGCAGCAAGCCCGAAAATAGACCGCGCTCTCGCGGAGGTTTCCAGCAGGTTCTCAAATTTCTCGCTGTCAATTGCGGCGGCCCGGCCAATGCCGAAAATAATATTCGCCGGCGCTCCAAATTGCTGCAAAATGGCATTATGCGGGATGGCGCGTAATTGGCGCGGATTGAACATATCTGCTCCGCTGCCTGGGGCGGCCCGTTTAACGGCGCGAGAGCCTGTCGGGATGAGGAGGTTCTGACCAAATCCGCCAAGAATTGTTATGTAGTTCGGGTCGCGGTAAAGACTGTCCTGTTCTGATCCAATGGTTCGAAACACATCCCAAGAAAAATCATTTTCGGTATAGAAGCTGTCGTCCTCGGCTTCGCTCCGATCGGCGTAACGCGCTGCCACGAGAGACTGAGCGGTTGCATCAGAGAGCGAAGGAGTCTGGTACCAGAGGAATCCGTCTCCGCCTTGAAAACTTACTTCATGACATAAATGGATGTCGCGTTTTTCAAACTGGCGCACGGCCCAAGGGCTCATGGCATAATCAACCCGTTCTTGAATATTTCCCGGATGTCCGCCCCGTCCAAGACCTTCGCCGTGAGTGTTAAAGACGAGCGCCGTAACGTCTTTCATTTCATTTTTCGCCATCTGGTGGGCAAAATGGGAGTGAAGCCGCTCAATTGCGAGGGTCGCAGGAATTTGTCCCATGAACCGCCCGGCATCTGAAAAGCCCGTTTGGATTGCAAAAACGCCGCGAGATTTCACATAGTCTTTGTAAACCGGATTGCTCAGCATCTTGCCGATTATCCGCCCGCCATTATTGAGCGCATCCGCCGTTTCAAAAAGCGGAGAGATATCAAGGTGATTTTCCAGACCGTAGAGACGTGCCAGATATAATACGCCTAGCGGGACGAGACTGTCTTCCGTTTCCGCGATCAACAAGCGGATAGGCGTCTTGTCATCAATATATTTGTGCATTTGCGCCGAGAGAATCATCTTCTCATGGGCGGTGCTTTTCTCGAGAGCCAGCGAGGCGAAATTAACGGGTTGGGCTTTGACAGCTTTTGTCAGCTTAGTCGCTTTATTGAGCAAAGTCCTATTATCGGATGATTGTTGATCCATCCCAAAAATAGGCCGGATCGCCGAAATAACGTGGCGTGCATTCAATCGGAAATGTATCCGCGCGGTTCCTAATCCAAAGGCGACCATTTGGGCCCGCAGAATGATAAGGCTGGACGCCAAATCCTCATCTGCTCCGGCAATGGCTTTGTCGATTAACTCAATTGCCAGATCAAGATTTGTAAATCGGCGGTTGGAACTGCGGGTCAGATTATTCGCCGCAGCCACCAGATTTTCCGGCTGGGTGATATCTTTTTCAAACAGGGCCAGATCGCGCTTGGCGCTGGACTGCGCATCCGACAACTTGTCGATAAGCGTTTCAAGAGCGGCTTCACTTTTGGCTTCGAGTTTGCCTTTGGATTGAAGGTCCTGCGCCATTTTCAGATAACGCCCGAGCTGGGTATGTTTTTCCGAAAGGCGAAGACGCAAGGCATCTCCCCATGAAATATCCGTGCGCCCATCAATGTCATATCCAACCCAGCTATAGGCATCTGCCAAATGCGGGGTCAGGTCTTGCCAGCTGTCGGGAAAGCTTTCGCGGGCAATATCAAGGACTTTACGATTAATTCGGTTCAGGGAGCCCTGAATGCGCTCTAAAGTCGCTTGTGTATCTTCATGCTCCTCAGTCAGCGTCGGGGCGCGTTTCGGAAGATAGGGGTAAGACTTTAACTCTTCCGCTTCCTCGTCAAATTCACCGTCCTCTTTGGAGGCGAGGGCGCCAAGGCAATTCCGGATATCGCGGGAAAGCGAGAAAGTAGGATGAGCGGTCAACACAATACCCAAGCCGGGTTTTTCGGCCCAGAGTTTGAAGCTCTCCCAGCCATTCGCAGCTTGCGCTTTGGCAATATCCGAAACGGCCGCTTCCAAGGCATCGATTTGATCCAGTCCTGAGCGGCGTCGAAGGCGTCGAATACGCTCTATGGCGCCTCTATCCGAGAGTTGTTTGACCAGTTCTTCAATATGCCGAAAGGCAATTCTACGCTCTTCGACATCTTTGGAGATGTCATAGGCAAGGACCTTCACAGCATTCGCCTGCGGATCCTCATTCATGTCTTGTTTGTGTTCGGCGAGCCGTTCTTGTAGCCGCTTTAGAAGTTCGTCGGATTTTATTGCGCGTGTAATGATCTTAGTACCTTATAAAAATTTCGCTATTTCCGCAGCGGTATCAAGCATACGGTTGGAGAATCCCCATTCATTGTCATACCAGCTGAGGACACGGATCATCTTTTCATGCATGACGACGGTTTCGCCAGTCAGGAAGCTGGAAGAGTGCGGGTCGTGGTTGAAATCGATCGAGACGGTCTGATCCTCAATCACTTGTAAAATGCCTTTCAACGGGCCATTGGCGGCCTCGGTGAAGGCTGCATTGACGTCCTCGACCGAAGCGGATTTGGTGGTGTTTACCACCAGATCCACAACGGACACATTCGGGGTGGGAACGCGTATAGCTTTGCCATCGAGCTTACCTTTCAGTTCCGGCATAACGAGACCGATGGCTTTGGCGGCTCCGGTCGAGGTTGGAATCATGGAAAGCGCGGCGGCGCGGCCCCGGTTGAAATCTTTGCGATGAATGGTGTCGAGCGTAGGCTGATCACCCGTATAGGAATGAACAGTGGTCATGAACCCCGATTCAATTCCGAATGAGTCATTGAGAACTTTTGCCAGAGGCGCGAGCGCATTGGTGGTGCAGGACCCGTTTGAAACTACCAGATCGTCTTTGGTCAGAGTGCCGTGATTAACGCCGTAAACAATCGTCTTGTCAGCATTGGCTCCGGGGGCGGAGATAAGCACACGCTTCGCGCCGGCGTCGAGATGCTTTGCCGCTGCGTCGCGGGCCGTGAAAATTCCGGTACATTCCAAAACGATATCGACTTGATTATCCGCCCAGTTTTGGTCTTCCAGATTGCGCACGGACGTGACTTGAATAGGCCCCTGACCAATATCCAAACTATTTTCCGTGGCTTTGATTGTGCCGGGGAACCGCCCATGAACGGAGTCGTATTTCAGAAGATGGGCCAAATTATCCGTAGACGACAGATCGTTAATCGCACCGACTTGGAGGTCATCCCGGCCTTGCTCATAAAGGGCGCGCAGCACGTTGCGGCCAATGCGTCCAAATCCATTAATGGCGAGGCGAGTGGTCATACTATTTCCTTTTAAAAGCTAAAAACGCGATTAAATTTTTAGAATCGTTTTTACACGCAATATATTATCTTGACAGCGCTGTCATTCATTACGGAAATTTATGTCCGAAACTGCATTTTGTTCCACTATACGACGTCATTTAAGTCAAGGCCAATCTCGTGTTTCGGGGCGTTGAGAAAATTAAAGAATGTAAATTAGTGTTACTGGACTAACCAATGCTATTTATTTGCCCATTTTAAGCCCTACTCCGTATCAACTGGTAGACAATGAAAAATCTGACAAGACTGAATTTATAAGAGGCTCAAAATGAGAGTTGCAATAATTGGCGCCGGCGTTTCCGGCTTGTGCGCTGCGAAAGAACTGACCAATGCCGGACTGAGCGTGACCCTTTTCGAAAAGTCGCGCGGCGTCGGCGGACGTCTATCCACCCGCTATAACGGTCCGTTTGAGTATGATCACGGCGCGCAATATTTCACAGCCACGCAAGACAGGTTTCGTGAACTTTTGAGCGAGGCGAAAAAAGACCGCGCCGTTGACCGATGGGACGGGCGGGCCCTCTATTTAAAAAAAGGGCTACTCACCACCGATACCGGAGGGGAGCGATGGGTTGGTGCGCCGCGAATGAACAGCTTTGCCAAACATCTGGCCAAGGGGCTAGATATCATAAAACTTCATAGAGTATCGTCGCTCAATCGCGATCAAAACGGCCTCTGGACGGTCGGCTTTGAGGATTCAGACGGCGGGGCAGGTCAGGACCGAAGCGGCTTTGATATGGTCATTTGTACGGCGCCGCCTGAACAGGCTGTTAAGTTACTTCCTGAAAATTTCAAAGATCGAGAGCTGCTGGCTTCGGCCAAGATGAACGCCTGCTTCGCCCTGATGGTTGGACTAAAAAGCCCTATTGATCTCGGCTGGGAGAGCTTGCGGGTAAGCGATTTGCCGGTGGCCTGGTTAGCGATCAATAGTGCGAAGCCGGGCCGGGCCAATAATTTAGGGACATTGGTGGTTCACGCCGCACCGGAATGGTCTAATGCGCATGCTAAGACAAATCCGGAGGACGTACGTGCAATAATGATGGAAATTACAGCGGCTTTGACCCGGCTTGATTTGACCCAGCCAGAGCATATCAGCCTGCACCGTTGGCTCTATGCGAGTGTCGAAACCTCGCCTGAACAACCGTTTCTCAGTGACCCGCATAAAAATCTTTTTGCCATTGGTGACTGGTGCCAAGGCGGACGGGTTGAGGGCGCGGCGATGTCAGGCTTTGCTGTTGCGGATTATATTCTTCAAAAGAGGTGAGGCGCATCTTGCAAGTCGGCTGACTAAGCCTTATCTGCCCGCTCATGACGAAAGCTCAAAAATATCAAGAGACCCTCGAAGAAATCCAAGCCGTGATTGAGGGCGAAACGTCTATGACGGCGCGTTACGCCACGGCCTCATGCCTGTTGGCTCAGAAATTTGACTATTTCTTTTGGACCGGGTTTTACGAAGTCGACCCGCTTAAGGAAAACGAACTTGTTGTTGGGCCTTATCAGGGTACATTGGGATGTCTCCGTATACCCTTTTCCAAAGGGGTTTGCGGCGCCTGTGCGACACAAAAAAAGACGCTCATTGTGGACGATGTTCATGCCTTTCCCGGACATATCGCCTGTGACAGCCAGACAAATTCTGAAATCGTCGTTCCTGTATTGAATAGAAAAGGAGAGCTGGCCGCTGTTTTGGATGTGGACAGCACCTCCTTGAACTCATTTGACGCCGAGGATCAAAAAGGCCTTGAGGCTATCGCGGACATTTTGCACGCGTAACGCGCTGCTAAACGCGCTTTTTCAGCTCGTCTTTATCATCCAATTTAAGCGGCTCGCGTGGGCGCGGCTGTGCTATTTCTCTTTCGGCAATTTCAAACGCCTCTTTGACGCTAGTGGCAGAGAGAAGATCATCCCGCGTCGACGCAGAGGCAAAGCCAGCGTCGACGACATGATGAAATGTCGCGAGTAGCGTTTCCCAATAGCCTGTATCGCTCAGGAAAATAATTGGCTTCACATGCAAGTTCAGGCGCAGCCAAGACAGAATTTCGACCGCTTCCTCCAATGTTCCAATCCCGCCGGGTAAAACTATAAAAGCGTCGGCCCGATCAAACATTGAAATTTTCCGCTCGTGCATGGTTTCGACGAATTCGTGTTCAATGCCCGCCACAGTTTTTTCGGCTTCTTTCAAGAAGTTCGGCATAACGCCTGTTACATGCGCGCCGCCTTCATGGGCAGACCTGGCGACCGCCCCCATCAGGCCGAGCCCGCCTCCGCCGTAAACAAGTTTGTGCCCGCCCCGCGCGATTTCCGCGCCCAAATGATTGGCTAACGCCATGTGTTTCGGGTCATTGCCGGGGCTCGCGCCGCAAAACACACAAAGGGTCATAGCGCCTGTTTTCTGAGCGCTTTCGGATTTTTCAGTTTTATTTGTCATCATCGACCCTTATGCCTTGATGACCGAGGCAATCAAGCGTCTGTGAAAGAGGATACCGATAAATGTTCAGGGCCCGCATTATATGGATCATTATTGGAGGGCTTTTTCTAGCGGTCGCTCTTATTGTGATTTTGCAAATGCTCGATGTGTTATCCCGTTTGTCGGATACGGACTCGCCAAACCCACCGCCGGTTATAGCCGAGACTGCGGACCCGATCGGCCTTGCACCGACTTTGTTTCAGGATGTCATTGAATATCAGGAGAATAATACCAAGAAGCTGCGCCTTTCTGGCACGGCTCAACCTGATACGGTCGTGATTATTTCCAATCGCGGACAAAGAGTGCGACAAATCAAATCGGATTCTAACGGCAATTGGGTCGTCTCGATTGATGCGATTGACGACCAGCCGATGGTCATAGAGGCCGTGCTTTTTACCGAAAGCGGCGTAACTATCCGGGGAGACGAAACAGTTTATCGCATTGTTTTGCCAAGAACCACCCAAGAGCTTGCGCCCCAAGATATTGCACCAAGCATAACGGGGGAGAACGAATTTCTTCCCGTTTCATTACCGGATGCGAGACCGACACTTATCATGGTTAGCGTTCCGGGAGGACCAACACGCATTGTCAGATCCCCCTTTGGCGGTAGTCCAACCGAAGGCCCGCTCACTATGGGACCGATAGAATATGATGATGGAGGGGGGGTGATTTTCTCCGGCACGACCAGCGCGGAAGGCCGGGTGCGTCTCTATGCCGGCGAGGCCGTCATTGGTGATACACGTGTCGGGGCAGGCGGAAGGTGGAATTTCATTGCGGGCCGAATGTTGCCTATGGGAGAATATGAAGTCAGGGCTGAACTTATCAGGCCAGATGCGGAGCGCGTGCAAGTGACTGTGCCGTTTGAACGACTCCCTCCTGTCACTTTACCACAAGCCAATATTCCGATGGTTCAATTTGAACCGTTTCGCTGGCAAGTGCGCCGGGCCCTATTGGGCGGGGGAGCTCAGAATACGGTGATATTCGCGCCCCGCGACGCTGACGCCATTGTGCCGCCCAAAGGGTAAGAGCCTAATTACTCCGCGGGTTCAGCGGCGCGTTTGTTAGCTCTGTAATCTTTTAACTTCCCGTAAAACCGCTTGGCTCTTTCGTCCAAGACCGTTGGAGCTGCTAGTAGGACAGGCGTAACGATTAGGGTCAAAATGGTTGCAAAGCCCAGGCCGCTGGCCACCACAAAAGAGATAGGGGCCCAGATTTCGGACGTGCTCGTCCCGCGCGTGTCAAGTTCTCCGGTGAATATATTCGCGCCCCACCCGAGGATAAGCGGCATGAGCCCGACAACGGTCGTCAGCGTCGTCAGAAAAACAGGGCGAAGACGTTGGGCCGCTGTGCGCACGGCGGCGTCCACTGGCTCGTAGCCATGTTCGCGAAAGCGCTGATACGCATCAATAAGAACAATATTGTTGTTCACCACAATTCCGGCCAGAGCGATTACCCCCGTCAAAGTGAGGATCATTGAAATATAGGGATAAAATGTCAGTCCCAATATCACGCCGAAGACTGACAAGATGACGGCCATCAGAGTCAAAAAGACGTGATAGAAACTGTTAAATTGCAGGAGCAAAATAACGCCCATCATAAAAAGGATAGCAAGCATGGCGGTGGCAGCAAATTGCCCGGCCTCGGCATTTTCTTCCTGCTGGCCAAGGAATTTCCATTTTACCGTGGGCGGGAGATCGGCTTCTTCGTTAAACCAACGGGTCAGCTCATCGACTTGAACATTGGTGGCGTAGCCTTTCTGCGTATTTCCCTGAACCACATAGAACGGGAGAAGGTCTCTCCGCTCAATCTGGTCTTGCCTGAATTTAGCAACCCGGGTCACTACGGTGGATAAGGGAAGCGCGCCGGATGGCGTTTGGATTCGCAGACTATCGAGCGCCGCCAAATCCCGCGCAGAGGCTGGATAGCGGACGCGAATGTCTACTTCTTCCTCTGCGTCAAGGGGGCGGTACTGACCGACTAAAGCGCCTTCGGTGACAAACTGTACGGCCGCCCCGATGCGCCCAATGTCCAAGCCAAGGCGTCCGGCCTCGGCCCGGTCAACGACAATTTCCCAATCCACTCCGGGCAGAGGAAGTGTGTCTTCGATATCAACGACGCCCTCTATGGATTCTAATTTTTCGCGAACTTGTTTGGTGATTTTCACTAGGGCGTCTTTATCTTCGGTCGAAATTTGTATCCCGATATCTTTCCCGATGGGCGGTCCCTGATCGATTGCGGTGACTTCGGTGATAACCCCGGGAATGCCGCTCGTTGCGCTTTCCAGATCAGAGACAATATCCGGAATGCTCTGGCGTTCGGCAAAGGGCAAAAGCTCGGTATAGACTTTAACAACTGTATCGGACGGTACGTTGGAGGGCCCGGTCAGGGCGCTGCCGCCCCCGCGTCCTATCGCGCCGTCCCCGGCCACGGTGTAAACAGATTCAATTCCGGGAATGTCCTTTATGCGGTTTTCAATATCTTTGCCGATGGTCAGCACTTGCTGCGGGGTTGTATTGCCGCGCGCCCGCGCAAGAATGAAAAGCTGATCTGACGGGGTCTGGGTAAAAAACTCAACAGGCTTTGGCGGCGGGCCTTTCAAGCTGGCGCCAAAGGCGAAAATGATGAAAACTGTGGCGGCAATCATACCTGTCACGACCAGAAGCGGGGCGCGAACAAGCTTTTGGATAATGCCGACATAGACGCCTGTTATGCCGCTCAGTTTACCTGGGTCACCTTCGCCGGCGGCCAGAAGCGCGGCATTGTCACTTTTTTTCTTTTTCCCGCGGAAGCCGATTTTAGCGCCCAAGGTCGGTAGAAAAATAAGCGCCATGAGTGTCGAGGCCGAGAGCACATAAATCATGGTGCGAGGGAAATAGGCCATGAATTTACCGGTTAGCGTGTCCCAGAACAAAAGCGGGAGGAACGCCGCCAGTGTTGTCGCCGTGGAGGACATGATCGGCCAGAACATTCTCTCGCCCGCCATTTTAAAGGCTTCAAGCCTCTCGAGCCCCTCATCCATTTTCCGGTCGGCAAATTCGACAATAACAATCGCGCTATCCACCAAAACTCCGACCGAGAGAATAAGGCCGAACAGAATCATCATATTGATCGTCTCGCCTTGGATGTAGAATAGAGCAAAAGCGATAAGGAAACTGGCCGGAATAGCCCATCCCACAAAGAGGGCGGACCGCCAGCCCAGAGCGGCAATACAAACGATAAAGACCAAGATAACCGCATTGACAATAGAGGCGGAAAGTTCGCTCATCATATCATTAATATAGGTCGAACGGGATTGGCTGTAGGAGACATTAATCGTGTTCGGCCATTCAGGGGCACTAATCACTTCGTCAACCAGTTCCTGAACCCGATCAGACGTATCTAGAATGTTTTCACCTTGTCGTTTTGAGACTTCTAAAGAGACAGACGTCCGTCCGTTAAACCGCGCGAAAGTAGAGACATCTTTATAGCCCCGCCGAACTTCGGCTATATCGCCGAGTTTAACAATCGCACCGCCATCGCTGCGCCTTATAACCAACTCGCTCATATCCTCCGGGTTTTCAATCAATCCAGGAACTTTGACGTTAAATTTGCCGCTTTCAGTTTCCAATGCTCCGGCTGGCACAAGGGCGTTGTTTTGCCCGACAGCGGCGGAAATTTCGTCATAGGTAATGCCGAGGCTTTCTATTCGGGCCGGATCTAAAACGGCTTCCAAAACATCTGTCCGTTCACCCGAGATGTTGGCTTCCAAGACCGATGGCAGACTTTCCAGCCGCCTTTGCAAATCTTTAGCGCGTTTTTGAAGCTCGCGCTCCGGCGCGTCCCCCCAGAGGTTTACCGTAATAATGGGCAGAGAAGATGTGCTGATTTCTTCGACAACGGGTTCTTGCGCTTCCTGCGGAAACTCGGCCCGGGCCCGGTCGACTTTCTCCAGAACATCGGACATGGCCTGGTCCTGATTGAAACTGGCTTCAAATTCCATAACGATATAGGCGACATTGGTCGCCGCGATGCCGTTCATTTCTTTCAGGCCGTCAATGGATTTAAGTTCGGTCTCCATGGGCCGAATGAGGAGACGCTCTGCGTCTTCTGGCGAGATACCCGGTAGGACAACTTGAACATTAATAAAGGGGACGGGAATGTCCGGTTCTGCGTCCAAAGGCAGGCGGCTCATGGCGAGCATTCCGCCAATCACGGCGAACAGCATAATCCCCAGCGTCATCCGCCAGTTGCGAATTGAAAATCCGACTATCCCTGGAAAGCCTTTGGCATTTGGCGACATCCCGTCATTTCGCTGGGCGGGGCCGAGATCGTCTGGATCGCTCATTGCGTGGCCGCCTGATTATAATTGGCATTCGGCTCAACCGTTTGGCCGACCGCCACGTAATCCTGCCCTTCAATAATAATACGCGTCTCGTCAGGCAGGCCAGTCACCCATGACCCGTCCGGCGTTTCATCAATAACCTTAACTTGAGCAAAGCGCACAACATCACTGCGATCAAGATAGCGTACGCCGACTTCGCCCGCATCGTTAAGAGTCAGGATATTAGACGGAATCCGTTGGGCTGTCGTTTTACCGGCAGTAATACGTACTGTCGCGGTCACGCCGGCCTTAAGCTTATACTCTTCATTCGGGACGAGGATTTCAGCGCGAAATGTGCGGGTGGCGGTGTCGGATTTGGCTTCGATGAAGTCGATTTTACCTTCGACGGTCTCGCCGGTGGCGAGTTCAATAATAGCCGTCTCGCCCGGAGAGACCAAACCGACTTGTTTTTCTGTCAGCTGAGCAATCACTTTCAGAGGTGATAAATCCACGATAAGACCGCAAGGCTGCCCCGGAGACAGATAATCGCCGACTTGCGCCAATTGTTCTTCCCAAACGCCTTGGAAAGGCGCGCGGATGTTCACATTATCCAGTTCAATTTCGGCCTGTTTTAAGCTTGCTCTCGCGCCGTCCATTTGGGCTTCGAACCCGATAACGCGCGTTTCCGATTGAAAGCCTTTTTCCGCCAAGACACGCGCTCCGCGCAAATCATTCTCGATGGATTTCAGATTGGCGCGCGCCTGATCCACCATGGCGGCGCGGGCGTCGACATCCTGACGGCAGACGAGCGCGCCTTTATTTACGATGCGGCCCTCTGCGGCGGGGACAGACACCACGAGGCCGGAAGTTTGCGCCTTGACCGTAACTTCGCGCGCGCTCTCGGTTTGGCCGTAGAGTTCCAGCACATTTTCATGCTCTTGAGCTTGGATAGACTTTACTTGAACCGCTGGGATTTTCGTTTGGGCCTCACTCTGAATTTCGGCCTGAGTCTTTCCGATAGCCGGCGGCTCTTCATTGAGATTATTCACAATGAACCAAATGATAATGAAGGCCAAAAGGGCCCCGGCAATAAGAAATGATTTATTAAGCTTCATGGCTCTGCTTTTCGCCTTTATGGGTACGGCATTCTGGCCCGTCCCTGTGCGGCGGTGCATAAGACATAAAGTCGCGCAGTTCTAATGATAATCCTGTAAAGACGGGCAACGAAACTGAATGTGTGCTTTTATCTAGTCAAATAGATAGCTGGGATTGAGCGAAATCACACTTGCCTTTATTGTTATGCTTAGTAACGTGGTTTTTTTAGAGATTTTGACTGACCGGGGGTTAGGTTTGAGCGATATTCTTCAACAGCTGACGGCGAGACGCGCCGAAGCTAAAATGGGCGGCGGCCAGGCCCGCATCGACGCGCAACACGCCAAAGGCAAGCTGACCGCCAGGGAGCGGCTCGAGCTTTTGCTAGATCCCGAGAGTTTTGAAGAGTTTGACATGTTCGTCAAACACCGCTCCACCGATTTCGGCATGGAGAAAAAACACATTCCGGGCGACGGCGTTGTTACCGGCTGGGGGACAATTAACGGCCGTAAGGTTTTCGTCTTCGCACAGGACTTCACCGTTTTTGGCGGCTCGCTTTCTGAAACCCACGCCCAGAAAATCTGCAAAGTGCAGGAAATGGCGATGAAGCAGGGCGCGCCAATTATCGGCCTGCAGGATTCAGGCGGCGCCCGTATCCAGGAAGGCGTGGCCGCGCTGACCGGTTATACTTCCGTTTTCCAGAACAATATCATGGCCAGCGGCGTTGTGCCGCAAATCTCCGTCATTATGGGCCCGAGCGCGGGCGGCGCGGTGTATTCTCCGGCGCTGACCGATTTTATTTTCATGGTGCGCGACAGCTCTTACATGTTCCTGACCGGCCCTGACGTTCTGAAAACGGTCACCAACGAAGTCGTAACGTCCGAGGAACTGGGCGGCGCGAAAACCCACACGACAAAATCCTCCGTCGCGGACGGCGCGTTTGACAATGATATGGAAGCGCTGGCGGAAATCCGCCGCCTGTTCGACTTCCTGCCGCTCAATAACCGTGACCGCTCTCCAGTGCGTCCGTTCTTTGATCGGCATGACCGCATTGACGAGAGCCTCGACACCATCATCCCGGCCAATCCGAACATTCCGTACGACATGAAAGAGCTTGTCACTAAAATTGCGGATGAGGGCGATTTCTTTGAAATTCAGCGCGACTTTGCCAAAAATATTCTCTGCGGATTTGTCCGTATAGAGGGTCAAACGGTCGGCGTTGTGGCCAACCAGCCCATGGTCCTCGCGGGCTGTCTCGATTCGGACGCGTCCCGCAAAGCGGCGCGGTTTATCCGCTTCTGCGACTGTTTCGAAATTCCGATCCTGACGCTCGTCGATGTGCCGGGTTTCCTCCCGGGAACGTCTCAGGAATTTGGCGGCGTTATCAAACACGGCGCGAAATTGCTTTACGCTTACGGCGAAGCGACCGTGCCAAAAGTCACCGTCATTACGCGCAAAGCTTACGGCGGCGCCTATTGTGTCATGGCCCCGAAAAACCTGCGCGGCGATTTGAATTATGCCTGGCCAACGGCGCAAATCGCTGTGATGGGCGCCAAGGGCGCGGTGGAAATCCTCCACCGCAAAGACCTCGGCGACACCGATAAAATCGCCAAGCATACCGCCGATTACGAAGAGATGTTCCTGTCGCCGTTTAGGGCCGCCGAACGCGGCTATATCGACGAGGTCATCCAGCCCCGCAGCACGAGAAAACGCGTCAGCCGCGCCCTTGCCCTGCTCAAGGATAAAAAGCTCGACAATCCGTGGAAGAAGCACGGGAATTTGCCGCTTTAGGGCTATGAAGGATTTAGATGAAAAGTTTGTTATTGAGAACGAAATGCTGCTCAGTTTCTACTTATTAAAAATCCGAGACTGCATGGACGATTTTGTGTTTTCTTACGAAGTGTTGCGAAAAAATAGCGAGCAAAAAACTTCTAATCTGACATTAGATAAAGTTTGGGACTCTGTCCAGTTACTGTGCAGGTCATGTGCGCAAACAGCAAATATATTTGCTCCAAATTGTCGAGGAGATATTACAGAAAAAAACCCTAAGAGAAAGAAAGAGAAAAAAGAATTTAGTAAGAAACGAGGGGAAGCTCTCCGTTCACTTTTCTTATTGAATTTCTCTCAAAACAATTGGGTTACAATGCGAGACGCAAGAAATAGGTTCATACATTTTGACGAAGACGTGGATATTTGGTTCTTTGAGAGCGATAAAACAGCCTCACGAGAAATCGTTTGGCGCGCATTAGAGGGGCAGAAGCACGACAGAAGTCACTGCGTCATTCAAAGATACGACAGAGAAAATGGGATTTTGCAGAATTTTGGTACCGATTATCTGTTCTCAGAGCTAAAAAATTTGATGCAGTCGATAAGTGCGAAACTAAATTTTGCAGATGTAAATCTCTCCAAAATTGCGCCAAATAGAACAAGAGTCATAATTTCATGATCAAAAAAATACTTATAGCGAACCGGGGCGAGATTGCTTGCCGCGTGATTAAAACGGCCAAGCGGCTCGGCATTGATACGGTGGCGGTGTACTCGGACGCCGATAAAGATGGCCTACATGTGTCGATGGCGGATGAAGCCATTCACATCGGCCCACCGCAAGCCAATCAGTCCTATCTGGTGATGGATAAAATCATGGCGGCGATAGAGGAGAGCGGCGCGGACGCCGTCCATCCCGGCTATGGTTTCCTCTCGGAAAATCCCGAATTTGCCAAATTACTGGCCAAGAAAAACATCACCTTTATCGGCCCGAACCCGCACGCCATTCAGGCCATGGGCGATAAGATTACGTCGAAAAAACTGGCGAAAGAAGCGGGCGTGTCCTGCGTGCCGGGCCATATGGGTCTGATCGAAGACGCCGAAGAAGCCGTCAAAATCTCGCAAAAAGTCGGCTATCCTGTCATGATCAAGGCGTCGGCTGGCGGCGGCGGCAAAGGCATGCGCATCGCCTATAATGACGAAGAAGCCCGCGAAGGATTCCAGTCTTCCAAAAACGAAGCCGCGAACAGCTTTGGCGATGACCGTATCTTTATCGAAAAATTTGTCGAAGAGCCTCGGCACATTGAAATTCAGGTGCTGGGCGACAAGCACGGCAATGTGATTTATCTCGGCGAGCGCGAATGCTCCATTCAGCGCCGCAACCAGAAAGTCATCGAAGAAGCGCCGTCGCCATTTCTCGACGAAAAAACGCGCGCCGCCATGGGAGCGGAATCCGTCGCGCTGGCCAAAGCCGTGGATTACGATTCCGCCGGCACGGTCGAGTTCATCGTCGACAAGCATAAGAATTTCTACTTCCTCGAAATGAATACGCGCTTGCAGGTGGAACATCCCGTCACGGAATTAATTACCGGCGTCGATCTGGTGGAGCAAATGATCCGCTCTGCACAGGGCGAAGAACTCAACATGACGCAGGACGATGTCAAATTGAAGGGCTGGGCGATTGAAAGCCGGATTTATGCGGAAGATCCCTTCCGTAACTTCCTGCCGTCTATTGGCCGCCTGACCCGCTACCGCCCGCCCATCGAAGGCAAGAAAGAAAACGGCGCTATTATCCGTAACGATACCGGCGTCTTTGAAGGCGGCGAAATCTCCATGTATTACGACCCGATGATCGCCAAGCTCTGTACCTGGGGCGAAGATCGCGGGGTCGCGCTGGACGCCATGCAGCACGCACTGGATCTGTTCGAGCTGGAAGGCATCGGCCACAATATTCCGTTCCTGCAGGCCGTTTACGACCATGACCGTTTCGAACGTGGCGACATTTCAACGGCCTTCATTGCCGACGAATACCCTGACGGGTTTGAAGGCGGAGACATCAATCCGGGCCATGCACGAAAAATTGGCGCGATTTGCGCCTTGATGCATGACATCACTGAACACCGCGCCGCCAATATCTCAGGCAGCCTGCCGAACCATCAACGCCATATACCCGACGAATGGGCGGTGCAGGTCGGTGATCTGAATTACACAGCCGACATTAATGGCGAAAAAGGTCTCCGTACAATCGTCGTAGGCGACGGCGAGAAAGCGGCCATTGAGATGGAAGTTCTGACTGCGTGGAAACCGGGTCAGCCGCTTGTGATCGCGCTTGTCGATAATAAGCCGTTTAACTTCAAGGCCGAGCCTATTCCCGAAGGCTACCGCGTCCGTCACCGCGGCGTCGAGTTCAAGGTTGCCGTCCGCACGCCGCGCGCCGCTGAACTCTCCGAAGTCATGCCGATCAAGGAAGAGGCGGATACGTCCAACCTGCTCCTATGCCCCATGCCGGGCGTTATTGTCTCCATCCTCGTGGAAGAGGGGCAGGAAGTGCAGGACGGCCAAGCCCTTGCTGTGGTCGAGGCTATGAAAATGGAAAATACCCTTCGCGCCGAGAAGAAAACCAAGGTCACAAAAATCAACGCCGCGCCAGGAGATAATCTCGCTGTGGACGAAGTGATCATGGAATTTGAAGTCACGGAATAGCTTTAAAGTCACGCCGACGCAGGCGACGCCTGCTCGGTGCGGTTACCTGTCATTTCGGGCAGGAGCGATTTCAATTGGGGGTCGCCGGGCACGACAGAAAAAGTAGGTAAACCTTTTAATCTTGCTCTTAAACTAAATTAATTTGACCTTATCTTAACTTTGACGCGCCTAATTGTGGAGAAAACTTGCAATTTTCTTAACGCTGTGGTACTCGCAGTTTTATGCTTACTTTTAAAATACGTCCGATAGCCCCCCGTTTTCGCGCGATCGTTTTTTAACGCTTTATTTTTTGCAAAGCTTGACCTCGTCCTGACCCGGTTGCGCTTTGCCCCTATTGCGACCCGCCCCCCAAAATAAAAATAAAAAGGTTCCCATGCTTTACCATAACTCTCGTCCGATTTCTTCCAAAACAGCTGCCCACCGTTACGCCAATCGTCCTGATCGGTTTTACCAGTGGCGCAATTTTTTTGAGGACCGCCCGGAAGCGCTGGACCTCATCGAAGAAGAGTTTGAACTTCAAGCCGAAGACACACGTCACGACAAATATTTCATCGTTCCTGGCCGAAGCAATATGATTACGCGTATGACGGATTCCGACCAACTTGAAATCCGCTCCATGATTAGCACAGATGGCCCCCTAGAGCAGTGGGAGCGGTCTATTAAAACCGATTTCCCGCTAAAGCGAACAACGTCTTCCATGATCGGAACTTATATTCCGCGCTTCCGCGGTTGTTGTTCCTCGGTGGCAGATGCCGAGAGCCTGACAGACGCCTTGTCCAAAAAGAGTAAATTTTACCGGACAGAGCTAAATCGCCGCATTTTTGAAAGCGATGAATTGCGGATCGAAGTCTCTTCCATGAAATTGGACGAACAGGACTTCACAACAATTGCAATCTCTTCTGAATCGTCTGATAAAGTTCTGGCGGCTTTGAAACGCTTTGGGTTTAAACCCCGGGCAAACCAAAATTACGGAGCCTTTTTGACGCAATTCCGGTCACAGAGTCTCTAGGCCTAATTCAAACCCAAGATTTAAAAGGCCCGCTTTTTTGCGGGCTTTTTTATTGAAATTCCCACATCTACTAGAGCGCACGAGTCTTAAGCGTTTTGATACAAACTGTGTTTAGACTTGTTGGGAAACTTGCAGGTCGCAATGTGTGCACTTATTGAGCCATGACTATGACAGCTACTGTTCAACAGCCCCGGTCCGAAAATTTACAGGCGGATGATTCATTTGCCCAGGCCGACCCATTGCCGGAAATAACGCCGTTTGAGCCTCCTATCTGGATGCGTAGCGCCTTTGTACAGACCGCCATTGCCAGTATGAAATTTCGTAAACGCGGACCAAACCCGATGCTCGACGCAGCGGAGGAACGCATTATAAACTGTGATGACGGGGTGCGTCTTTTAGGGAGCTATTCTCGCAATCCAGAGAACAAAGCCCTCATCATTTTCCTCCATGGGTGGGAAGGGTCGCAAGATTCGACCTATGTCGTCTCTAGCGGGCGGCACATGTATGAACAGGGCGCGTCCGTATTTCGGCTCAATTACCGCGATCACGGAAATAGCCATCATTTAAATGAAGGCGTATTTTATTCGACTTTGTTCAACGAGGTTTTCGACGCCGTCAAACAGGCCGCTTTACTGGCTGACGGCGTGCCAGTTTATGTCGTCGGCTTTTCGCTAGGCGGGAATTTTGCCCTTCGTATTGCGCGGTCTCTCCGCGACCTGACAATTCGAAACCTCAAACATATCGTGGCGATCAGTCCGGTTGTCGACCCATGGGGCGCGTCGCCTTTAGTGGACCAGAATTGGCTCTACCGTCGTTACTTTATGAAGAAATGGACGAAGTCGCTTCGTAAAAAAGAAGAGCTCTATCCGCATATCTATGATTTCAGCACGATCCTGGCGGAAAACCGGGTTCTGGATATCACTCAGAAACTCTTGCCTGCCTATTCGGATTATCCGGATATGGAGAGCTATTTTAACGCATACCGCGTCGACCCGCATGATCTTGAATATTGTCCGCTGCCGATTTCGATTATCACTGCGGCCGATGACGGCATGATACCGGAAGAAGATATTGAGAAGTTGGTTCTAAACAAAAACGCCCGACGCATTATTCATGACCACGGCGGCCATAACGGTTTCTTCCAGAGCCTGATGGGCCCGACCTGGTATGATGATTATATCAGCGAAATGGTTTTTGGAGGCGACTAACAACAGGCTTCATGTCCCCCTATTCTGATTGCGCTTTATGGGTGAACCCCTTAGATCACGCCACATGTTTGGTATGATTATAAAGCTCGCTCTGATTTTAACGCTTGGAGGGTCGATTTTGTTCTTTCTTTTAGGCCTGCTCTCCCAGAAAGGAAAATCCAAGGGCCTTGTGAACGGCCGTTTGGCCGAGTGTCCAGCCTCGCCTAATGCCGTCAGCTCAGAGCCGGGCACGCAGCCTGAAAAATACGTAGAGCCCTTGCAGGCAAAACTTGAAGATGTCTTGCAGGCCATTAAAGATACGGGCGGCGTAATAACCTCCCATAGTGATAAATATCTTTCCGCGACCTATATGAGTGCGGTGTTTAAATTTGTGGATGATGTTGAAGTGAGAGCCGATGGGGCGCTCTGTCACATTCGATCTGCCTCTCGCGTCGGATATTCTGATCGCGGCGCAAACCGAAAGCGAGTTGCCGCCATCCGGGCCGCGCTTTAAAAGATTTACGACGCCCATTGAAACATGCCGAGAGTGCACTAAAGGACTATTCATGTCAGATTCTACGAACGGAAAAAAAATTGATCACGCCCGGGTGAAAGCTCTGACGACGGAATTACTGGAAGCCCTTGGCGAAGACCCGACCCGGGAAGGGCTGGTGGAAACGCCCCGCCGGATCGCGGATTTCTGGCGCGAGTTTATTGAGTATGACACGGGAAAAATTGATACGACCTTTGACGCGGTCAAGCATAACCAGATGGTGGCTGTCACAGGCATGAAAGTCTGGTCAATGTGTGAACACCATATGCTCCCATTCTGGTGCGATGTTTCTATCGCTTATATCGCCGAGGATAAGGTCTTGGGCTTGTCAAAATTTGCGCGGATTGCTCATAAACATGCGCATAAGCTGACGCTTCAGGAACAGTTGGTATCTGATATTGCCAATGAGTTAAAAGATATTCTCGGCACCGAAAATATTGCCGTCATGGCCAAGGGCGAGCACCTCTGCATGACCATGCGCGGTATCAAGACGCCGCATCGTATGATCAGCACAGCCTTATCTGGTAAGTTCCATCAGTCTGAACAGCGTATGGAGTTCCTTCGCATGATCGATGCCGGTATCTGAATAGGAAATAAGCCCGCGCTGTAATGGCTCATCGCGCCGAGCCTTCATTTGCGTTATAATCACCGCATGACCCCAGAGCTTCTCCGACGTGATTGGCTGTCTTTACGCTACTGGCTAACACGCTGCGTGCTGCCCAGCGCCGCCATTTTGATTGGGATATTGCTCCTGTTTCGGGGGCTGACAGATAACGCCGCGGATTTGAACCAAAACGCCCTCATCGTCGGGTTTTTCTCTCTCTATTTTGTATTTGTGCGGGGCGGGCATCTCTTAATGGTTCGGAGTCTGCACGCCGAATTGCTCAAGAAATATCCCGAAGGCTACGCCGAAAAGCTCGGCTATATCCCGCGCGGGCAGATTCGGCGCCGCAATGTCGGGTTTACTCTGGCGCGGATTAAGCGCGAACTCATGCTGGAAGAACGAAAGAAAAAGTCTAAACGGCTCGGTTGAAAACGGATTTTGCGCGCTTGACTTCGTCCTCCTCTGTGGCAATTCAAATTCATGACCGCTCCGGATAAACCCCCGACGACGCATCTCACACAAAAGTGGGAAGAGATAACAGCCTTGTTTAAAACGCGTTCTGCTTTCCGGCCGCATAAATATTGGGGCATGGGTCTGACGTCCCGCTTGGATATAAACCGGGTCACTCTCCTGCGGCAGACGAAACAGGCTCTGAAACTCAAAGCAATTTTGAATGATTTACCCAATCGGGATGTGAAAGCGCTCCGGACGTTTGCGGCTATAAATCAGGAACAAGCCACGGCCGGATTTCGCGTGACCATGGTGACGAATGTAACTGTTCCGGTTGGTTTTCTGGCTCTTTTACATCAACTTTCCCCCGAAGGGCTGGGCGCTTTAATTGCCGCCATATATGCGAACGAACTGTTATTTATGGGGATTCTAGGGGGAATTGTTGCGACGCTCGTTATTGGTATATCGCTCTTTGCGCTTTCAACCCTCAGTCAGGCGCGGGACATACGCCACCTGATCGATTTACACGCAGCAGAGCGCGGGATTTACTTCGGTCTGGAAGACATGGAGGAGCTAAGTCTCACCTAGACGACTTAAGTCCGGTGTGATAGGCGAAAACCATGTTTAAACGGGTTATGACAATACGAATTATTTGCCCGGTACGCTAAAGGCGTGCCGGGAAATTCCACCCGATTTTTAACGCCCTATTTTATCCGAGACATCCATGACTGATTCAACTGAGACGACCCGCGATTACCGCGAGACGTTATTCCTGCCAAAAACCGATTTTCCTATGCGGGCGAGCCTGCCCAAACGCGAACCTGATTGGATTGCGCGCTGGAACGAGATAGGCCTTTACAAAAAACAACGCGGAGCCGAAAATGCCAAGGGGCCCTATACGCTTCATGACGGTCCGCCCTATGCCAATGGGCATATTCATATGGGCACGGCGCTTAATAAAATCCTCAAGGATATCGTCAATCGCTCTCATCAAATGCTCGGCCATGACGCAAATTATGTTCCGGGCTGGGATTGTCACGGCCTTCCGATTGAGTGGAAAGTTGAAGAGGAATTCCGCGGGAAGGGCCGCCAGAAAGAGGACATCCCGGGATCTGAATTTCGCACCCGTTGCCGCGAATACGCCGCCGAATGGCTCGACGTTCAGCGCGAAGAGTTTAAACGCCTCGGCGTCATCGGCGATTGGGACAATCCTTATAAAACCATGAATTTCGAGAGCGAGTCCATTATCTGCGGAGAGCTTTTAAAAATCGCCGGAACAGGTCAGCTCTATCGCGGCTCTAAACCTATCATGTGGTCCCCGGTCGAACAGACCGCACTCGCTGAAGCCGAAGTTGAATATCAGCATAAGAAGGCGACACAGATCTATGTGAAGTTTCCGGTGCGGAAAGCGGCCACCGTAAATTATGTTGTGAAGGGCACGGCTGCGGATAAACTCGAGGAAGAGATCCTCGCATTACAAGGCGCATCCATTGTCATCTGGACAACCACGCCTTGGACAATTCCTGCCAACCGCGCGATTAGTTTTTCGAGCGAAATCACTTATGGCCTCTATGAAGTGGAAGAGCTCGCCGAGAGCGAGTTTGAGCCTTGGTCCAGCCCCGGGGATAAACTCCTCGTCGCGGATGACCTTTGGGAAGACGTCGCAAAAGCCGGTCTGATCTCCAAGTCAAAACGCCTTCAAGACGTGCATAACCGTCTGCTGACAGGGATGCTTTGCGATCACCCGCTCAAAGACATGGAAGGCGCCGAAGGTAAATTTGATTATGCTGTTCCGTTGTTGAGCGGCTCTCATGTCACGTCAGACGCCGGTACGGGCTTTGTCCATACGGCGCCGAGCCATGGTGAGGATGATTACGGAATCTGGGTTTCCAACCAAAAAATGCTTGAAGAGATAGGCGTTGACCCGGTTGTTCCGATGACGCTCGATGATGCGGGATGCTACACCAATGTCATGCCGGCCCGTTTGCAAGGTCTCGACGTTATCCGCACTTCCGGCAAGAAACGCGGACAGGACGGCAAAGCCAATGCAGAAGTCATCAAAGCCTTGATGGAAACAGGCAATATCATGGCGCGCGGTATCATGATGCTCCGCGACGCGCATAGCTGGCGCTCCAAAGCCCCCGTTATCCGCCGCGCCACGCCGCAATGGTTTATCTCCATGTCCAAAGATGGCCTGCGCGACAAGGCATTGGAAGCGATTGACGATACCGCCTTTTGGCCGGACCGCGGCCGCAACCGTATCGGCACCATGGTCGCCGACCGCCCAGACTGGTTGATTTCCCGGCAGAGAAACTGGGGCGTTCCGATTACGCTTATCGTGGATAAGGACGGAAAGCTTCACACAGAACGGAATGACGCCGACGCTATTAATTCCCGTATTCTCGCCAAGGTGGAAGAGCAGGGCGTGGATGGCTGGTTCGACACGCCTCTCGAAGAGTTCATGCCAGAGGACAATGAGGGCTGGGAAAAGGTCACAGATATTCTGGATGTCTGGTTTGATTCCGGCTCCACTCATGCCTTTTGTTTGAAACGCCGCGACGATTTGCCGGACCGCGCTGACCTTTATCTTGAAGGGTCAGACCAACATCGCGGTTGGTTCCAGAGCTCGCTCATGGAAAGCTGCGCAATCTACGGCGAAGCGCCCTATAAAGGCGTGTTGACCCACGGCTTTGTCGTGGATGAAAAGGGCTTTAAAATGTCGAAATCGCTCGGCAATACAATGAGTCCGGAAGATATTTCCAAACAATATGGCGCAGAAATCATGCGCATCTGGACGGCCAGTTCCGATTGGGCAAATGATCTGAAAATCGGCAAGGAAATCATCCAGACGAGCGCGGATGCTTACCGCAAACTTCGGAATACGCTGCGTTATATGATCGGCGCGCTGGACGGTTTCGATGGCTCTGACACAGTGGAACACGCCGATATGCCGGCGCTCGAAAAATGGGTACTGCATCGTCTGTCTGAAATCACGGCAGAGCATGAAGGCTGGGTTCGTAATCACGATCACAAAAAAATCTTCAGTACTCTATTTAATTTCTGCACGGTGGATTTGTCAGCCTTTTATTTCGATATTCGGAAAGACGCGCTCTATTGCGACCCTCTGAATAGCACCCGCCGACGCGCCTGCCGCACGGTCATGAATGAAATTTTCCAGCGCCTGACAACATGGCTCGCGCCGATCATGAGCTTCACCATGGAAGAGGTCTGGCAAGCAAGGCATCCGTCCGAAGACGGCTCTGTGCATTTGGAGCTGTTCCGAAGCTGTCCGGATGAGTGGAGGAATGAGGATTTGGCATCGCATATCCAAGCTGTTCGCGATTTCAGAGTAAAAGCCCAGGAAGCGATTGAGCCTTTGCGGAGAGAGGGCGTTATTAAATCTTCTCTCGACGCTTCGGTAAAGGCAGCAGAGGCCGGCCTTTCAGGTCCAATGAAAGCGCTCGGAGTCACGGATGACAATATATATGCAAACCCAAGCGACCCACGGGATTGCTTGGCGGATTATTTAATTGTCAGCCATTGCGAGCTCAGCGCAAGCCAGGACGACGGCAGTCTGTCTGTCTCCGATTTGAAAGACGCTGAAGGCTATAAGAAATGCGAACGCAGCTGGAAATATTTCCAAGGCGAAGGCGAAATTACGCCAAGAGACGCCGCCGCTGTTGCGTTATTTGATAAGGGGTAGCTAAAAAGAGACTCCCTCCACCGCCGGGGCGGGGGAGGTGGCCCCGAAGGGGTCGGAGGGGGTAGGCGAAGCGTTAAAGTGGAAAGAATCTTTAGGCAGCGCAGACGCGCTGCACCCCCTCCGTCCTATCGGACACCTCCCCCGCTTTCGCGGTGGAGGAAAAACAATCCATGTTTATTTTTCGCTATCCCCTTGTTTCATAAATCTAATTAAAAACTCCGTCCTCACCCTACAAATCCATGATATTCTAAGCTCGTTCTTCTGAACACGGACAGGAACGCGTCAGGTTCTGGTTCAGGGGACAGCGAGGTTGAGCATCGGGTGGTGACACATCTGATTGTGCCGGGCCTGGTGGAATGTGTTAGCCTGCCGTACCGTGCAGTGTCGGGCTGAAATAAACCCGGTGAGCGCGACTGTCGGAGACGCGCAATGTCCGTAATCAATCCGGGGGATTGATTACAATGCAGCGCCGACACCGAAGGTGGCGGATAGTTGCAGTACATAAGTAATATCCTCGCATCCTCACTAACCCCGCTGCGCGGTGCCGCGTTCGGATGGTCAAGGCCGTTCCATTAGAAAATCGCTGCCGCAGAGCTTTAGCTACCTGCGAAACATTTTTATATTTTTCGGTCTCCGGTAGGAGCCGAAGCTCTGCGGGCTGTCCACTTTATTGGAAACCCTGAGAAAGGCTCTGCACTGGATTGCGAGTCGGACGAAAGGTGTGGGTGATGCACAATTCAGAAATTGCGGTTGCATCCTCACTAACCCCGCTTCGCGGTGCCGCGTTCGAATGATCAAATGGCAAGTGGGTGAAAGCGCATGAGCGATGCACAATTTGAATTTATCCTGTCATTCCGCAGAGCGCACGCATTTTCGCTTAGCTACGTGCGGAACTGACAGAAATAGAGTGAAACCCTTTCACGCGCCTAACTGTATTGAGTGACTAGGAACGGGCCGGGCTTTTGCTATTATCCCGGAACGGAACAAGGAGGTGTGATCAAGATGAAAGCTATTTTCTTATCTGCCTTAATGAGCGCCGCTCTGTTTGGAGCGGGCGAAGCGGCGGCGCAGTCCCCAAATAGCAGCCCTGTCTTGCTCATAGAGTCTCTTCCCTCGGATAACCCTGATTACCGCCGCATGATCTTGGTGAAATATCTTTCTGGCCCGAAAGTGAGTGTAGCTTACAAAGCTTATACAAGATCAGAATTCGCACAGATTGCCGACGAAACCCCTCCTGAAACCATCGCCAAATGTCAGGCCGGCGCGGCGGCGACTTTGGCTGAAATCGAAAATTTCCAAGAGGTCGAAACCAGACGAGAAGCGCAAGGTGAGCCTCCGGCGGCCACAAGGTTTTGTATTAAAAACGTCCCGGACTGGGAAGCGACCGGCCGCGATAGATACCTTGATCCGATATTTCTTGGACTTCCTTACGCCGCCGTTTTAAAAACTGAGTCCAAAAGCCTGTCCGGAAATTAATTTGCGGCGTCAAATTTTCTATTGACCACAAATGTAATCAACCTTATCGATTACAAACGTAATTGATAGGGAAGTTATGGCTCAGCGGATATCACAATCTGAACTCGACATTATGAACGTCCTTTGGGAAAAAAGCCCAATGGCCGCGAGCGATGTTGTCGAACGATTGGACAATGATAAAGACTGGAGCAGTCGAACGGTTAAGACGCTCCTCTCGCGTCTGGTCGAAAAGGGCGCCTTGTCCACTGAGGCCGATGGCCGGCGTTATTTATATACGCCGCTGATTGCCAAAGAAACCTACGCCTCTCACGCCGCCAAAAGTCTGTCGGAGCGTTTATTTGGCGGTCGCGCTGCGCCGCTCGTGGCACATCTCGCTCAAGGAGACGGCTTGAGCGATACCGATATTCAAGAGCTTGAAGCCCTTCTGGCGAGGTTAAAAAAATGACCTTGGCAGATGTGGCAGATTGGGGGTTGCAGACGGGGCTGGTAGTCAGTTTCTTGATCGGACTGGTGCTGATTATCCGGCGCCCGTTTGCGCGCTATTTTGGGGCGGGGGCGGCCTATGCTCTTTGGTTGCTGCCCGCTTTACGCCTCCTTATGCCAACCGTGACCGTGCCATTTCTGCGCCGTCCCGCGCCGGAAAACTTTGAACCACTGGGCCCAACGTCGGAACCGGTCTTTCGCAACATGCCGTCCGAGACTCTGCCAACCTTTACCGTAGACCCGAACACTTTCGCAGAGACGTCTTCGCATATGTCCATCCCTTCAATCTGGACCGTTATTACCGTTATCTGGCTGAGCGTCGCAATCATATGGTTCGGATTTCAGCTTGTTCGGCAACGCGTTTTCATGGCGCATATGCGGACAAACTCGACCCCTGTTTCTGACCAACTCTCGTCAAACATTAAGAGCGCCGGAGAGGTGACAGGCCTACGCAGGCTCCCGACTATTCGGTTGAGCCGCGCCGTCTCGGGCCCGATGGTGACGGGTTTGACCCGCCCTCTGATATTGCTGCCGCAGGATTTTGAATCTCGGTTTAATCGTCAGCAACAGATTTTCGCCCTCGTGCATGAGATGTCGCATATCAAACGCGGCGATCTCTGGGTCGCTCTTATTGTGCTCGGCTTTCGCGCGCTGTTCTTGCCTAATCCGCTAGTCCATTACGCGGCAAACAAAATGCGCATTGATCAAGAGGCTGCTTGCGACGCAGCGGTTGTCGCCAGAACAGGCGGAGGCGACGCCACCCATTCCTACGCGCAGACACTGGTCCACGCAGCAAGAACATCGACACAGTCCGGTCAACAATCCCCTCTCGGCCTAGCTTTGTATGAGCCAGATCCGATGGAAGATTTTTCAAAAGGAGACAAAAATGACGAAATGGTTTGATTTGGGTATGTCCCACCCCTTGGCGCTGGGCATGGCCCACCCGTTAGCGGATCGACTGGAAACTTTGGCGAGCCCGAAAGTGAGTAACACATGGGCAAAGGGGGCAACAGCCGCGTTGATCCTCGGCGTCGCGACGATATCAGCCCCGCTGACAATCGCCGAGAGCCATCCGGAAAATACGCTCGAAGACACCGTGGTGACGACGAACAGCAACAAATCTGTAATTAAAATTCACAAAACCGATGATGACGGCAACGAAATCAAGAAGCACTATGAAATCGAAATCAATGGCGATGAATTCGAAGCTTACGAATTTGACGAAGATGGAAACAAGCGGAAGGTCGAGGCCTCCGAGATTGAGGGTTTTAATCTTGAAGACGCCAAGAAATCCAAGTCTTGGGCATTTTCAGTTGGAGAGGACAATCAGCTAAAATTTAATTCCGGAAAACATATTGCCTTGGGCTCAAAAGGTCAGGTCAGGATGTTACGGTTTCCGGAATTGGCGAAGTTGGAAAATCTGAAGAGATTGGAAGGGTTGAAAGTACTTTCGAATTTGGAAGACCTGGAATCGCTTTCTGACCTGGAAGGTTTAGAGGCATCGGAAAAACTCAAAATCGAGAAAATGCTCGAAAGGGTCGAGAGCCTGGACGAATTAAAAGCGCTGGAGTCCGAGCATGCCAAGGTGTTCGTTTGGAACGGCGAAATGCCCGAACCACCGGAGCCTCCTCTTCCGCCGGGGTTTAAAAATGAAGACGGAGATGTATCGGTGGCTCGGAGTTTTATCTTTTCCGACAGTAAGTTGCTGGACGGGAAAGCGCCTCTCCATCTCAAAATGAATGATAAGAACCGCTTTTTCATAACGGACGGAGAGGGGCAAATGGCGGAAGCTAAATTGGCCGCCGCCAAGACCATGCTCGAGTCTGTGGAGTCTATGCTCAAGGATATTGATAGTCTGGAGGACTCGGAACAAGAGCTGAAACAAACTCGCAAAGAGCTTACAAAAGCGCGAAAAGCTTTGGAGGACGCGCAGCTGCGTTTAAAAAACAAAGAAAAAGCCAGCGAGTAAATTACGAATTACTGTTTAAAGGCAAATTGAATTTACATCTGGAACTTAAATAATTCCTCATAAATGCGGGCGGGGCTTGGTTATTGCCAAGGTCCGTCCTATTTGTATGAGCATGAAAAAGACATTTCTCTCTCTTCTCGCAAGTGCTTGCGTCATTGCCCCTGGATTGTTCGGAAGTGCGGCACAAGCCCAGTTCCTAGACGGCCCACCTGAACGGATTGTTCCGGAGTCGCAATTACAGGTTCAATTGTCCTACGCCCCTGTCGTCAAGCAAACGGCTCCGGCAGTCGTTAATGTGTATACGTCTCGGACCGTGAGAACGCGTAGCGGCGCCGATTTTTTTGAACGTATGTTTGGAATGCAGCGCGCGCCGCAGGAACGAGTAGAGAGCTCTTTGGGGTCAGGCGTAATCGTTCGCTCGAACGGGATAATTGTTACCAACGCCCACGTCGTCAAAGGCGCGGATGAGTTGAAAGTCGTTTTGAATGACCGACGGGAATTCCCGGCCGAGATTGTGGCTCAGGATGAAGAAATTGATGTTGCGGTCTTGAGGGTTGAAACAAATGGAGAGCGCCTTCCAGCGCTCGCGATACAAAGCCAAAGTGATGATCTTGAAATTGGGGATATTGTTCTGGCCATTGGGAACCCCTTCGGTGTCGGGCAAACCGTGACGAGCGGTATAGTTTCGGCTTTGGGGCGAACAAATGTGACCGATTTATCTTCGTTTATTCAAACAGATGCTGCCGTGAATCCGGGAAATTCAGGCGGAGCTCTGGTTGATCTTTCCGGCGAACTTGTCGGGGTAAATACGGCGATATTTTCTCGTTCTGGTGGGTCTAATGGGATCGGCTTTGCAATCCCGTCAGAACTTGTCAGCCGGGCTGTAGACAGCGCGCTCTCCGAAGGGCGAATTGTTCGTCCGTGGATTGGCGCGCGTACAAATGCTGTGGATGCGACCATGGCCTCCGCTTTGGGGTTGGATCGTTCAAAAGGCGCGGTCATAAATGAAATTTTGCCGCAAGGCCCTGCCGATAGAGCCGGGCTTGAAAAAGGCGACGTTATTCTTTCCGTGGACGGCACCCCGATAAATGATGATAGCGGTCTTCGGTTTAAGCTTGCGACGCTGCGTAAAGGCGAAGAGGTGGCCATTCGCTATTTCCGGGAAGGTTCAGAGCGGACAGTGAATGTTGAAACTGATATTCCGCAGGAATCGCCCGAAAGAGACGAGCGTAAAATTCAAGGTATGAACCCATTTGATGGGGCCACCATCGTAAATATGAGCCCAGCACTTGGAGAAGAGCTTGGCTTTGACCCCTTTATTTCGGGTGTCATGGTTTTGAAAATCGAACGCGGTAGCGCGGCGAATTATAACCGCCTAAGACCAGGTGATTTTCTGATTGGGTTAAATGACGAAGACATTACTTCAACCCGGCAGTTTGAATCGCTTCTCGAGACGGTTGAGGCTGACGAAGGGTGGAAGCTGTCTATCGACCGCAATGGCCGAATTGGCGTTCTTCCGACCCGATATCTCCCGCGCGAGCCATAAGTTATCTCCGATTTATTTTCATCTGCGGGTTTAGAAAAAGCGGCGCCGCGCCCGCTCGCGGATCAATTGCGCCCTGTGACCCTGTCCGAAGTTATTGGGCAGGACCATCTACTCTCCAAAGAGGCGCCACTTGCTCGAATGCTCGCCAGTGGACGGCTCAGCTCCCTTATTTTATGGGGGCCGCCCGGCGTTGGAAAGACGACGCTGGCCCGTATCATCGCCGATCATGCCGATATGGAATTTGTCCAGCTCTCGGCCGTTTTCTCAGGCGTTGCGGATTTACGCAAAGTCTTTGAAGCGGCAAAAGCGCGGAGAAGTACAGGACGCGGAACGCTTCTTTTTGTCGACGAAATCCACCGCTTTAACAAAGCTCAGCAAGATGGATTTCTTCCTTATGTGGAGAATGGCACGATTACGCTAATCGGCGCGACCACTGAAAATCCAAGTTTTGAACTCAATAGCGCCTTGCTTTCCAGAGCCCAAGTTTATGTATTAAAACGTCTCGACAAGGACGCGATTGACGGGCTGCTGAAACGGGCCGAAACGCATTTAAATAAATCACTGCCTGTTACGGAAGAGGGGCGGCAAGCTCTTAGAGATATGGCCGATGGCGACGGCCGTTATGCGTTAAGTCTTGCTGAGATTTTATTTGATTATTCCGGCCAGACTGAATTTGACGAAAAGGGCGTCGCCCAAATACTCCAAAAGCGGCGCGCCCACTACGACAAGGGCGGCGAACAGCACTATAACTTAATTTCTGCTCTACATAAATCGGTAAGGGGGTCTGACCCTGATGCCGCTCTATATTGGCTGGCGAGAATGCTCTCAAGCGGCGAGGATCCGATTTATATTGCTCGGCGTCTCGTGAGGATGGCAAGTGAAGATATCGGTCTTGCTGACACTTCGGCGCTTCCGGCGGCGATGGCGTCCCTTTCCGCCTATCAGCTTCTTGGTACGCCGGAAGGCGAATTAGCTCTGGCGCAAACCGTGGTGCATCTAGCGTCCGCGCCAAAATCCAATGCGGTTTATTCGGCGTTCAAGGCCGCTCAAAGACTGGCGAATGAGACGGGCTCACTTTCACCGCCGGCCCATATTCTGAACGCGCCGACGGCGCTCATGAAAGATTTGGGGTATGGAGACGGTTATCAGTATGACCCGGATACACCCGAAGGCTTTTCCGGGCAGGATTATTTTCCGGATGGGATGGGACGTGTGGATATCTATAACCCAAAGGGCGACGGAAATGAGAGTGACATTAAAAACCGCCTAACCAAATGGCGGGATATTCGAAAAGCAAAGTCAGGATAATTAGGGAATTCTGCTGAGAACAAAAATTCCTTTTCTTTGCCATTCATAGCGCAGGCGTCTATGTGAAAGTCATGAGAGTTCACCATGTATAATTTATTCCTGGTCGCGCTTGGCGGGGCGATGGGCGCGAGTGGCCGTTATGGTTTATCTGCGTTTAGTTTGCGCCAGTTTGGACCGGGCTTTCCTATGGGCACGTTGGCGGCCAATATTATCGGCAGCGCCGCCATGGGCCTCTTGGTCGGGTGGTTAGCTTTTCGCGGTGCGGAAAATGCTCAGAGCATTAGATTGTTTTTGGGTGTTGGCCTACTTGGTGGATTCACAACGTTTAGCGCGTTTTCTCTCGAGAGTTATTTGATGCTCGAGAAAAAAGCTTTCGGAGCCTTTTTAGGGTATATTGGCGCTTCCTTTTTTATCTCCATCGCCGCCTTGGCTCTGGGGTTATGGATTTCTCGTATGGTGTTTTCGTCATGAGTGGTGTGCATAATTTGACTGTTCCCGAAACGGATGAAGGTTCGCGCCTGGATCGTTGGTTCAAAAAACAGTTTCCGCATGTCCCACATGGTCGTGTTGAAAAACTTCTGCGGACAGGCCAAATTCGTGTGGACGCCAAACGCGCGAAAGGCAATTTACGGCTTGAGGCGGGCCAGACTATTCGCGTCCCGCCTCTGCCGGATCCGTCCGACATGAGCGAGACACCGCCCGTCAATAAAGACGATAAGAAGTTTATACGCAGTCTCGTGATCTATGAAGATAACGATTTGATCGCGTTGAATAAACCGACAGGCATAGCCGTTCAGGGCGGATCAAAAACCACCCGCCATATCGACGGAATGTTACCGGCATTGGGGGAAGGGTGCCGATTGGTGCACCGTCTTGACCGCGACACGTCAGGGGTTCTTTTGATTGCAAAGTCAGTTAATAGCGCAAAATGGGCCGGGCGAGCCTTTCAGAGCCGGAGGGCGCAGAAAATCTATTGGGGCATCACAAATGGCGTCCCTCAACCCAAATCTGGGGAGATCAAAGGCTATATGGCTAAAGGCCGATTGGACAACCGATTTGGCAATGTTCATGAAGGCAAGGAGTTGATGGTTCCTGTTCGCCACGGCGCGGACGGCGGTAAACACGCGAAAACGCTTTATGACGTGAAAGCGCAAGCGGGACAAAAAGCGGCTTGGGTTATTATGATGCCTCTCACCGGACGCACACACCAACTCCGCCTCCACATGCAGCTTCTCGGCGCGCCTATTGCAGGAGATCCAAAATATATGACAGACAGGCCGCTGCCGGGCGGCATTGAGACATCTTTGCATCTTCATGCGCGGTCACTGACAATTCCGCGCGACGGCAAACCAGACCTATCTTTCCAAGCGCCTTTACCGGAGCATATGGAAAACGCCTTTAAAATGCTCGGCTTCAACCCGGAAAATGACGACGTCGATTGGGACGAACTAAGCTAATGGCTAATCGTTTCTATAAATCCGTTTCGACGCGAGAAATAAGCGGTCGTTTTCATGTCCTTCTTGACGAACGCGTCTTAAAAACTCCGGGAAAAATGGCGTTCTGTCTTCCGACAGAGCTTCTCGCAAAGGCGGTCGCGAAAGAATGGGACGCGCAAACAGATAAAATCGAGCCCGCAAAAATGCCGGTAACGCGGCTTTTGAACGTGGCGTTGGAGCAAACACCTTCGCGACGTCCAGAACTGTTGGAAGAAGCAAAACGTTACACCAGTACAGATTTGCTTTGCTACCGCGCGCCCGAGCCCCGCATACTAGTTGAGCGGCAATCAGAAGGATGGGATGGATGGCTTGCTTGGGCAAAATCCAGAGGTGTTGACCTCGTCTCAACTCAGTCCTTGATTGCCACGGTTCAGCCAGAGAGCGCGTATGATTCTATCGCCGCTTATGCAGAAGGTTTGGACGATATCCGCCTCACACTTTTCATGCATTTCACAGCTGTTTTTGGATCGGTCGTTTTGGCGATGGCGGTCATTGAAAAGGCTTTGACTGCCGGGGAGGCTTTTGACCTTTCGCGCTTAGATATCCTTTACCAAAATGAACTTTGGGGAGAAGATGAAGAGGCGGCCGAAATCGCTAGAGATCTTCGGAATGAAACTGTCAGTCTCGGGACTGTTTTGGACCTCTTATAGATATGGACGGCAATCTTCTTCTTTCCGTTTTTGTTTTCTTGTCTGCGGCCTGTATTTTGGTGCCAATTTCAAAACTTTCAGGATTAGGTTCCGTGATTGGGTATCTGATTGCGGGCGTTATTATTGGCCCTCATATTTTGGGGGCGATCAACGATCCAGAGACCATCCTTCATTTTTCCGAATTCGGCGTCGTGATGATGCTTTTCTTAATCGGGCTCGAGCTAAAGCCTCGACAGCTCTGGAATATGCGATTGCGGCTCATTGGGTTGGGCGGCTTGCAAGTTGGTTTGACAACTCTGTTAATGACAGGGGCCGCCTATTATTTGGGTCGCCCCCTCGGAGAAGCAATTGTTATCGGAATGGCGTTATCCCTGTCATCCACGGCTATTTCGCTGCAAATTATGCAAGACCGACGAATGATGCGGGAGACGGCTGGGCAGTCCGGCTTTTCGGTTCTCCTATTTCAAGATGTCATCGTAATAGTCATGATTGCCGCCTTACCGTTCTTGGCGCTGATGAGCGGGTTTAGCCCCGAGGTCGCTGACACACATAGCGGCGAACATTATAGGCCCGAAGGGATTTGGCTTGCGGCATCTATCATTGGTGTTTTTACCGGGATGATTGTTGCGGGGCGGCTACTCTTACGCCCGATCTTCCGATTAATTGCTAAGAGCAAGGTCCGGGAAACCTTCACCGCTATGGCGCTACTACTTGTAATTGGCGCTGCCTTGTTGATGGAATGGCTTGGCCTGTCCGCGGCGTTGGGGGCTTTTATTGCCGGGGTAGTGCTGGCTGACTCTGAGTACCGTCATCAATTGGAACGCGATATCGAGCCATTTAAAGCTTTGTTGCTTGGCCTATTTTTTATCTCGGTTGGAATGTCGTTGAATTTCGTAACTCTCGGCGAACAACCCGTCACGATCGTCGCAATCGTCGTAGGCCTTCTATGTTTGAAATTTGCAGTTCTCTATTTGATTGGGACCATATTTAAATTGGTTCAGTCGAGCCGCGTCATATTTGCAGCGCTACTTTGTCAGGCAGGGGAGTTTGGTTTTGTGTTATTCCAGTTCGCGGCGCAAGAAGGCGCTCTTTCTTCGGAAATGGGCGAAATACTGACGGCTGTCATCGCGATAACCATGGCTCTGACGCCGCTTATAATTTTGTTCTATGACAAAGTTTTGTCGCCGCGATTTACTGTTCAGTCCCTGACTGGGGAGTCTCCGTTGAATGAACACAACCCTGTCCTAATTCTTGGATTTGGACGGGTAGGGCAATTAGCGGGACGCTTGCTTCAAACCCAAAATATAGGCGCCACAATCATAGACAATGACGGGGATCATATTGAATTGCTCAAGCAATTCGGTCATCGAGTTTATTATGGTGACACATCAGACGTTGAAATACTGAGAATTGCCGGAGCTGCAGAAGCGAAGGTAATAATTATTGCCATGGACGATAGCGACAAAGTGACCAAAGCGGTTCAAGAAATAAAAGAACATTTCCCCGAAGCAAAAATTATTGCTCGCGCTAGAAACCGGACGCATCTTTTTGATCTTTTGGCAGAAGACGTGGACTTCGCTGAACGAGAAACAGCGCGCAGTAGTCTCGCCATGGGACGCAAAGCGCTTACCTATTTAGGATTCTCGGAAGAAAAGGCGATGCAGCTATCGGATAAATTCCTGGAGATGGACTTTGAGTTGGCGATGGAAGCCTTCGAACACCGTTCCGATATGGACGCGTTGATTTCGAGGGCTAAAAGCGGTCATGAGCTACTCAAAGATACCTTGTCCGGGGATGTTCTTTATCAATCACAAGCGGACGATGATGGTAACAATGTGTAAGCCGCGACAGTTTTTGCGCTTGATATTTGCGGCCGCGCCCATCAGGAGACGGCCATGATAAAACTTTTTCTCTCTCCGGCGGGCCGAATGGGGCGTCGCAATTTTTGGATTGGCGTTGCCGGCTTTATTCTATTCTGTACTGGTGCCTATTATTTATTAGATGCAATGACCAATTCGATGTCATATTTTTGGATATTTTTGATTGTTTTAGTTCTGCTATTTCAGATGCTTTATTCAGTTTGCGGGAAGAGATTGCATGACATTGGCTACAGTTATTGGCCCTTAACAGGGATGATAGTTTTAATTTTCGTAATTCTAATTGTCGTGATGTTGTTTAACGGTGGAGCAGAATATTTCTCGGAGTTCTCTAATTTTCAACGGAAGGAAGATATAGATCCTGTAGTTAGAGAGGCCATAATCAAAGAATATCAAATGAAAATGAAACCTGCTGAAACTATTGCTAAATATCTAATCTTAAGTCTCTGGGCGGCTTTCACACTTTGGCTTGGCGTCGCCAAGCCGCAAGCGGATGCAAACAAATACGGGCCAGTTATCTCCGGATAATTTCCAAAATAGCTTGATTTTTTTTAATTCTCTGCCACTCTCTTATTGTTAAACAACAAGAGGGGGAGTTTTATGGGTAATTTATTGTTTTCACCGTCAGGGCGTGTTGGGCCAACCCCCTTCATGAAAGGCGCGACAATCCTAATCGTTATCGGGTTTATATTGTCAATTTTGCCTGCACTCAGTGCAGCCCTAGGCATGTTGGGAATTATCGGTATTGTTTTATGGTGGTGTTGGATCGTGTTATGGATCAAACGATACCATGATGGCGGAAAGTCCGGATGGATGTGTCTTGTGCCGATCATCGTCTTTATCGTAGCGTCAATTGTTATCAGTCTGGTTTTGCAGCCTATGTTCATTGATCCGGAATTCGCAGCGAGATCCGAAGAAGCGGCAGCATCGGGTGATTTGGGCGCGGTTATGGAAATGGCGATGTCCGGGGGCGGCGTTTCTAAAGCCGGGATATTTATCCTTGCCCTTGTAAACGCTGTTGTCGCTTATCTTGTGGCTTTCGTTTTCAACAATATGATCAAAAGCGATCCGCATGACAACCAATTCGGTCCGGCTACGCCTAGCATGTAGTCCTGCCGAAAAATAAAAATGAAACCGTCCTTTCATAGGGCGGTTTTTTTATGCTTGCTTTTCAATCGGGCTGAAGAGCCTTGCAAAATGTTTTTCAAGCGCCTGATCTAGATCAGACAGTGTTGCGGTCTTGCCCAAATCCTGCAGGCTCGTCACCCCGTGTTCTGTAATGCCGCAAGGCACAATTCCGCCGAAATGGGATAGATCCGGGTTCAGGTTGATCGAGATGCCGTGGAAGCTCACCCATTTTTTTAGCCGCACTCCTATGGCGGCAATTTTTTCCTCGCGGCCGTCTTCCCGAACCACCCAGACACCGACACGACCGCAGCGCCGCTCGGCCTTCACGTCAAACTCTGCGAGGGTATCGATAATCCACTGCTCCAGAGTGCGAACAAAGACAGAGACATCCCGTCCGCGTTTTCTTAGATCCAACATGACATAGCCAACGCGTTGCCCCGGCCCGTGATAGGTATATTGGCCGCCCCGCCCTGTTTCGAAGACATCAAACCGATTGGCATCGACTAGGTCGCTGGGGTCGGCGCTCGTTCCCGCCGTGTAAAGCGGCGGATGTTGCAATAACCAGACCTCTTCTTGCGCGCCCTCTACGGCAACTTGAAGTGCCTTGTTTTTCATATAGTCATGCGCCGCGGGATAGGGCGTGAGCCCGTCACTTACGCGCCATTGAACCGGGGAGGGGCTGTATATCTTCATCGTCATGACCGGGCTATGCCACAAAAGCTACTAATTTAACCAATTAAAAATCAGCTTGGAATAGCACTCCAAGCGTCTTGGTGAAAATCTGAAATTGCCTGTCGATAAGGCTTTTCTTTTCAATAAAGCGCCGCTATACGGCGCTTTCCTCGATGTGCGGCTGTGGCGGAATTGGTAGACGCGCAGCGTTGAGGTCGCTGTCCGGTAACACGGGTGGAAGTTCGAGTCTTCTCAGCCGCACCAATTGGAAATTCACAACAGGTTAGGTAAAGTCAGGGGTGGACATCCTTTCCCCATTAAACCTGCGTTTTCTGCGTATTGAATACACTGAGGATGACACAGCTTGACGCAGATTTGGTAGGCCGAGTGGTAGGCCGAGACTGATGGCTGGGACTCTTAACACATTGACCGCCTGTCGGGCGAAGGCCCTTACGACGCCCGGTCGACATAGTGACGGCGGAGGCCTGCAGCTGCGTATTCGCCCGTCTGGCTCTAAAAGCTGGGTGTTTAATTATCGAGAGAACGACCGGCGGCGTGATTATGGCTTGGGCGGCTTTGATACTCTCACCCTGGCGCAAGCCAGAGAGAAAGCGGCCGCATGCCGCGCAGCCGTAGCGGAGGGGCACCCTCCAGCCAGAGCCTCCACCTCGACGGAGAGCGTAACGTTCCGTGAAGCCGCCGAGCGCTATATGAAAATCAGAGACCTCAATTGGCAGTCTGAGAAGACGTCTTAATAATGGTGGAAAAAGTTACTCAGATTGGAACAAGCGCTAGCCGCTTTCGTTAATGTGTTTCGCTGCGGAGCGTTCGGCAAGCGGGGTTGTCCGGCTAAACAGCTAAGTCCGCACCTGAATAAGGAAAATTCAATGAAGATTCTGATGATTTTAACGTCACATGATAAGCTCGGTGACACAGGCAAAAAAACTGGTTTCTGGCTGGAGGAATTTGCAGCGCCGTACTACGTATTTGCTGATGCGGGCGCGCAGATCACGTTGGCCTCACCAAAGGGCGGGCAGCCACCTCTTGATCCGTCAAGTGATACCGATGATGCCCAGACCGACGCAACCAAGCGTTTTAAAGCCGATGAAGCTGCGCAGAAGGCGCTGGCCAATACTGATGTTCTCTCGACTATAAAGGCTGATGAATTTGACGCCATATTCTACCCCGGAGGACACGGTCCGCTGTGGGATTTGGCCGAAGACCTAGATAGTACAGCACTTCTAGAAGCCTTCGCAGCTGCAGACCGTCCTATCGGCGCTGTTTGTCATGCGCCGGCGGTGTTTAAGCATCCCAAGGGTAAGGACGGTAAACCGCTTGTGTCCGGCAAGCGCGTGACTGGGTTCACGAATACCGAGGAAGAAGGTGTCGGCCTAACGGATGTTGTGCCTTTTCTTGTCGAAGATATGCTTATTAGCAAAGGCGGAGATTACTCTAAAGGCGATGATTGGGCCTCGTTCGTGGTCGTGGATGGAAAGCTCGTAACGGGGCAAAATCCTGCCTCATCCGAGGAAGCCGCGCGCAAACTGCTCGACCTACTATAAACCGCTTGCTGACAGGTGTCTGCGCGGTTGATCGAAGTCCGCAAGGTTGCCGAGAATGTTAGCCTTGACCTCAAAACTATGCGGCCCGTCTCTGATGGGCTGAGTCGTGCAAAACCCAAGATAAATTGAAAATGGAGTCTACCATGAAAATCCTTGTCGCTGGTGCAACCGGAAATACCGGGCTACGCTTAGTCAAAAAACTGAAGGCTAATGGCCATACCCCTATAGCGTTAGTACGCCAGTCTTCGGACACCTCTGCTCTCGGCGCTGATGTCAAACTTCGTCAAGGCGATCTCACTGATCTTCAGGACGGGGTTTGTGACGGATGCGACGCAGTTATTTTTGCTGCGGGCTCGGGTGGTTCAACTGGTCCTGAGATGACCGATAAAGTGGATCGCGATGGTGCAAAACGGTTGATTGATCTTGCTACTAAGGCAGATGTCTCGCGGTTCGTGATGCTTAGCAGCGTCGGCGCCGGCAATCCAGATCCGGACAGCGAGCTCGCACATTATCTTCAAGCAAAGCACGAGGCTGATGAGTATCTGAAGGCCTCTGGTCTGGATTTCGTCATCGTCCGTCCAGTTAGTTTGACTGAGGACGATGGCACGAATGACATTCGTTTCGGAGACGATGTGGATCCAAAGGGAAAGGCCGCACGAGGCGACGTAGCCGACGTTCTAGCCCGCGCCGCGGATGACACAGACTGGGTTGGAAAAACATTTCTTATGGAGTCTTTGTAAGAGAGTTCTTTTACGGTGGAGGCAAGTGCTTGACGCGCCCAATTCCCACTTCGGGTTTAATGTTCAGTGCTCGAACAATTCATCCCCTTTTCCTAAGGACTTGCTCATCACAAAGAGGCAACGGATCTTTGCAATAACATGAAATTCAACTTGCTCACAGTCCCTTCCGATTAGAACTGGTCAAACCTACAGTGTGGTCCTTCATGCACCTATTTCGTTAAACTTAAAAAGTGGAGAACAGCAGGAGGGTTTCAAATGTCAAAAGCGTGAGAGGCCAAAATCCTGCTCGCCGCTTCTTAAGGGATTCGCGGGAAGATTGAAGCTGACACAAACCGACATCAGTTTGGCGGACTTAATTTTGGGTCTGGCTTGTTAATTTGTGAAAGAATAACCGGCGGTGCGATCTTGGCCGGATGGCTTCAATATTCGTATTTAGAAGCAAGCTAAAGGAATAGTGATGGTGAGGCATTTGACCGAATAGGGCGCATTTCTGAAATTGTTCTTGTAAGGCGAATAAACTGTCCACATGGAAAATTAGGACTAAATTCCTTAGCTCTTGACTCTCTGCGAGCGTTTAGAACAAAATAGGAACATAATGTCTGTCACTCATCTTATAAACCGTCCTGACATAGGGACGTTTGCATCTATCCGCTTGCGCGTTCGAGAAGAGCTTTGCTTGGCGGGGCCTATTGCTCTGGAAAAAGGACGTGTTCATGAGGTGACCGGGGGGAGCGCCGATATGTTTGCCGTTTTGGCGGCGTCTCGCTTGCGGGGCCAAATCATATGGATCGGTCGGTCCCGAGAAATCAACTCGCTCTCACCAACGGGTTTACAGAACTTCATCGATCCCGCCCGGTTGATCTTGATTGAATGCATTAGTCGTAAAGAAGTGCTCTGGGCAGCAGAGCAAAGTTTACGTGCCTCCGGCACGCAATGCGTTGTAATCGAGATTTCAAGCGGGCCGAATTTACGAGAGTCCCGCCGTTTGCAAATCGCCTCGGAAGAAGGCGGCGGAATAGGTCTGGTTTTAGCGAGTGGTCGCGTTCAGACTTCTGCTTGCGAAACACGCTGGCATTGCGAGCCCTCCAAAGCAGGACCAAATATATGGGTCTGGTCTCTTACTAAAAACAGGAAAGGTGAACTCGGGGCGTGGCGTGTGCAGTGGAGTAATCCTTTAAAAAGGGGAGGGGCATATGAGACGGGTGTTATACATCTGGCTGCCGCAACTGCCGCTTGACTTGCGAATTCGCAAACAGGATCCGCGTCTGGAGGCGCCATTTGCGATCATATCAGAAATAAAGAATGCATGGCGAATTACCCATTTAAATGAGACGGGAAAACAGGCGGGCCTAACCCCTGGGTTGTCTTTACCCGATGCCCGGGCGATTTGCCCAACCTTATTAACGGAACCCTCTGATAGAACGCGCGAAGACGCTTTGTTGCGGGCGCTTTGGCGATGGGCCGATACGCTCTCCCCTTGGGTCTCACCTGACCCGCCGGACGGCTTGTTTTTAGATATTACAGGATGCGCTCATTTGTTTGGCGGGGAAAAGGAAATGGGAGAATTTGCCCAAACCCGGCTCAGTGATATGCAGATAACGTCAAATATCGGGATCGCGGACACCAAAACTGCTGCGTGGGCCTTAGCGCGGTACTGCTCAACAGATATTCAGATAGCAAGAGCGGGGCAAACCAAAGAAGCTCTCTCCCACGTTCCTTTGGAAGGGCTCCGTCTAGAGCCAAAATTAAGCTCCGATTTACGTCGGACGGGTCTAAAAACAATTGGTCAGCTTTCGGATATAAAATCTGCAGAGCTATCGAGACGATTTGGATTGAGCCTGACAAAATCGTTATCAACCGCTTTGGGATATGCTCCCGACCCTGTTTCACCGAAGTCTGCCGATACTCTTTATGCCGCGCGTATGACCCTCCCCGACCCTATCGGGTTTAAAGATGATTTAAAGCACGTTTTAGAACGTCTGACGGCATCCGTCTGTAAGCGACTTGAGGCGGATGCCAAAGGTGCGCGGCGTTACTATTTGACGGTGCGTTGTGTAGATACAGGAGACCATACGCTTCAAATTGGTTTTGCGCGGCCGAGCTATGAGCAAGCAGCGATTATGCAGCAATTTGAACGTCCATTAGAGGAATTAAAAATAGAGTTCGGAGCAGACTGGTTCCGGCTTAAAGCCGCGCATATTGAACCCATTCAGCCTTTTCAAATCAGTCTCGATCAACACAAGCAAGCCGAAGATGACACTTCCCGAGTTATTTCGACTTTGGGTAACCGGTTGGGATTTGATCGGGTCCGCCAGTTTATGCCCGTTCAAAGTCATTTGCCGGAACGTGAGTTTGTTCAAGTGGAGGCGATTGACCGCCGGGAAGTTGTTATTTGGCACGCTGCCCCGAGAGAGCGCCCAATAAGACTTTTCAACCAACCTGAAAGGTTAGTGATTTTAGAGCCAGGCCGTCCACCAAAGCGGTTTCAGTGGCGGAAGTCTGTCTACTCAACCTATAAAGCCAAAGGTCCCGAACGGCTTTCGAGTGAATGGTGGCAGGAGGGCGGGGGAGCGGTGCGAGATTACTGGCAGGTTCAAACAGAGAGCGGCCCCCGTTTCTGGTTGTTGACTTATCCGGGTTCAGACGAACCGGTCTGGTATTTTGCAGGTCGGTTCCCATGAGTTATGCCGAGCTGAATTGTATCTCTAATTTCACATTTCTGAAGGGAGCCTCACATGCGGAGGAATTAATTATTCGTGCGAGCGAGCTTGGTCTGTCCGCTATTGCAATTGCAGATACAAATACCTTTGCGGGAATTGTACGCGGACATGCGGCTGCGCAAGAAGTGGGTCTGACCTATGTCGTCGCGGTGCGTTTGATATTGCGTGACGGAGCGGAAATTGTCGCCTATTCCAAAACCCGCAAAGGCTATGGAAATTTGTGTCGCTTACTAACATTGGGAAAACGGCGCGCCGCGAAAGGGGAATGTAATCTGGACATTTCCGATGTGTTAGAATGGGGCGGAGAAAACCTTTTCGTTTTAATTCGAAAAACCGAGCATGCAGAGGTCATGAAAGCGGCCTTTGGGGAGGACGTTTTTTTAGGCATGACTCCCTTTTACGATGGAGATGACCAAACCCGGTTTGCGGCCCGGGCGGACCTTGCCAGAGATATGAATATCCCTTTGGTCGTTATGGGAAACGTTATCATGCATATAGGGCGGCGCAGGCGGTTGGCTGATGTGCTGTCCTGTATTCGCGAGAAAGTCAAAATTGATCAACTTGGGCGGCTCGCGCAACCCAATGCGGAAGCGCGCTTAAAGTCAGAATTTGAAATGCGGCGATTATTTCGGGACTATCCGGAAGCTCTCGCTAACACCCAACTCATCGTCTCGCGGTGTGGGTTTTCATTAGATGAGCTGAAATATGAATATCCGGATGAAGTGACTGATGGAGAAGACGCAGACACACGTTTGCGCCGCTTAACCGAGGAAGGGCTTGTCTGGAGATACCCCGACGGCGTCGCTCTGCGCATACGGGCGATGGTCGAAAAGGAACTTAAGCTCATAGCGGAATTAAACTATGCTCGCTACTTTCTGACAGTTTATGATATTGTTGCTTTTGCGCGATCCAAGAGCATTCTCTGTCAGGGGCGAGGGAGCGCGGCCAATTCTGTAGTGTGTTATGCGTTGGGAATTACCGAAGCTTCGCCGGAAACGATCTCAATGGTCTTTGAACGTTTCATTTCTGAAGTGCGCGGGGAACCACCGGATATAGATGTTGATTTCGAGCATGAGCGACGTGAAGAAGTTATTCAACATATCTATCAAAAATACGGGCGCCACCGGGCGGGTATTTGTTCGACCGTTATTCATTTTCGCAGCCGCGCCGCCATTCGCGAGGTAGGAAAGGCAATGGGGCTGTCAGAAGACGCAGTCGCGGCGCTTTCTTCTCAAGTTTGGGGCACAAATAGCCGGGGCGTTGGAGATGATCGCGTCAAAGCGGCGGGTCTCGATTCTGCCAATTCACGTCTGCGGCAGACGATAGAGCTTACGCATGAGATTATTGGTTTTCCGCGCCATTTGTCCCAGCATGTCGGAGGCTTTGTTGTCACAGCAGGACGGCTCGACGAAATGTGCCCTGTTGAAAACGCTGCGATGGAAGACCGCACAATTATTGAATGGGACAAGGACGATATTGATAAAATTGGTATGCTGAAAATAGATGTTTTGGCCTTGGGCATGCTGACTTGCATCCGAAAAGCCTTGCATTTGCTCGGAGATTGGAAGGGGGAGAATTACGCGCTTGCGACTATTCCGCAAGAAGACCCCAAGGTTTATGATATGCTGTGTGTCGCAGACTCATTGGGCGTGTTCCAGGTGGAGTCCCGCGCGCAAATGAACTTTTTGCCAAGAATGCGCCCTCGCACATTTTATGACCTCGTTATTGAAGTGGCGGTTATCCGGCCTGGCCCCATTCAAGGGGATATGGTGCATCCTTATATAAAACGCCGGCGCGGAGAGGAGGAGGTTATCTATCCTTCCGCCGCTTTAAAACCTGTCTTGGGAAAAACTTTGGGCATTCCGCTATTTCAGGAACAAGCTATGCAAATTGCGTCTGTTGCGGCGGGGTTTACCCCGTCTGAGGCTGACCAGTTACGGCGCGCGCTTGGCACAGCGAGGGGCCCGGGCACGATCCAGAAGTTCAAGGACCGATTTATAATTGGGTGCATTGAAAACGGCTATGACGAGGACTTTGCCTGTGCGGTGTTTCGTCAACTGGAAGGATTCTCAGGATATGGATTTCCTGAAAGCCATGCCGCCAGTTTTGCCCTTTTGGTGTATGTCTCCAGCTGGCTAAAGTGTCATCATCCAGAGGTGTTTTGTTGCGCCCTGCTAAACTCCCAGCCTATGGGGTTTTATGCCCCTGCGCAAATTGTTCGAGACGCGCAAGAGCACGGCGTGCCTGTGCGGCCCATTTGTGTCGAGCACAGCTATTGGGATAATATTCTGGAACCTGCCGGTAATGGCCAGCTTGCTGTGCGCTTGGGCTTTCGGCAAATAAAAGGATTTCGCGAAGAGGACGGCCATTGGCTTTCTGCCGCGCGGGGAAATGGGTACCGGTCTATTGAGGCTGTGTGGAGAAAGGCCGGGCTGGACCGAACGGCGCTTTCACGGCTTGCCCAAGCAGACGCTTTTGCAGAATATGGCATAAACCGGCGGGACGCTCTCTGGTCAGTAAAAGGATTAGGCGGCGAGAAGCCTTTGCCTTTATTCGAGAGCTTAGGGGAAGGGTTGCCGGATTTACAAGCTAACTTACCCACGATGGAATTGCGCGAACAAGTCTTTGAAGACTATATTGGAACACGCCTGACCTTGAGGGAACATCCAGTTAATTTGTTGAAAGAGGATATTGGTTCAACCCTTCCATCCAATGAATTACGCAATACAGAGGATGGGAAGCGGGTAGAGGTTGCTGGCTTGGTAATTACTCGCCAACGGCCCGGTACGGCCAGCGGGGTAATCTTTTTAACATTAGAAGACGGCACAGGTGTTTCGAACATTGTGGTTTGGCCCAATATGTTTGAGCAGTGCCGCAAAGCGGTCATGGCAGGGCGACTGCTCAAAATACGGGGGAAATTACAACGAGAGGGAATTGTTTGTCATGTGGTTGCCGATCAAATCACAGACCTCTCTTACCTCCTTGATACCTTAGGGGACGCAAACAGCGCCGGAGGGAACATTAACCCGACTCATGATAATGCCGATGAAGCCCGCAGACCCGTTCCGGCCAAAGAAAGCGTGCGCGCGGGAGAGAGAAAGCCAACAAATCCGCTGGCCCGCTCCAAAGGAGAACGGAGGAACATTAGTGGATATTACAATAGCGGCGGAGGGGCACGTCATCCACGCCAACAAGCCAATAAACTATTTCCAAGTCGCGACTTTCATTAAAGACTTCCGTAACTGGTTTGTCGTATCAAATTCCTAGTTTCCTTAAATTTGATGGTTCTGTTCTTTCCTGAATTACCCTTCTATCCGGAGTCGATTGGTTTGTGATTGCCGCTACATGCATGTTTCGGATTGGTGTGTGGAGCGTCTCGCTGAACTTGTGGGCAACTGTGACAGTGCCGCATTTACGCCCCCGGATTTTATTAGTCGAACTAGTCGAAATCGCCTCATCTTGACCGCGCAATCAGTCTGTCCAATTGCGCATGCTTTGGGGATAAGACAGTGTTAATCTCATAATTTCTTCATAGCCATCTCGTCCACGATTGCTACACTCTCCAATATAGAGGGGAAAAGATATGACGGATGATCAGATTAAGAACCGCGCACTTTATTGGCGGGCAACAAAGCAGCTCACCGTTTCCCTGCTTCTCGTTTGGTTTCTAGTGTCCTTCGGGGCCGGGATTTTGTTCCGCGAAGCGCTTGATAACTTCTCTATTGGGGGCGCGCCATTGGGGTTTTGGATGGCGCAGAACGGATCGATTTATATCTTCGTTCTTTTGATCATTATTTATTGTATTCAGATGACGCGTCTCGAACGTAAATACGGGATAAAGGGCTAAGATCATGGATCAGACCCTCTGGACCTATTTCTTCGTCATCCTGACCTTCGGGATTTACATTGGCATTGCGGTGTGGGCTCGGGCTGGCTCCACCGATGAGTTTTATGTGGCCGGACATGACGTTCACCCTGCCCTGAATGGCATGGCCACGGGCGCGGACTGGATGAGCGCGGCGAGCTTCTTGTCTATGGCCGGATTAATTGCTTTTCTCGGCTATGGCGGCTCAGTTTATTTAATGGGGTGGACAGGCGGCTATGTCCTGTTGGCGCTCTTGCTTGCGCCCTATTTGCGGGAGTTCGGCAAGTTCACCGTGCCCGATTTCGTTGGCGATCGGTATTACTCGAAACTAGCCCGCGTCATTGCGGTTATCTGCGCGCTCATGGTAAGCTTTACTTATATCGCCGGGCAGATGAAAGGCGTCGGTGTGGCGTTCTCCGGCTTCCTCGGCGTCGATTTTAATCTCGGTATCTTTATCGGATCCGCGATTGTGTTCGTCTATGCCGTTTGGGGCGGCATGAAGGGCATCACCTATACGCAAGTCGCGCAATATGTTGTGATGATATTCGCCTATACCGTACCGGCGATTTTTATTTCGCTTATCATCACTGGAAGCGTCGTTCCGCAATTAGGCTTCATCGGAAATGCTGTGGGAACAGATGTGTCCATGTTGGACAAGCTAAATACTGTTCTGACGGATCTGGGCTTTATTGAATATACCTCGACAAATAAATCCAAGATTGATGTCTTTTGTATCACGGCGGCGCTTATGTTTGGCACAGCTGGTCTTCCGCATGTGATTATACGGTTTTTTACGGTCAACTCCGCAAAGGCGGCACGAAAATCTGCTGGGTGGGCACTCGTCTTCATTGCTTTGCTCTACACAACGGCTCCGGCTGTCGGAGCTTTTGCGCGAATGAATTTTGTCGAGACAGTGAATGAAGCGACCTATATTGAGGACGGCGAGGACTATGAGGCGCGGGCGGCAGAGATTAAATCCGAGGGCGGTAAGCCTGTTCCGGCGTGGTATAAGGACTGGGAGAAAACGGGGCTCTTATCTTTTGAAGATAAAAACCAAGACGGTATTATGCAGTATCGCGGGCCGAATGCACCGGACGGCCTTGATAATGAAGTAGACCCGAACCGCGATATTTTCGTCTTGGCAAATCCGCAAATTGCGCAGTTGCCGGGATGGGTGATTGGTTTGGTGGTGGCCGGAGGGCTGGCCGCCGCTCTCTCCACCGCTGCGGGGCTGTTAATGGTCATCAGCTCTGCCGTGTCGCATGATCTTTTGAAGCGGACCTTCACGCCCGATATGACCGAGAAACAGGAAATGCTCGCAGCTAGACTCGCGGCGGCTGCCGCAGTTGTAGCGGCGGGATTGATCGGGGCTTTTGCGTCGAGCCTGCCCTTCGTGGCGCAGGTGGTCGCCTTTGCCTTTGGAATTGCGGCCGCTTCGCTCTTTCCAATCATCTTTTTGGGGATTTTCTGGAAACGCATGAATCGTGAAGGCGCGATTGCAGCGATGTTGACGGGTCTGATTTCAACTGTGTCTTATATTAGTTATTTCAAGTTCATGGGCGGAACGGAGGCTGCATGGTGGTTCGGCATTTCGCCTGAAGGCATTGGATTTGCCTTTATGTGGGTGTCTTTGGCTGTCAGCGTGATTGTCTCCCTCGTGACAGCGCCGCCGCCGCTTGCTATCCAAACCCTCGTAGATGACATCCGTATTCCCGGCACCGTGAAGGACAAAGTTTATGAGTGACGACGTTAAGACCTATCCCGTTCCAACTGATTTTAGTCGAAAAGCCAATATAGGGCCGGAGCAATACGGGTCTATGTATGCCGCGTCGATTGCTGACCCTGAAAGCTTTTGGGGCGAAATGGGACAGCGTTTGGACTGGATGAAGCCTTATACAAAGGTCAAAAGCGTCAATTGGGACAAAGCTAATCTGTCCATAAAATGGTATGAGGACGGTGTGCTGAACGTCACGTCCAACTGTCTTGACCGGCATTTGAAAACGCGCGGCGATAAGCCAGCCATTATATGGGAAGGCGATGAGCCGTCCGACAGCAAAACTTTTAATTTTAAAGAAGTTCACTTAGAGGTCTGCCGTCTTGCCAATGTGCTGAAAGATCTAGGCGTGAAAAAAGGCGATCGGGTGACGCTTTTTATGCCAATGATCCCCGAAGCTGGGTTCGCCATGCTCGCTTGCGCCCGTATCGGCGCGGTGCATTCAGTCGTATTTGGCGGCTTCTCTCCTGAGGCTTTAGCCGGACGCATAACCGATTGTGACAGTACGGTTGTCGTCACCGCTGACGAGGGTGTGAGAGGCTCTAAGTCCATTCCGCTGAAAGCCAATTGCGACGCGGCGTGCGAGATTGCCGCCAAAGCTGGCAAACCTGTCTCTAAGGTTTTATGTGTCCGACGGACGGACGGTGACGTGAACTGGGACAATGGCCGCGATGTCTGGCTGCATGAAGCGGTGAAAAACGTTTCCGACGACTGCCCGCCGGAGCCGATGAATGCCGAAGATCCGCTTTTTATTCTCTACACGTCTGGATCGACAGGTAAGCCGAAGGGCGTGCTCCATACGACGGGCGGCTATCTCGTCTGGGCGGCCATGACACATGAATATGTTTTCGATTTAAAAGAAGACGATGTCTATTGGTGCACGGCGGATGTCGGCTGGGTGACGGGGCACACTTATATAATCTACGGGCCGCTTGCCAACGGCGCGACGACAGTGATGTTTGAGGGCGTGCCGACCTATCCGGATGCGTCCCGTTTCTGGCAAGTTTGCGACAAGCATAAAGTCTCGCTCTTTTATACCGCGCCGACGGCTATCCGCGCGCTGATGCGCGAAGGCGATGGCCCGGTGAAAGCCACAGATCGCAGCTCTCTCAGGGTTCTGGGCACGGTGGGCGAGCCGATTAATCCTGAAGCCTGGGAGTGGTATTTTCACGTAGTGGGCGAGGGGCGCTGTCCCATCGTCGATACGTGGTGGCAAACTGAAACGGGCGGCGCGATGATTGTCCCGCTTCCGGGAACGACGCCGATGAAGCCAGGGTCCGCGACATTGCCCTATTTTGGAATTGAGCCCGCTCTCGTTGATGCGAACGGTCAGGAGTTGGAAGGTGAAGCCGAAGGAAACCTAATTATCAAACAAAGCTGGCCGGGCCAAATGCGGACGGTTTACGGAGACCATCAGCGCTTTATCGACACCTATTTCTCGGCCTATCCCGGGAGCTATTTTACAGGCGATGGATGCAAACGGGACGCGGACGGATTTTACTGGATAACGGGCCGGGTGGATGACGTAATTAATGTCTCCGGCCACCGAATGGGAACCGCTGAAGTGGAGAGCGCGCTCGTCTCTCACGCGGCCGTGGCCGAAGCGGCTGTCGTTGGGTATCCGCATAATATTAAGGGGCAGGGCATCTATGCCTATGTGACTTGCACATCTGGAATAGAGCCGGATAAGGCCTTGCGAAAAGAGCTGGTAAAACATGTTCGCTCTGAAATCGGTCCGATTGCCGCGCCGGACCTTATTCATTTTGCGCCGGGCCTTCCCAAAACGCGGTCAGGTAAAATTATGCGCCGTATCCTACGCAAAATAGCAGGGGATCAATTTGATAATTTAGGCGATACTTCAACCCTTGCTGACCCGGAAGTCGTTGATGACCTCATCGAGAATAGAATGAACAAAGCCTAATTCATGACCGAAAAATGTATTATTATCGGGGCCAGCCATGCGGCGGCTCAACTGTGTGTTTCCTTGCGTCAAGGCGGCTGGGACGGTTCCATTACCGTTATAGGCGACGAAGATGATTTACCCTATCACCGTCCGCCTCTTTCGAAAGCCTTTTTATCTGGCGACAAAACGATGAGCGACATTCTTATCCGCCCTGCTGAGATTTATGAGGAAGCTAATATCGACTTAAAACTCGGCGTCAGGGTTGGGGCCATTGACCGTGAAAAGAAATCCGTTCTAACAGATGATGGCGATATTTACCCTTATGACAAACTTGTTTTGGCAACGGGCGCTCGGGTCAGAAATTTACCCGTTCCTGGTGAGGATATAAAAGGGGTCTATTATCTTCGGGATACAAAAGATGTCTTGGCAATCAAATCTCAAGTCGCTCCGGGACGACGCGCGGTTATAATTGGCGGAGGCTATATCGGTCTTGAAACAGGAGCCTCTCTAAAGAAACAAGGCATGGAGGTGACTATCCTCGAAGCTATGCCGCGTATTCTTCAGCGCGTGACCGCGCCAGAGCTATCCCGTTTCTATAAACGGGTGCATCAAGAAGAGGGCGTCAATATTCTGGAAGGCGTAGTCGCGTCGGCGATTTCAAAATCAAATGGCAGGTTGAATGTGTCTACCTCTTGTCAGCAGAATTTTGACGCTGACATGGTAATTATCGGCATTGGCGTGATACCGAATATGGAACTTGCTGAAATGTCAGGACTAACGGTTGGCAATGGCGTCGAAGTCAATGCGTTTTGCCAGACATCTGATCTTGATATTTACGCGGCAGGAGATGTGACTTGGCATTTTAATCCAATTTATGAACGTCACGTCCGACTCGAATCCGTTCCAAATGCGACAGAACAAGCAAAAATTGTGGCCGCGCACATAAACGGCCAACCTAAACCTTATAACAGCCTGCCTTGGTTTTGGTCGGACCAGTTTGATTTGAAATTGCAAATTGCCGGTCTGTCAGATGGCTATGACGACCTCATCATTCGCGGCGATATCAAAAACTCCCGGGAATTTGCTGCCTTTTATTTTAACGGCGCTAAGCTTCTCGCTGTCGATGCGGTGAACTCGCCTCGAGAATTTATGCTGGGCCGAATGATTTTGGGAAAAGGGAAAACCTTAGATAAAAAAGCGATTGCAGATGAAAGCGCAGATTTAAAAACGGCCGTCATCTGAAACCAAATTGTTCTGGAAAATCGCTTAAGAAATTAGTGAGGGCTCATCTCTGTTCACCGTTGATTTGATCTTCGCAATCTCCTCGGCAATCTCGGCGATGGGCCGCAGCGCGGTTTGCACATCCTGTTTCAAGTCGCCGTCTTTAGGCTCATATTTTTCAAGATAGAGCCTGAGCGTAGCCCCAACAGTGCCGGTCCCGGATAGCCGAATGACAAAGCGGCTCCCACTTTCAAACTCGACCCGAAGGCCTTGATTGTGCGAGACCGAGCCATCCACCGGATCATGATAAGAAAAATTATCCGCTTTTGAGACGGTTTCTTCTTTAAATGTTTTTCCAACAAGGCTTTCCAGCTTTTCGGATAGGCCCAACATGACGGCATCTGCCTTCGCCTTTTCAACCCCTTCATAGTCATGACGCGAGTAGTAATGCCGACCATAGGTGAGCCAGTGATCAGAAATCACATCTCCGACGGATTGATGGCGAGATGCCAAAATATTGAGCCACATAAGTATAGCCCAAAGGCCATCCTTTTCGCGAATGTGATCGGAACTGGCTCCGGCGCTTTCTTCTCCGCAAAGCGCAATTCGGCCTGCATCCAACAGATTGCCGAAGAACTTCCATCCTGTGGGAGTCTCGAAATGCTCGATGCCTAAATCCTTGGCGACGATATCGACGGCGCGGCTGGTGGGCATGGAACGTGCGACGCCGGGAATACCATTTTCATATCCCGGCACATCCGTCGCATTTGCGGCCAGTACGGCGATGCTGTCTGAGGGGGAAATATAAATATTGGGGCCAAGCACAATATTTCGGTCACCATCCCCGTCAGAGGCGGCCCCGAAAAACGGCGCGTTTTCTGAAAACATGGTGTCAAAAAGCTCTTTGGCATAGACCGGATTGGGATCCGGGTGTCCGCCCCCAAAGTCCGGTTGAGGTGTGCCGTTTATAACGCTGCCTTCCGGCAGGCCAAGCCGCTCACAGAAAATGGCAGTGGCGTAAGGCCCAGTGACGGCGTGCATAGCGTCAAAGCAAATTTGCTTGCCCCCCAAGAGGTTTTTAATGGCGTCAAAATCAAATATATCTTCCATCATCGTCAGATAGTCTGCGACAGGGTCTATGATTTTAACGGTCATTTCTCCTAAATGTGTTTCCCCAATATCTGACAGATTAATGTCGCTCTCTTTGACGATTTTGTATTGGTCGATGTGTCGGGTACGCTCGAATATTGCGTCGGTGACGGATTCCGGCGCGGGCCCGCCATTATCGCCGTTAAATTTGATACCAAAATCACCTTCTGGCCCTCCCGGATTATGGCTGGCCGAGAGCACTATCCCACCAGCGGCCTCATTCAGGCGGATCAAATTTGAGACAGCCGGGGTAGAGAAAAGTCCGTTCTGCCCGACAATTGTTTGGGCGACCCCATTGGCCGAAGCTATGCGTAGGATTATCTGTATTGCGACGTCATTATAAAATCGGCCATCACCGCCAACAATTAGGGTTCCGCCTCTAAGTTCGGGAACAGAGTCAAAAATAGATTGAACGAAGTTTTCAAGATAATTGGGCTGCTGAAAAACGCTGACTTTCTTCCTTAAACCCGACGTGCCAGGTTTTTGTCCATCAAAGGGCGTGGTATTAACCTCAATCATTCTATTATTCCTTTCGCGCTATTTCATAGCTCGACACATCACTTTTAAAATCGTGACAGGTTCTCGTGCCTAGCTCGACTTTAATTTTCAAGTTCACAATCCCGTTAGAGTGATAAACTTTAACAGTCAGATTGGAACGAAGTTCTCTTTAAAAGGGTTTAACTCTTATAATAACAGGAGAATTTTGTGCTTAATGGCTTTGGGAAACATGTTTTAGAATCGAAGAGTGTTCTAAGCGACGCTTCCAAAGAGTATATTGACAGTATTGATATGCGGCAGAACAGCTTTATGGAAGGCGAGATTGTTTATAATGCGGGCGACTCTGTCAACTATGTACATATTGTTCAGCAGGGTTGGCTGACGTCATTAAATGTGTTGGCCAATGGGGGGCGGCAACTCTTAAACTTTTACACTCCTAATGATCTGGTTGGATTGGAGTTTCTCAGTAGTAAAGAAACGCCAAGCACTCTTAAGGCTCTATCTGCCTCGACTTTAGTATCCGTCCAGAGGGACGACTTTGTTAAAATTATGCGTGAATCGCCTAGTTTAATGGAACATTTTCTTTTAATCGTCGGCCTTCAGGACGTCATAATGCAGGAACGTATTTGTTCTATGAGCCGAATGGATGCGAAGCATAAGATTGTTTATTTCCTGCTGCTTCTCAAAAGTAAGGTCGATGTGAAGACACAAGAAGAGAGCCAAAGCTTATTTCTTCCTCTTACACAATATGAGATTGCTGACTCACTGGGGCTGACAAATGTGACCGTCAGCAAAGTTATGAGTGAGCTAGAGCGCTCCGGCTATATTCAATATAAACGCCAGCGGATTGAGTTTCTAAACTCTGTGGATTTGACGAAAATGGTCGATTTCAAGGATCGATACGCTCAATTTAGCAAAAGACTTCGCGGTCGAGACAATATCGCAACAGCTGCCTGAGGCAGCGGTTTTGTCTTAGGCATGCCGCGTTAGGATTATTGACGCCAATCCGCGCCGCGATTGGCTATAATCAGGCTGATTTGATAGGATTTTCGAGCGCTCATTTCCGACATAATAAGCCCGGCTTGAGTGCTATCCATCTGGCGCAAAAATCCTGCGGCAAACCCTGGATCCATACTATCGAATATTTCCGCCGCCTTTTTAGGCTTCATGGTTTTATACATTTCGACCAGATGCAAAATATCGTCTTCTGCCACCTTTTCCATTTTATCAATTTGATTTTGAATGGTTTTCTGCGTCACTTCCAGACTATCGACATCTTTCTGGACTTTCGTTTCAAGCGCTTTGAGAGCTGTTTCACGCTTAGCTATTTCAATTTGCCGGCTATTTAAAGCGCTGCGCTCATTCATCAGCGTTTCAGCCACGGCCCCTGTGAGACAGACGGACTCACTCTCAATATTACCTTCCTCAGCGGATATCTGCGTGTCGGAAGTTGTTGATTTCGGTTTAGCAATATCTGTTTTAACATCCGCAGACGCCAAAGACAGGTTGCCAGCCTGGATCAGGAAAATCACTCCGAAACTTACGGCGATTATAGGGAGAACCTTTTTGGTCATGCGCGAGCTTGTTTAAGCCGGGACAATAGACCGGATTTTTTGATGCCGGCTTTTTCAGCCAAATCTTCCATCTCATCGAAAAGCTCCTGCATAGAGTTTTTCGCCATTTCCGGTGTCAGCATCTCTGATTGGGTATCGGCGGACGTTTGAATGGGGGAAAGCGGAGTGTCAGGGACGACGGTATCGGCGTCATTATTGGGCTGTGCTTGTTTATGAACCAGATCAACTTGCTGAACTTTATTCTGTTCTGTTTCCGCTGCGAGCCTTGGAGCGTCAATAGAAACCACATTGGAGGAGGGCTTTCCAATCAGGTCGTCTCTATAACGTTCGATGTCGGTTACTACTTTTAGCAAGTTAGACGCTGTCGTCTGGGCTTTCATGACGCTATTTGGAAGAGTGGTTGTAATCTTTTCTTCCAAGGCCGCATCGAGGGAACGAGCGGGTTTTAAGCGGCGTTCGGCGTCGATAGTAACGGCTTCCAACTGAGTGGAAAGCGTCTCGGCCTTTTCAATAAGGCCTCTTAACATCTTAACCGATTCAACGGTGGACGCCTGAGCTTTTTGAGCCGCATTATTGGTATTATGAATGGCTTCTGTCAGTGAAACGATTGACGCGCCAACTCCGCTTTTGAGGTTGTTTAACCCTTTGAGGCGGCGATTGAGCAATATGCAGTAGACGCAGGCGAGACCGGAAACAAAGAGAAGTATGACGTCTTGGACCAAGGCCATATTGAGAGGTATCTGAGACATAAATTCCATTATCTTATCAGAAAGTCAGTTATCAAAACGCCTGCGACCTTCTCCTGCCCTAGAACAAGTCTGGACCGGCGGAGGAGTTGAGCCCGTAATTGGGGGAGGAATGCCGGATCTTGCAATTCAGCGACTTCTACAGCTCTCAGATATCCCATAAAGGCATCCCGGAGGCGTAATTCGTTTGGATTAACCTCTTCGTAAAACTGCTTTGGAACTTCCAGAGCGAGGCTCATCCGTAAAATATTCTTATCATCGCGGATGGAGACCACAAATTCGTCCATTTCAACGATTTCTAGATTGGTCGGCATGAAGTCGTGTAGATCGGTGCTTTCAGAGGCCTCAGCGCCATGAGCGCTGGACGGCGCACTCGTTTCAGCGGCTGGGAGCAGGAAAACAGTTCCAAAAGACACAGCGGCAAGAATCAGAGGAGTTAGAACGACGCCGACGAGCCCGCCTTTTTTCTTAGCGTCCGCAGCCGGAATGGAATCAGCATTGGCCGATTCAGCATTTTCTGCCACTTCCTGCTTGTTTTTAGTCTCAGCCACTCGCTTGTTTCCTACATGCACCGTTAAGGTTTCTCTTAAAAAACACACAGAAGTAAACTGTCTGTTAATTATATTCGTTAATATCTGAAAAAGCATGAGATGCGCCGAATTGGTAAACAGGATTTTTCCCAAGGCAACAGGATGAACATCATAAATGTGTGGCGGGGGCTACCGTTACAAAAGCAGATTATTTCTATTGGGAGCGTGTTAGCGACACTGGCTCTCATTTTTACGTTGATGTCTGTGACCCTCAAACCAAAAATGGATTTACTTTACTCGGGTCTTGATTCGGCGACCGCCGGAGACGTGATCGCCAAGCTCGATAATCTGAATGCGAAATATGATGTCAGAGGAAATGCGATCTACACTGAAAGCTCCCGCCGTGATTCATTACGCCTAGAACTGGCCAGAGAAGGTCTGCCGAAACAATCTATTGTCGGCTATGAATTATTTGACACGATGAACAGTTTCGCCATGTCGTCTGAGATGTTTGACGCGACCTATTGGCGGGCCAAGGAAGGGGAGCTAACCCGAACTATCCTGTCCATGCAGAACATCCGCGCCGCTCGAGTGCATCTTGGAACGCAAAAAGCCACTGGGTTTCGAAAAGGGCCAAAGGCGACAACGGCCTCTGTGACAGTCTCAACATCTAGCGGGCTGAATAGTGAACAGTCCAAGGCCATCCAGTATTTAACCGCTTTGTCAATTGTGGGCCTGAACCCAGATGACGTTGCCGTCATTGATACGGTCAGAGGGTTGATCTCCGGCCCTGGTCTGAACGATCAATCCGAAATGGCCGGGAACGGAGAGATTGAACGCGCGGCGAAATTAAAATCGAATCTTTTATCCCTGCTTGAGGCCCGTGTCGGCGCTGGGAATGCCCGCGTGAATGTCTCTTTGGATATCGACCATACGCGGGAAAGCCTTACTGAGCGCAGTTTTGACCCTGAAGGCCGCGTGCTTAAATCGCAGACGACTTCTGAGGTGTCTAATTCGAGTAATGGGACAAGCGGAGCGGTAACGGTTGCCAGTAACCTCCCTGAAGGCGCAGGCGCGGGCGGTAACAATCAATCTGAAACCAATGAAATCAGTGAAACAGTCACTTATGAGGTGTCGGAAATTCTTAGAAACCGTGAAATCACCCCCGGCGCCATTAAGCGTATGACTGTTGCGGTTCTAGTCAGCGATGAACAAGTCGTCGCCGAAGACGGCACGGTCACACAAGAACCTCGCTCAGCCGAGGAAATGTCAGTGTTGACAGATCTTGTTGCGGCGGCGTCAGGCCTCAATGAGGAGCGGGGCGATGTTCTTACAATTAAGTCCCTTGCCTTTAACCGCCCTGTGGAAACAGACCTGATCGAGAGACCGGGCCTATGGGCGCAATTTAAAGATCAATATCTCTGGAGCACGGTGCAGTCACTTATTCTCGGTGTAGTTGCTCTCATTCTGGGCTTGTTTGTTGTAAAACCTCTTTTGACACGGGATCCTAATTCATCAGGAGAGGCTGTTCCTGGCTTGCTCCCAATGTCGCTAAAAGGCGACGCGCCGGGCTTGCCGGATGGACAAACTGATCAGAGCCAAGGTTTGATTGCCGCAAATGCAGCGCCTTTAGGGATTGAAGGGCCCACGTCGTCTGACCCTATTGATATGCTCAATAATAAAGCAAACGAGCAGATTGACGACGCAGCAAGCCTTTTGGCAAACTGGTTAAGCGCTGATACATCGGAGGCGAGTTAATGGCTGCGCATTTTGCCGCTCAGTCTATTGTGAGGCGACAGGCTGACGCGGGTCCCGCGACTGAAGAGAGTTCCGCGGTTTTTCCGGATATGGCTTTATTTCATCCCGGCGGAGAAGGTCTTACATCAGGACGCAGCAGAGCCTCCCAGCAGGCGGACTATAAAGCGGGCTTCGACGCAGGAAAAGCTGAAGCCGCTCAAATGTATGAGCAAACCATTCGAGTGATGGAAGACGCTTTGCAGGCCTTGAAGTCCTCTATTGGACAATTGAAACAAGATGTTGAAACCAGCCATGGGGAGGTTGTGAAACAATGTTTGCATGCGCTTTTGCCCGATTTGGCCCAGCAAATCTTACGGCAGGAAATAGAAAATGTTCTAACTGAAGCGGCTAAATCCCATGCGGCTTCCGAACTCCTCGTTTCGGTTCATCCAGAAAATGATATTGGAAAAAGCTTTTTGCTGAAATCTTTTGAGAAATCCATCTCTGTCGTTGAAAACGCGGATTTAGATATCAGCGCGGTTCACTTCTCTTGGGGAAGTTCCACATCTGAAATAGATCCCATTAAAACCGCGCAGACCTGTCTTACTCTCTTAGGGGTGAGCCAGGATCAGGAGCTGACCCATAGAAAAAATAAGGACGAAGCGCTGGGAGAGGAATTACCCAGCTCTGAATATAGTCAATCATTGCAGGACGCCTCATGACAGACAAAAATCAAGCTCCGAAAGATAAAGGCGAAGCTGAAATCCCTATGGCCGAACGCCGTGATGACCAGGCGGGGGCGACCTATAAGCGCTCTATTTACGCCCTGCCGGTTACGGTGCAGGTTGTTATTGGAACGGCCCGGCCTACGATCGCAGAATTGCTCAAGCTGAAAAAAGATTCGGTTTTAGAAATGGATAAGTCCATCAATGACCCTGTTGATGTCTGTATTGACAACCGCGTTATTGCGAGAGGGGAATTGATCGAAACAGATGTGGCGACCGGCGAAATCGGTCTGAAAATTACGGAGATAGTCGATATCTCCGAAGATATGCTGTCCTGACGTCAATCGTGATCTCTGCTAGATTACAACCCTACTTCACGCCTCGCAGAATTCTGGCTCTGTTGGTGGCTCTGGCTTTGCTTGTCATTGTGCCTGCCATTGCTGCCGGTCAAACCCCGACCCCTCAATCACCTCCTGACATTGCAGATTCTATTGGGGAACTTTTAGATAATAATGCGGAAGGTCAGGACGGAGCCGTCGGATTAGATGCCCGGGTTATCCAACTCTTCCTGATTGTGACTGTGTTGAGCCTGGCTCCAGGTCTGGCGATGATGATTACCTGCCTGCCGTTTATGGTCATAGTGTTTTCCTTTTTACGGCAAGCGCTTGGCTTGCAGCAGTCGCCGCCAAATATGATGATTATGGGGCTAGCCATGTTCCTGACTTTCTTTGTTATGGAACCCGTATTTACGACCTCTTGGGATGAAGGATTGTCGCCCTATATGGACGGCATGATTACCGAGCAGCAGGCTATTGATCGGACGCTCACCCCGTTTCGAAGCTTTATGGAGGCGAGGGTCGAAGCGGATACGATAGAGCGTTTGGCCGCCACCATGCCAGAGCGTAACTACGACTTATCAAGCGAGCCTCCCCTTCCGCTCCTTGTGACTTCATTTATGCTCTCCGAGATAAAGCAGGCCTTTCAGATCGGGTTTGTTATCTTTATGCCATTTCTCATTATTGACCTCTTGGTCGCCTCTATTTTGATGGCGATGGGGATGATGATGGTTCCGCCAGCTGTGGTTTCTCTGCCGTTCAAACTCGCCTTTTTTGTGATGGCGGATGGGTGGCTTAAGATTACTGAAGCCCTGCTTAGAGGATATGGAGTCGCTTGATGTTGAACGGTGATGCAGTATCGGCCCGTGATTACAATTCGGGATCTGATCATGCAAGAGGAGCAGGGCGAAACAATGCTCGCCCCCCGCAGATTGATCATTTAAGCCTACCGCAGAGAGCTGCTATAATTCTGGTTTCTATGGGGCCGGAATTTGCCGCCCCGATTGCTGAGAAACTCTCTGACGCGCATCTGCGCAAATTTGTCGAAGCTCTTAAGCAACTCCACGAAGTTCCCCGTTCTGATATGCTTGCCGTTGTGGCGGATTTCGTCGTAAAAATGAATGGGCGAAAAAATACGATGATGGCGGGGCCCGAACGCGCCATGGAGATGGCTGAAAAGGTTTTGGATACGGACAGGCTGAAACGATTGACCGTGACGTCCGCAGCCCCTGTTTCAAGCGGAATGGAGAGTGATGTTTGGGGCGCTCTGTCGGCCAAACCTGTCGAGCAAATTATTGAATTCCTCTTGGCACAGAAGAACGAAATCTCAGCCTTTATTATTTCCAAATTACCGACAGGCCTTGCGGGAGAAATTTTATCAACAGTTTCTGATGATATGTCCGTGACTTATGTAAAGATATTGTCCGAAGACCGGGTCGTCGCACCTTTTGCGCAGCGCGCTATTGAAAAACTGATCCGTAAGAAGTGTCTGGATGTCGTGGTTGAATCGACGAATGATGCGGCCATCATTTATACGGCCGAACTCTTATCCATGGTGTCCAAGAGTAAGCGGGACAAATTGATGGATGACCTTGAAGCAGCTGATAAAGAACGGGCCAAGGCAATACGTAAAAGTATGCTTACTTTTGAAGACCTGCCAGTTCGACTTCCGACAACGGCCATCCAGATTATTTTTAAGGATTATCCCAAAGAAGATTTACTGTTGGCCCTGAAAGCCGGCGAAACTGAATCTGCTGAATGCGTCGAATTTCTTTTTGCAAATATCTCGCAGCGTATGGCGGAGCGGATGAAAGAAGAAATTGAGGAACTGCCGGACTTAACGGATACAGAGTCTGATAAAGCCATAAACGGCTTCATGAGCTTTGTAACCAGTCTAGAAAGATCCGAGAAAATCGTTCTGGTGAGAGCGCCTGTCGAAGACGACTCCGCTTAAGAATCTGGGTTTCAGTTCCGACTTCTTATTTTAACAATTGTGAAAAGTTCAAAAGACTTGTTCCTATTGTAGAACAAGTTCGGCGTGCAAGGCGCCGGCCGTTTTAATGGTCTTTAGGATATCAATCATCTCCCGAGGGGAAACGCCGAGGGCGTTGAGTCCGGCCACCAGGTCAGGCAAAGTAACGTTATCTTCGAGAATTGCAATATTTCCTGGTTCGCCGTCACGAACAGAAATATCTGTGCGGGGCAAAACAATAGTATCTCCAAATCCAAATGGGTTGGGCTGCGAAGCGACAGGGGTTTCCGAAATTGTAATTGACAAATTGCCCTGCGCAATCGCGACTGAGGAGACTTTTACGTCTTGGCCAAGCACGATTGTGCCGGAACGTTTATCCACCACGACACGCGCTTTCTGTGCCGGCTGTAACGTTAAATTTTCAATTCGGCCCATTAACCGAGCCGGTGAAACGCCAACCTGAGATAAATCCAGTTCGACCGTGCCGGAGTCGAGAAGGAGCGCGTATTTCCCGCCCAAGCTCGTATTAATTTTGGATTCCAGACGCTCGGCCGTCGTGAAGTCAGGTGAACGCAAAGCTAAGCGGATGCTCTTCATCTTACCGAAATCGAAATTGATTTCCCGTTCTATACGGGCGCCATTAGGGATGGTACCGGATGTCGGGACGCCTTCGGTGATAGAGGCGCTTTCCCCTTCGGCTTGGAAGCCGCTGATTAGAACGCTGCCTTGAGCGAGCGCGTAAACTTCGCCGTCCGCCGCATTAAGGGGCGTCATAACGAGCATTCCACCTGCCAGGCTCTTGGCATCACCGATAGATGAGACGTTAATATCGATTTTAGATCCCAGCCGACCAAAAGGGGGCAGAGATGCCGTAACTAAAACGGCTGCGACGTTATTCGGACGGAAATCACTGCCCTGAATATTTACGCCGAGGCGCTCCAAGATATTTGAGAGGGCTTCTTCCGTATAAGGGGAATTTCGGATGGTATCTCCGGTGCCGTCCAGACCTATGACGAGGCCATATCCTACCAGATCATTGCTCCTAACGCCTTCAACATCAACAATGTCTTTAATTTTAACACTCGCTTCAGCGGTGACGGGAAAAAGTATTGTTGCCGCCAGAAACAGACCCAACAATGAATGTAAAAAAGAGCGCATAGATATCACAGATAGTTCGTTAGGGTAAGGTTGGAGAGGCGAGCCGTAATCGCATAAGAGGCTTCTAGCTGCACTTGTAGCTGTTGAAGCTCCGCCGCGGCTTCATATTGATCGCGTCCGAAAAGATTTTGAAACGCAGTAGATAGGGCTATCGCTTCGCTTTCATTCTGCTTGCTGGCGGTTTCCAAACTTTGATTGAGGATACCAATTTCAGCTTCCAGCTTAACCAAGCCGTTTGTGGCCTGCGTGATGGATGAGGCGCCATTGGTGACGAGGGTATTAAATGACTCTTTATCTCCTGCGGGGAGAGCATTCTTTGCCGTTGCCATGATCGCCAAACCCTTCAGTACATCTTTGATGCTTTCATGAGAGCCTGAGACAGGAACCTGAAGGCTGCGGCCATTGCCGATGGGTAATAGCGGGGCGTTACCGTCGCCGCCTTGATAGATACGGGTTTCGAAGTCGCCGCCGTCGCTAAAATAATCATCGATAGCCGTTAAGGCAGAAGCCGTGTCGGGCGCACTGGAAATTAACCCTTCGATATCGGAAAGCAGAACATCCGCATCTTCAAATGTTGGCGCATCAGTTTGATCGCCGGAAAAAAGGTTTCGCTCGCCATGCCTTACGGAAAGGGCGCTCATAATGTTTTCGATGCTCGCCCGCGCTTCGCTGATAATGGCGTCTGTGCCAAAGACATTTTCAGCATGAAGGGCAATGATGGCCCGGCTGTCGATATTATCTATTGTTTCAAGAGTATTTGTGAGAGCGCCGGAAACCAAGTTTAACCGAGATTTTGAGAGCGTGTTGATTTGTTGCGATTGTTCAATATCGCTTTGAGCTTTTTTCAATAGATGAGCTTGCCCCAAATCCCCTTTGGTGGCGGCGGTCATGTCCGCTTTTAATCCTGTCACGGCTTCTTCGGAGGCTGTTTGAAGCCGATCTCTGATTTGCGCAGTCGTGCGATTGCGCCGCGTATAGGACAAGAGATCGGGATAGCTGCTGACTTGCATATCGTATCCTAAAGCTGCATCAGACGATCAAGCATATCGCCAATGGTCTGAATGACCCGGGCATTAGCGGCGTAAGCCTGCTCGATTACCAATAGGTTCTGTAATTCGGCATCTGTATCAACTGCGGATTGGCTTAGTTCTGTGTCACTAAGGATATCCCGTCGTGCCGTCGTGCTGGCATTGATGGATTCATGTCGCAGAGTTTGTTCGCCGATTTGAGAGGTGAACCCAGCAGTTGCTCCCATGACAGAGAACTGTCCTTGCAATTTGGTTCCAGCGGGCGCGTTTTGAGGCGCATTCATCGCGTCAAGCATGGCCGTAATAATTGACGTGTTTCCGGTGTTGCCAGGCGTCGTAGCACCGAGGCCGTCTCTAAGGCGCGACACATCTCCGCCGGCATTAGGATTAATAGAGCTGTTAAGGCTAAATCGAGAGGCTGCCCCGGATAGGTTCACCGGATCAAAGGCTGCCCCATTATCCGTGAATATACCTGGCGCGCCTGCTGCTTTGGTCGGATCCAATGCGTCGTCTGAAAAACGGGTAATCAAATCTGCTGCTAATCCATCAAGTGAATCAGAAAAGTCAGTGGCGACAGAGTCTCTTATAGCAAATTCGCCGGCCAAGCTGCCGGATTGAAGTGCGTGGCGGCCATCTGTTCCGGGCGTTAATTCCTGTTCTCCGACAAAGAGCCCAGAAAGACGGCTACCCGTTTCGCCAAAGCGATCTGTTTCTGTAATGACGCCGGCGCGTTCAAAGGAGAGCTCTTTCACCGTACCGGACAGTAAATAAACGCCGGAGCTCGTCAGAATATCGACTTGACCGTTATCCCGAGGAATATCTTTAATAGGAATGATTTCAGAGATTTCGTTAATGAGCCTTTGGCGTTCATCTTCTAAGGCGGCGCCTTCGCCGCTGAGCTCATTCAGCCCGCTAATTTGTGTGTTGAGTTCCTGCAAGCGATAGAGGGAGTCGTTCACCTTCTGCACAGACCGATTTATATTGCTGTCAGCCGTCTCCCGCATAGAAGATACAATGTGGGACAAAGCGTTGAATTGGTGCGCCGTCTCATTAGCGGCGGAAAAGACAGCGTTCTGAAGCGCAGCTGATTCAGGCGTGGCCTCAAGACTTTTCAAGGACGCTTCAAAGTTTTCTAGCGTGGCGAAAAGGCCGTATCCGTCGCCGGGGCTTCCGAGTTCGGTATTTAAGGTTTGATAGGCTTGGGCAATGACCGAAGAGCGTCCAGCCGCTGAATCAGCGTCGCGCCTAAGGCGGCTAATTGCCATGTCCTGAGCGCGCTCGATAGCCGATACGCGAACGCCATTTCCTTGGCTGCCGGAAACATTTTCAGACGTAATGACATTTCGCCGGACATAGCCCGGCGTGGATGCATTCGCAATATTGGAGGCCGCAACATCTGCCCGACGACTGCTGCTCGCAAGGCCCGAATTGGCACTGGATAAAGCTTGCGTTAAAGACATTTAGGCGTCCTGATTAAGATTCAAAGCAGACATAACCACGATTATCAATGGCTATCTCTATCGCTTGAGATTGGTCGTTTCCTGCAACATTTCGTCAACCGTCTGAATAATCTTGGCGTTTGAAGAATAAGCGCGCTGCGTTTCGATCAGGTTGGTCAGTTCCGACGCAATATCCGTATTGGATTCCATTAAGGCGTAACCGGCGAGGTTCCCGGTTGGGCCGTCTCCGGCGTCCCAAAGGTAAACATCGCCGCTGTCAGAGGAGGTTGTGTAAGCCTGGTTACCCAAAGCTTCCAATCCATTTGCATTTGGGACATCCGCGACAGGAACCTGAAAGATTGTTCGGCGAAAGCCGGTATTATATACAGCTTCCAAGAAACCTTCTGGCGTTACCTCAACAGATTGAAGGTCACCAACAGGCGAGCCGTCTTTGTTGACGTCATAAGGAGAGAAGCTGGTTCCTAACTGCGTTAAGCCGGACGTACCATTTGGACGACCGATAAAGGCGTTCATGGGACCGCCTTCTACGGCAAACGCAAGTTCGCCGGTGGCCGCATCATAAGTAGCGCCAGCGCCGGCAGTAACAGAAGCAATTGAACCGCCATTTGTATTGCCGTTAAAAGTTACTCCGAAAGACGCGACCGGAACGGTTGGGTCACCGGCGCTATCTGTGACAGTTACATTCCAGCTATTCGGGGCGGCTCCGACCGATGTATCGGGTTCAAATGTTAATGAAAGGGATTGCCCAAGACCTAAGGCATCATAGTAATCTATAGGTAGGACGTAAGGATCAGTTGCGCCGCTAACATCGGCAGGTAGGTTTACGCCGAGATTAAGGTTACGCGTAGGTTCAGCACTGAACTGTCCAATGCTTGTGTTGACAGGTTGCAGGCCTGCTGTAGTGCCTCGGCTTGCGTTCTCAACATTGCCAGCTGCATCAGTAGGCCATCCTAGAAGGTACAGGCCGCTTGTTGTGCGAAGGAACCCATCTTCATCTGCAGAAAACCCGCCTGTTGGCACCATCATGAAATCACGTTCGCCGCCATTTTGGGAGACACCTGCAAAATTGGTGACAGGGATCATACCGTTGCCGTCGATAGCAATATCTAGAGAGCGACCTGTAGAAATAAGGGAGCCTGTGCTCGTAACGTCTTTGTAATTAGTTGCTCGTACGCCGCCGGCCGAGTAGCTGGATTGGCCTTGATCGATGACTAGACTTGAAAAATCAACATCGCTTCTTTTGTAGCCGTAAGTGGCGGAGTTAGCGATATTGTCCGAGATCGTTGCCAAGCGTGTCGCATTGACGTTTAGACCCATGACCCCTGCATTTAGGGAAGAAGATATAGTCATTCGTTCAATCCTTGAAGTAAATGTATGTGCTTCAAAGTTAGACGGGCGCGGTTAATAAAGTGTGTAAAGGGGGCTGCGCTTCAGAAAGCGAAAGGATTCAGGCGTTTAGCCATGTAAAATAGTGATGGATATTCGCCTGTTCTGCGGAGAATACGGATCGTCTGATAAGGGAGCTGTCGAGGACTTCCCAGAGACCTCCGAAATTTGTTCAAGCGGAAAGCCGTGTTGGGACAATAATTTACGCGCAGTATTTGCCCGGTCGGTGGAAAGATCCCAGTTCGAATATCCAGAGCTCCCCTTAAAGCTAAAACTGTCTGTGTGGCCCACAATTTTAATGTCATTCGCAATCGAGTTAAAAGACTCCGCTACAATCTGAGTGAGTCGCGACAAAACCGGGGAGGGACTGGCGCTGCCGGATCTAAAGAGAGGTTCTTCGCGTTGATCCGTCAATTCGATGACTAGTCCTTCTGGACTCATCTTTATTTGCATGTGCGCGGCGAGGCCGTTTTCTTCTGCGGCTAAGGCTTTGTTCAATGACTCTACCTGCTTATCTATGTCTGATACATCCTGTTTGGCAGCTTTTTCAGGAGCTTTTTTGTCAGCTCCAGTGCCATTTTTTGCGATTGTGTAATCTGCAAAAATTGAATCCCCTTGAAGGGCGTCTGAGCCTCCTCCGGATACAGCAGCCAATGGAATGCTGGGATTAAAGTAATCGGCAATCCCTTTGCGCTGCTCTTCGGTTGTGGCATTCAAAAGCCACATCAGAAGAAAGAACGCCATCATCGCCGTTACGAAATCTGCATATGCAACTTTCCAAGCTCCGCCATGATGCCCTTCAGCCGCATATACCTTCTTCTTCCTGATGATTATCGGGCGCGGCGCGTCACTCATTATTTATAAACCCATTTTCGTGTTGGGACAAAATGTGACAGGAAAGTCTAAGTTTCGAGGTAAGAAACACGGTTAAAATTCGCTTAAAAATTAAGAGAATTGCAAGGGTTGGATATCTATTCAGGGCGGGTACACTTGAACACCGAGACTATAATGAGCGTATTACGCAAAAAATTGATGACCCAATCTGTTGTCACTGACATCAAAGATGCGGATGTGGCTTATGTCTGGGAGGACACAACGGAAGGGTGTTTAAGTCTTCTGGAAGAGTTGACCCCAGACCTGACCTGGACAGTAAGTGATTTGACAACGACAGGAATAATTCGGGAGGAGCTTGCCAAAGCGCTCCCCGAAGACGGTCTCTATGCAGGGTTAGGCCGAGATGAAAAAGTTACTGAAAGCCTATTCCTGTTTGACACGACATTAGCCGCGATCCTCAACAAAAGCGGAATCGACGGACGGATAAGCGATCTATCGGGCTTGAAAGACCATTCCGTTTCAGAGCTGGATCTGTTTTTAATGGAACCTCTTATCACGTTTTTGAAAAAAGACCTCGTGAAAATGTTGGGCGCGGCTGAAGAAGGCAAGGGTCAGGAAGATCAAACTAAGCCGCAGACAAATCGTTTAGAGTTTCAAAAAGAAGAAACAGAACTGACAGCTTTTATGATGTCGGACGAGCACAAAAGCTGGCGCCGGATTGAAATGAGCTTTCAGGCTCAATTGGCAGAGGGCGAAGACGCGCAACCGGTTTCTCTAAGTATCATATTGCCTCAAAGCTTTTTGGAGGAAACTCTCGAGGCCGCTCACATTGAGAATGAAACGGCCGACGACGTTCTCTTGCCGGAAAACGCGAAGTTTTTGGGACGGCACATTGATAAAAGCGTTACGTCCGTCAGAGCTGTGCTTGACAGTTTTCAAATGTCAGTTGCAGATTGCACCCGGTTGGAGATCGGTCAGATTCTACCGCTTCCCGGAGTCTCATTGGAAAATATAAGTCTTGAAGTCGAAATGCGTAATCAGCGTCTTGCCGTTGCCAATGGTTTATTGGGGATTCATAAAACCCGGCGCGCTGTGAAACTTAGCGAAGACATATCCGATGAATTTCGCAGTGATGTTGTCTGCTGACAATAAAAATGTGCTTAAAGCTTCGTCAAGTGCGTAATCAGAACATTCTTAAAGAATAGGTAATATTTGGGATGGTAAGGCTCGAATCATGAGCTCCATCTTCGGTATTATTCTAACAGTGATTTGCGTCTTCGGTGGGTACATGCTCGCGGGAGGCAAGCTGGAAATTATTCTGCATTCTCTGCCGTATGAGATGATGATTATCGGCGGGGCTGCCATTGGGGCTTTTGCGTGCGGAAACGACATGCACACCATCAAGTCTACTGGGAAAGACATTCTGGCGGTCTTCAAAGGCCCGAAATGGAAAAAATCAGACTATCAAGACTTGCTCTGCCTGATGCATGAGCTTGTCCGGATTTCAAAAGAAAGCCCGGTTAAAGTTGAAGAGCATATTGAAAACCCGGAAGAGTCCGCTTTATTTCAACAATATCCGCGTATTTTAGCCTCCACACAATTCGTCGAGCTGATCTGCGATACAATTCGCTCCATGCTTATGAACTTTGATGATGTTTATCAGGTCGAAGAGCTTTTGGACAAGCAGCTCGAGGGGATGAAGGAAGAGGCGCTTCACGGCTCGCACGCTTTACAAAACATGGCAGACGCCTTGCCGGCGCTTGGGATTGTCGCGGCTGTTTTGGGCGTAATTAAAACAATGGCGTCAATCGATAAGCCGCCGGAGGTTTTGGGCGGAATGATTGGCGGCGCGCTCGTCGGAACGTTTTTGGGCGTTTTCCTTGCCTATTCCCTCGTCGGCCCCTTTGCAAATAAAGTGAAATCAATCCGGGAGCAGGAGCATTATTTTTATGCTCTAATAAGAGAAGTTCTGGTGTCCAGTCTTCATAAAAATGAAACGCAAATTGCGATTGAGGTGGCGCGCCGTAGCGCTCCGAAACATCAGCGCCCAAGCTTCACCTCGATTGAAGAGGCTTTGAAAGAGCTTAGAAAAGTGGCAGCTTGATGAACAAATCTTGCCTTCATATCCTTTCCAGAAAAACCATAAGAGGGGCCGCTTCAGCGGTCGCCTCATTTTCCGTTTTAAACGGGGCGTTGGCAGGAGCGGACGAAGCGGAAAGAACAACCAGTTTCGGAGCCTACTCCGTTGACTCGGCTTCTGATACTTTGGCCGCGATTTTAAAGGATGCCCAAGAGCAAGGATTTGTTCGCACCAAAACATCTGACACAGAAAAGGTTCAGGAAGCAAAGCCAGTTGAGACGCAGCCTGAAGGTGACGCATTTGAGACAGAGAAAGAGGCAGAGACAGATTTAGCTGTTGAAACAGCCGTGAAAACGACAGTGCCATTTAGCTGTAATGTTGCAGACATACTCGATTTTTCTGACCTGGAAGACGTTAAAAATTATGACGCCTTGTCAGACGCCAAAGCAAACTACAGAGCAGATGGCGAGGGCGGCAAAGCTCTTAATCTTGCTAGGCATTATATCGCCCTTGGTTTAGGCGATGAGGCCATGGAAGTTTTAGCGTCGGATGTTTCGGCAAAAGGAGTGGCCTTAAAACAGGTTGCAAAACTTGTAGCGTTTCCAGAAGTGCGTCCGAAGAATGAAGTCGTTTCGGATTATAAAAATTGTAGCCAAATTGGCTTTCTTTGGGCCTTCTTGGAAAGACCAGAACAACTTCCAGATCCGTTGAGTATGCCGGAAATTAGAGACATGCTCTATGCAATCGATGACTTTCCTGAGGTTTTAAAAGGTCAGCTTTTAGTAACGATCGCCATTGTCGCGGCTGAAAATAATCAGAATGTGTTTGCAGATCATATTTGGAGAAAGCTAGAAAATAGAGCTCGGGAGAACGGAAACGCCCTACCGCAGAACCGAACTTCCGATTTTGATTACCTCTATTTATCTGCTCTTCTTGAGAAGTCGGCGAATCCGGCTCAAGCGACTGCGAAGTTTAAATATTTATCGGAGCGCGGAAGCGTGTATCGGCCGAATGCCGTCAGCTATATCGCTGAGATTAAGTCGCGTGATGGGGAAAAGCTTAGCAAAACTCTGGAAGCAGATCTGAGAGATGTGAGCACGCAGTTAAAAGAGACTTCAGGAGGTCAAGATGCTGCTTTTGAGCTCGTAAAAGGCCAACTTGAACAAGGGCGCATAAGTGACTCCATTCAATCGACACAATCCTTTTTAAAAACAGGTTCCCCTGAATACAAGCTCGCACAGGCGGAGATCGTAGCAGCATTGACCGAGAATTTTGAAAGTGAAAGCCAAGCCGTGCAGTCGACGGCTTTAGATACGTTTTTGCGAGAAACTGACTTTCTTAAATCCGTGCAAACCTGGGAGTCCCTGAAGCTAAGTGCGTTAAAAGCATCGCTGAAGCTTGGCTTGCCGGAATTGGTGACGGCAATTCAAAGCAATGGTGAGGCTGTGAATGCTGATCAAAGACAAAGCCTCGAAAAAGCAAGAGTTCTTTTATCACTAAAGACGAAAACGTATGGCGCCTCAGAATATCAAGCGTCATCACCGCTCAACTTAAAAGGCCTCGAGCCTGAAATTTTAGATTACGCCCTGATGCATTCGGACATGGCTCTGGCTAAGCTCGCTTTAAATGACTTGACAGAGCATGACCGCAAATCGTCCTATGAAATGAATGTCGCATGGCTAGAGCAAAATTGGTCCAAAGCGCAAGATTTGTCCGAGCGTATCAACTCGAAAGTAATTTCAGAAGTAAACTCAGAGAAACAAGGTTCAGAGACGGTGCCTCCCAAAACACGGGGAGACGCGTCAATTTTGCAGGTGCTTTCCAAACCGGCCCTAGGCGCGCCGGCTTTGACGGGCGCGAAGTGGAGAGCGACTCTCTCTTCTCAACTTTCTGATCTGGACGAGCAAATCAAGATTTCGAGAGCGTTTTTAAATCATGGATAATGCTAGCTACGTAAATCTTTCCAGACAGTCAGGTCTGATGAAAGAATTAAATACCATCGCGAACAATATCGCGAATGCCAATACGGTTGGATACAAGAAAGAAGGCGCAATCTTTTCAGAATATGTTGCGGCGGTTGGCTCGCCTGGGGCGGCGGATACGGCGCGCCATTCTCTCTCTATGGGCCGACTGGCGGCTCATTCCAGTAATTTTTCAGACGGCGAAATGCGCTCAACAGGCGGCAGCTTAGATGTGGCCATTCAAGGGGAGGGTTTCTTCTTGGTGGACGTTGACGGGCAAACTCAATTGACCCGCGCTGGGCACTTTATGACGAACGCTGATGGCCTTTTAATTAATCCGGACGGGCATGCTGTTCTTGATGCGGGAGAGGGTGAAATCCAGATTCCTCTGGAAGCGGATAGCATTATAATCTCTCAGGATGGCAGTCTCAGCGCTGGGGGCATTGAATTGGGCCGGTTAGGCCTGGTGACGGCAAATGAAACAGAACTGTCTCGGGCAGGGGGGAATAACTGGATTTCGAATGGCGGTTTCGAGCCATTGGAAACAGGAACTATCCTTCAGGGATATCTTGAAGACAGTAATGTTGAACCGGTCAGCGAAATTGCCCGCATGATTGAGGTTCAACGTCATTATGACGCCGGTCAAAAGCTTCTAGAGATGGAAGATGAGCGGATCAAACAAACGATTTCAACAATAAGGCAAGTTTCTTAAGGTCTGATTTTAGGCCGCAACAAAGGGAGGTTCAGGATGAACGCTCTAAAAATAGCCGCAACAGGAATGGCGGCGCAACAAACCCGGGTCGATGTTATTTCCAATAATATCGCCAATATGAGCACCACGGCGTATCAGCCGAGGGTCGCCGAGTTTGCGGACTTAATTTATCAACAACATCTCACGCCGGGCTCGGTAAGTTCCCAGACAGGAACGATTGTCCCCGCTGGTATTCAGATGGGTATGGGGGTTCGGCCTTCGACGGTTTCTGTAGAGATAGTTCAGGGCGCTTTAAACCCCACGGGCGGCGATCTTGACCTGGCAATTGAAGGGCGCGGCTTCTTTGAAATTAGCCTTCCAAGCGGAGAATCTGCTTATACGCGAGACGGTAAGTTTTACCGCGACGCCGAGGGCTTGATCGTGAATTCCGACGGCTACGCCCTCGCAGACAATATTACAATTCCGAGCGATGCCCGTCAGATTTCCATAAGCTTGGACGGGGAGGTAACAGCCTTTTTCGATAATGCGACAGAAGGGCAATCCATCGGCAGAATCTCCATGTCCGTGTTTGCCAACGCTAAAGGTTTGGAAGCTATGGGCGGCAATCTCTTCCGCGAAACTGCAGGGTCGGGCGCGCCAATTATCGCTGAACCCGGCACTGAAGGTGTCGGTACCATGCGGCAGAAATATCTGGAAGATTCAGGTGTCGACGTTGTTGAAGAGATTTCTGAACTTATCGAAGCTCAGCGTGGGTATGAACTTAATTCGAAAGTCATCACCGCCGCCGATGAAATGTATTCCGCGACGACAAGGATACGATAAGATGAGAGGGCTGATTACAATAACTATTTCCAGTACTTTTGCCTTAATCCCGAGTTTGGCTATGGCCGCCTCGGTCACGGCAAATTCGACCTTGTCACGCGGTACGCAGATTTCCAGTAGCGATATATCTGTTGAAGCTGAGGCGGGTGAAAACCCCCAAGACGTATTATCCTACTATGTCGGTAAAGAGCTAACCCGAACGATTTATAGCGGGGCAGAAATTAGAGATCGCGACGTACAAGAACCGCTTCTCGTAACAAGAAATAGTCCCGTCACAATGATTTACCGGGTTGGACGATTGGAAATTTCAACGAATGGCCGCGCGCTGTCCGAAGGGGCAAAGGGCGACATTGTACGGGTCATGAATATGGATTCACGCAATGCTGTCGAAGGACGCGTGACGGGCGCAGGACTGGTGGAGATGGCTCGATGACATATTCCTATAAAATTCTTGTCGCTAGCGCTTGTGCGGCTGCGCTCATACTTCCGGCCTGCGCGTCCAGCCCGCAAAAGCCAATCAAAACGGCTTTTTCTCCGACGCCCTCTGCGCCTTATTACAATTCTTATAATTCTCCCCCGAAGCCGCAATTGCGCGCCGAAACAACGGGGCATCCGGGGGAAACATCTCTCTGGAGCAGTAGCCCGAAATCTTTATTTGGCGACCGTCGTGCCAGTCAGGTCGGAGATCTCTTGACCGTCCTTGTTGAAATAGAAGACGAGGCGGAAATCAAAAACTCCGAAACCAATACGCGCCAGACCTCTGACAATTTTGGGGTTGGTGCGTTTTTTGGCCTACCGGAAATCATCAATAGAAACTTGCCCAATGGCGCAAGTCTCACGCCGGCGGTCGATATCACCAGAGACAGAAATACGAATGGTGATGGAATGATTAAGCGGGAAGAAACCATTACCCTTCGCTTGGCGGTTCAGGTCGTCGATGTGATGCCCAATGGTTACTTGCAACTTGCCGGACAGCAGCAAATTATGGTCAATAATGAAGTGCGCCAGTTGCAAGTCAGCGGTCTGATCCGGACCGAGGATATCTCCCGTCAAAATATTATTACTTACGACAAAATCGCCGATGCCCGAATTTATTATGGTGGGCAGGGGAACGTCACGGACAGCGTGAAACCACGCGCAGGCAATAAAATATTACAGAAAATCATTCCGTTCTAAGACGGCTTCTTAGAAGTATTTTTTCGAGACATTTATGTTCAAATCCGTTCTTAAGACTTTTATCCTGATCGTCGCTGTTATTGGCGGCGCGGTGGGAGCAAGCTTTGTGAAAAGCTCTATCGGATCTGCTCCTGCGGTCGTTGATAGCGCACACGATAAGACGAAGGATGACCACGGCGATAAGTCTCATAAGAAAGACAAAAAGCAGAAGAAAGACAAAAAGCAGAAGAAAGAGAGTAAGTCGAAAGGCGGTCACGGCGAAGCCGTTAAATCCGATAAAGTCGATTATCTAAAGTTCAAACGACAATTTGTCATTCCGGTCATGAATGATAAAAAAATCGACAGTTTGCTGATCATGAATTTCAATCTTGAGTTAAATGAAGACGCACCATCAGACAGTTTCCAGTTAGAACCAAAATTTCGCGACGCTTTTATGCGCGACCTTCTTGAACTTTCCAACCAGGGGCTCTTCAGCGATGATCTGACATCCCCAAAGACATTTGAAATTATTCGCGAGACATTGCTCGGGTCATCACGCCGTATTCTGGAAGAGGGCGTTGAGAATGTTTTAATTTTGGACATTGTCCGCCGGGACAGCGAGTTATAAATACACTATCAATTTTCCGATTGAGATTGATTGTATAAGTTTTGTGCCAACATTTGTGCAATATCTTCCAAGACCTTATTGCCCTCGGCTTGTAATTCTAAGTTGGAAAAAGTCGCAAGTTGTTCAACGAACTGCGTGGAGTCGAGCGGGGCGAGAGGGTCCTGGTTTTTGATTTGCGCTGTCAAGAGCGTTAAAAACGTATCAAATTCTTCACCTACGGACTGTTGCGGTGTTACGGAGTTATCAGTTTCGTTGCTTGTTTGTGTTGCAGTTGGATCAGTGACTTCAGATCCGTTTTGCTGAATTGTCGTTGTGGGTGACCCCGAAATTTTACTAGTTAAGTCTGACTGCGGCAACGTTGGCGCCCCTTTCCGAAGAATAGAGGAAGGTTTAGTCTGCGTCGTTAGAGCAAAAAGGTCAGGTACATTCATGATTAAATCCTATAATCTAAGGTCTAGCCCGTCGAAACTTTGAACATCCGTGGGCGCGTAACGTAGCGTTGAGGGCAAAGGTGTCGGGTCGTCAGTCAGGGCAGCCATATAGAGCGGCTTAGGCGTGTCTTCATTATCGAAATCTGACTCGTTTTGATCGCTGCCCTGTTCGAAACTCAAGTTTACATTCTCAAGGCCGCTTTCTTTTAAGAACTCCAGAAATTGTTCGCTCCGATCTCGGAGCAATAGGTGGCTCTCAGGGAGTTCAGATTTAACAACCACATTCACGCTGTCATCAGAGTTAAAGATAAAATCTATGTATACGCGTCCCATCTCCGGGGGATCTAATTGAACGGCAACCCCTTTTGCGGTTTCATTCGCAACCAACATGGCTTGGGAGACGGCATTGAAATTCGTTACTATGGCGGCGGGGTTGGCCATGACTATTTGCGCCGCCGGGGCAATTGACGTCGATAGTGTCGGAGACGTCATGGACGTTGTGATTGCCAAGTTCCCTTCAGCTACGGCCGTAGTCTGTGGAAGAAGGGAATGAGATAAATTCTGTGTCGCTTGTCCTGAGAAATTCATTTGTCCAAAGGCTTTGAATTCAGCTCGTTTTTTAAGAACGTCATCGATAGAGTCTGCTTCGACCAGATTGGTAGGCTCTTTTAGAGCCGACGATGTATCGACATCAGATATAGTGGATGAAGGTATAGTGGCTGACTTTTGGCTTCTTCTTAGATCGGCCGCAGGAGTATCCCGGCCCTTGGTTTTTAGGGCCTGTAAATTAGGGGTGTCTTTTTCAGCTATTTTGTGAGCTAGTTTCTGGTCTTTGGGAATGTCCACGTCTGTTTGAGGGGATACATCCTTCGGCTTTGCGCCCTGACCTTCCAGAGCCGCATTGGAGGATGTTATATTTGAGTTGGTACCAGTCAGTCCAAATGTAGTTTTTGCTTCCTTATCCGCCAATACCTTCGATGGCAGATCGGCATCATCTTGATTAGTGACGGTAATCTTAGAATCTACCAGAATGGTATTCGCGGCTTTAGCAGATGTTTCTACCTGTTGTGAGGTTGAAACGTCTGAGCCTGTCGACAAGTGTCCAGGTGAAGATGATGTTGAGCCTTTAGAGGTTAGTATCGCTGTCTCACGATTTTCATTCGAAGCAATAGCGGCCACCAGAACCGTGTCGTCTTTGTTAGTCTCTATTTTTGGAGTCTCAGTAATTACATCTCGGTCAGATGTTTTTATCGGATCTGTATTGGATATATCTGCATCTTTCTCTGTATTTGAAGAGGCGGCTTCAAAGCTGTCAGAAAAATCCGTTTGTGTCTCTTTATTGTCGGGGGAACGAAGACGCGCCTTCTCATCCTCCGCCGGAGCAGAGGGGAATTCAACTTTTTTATCCCCGCTTCCTGCTGGGGACAGACTGAGAGACAGAGCCTGCATACCCAATGCGTATACAAATATAATTAACCAACAATTTACGGGTCATGGATTAGAGCCGAAAAGAGAGGAAATTATGTCTACTTTTGAATCCATCCCTTTAATGACGCAGGCGCAAGCGCTTGATCCCGCGAGGTTTGCGGAGAACAGCGCAAGTGCAGATAGTGCGAAAGAAGCGGATTTGAGAGCGGCAGCCAAAGATTTCGAAGCGGCCTTCATCGGCCAAATGCTCAAATTCTCCGGCTTAGGAGACGCTTTAGTAAAAGGCGGCGGCGAGGATGTCGCGGCCTTTACCGATTTTTACATAGAAAAATTTGCGGAAGAACTGGCCGAAGGCGGCGGCTTTGGGCTTCAGGATAAATTTTATCAAAAGCTAAGCTTGCAAAGTAACGGCACGGATATGAATGGAACGCTCAATGTCAAATCTTGATGAAATTATCCAAAAACTTAGAGACGTCGTAGAGTTCGAAAATGCACATTTAAAAAAAGGGCAGTTTCGACCTTTGAAAGAGACGACTGAGGTAAAGCAGAAATGTTTGACTGAGCTGAATGTTTTGGTGTCTCAGAATTCATCAGGTGAAGAGGGGGTAAAGCGGTCTACCCATCTGGAGATCATTCGGGAGCTTCTAAAGGAAAACGAATTTCTCATGAAATCCGCAATCAATACGGTGAAGTCTGCTTATCAGCAAATCAATGCTATTCGTAACCGCGAAGCCAAGGTCGGGGCATATGACCGGTTCGGAAAAACAATCAATTTGCCGGATTCGCAAGGCCTCAGAAAAAAACTGGTTTGATTTACATTTAATTATCGTTTGGGGTGTATCCCGAAATAGCAACTCAGGAGAGTTTATCTTTCAGAAACCAAAAGGTTCATAAAGATTGTCAAGGATGACTTAGGTGTCCCGTGAGGGACGTAACAATTGGGGCTGATGCCCAAAGGTATAAGCCCGAATGGGTGAAAAAAAGGAAAAACCTATGTCCAGTATTCTAACAAACAATAGCGCGATGGTGGCGCTAGATACACTTCGCGGTATCAACAAAAATCTTGCCTCTGTTCAGAGCGAAATTTCCACCGGTAAGAAAATCAATTCTTCAACAGACAACGCCGCTATCTGGTCAATCGCGACTGTTATGCAGTCCGACGTTGAAAGCTATTCACAGCTTACAGATAGTTTGAACTTGGGTTCAGCGACTGTCGGTACAGCTCGCGATGCCGCAAATGAAGTTACTGAACTTCTGAAAAGCGCCAAGAGCGCTATTGTTGCCGCGAATGACGCATCTGTTACCGATGCTGACCGCGCTAAATATCAAACCGACCTAAACGAATTTCGTGAAGGTATTGCGTCTATCGTTGATGCAGCGTCTATCAACGGTCAAAATCTTTTGAAAGCCGGCGACGACATTTCTGTTCTCTCTTCCTTGAACCGCGATACTGACGGTAACGTTACTCCAGGGACAATTGGGGTTGCGCGTCAGGATTTGACGACTGGCGACGCGATCACTGGTGGTTCAGTTTCGAACTCAGATCCTACAGGCGCTACGCTTTCCAATGGAACAGTCGCTGAAAACGGTGGAACGCAGACAATCACAATTGCAAGCGGTACGACTGAGAGCGCGACTACATATGAATTCACAGTTGCTGGCGAGGACGTGAGCTACGAAGCTGCTGCTGGTCTTGATCAAGACGCCATTGCAGCGGGTATGAAAGTCGCTGTTGATGCAGCTATTGCTGATGCTGGTTTGTCAGGGACTTTGACAACGGGTGTTTCTGGCGGAGTATTAACTTTCACCAACAGTGCAGCGGCAAATGGCAATGCAAATGACGTGACTGTCGGAGCGATTACAGCAACGAGTGCCAGCGTCGCAGCGGGTGGACTAAACGCATTGGCAGATTTGGATATCTCAACGACTGACGGTGCCTCAACAGCTCTGAACACAATTGATACACTGTTACAGACGGCAATTGATGCAACAGCCTTTTTTGGTTCGAAACAAAACCGTATCGACAACCAAAACGAGTTTGTTACGACACTATCTGACAGCTTGAAAACAGGCATTGGCGCCTTGACTGATGCCAATCTCGAAGAAGCCTCTGCGCGTCTTCAGTCTCTACAGGTTCAGCAGCAGCTTGGTGTTCAGGCTCTATCGATTGCTAACCAGGCACCTCAATCACTTCTGGCCCTCTTCCAGTAGGAGTATCCAGTTTATAAATACAGCCAAAGCGGTTTTACTGCTTTGGCACCCTAATATTCCCAAAGTATTTGAGAAGTTAAACGTATGGATCAGAAACAAAATGCACTCCGCGGATATGGCCAGGTAAAACGCCAGACCGCATCTGACAAACATATTGAGTTGCAACTCTTCTCCTCCGTTACAGGCCGTCTCCGCGCCCAAGCCCAGAAAAACTTGAACAGATTAGATGGAGAGATGGCGGAAGCTATCCTCGCAAATGCGAAACTCTGGAACGTTCTTTTTTGTGATCTGGTTGGCCCAGAAAACAAATTGACGGCAGACCTGAAAAACAATCTTATATCCCTCGCCGAATTTACCCAGTCGCACACCCAGCGGGTTCTGCGTGGGCAAGCGGGCATAGACATCCTTATTGAAATTAACTCCGCTGTGATCGAAGGCTTAAGAACGGCCATAAAGGCGCCTTTAAGCGGTTCTGAAGTTGCAAGAGAGGTTGCTTAAAATGTCGGGACTCGTCATCAGTTTGAAGCCAAATGAAAAATTTCTTGTCAATGGAGCGCTCTTGATGAACGGTTCCAAGCGGTCGCAAATTTGTTTGCCCGATGACGACGTTTATGTGTTGCGCCTAAGCGACGCCCTTCACCCGAACGAAGTAAATTCTCCCGTTCGTCGGGTTTATTACGCCGTTCAGTTAATTCTCTCGGGCGATAATGACGCAATAAAAATTGAAGAAGATGTCCGTTCTGGTCTGCTAGCTCTAGAAGCGGTTTTTGAAGGCACTCCGCTGAGTGAGACACTAGAAAAGGCCAAGATTGCCTTTCTTAAAGGGCACTTCTATTCCGTTCTGAATAATTTAAAATCCCTCTTTCCTATTGAAGACGCAATGCTGAATGCGGTCTCTGATCCGTCAAAAATCACTGAAGAATTTAACGAAGCAGATGGTTCTCCAGCCTTGATGGCGCGCGCGAGCTGACATGGCCTTCACTCCTGTCATTCCGAATGGCGGATTGGCCGGATGGTCATTTCTGCAACGGACAATGGACCGACAGGAAGAAGTCTTTGCCAAATCGCCCGATATAGCGCGCGATATCGAATACTTCCAAAAGAATATCCAAAATATCAAAACGCTAGATGACTTGATGCAAGACCGAAAGGTGTTGAAAGTTGCATTGGGCGCTTTTGGTCTTGGCGAGGAAATATCTAAAGGGGCTTTCGTTCGAAAAATTATCGAGGAGGGTACGACTGAGCGGAGTAGTTTTGCTAATCGTTTGAATAACCCTGATTATATTGAACTCGCTGAGACATTCAATTTCGAAGCAGGCGCGCTTGCTCTTTCCAATGCTGATATAGAAAAAATTTCGAGCCAGTATCAACGTCAAAATTTCGAGATAGAAGTCGGGAATGTTGATGAGACCATGCGTCTCGCCCTGAATTTTCAAAGGGAAATACAGGACTTCGTTGGACAGGGGTTGAGCGAAAACGCCGGATGGTTCCGGTTAATGGGGTCTGTCCCTATAAAAACTGTCTTGGAGGGCGCTTTTGGCCTTCCTCAAGAGTTTTCAGCCTTAGATGTAGACAAACAAAAGGAAATTTTGTCGGATAAGGCGCAACAAGCGTTTGGAGGAAAGTCTATTGAGGTTTTTAGTGACCAAGCGGCCGTGGATAAAGTCACAAAAGATTTTCTGTTGCGTGAACAAATCAATGCCGGTCCATCGCAGTCCACGCCAGGGTTTGCCGCTTTGTCAATATTAGGTCAGTCTAATTCAGGGTCTGGCGTTGGAACGTCTGGCCTGTTTAATTTGCTTCTCTCCAACGGTTAAGTCTCAGAACCAGCCTCCGGTCGAGGAGCAGGGCCGAGAACTTTGCTAAGCTTTTCAAAAGCGGCTTCAATCGGGAGAACTTCTTCTGTTCCGATAAAGGCGTCTAGCTCTGGATAGGCCGCAATCGCCATGTCCAGTTTTGGATCTGTACCGCTGACATATAGCCCAGCCTGAATAATCGGTTCTGCTTCTTCATAGCGCATAATATATTCCCGCGCTGTCTGAAGCGTTCTATTTTCTTCGGGGCTTGCCGCGTCGGGAAGGGAGCGGGAGACACTTCGCCGAATATCGAAAGCCGGATATCGTCCCCGTTCCGCAATCTCCCGGGACAGAATGACATGACCGTCTAATATACCCCGAACCATATCGGCGACGGGTTCTTCCATATTCGATCCAGCCACAAGCACGCTAAAAACGGCTGTGATGTCGCCGCTATTGTCGAGACCGGGGCCAGAGCGTTCGCATAAAGCGGCCAAGGCGCGAAAAGTAGACGGAGGAAAGGCTTTCAGGGCCGGAACTTCGCCGGCATTTAGAGCAATTGTTCTGTGCGCTTCGGCGTATCGGGTGAGGGAGTCGAAGAGAAACAATACCTGCTTGCCTTCATCTCTGAAGTGTTCGGCCGTAGAAATCGCAAGCTGAGCCGTCCTTAGCTTAATAGCGGCAGACATGTCGGAGGTGGCCACAAAAACGATGGATTTTTTCATTCCTTCGGGTCCCATCACCTTTTCAACAAAGTGCCGAACTTCGCGGCCCCTCTCGCCAATGAGAGCAATGATAGTGACGTCAGCATTATTGGACCGTGCGATAGTGCCTAATAGGGTGGATTTGCCGACCCCAGAGCCAGCGAAAAGCCCAGTCCGCTGTCCCTGACAGAGCGGCAAAAACGTATCAATCGCCGCGACGCCTGTATTAAGTCTTGGTCCAAGAGCTTTTCGCAAAATAGCAGAGGGCGGAAGCGCGTCGAGCTTGGCTCTCTTTGCGCCGCTATTTGGCGTCGTTCCGTCAATACAGCGCCCTTCATAATCAAGAATTTTTCCGATCCAGTCCGCAGAAGGGTAATGTTGGGTTGGTTGAATATGTTCAACCCGTTGGCCAATTCTAACATCCGCCGTCGTTGTATAAAGGGTGGCCATAGCGCGGGTGTTCTCAAGAGCTATTACTTCACCTCTGATCTTTGCGCCATCCGACTTTTCAATTTCAATTAAGGCGCCTTGTCCCAATCGATGATTTAGGCCGCTCACATGAACAGATTGGTCCGTGACTTTTTCAACGCGTCCGAAATAACGCGTGGGGGCGGGAATGTCCGCTTGGGCGAATCCGTCTTCAAGGTAAGTCATAGGTGCAGATATGGTGAATAAAGTTAATATATGGTTCGTGTTTGTTAACTTCTCGTTCAACTCTCTGATGTACGCCTTAACTTATGGTAAACCATAGACAAGGATTGTCGGGCCATGATGAAGAATACAAATTTACAGAACCTCGTTTCCGCGATGGCCTCTCACGCTGCGCAGCGTCACGCCGTTGTTGCCGAAAATATCGCGAATTCTGACACCCCAGGATATAAAGCCAAAGACCTTCAAGCTTTCAGCGAAGTCTTTCACGAAACGCAAATGGGTGCGAAGCCTATTGAGTCCGGCCAGTTCAAGGTCGTTGAGTCTAGTATGGGCGATGCATCTTCGCCTAATGGCAACTCTGTGTCACTTGAAGAACAAATGATGAAATCAGCCGAGACGCAGAATGATCATGCCCTCGCCCTGATGCTTTACCGAAAATCCCTTTCAATGATGAAAATGGCCGTGGGTAAGAACCTATAATTTAGCTGTAAAATGAGGACGCTCCAGGATGGACAACTCAATTTCAAAATCAATGGCCGCTGCCTCCAGCGGGATGAATGTGCAGTCTTTCCGATTGCGCATTGCCAGTGAAAACCTCTCCAATACCGATACGCATGGTTATCACCGTAAACAGGTGAATTTCGCGACTGAAATGGACCGCGTAAATGATATGGCCCGTGTGACGATCGGCGATGTCAGCTTGGATAATAGTGAAGGCGCTCAAATCTTTGACCCGGCTAGTCCCTTGGCGGATGAAAATGGGATGGTGATGTCTTCGAACGTCGATATGATGGTTGAACTCGCGGATGCGCGCGAAGCGGGCCGAAGCTATGAAGCCAATCTCTCCACCTTTCGTCAAGCCACTCAAATGTATCGCAGTCTCATAGACTTGCTTCGAAACTAATAGGAGCGTTTCATGGAACCGACTTCCCTCGGCGCGATGCGCCAATACCAAATTGCCAGACAAGCCCTTTCCCCCAACTCAAAACCCGCAGAGATGGGCGCCAAAGAAGCAGGCTCGGCGACAGGAGCTGTAGCAGAAAGCGCTAAAGAGTTTGCCGAAGTTTTCCAAAATGTCGAGAAGACGACGGAAGCTATGGCCTCCGGGCAAGCAGATGCTCACTCAGTTGTTCAGGCCATGGCGAATGCGGAAGTGGCATTGGAAACAGCCGTGACTATACGAAATCGCGTGGTGGAAGCTTACCAAGAACTTCTGCGTATGCCTGTCTAATGAGCGAGACGGAAATCCTTTCCATTATGCGCGAGTTCTTCTGGAGCGCCGCGCTTATGTCTTTGCCTCTACTAGGAACGGCTTTGCTGGTTGGCTTGGCAGTTGGCTTGTTGCAGGCTTTGACATCTATTCAGGAAATGACTCTTACATTCGTCCCTAAGCTCGGCGCGATGTTGATTGTTTTTATTGCAACAGCGGGGTTCATGGCCCGAATGTGCATCCATCTATTTGACTCTGTCGTTATACCAGCGATCGCCGGATAAATATGCCAAAATCTCTGGGGGAATTGATAAAAAATCCGACCGTCTTCTTAGCCATCGGTCTGATGTTCATCATTGTCATGATGGTCCTGCCCATGCCGTCATGGGTTTTGGATGTCGGACTCTCGGCCTCCTTTGCTTTCGCGATTTTGATTTTTACAATCACGCTTTTTATTGAGCGCCCGCTGGATTTCAGCTCTTTCCCATCTGTGCTTTTGGCGGCTTTGCTCCTACGCCTGTCTTTAAATATTTCTTCGACCAAGCTTATCATCGGGGAGGGCCATACGGGCCCGGACGCGGCGGGCGGGGTGATCGAAGGTTTCGCTATGTTTGTTATGGGCGGTAATATCTTTATTGGCCTTATCGTTTTCTCCGTCCTCGTTATTGTAAACTTTATGGTCATCGCCAAAGGCGCCGGCCGCATGGCCGAGGTCGGCGCGCGTTTTGCTCTCGACGCGATGCCGGGCAAACAAATGGCAATTGATGCGGATTTGGCAGCTGGCGCTATATCTCACGCCGAGGCCGCTCAAAGACGTGTGACGGAACAAGAAGAAACAGCGTTCCTAGGGTCATTGGATGGCGTGTCGAAATTTATGAAAGGCGACGCCGTTGCCGGGATTTTAATCACGCTTTTGAATTTGATTGCGGGCATTGGTATCGGAGTGGGCGTCCACAATATCTCCTTTAGCGAAGCGATTAAAAATTACTCTGTCTTGACTGTGGGAGACGGCCTCGTTTCCCAAATCCCTGCAGTGATTATCTCAATTGCGGCAGGTCTACTTTTGTCCAAAGGACGCGGCGAAGGTACGGTAGATTTCGCCTTGTTCAAACAATTCGGCCAATACCCTGCGGCCATCAGCGCCGTTGCTGGAATTATGTTGATATTTGCGTTTTTCCCGGGGCTTCCGTTTCTGCCCTTCATAGGCGGGGCAGCTATTCTTTCTGTAGTCGCCTATTTTTCCTATGTTCGGCAAAAAGCCGAGGCAGAAAAACCAGCGGAGACGGAAGATGCCGTCACAGAGATTCCTGAAGAGCAAAAGCTAGGAGACGCATTGGACCTTGATGAAATCAGCGTCGAACTGGCTCCAAATATCGTGCCCAACGTTATGAATGAAGAGTTTGGCTTTGACCAAAGAGTACAAAAAATCAGAAAATTCGTGGCTAAAGAGTTCGGGTTTGTTCTGCCGTCAATTCGACTAACGGATAACGCCTTGCTGCCAGACGACGTTTATAAGATAAAGATTCAAGGCACGGAAATTGCGACCCAAAGCCTCAAATCTAAAAAACTTTTGGCGCTAATTGACCCGGAAGATCATCCGCACATTCCTGGTGAGAACACCAAGGAACCCGTTTTTCAGGCGCCTGCGCGATGGATTGATAAAGATTATGAAGATGAGCTGATGATGTTAGGCGTAACTGTCATCGCCCCCATTGAAGTCCTCGCTACGCACTTGTTGGAAATCATACAGGATAACTTCACCAAACTGCTCACTCGCCGCACTCTACGCAAAACACTGGATACATTTAAAAATGTGAGCGATGCAGGTCGGGCAGAATCTAATAAGAAAATTATTGAAGAGTTTATTCCCGATAAAGTGCCGTTGGATTTATTCCAAGGCGTTTGCCGCCTCCTTCTGGAGGAGCGGATCTCCATTCGGAATATCCCACTCATTCTAGAAACTATTGCCGAAGGCAAAACAGTAATAAATAACACAGAACAATTGGCGGATTTTGTGCGTCATAGAATGAGTTACCAATTTGTCTCCAAACTACGCGATGAAAGCGGCCGTCTTCCCTTAATTCAAATTGGCCCGGATTGGGAAACCCAATTTTCGGCAAGTGAAACAACAGACGAAAGTGGCCGCCGGGATGTGGCTCTGCCTCCCGACGAATTTAACCGCTTAGCCGGGAGTGTGCGTAAGGAATTAGATAAGTCTGCAAGACAAGGCGTTTACGCCGCTATTGCGACCACATCCAAGCGCCGACGGTTTATCCGGTCCGTATTGAACGCCAAGGGCGTGCGAAACCCTGTCGTGGCTTATGAGGAGATCGGGACGACAGAACGTCCTGCCATAATGGGCGTCGCCTGATGGAATTTCTGGATGGCTTCACGGCTATCATAGCGCCCTATATGGATTCGCTTTTCGCGATCATGGCCGTCTTTACGCGCATGTCGGTTTTTATGTTCTTGGTGCCGACAATCGGAGAGCGCACTATCACGCCTCGGGTCAGGCTTGGGCTGGCGCTCATGCTGACCTGGCTCATGCTCCCAGTCGTGGTGACACAGCCAGTACCGATAACGCAGCTCTCGGACGCCACAGCTCTTATAGCCAAAGAAGCTGTGTTCGGCTTCTTTTTCGGGTTTGCACTTCGCCTCATGGTGATTGGCCTGCAGGTTGTCGGGAATATCATTTCTCAGGCGATGTCTATTTCTCAGCCTCTCGGGGAGGGGATTGCGACAGAGCCGAATACGACATTAAGTAACTTCTTCATGTTGGCTGGGGTGACGTTACTGATTACGATGAATTTTCATATTGAAGCTTTCTCAATTCTTATCCGCTCTTATGATGTTTTCCCGTTGGGGGCAGTCCCTGACTTTAACAACTTTGCCTATGAATTAACGGATAAAGCGGTGAACCTCTTCCGCTGGAGCTTGTCTCTGGCCTTCCCTTTTATCCTTTTGAATTTTATCTATAATTTACTGTTGGGATTCGTGAATCGCGCCATGCCGCAATTACTCGTTTCATTCGTCGGTATGCCGGCCATTCTGGGTATAGGACTTTTGCTATTGGCTTTTTCTGTCGTAACCATTTTGACTCTTTGGGCGGGCATAGCCCAAACCGAATCCGTCAGTTTTGAATTCGCGGGTTAGGGGGCTTCATGAGCGAGAATGAAGAGTCAGGCGCCGAAGAAAAGAGTTTTGACGCCTCGGAAACCAAGGTTCGGAAAACCCGTGAAAAAGGAGATACGCCACAATCAACCGAGGCCAATACGCTCATGCTGTATATCGGTCTCGCTGTGGCGATTGTTATTTTTGGGAAAGCTATTGCTACGAACGCTCTGGTTTCGCTCTCGAGTATGTTGGAACACCCTAATGATATGGGAAATGCTTTGCTGAATTCTCAATCTGCGAGGTTTGGCCAAAACGGCGCGTCTGAGTTTTTGTGGAAGCCTATTCTCGCTCTCGGCCCGGTATTTATGCTCCTCATTCTGGCGATTGTTGTTTCTCTGGTTCTTCAGCGAGCCGTTGTTTTCGCGCCGTCAAAGATTAAGCCTAAACTGTCCCGTTTGTCCCCAATCTCGAATGCTAAACAGAAATATGGCACGACGGGAATGGTTGAGTTTGGAAAACGCTTCTTCAAACTGGCCTTCATTGCGTCGGTTGCAATGTTCTTCTTTTTCACTTTGTTGAAAGAGCTGCCCGGCATGAGCGCTATTTCGCCTGCCTTGATTATACCGGAAATGAATAAAGCGGCCCTGCAACTTATTACTTTCATGATTATCGCTTTGGGCCTTATCGCACTGGTCGACCTGCCTTATGCGTGGTTCGCGCATATGAAAAAGCTCCGGATGACCTTCAAAGAGATCAAGGACGAGAATAAAGAAAGCGAAGGTGACCCGCATTTAAAAGGGGAGCGTCGTCGCCGAGCACTTGCCCTCTCGCAAGCTACCATGATTAATGATGTGGCTAAGGCGGATGTCATTATCGTCAACCCGACGCATTATGCGGTTGCGTTGAAATGGGAGCGTGAACAAAAGACCGTTCCTGTTCTATTGGCAAAAGGCGTGGATGAGCTCGCGTTCAGGATTCGAAAGAAAGCTGATGAGAATAACATTCCAATCCATTCTGACCCGCCTTGTGCTCGATCAATTTATGCGGGCGTAGAAGTCGGCGACGTCATTAAGCCAGAGCACTACGCTGCGGTCGCCGCCTCTATTCACTTTGCGGATAGTTTGAAACGCAAGGGATATGAATGATGGGCGATAAGATCGAAGTACTGCTGAAATTAAATAATATCATGAAGCAACAAGCAGAAAAAAAACTTGCGAATGTGATGTTCGCGTCGAAAAAGGTTTCCGATAACATTGCAAGCATTCGAGCAGGTCTGGAGCGCAATCACCGCTCCCTTTTCGATGGATCTGAAAATTCCTCTGTTCACTCAGATGTGATGGTATTCGAGCAATGGAAAGCGGCGCAGATGAAACGAATTTCTGTTCTTCAATCGGATTTACAGCAAATTGAAGTGCTGAAAAAGACTTTGGTAGAGGACGTAAAATCACAGACTGTACGCAGAAATGTGCTTTTATCTCAACAGGATGCGATCCGGAAAAAAGCCTTGGCTGAGAAAGATGAAATCGAAGCCGAGCGCAATCTTGAAGGCTGGCTGAACCAAAATAGGTTCGCCGGCAATGTTTCGTCTCTAGACTAAAAACGAGCTGAGATTCCTTGAGCCACAAATGAAAAAGGATGAGACTTCCGTCCCATCCTGAGGTCGTCGGATCTAATTGTAGGACCTAAAAGCCCATAGCTTCACGCATAATGTGGTAAATTACGTTTTGTTCCATGACGCCTGAGACCAGATCAGATGACGGCCCAATGGCGAAAACAGGGACGTCTTCGCCGGCGTGGGTTTCGCTGTGGCGTTGTTCCCCATTACTCACATAACCAGTTGGAATAGCCGCTTTTTGCACAATGACTTCGCCTGGTTGTGTTTCCGGGTTTCGAACGCCCTCAACGGCGCCGGGTCCATTTTGATACCCGAGTGTCGTATAAGGCTGACCATCAGTGCCTAGGATATGTTTGCCGTTCGGATGACCCTTATCATCATTGCCTTTTACAGCATCCAAAATCGGATTTCCGCGTGTTGGATAGCCTGCAATGGTGAAAACATGGCTGTGATCCGCCGTAACAATTATAAGTGTTTCGGACAGATCAACTTTCGAAAGTGCCGCGGCAATAGCTTCGTCAAACGCAACGCCTTCATCCAGGGCCAGTTCCGCCCTGCCGGCATGGTGACCGTGGTCAATGCGCCCGCCTTCGACCATGAGGAAATAACCGTTGTCCTCGGCTTCCAGTCGGTCAATTGCTTTCACGGCCATATCAGCGATTGAGGGTTCTTGGTTGGTTTCGTCTTTGGCGCGCACGAATTCCATATGGCTGTCCGAAAAAAGCCCCAGTAAAGGAAGTTTAGTTTGAGCGGTTACTTGACTAAGCGCGGCTTTATCTTCGACGAAGGTTCCGCCCACCCTTTGTTCAACACCGGTTTCAAATTTCCGTTTTCCGCCCCCTAAAGCGATGTCGAGGCGCCCAGAGGTGAGGGCAGTTTCCATCTGAGCGGCAATGGGTTTGCAACCTTCATTGCGAGCGACCTCAGGTAAATCCCCTAGACCTTCCCAATCCCGGTTGGGCGAGTTAGAATAAGTCGCCGCAGGCGTGGCATGAGTTAGGCGAGCCGTTGAAACTACGCCCGTTGCATAACCTTGATCTGCCGCCTGAAGTAAAAAATTGTCCAATGGTGCGGAGAGTGAACCCGCGCAATCATTTCGGTCCACGTCAGAGGAGACATTAATCACCCCTGCCTTGGTTTTCTGGCCTGTCATAAAGGCTGTCGCTGTTCCGGCTGAATCGGAGACTTGTTGATTTGTATTATACGTCTTTGAAAGGGCAGTATGGGGAAGGCTTTCCATGGAGAGAATGTGCTCCTCACCAGATTGGCCCAGTTTCTGTCCCGCATGTATGCGAATAGCCGTGACGGTGGAGACGCCCATCCCGTCTCCAACAAACAGAATAATGTTCTTGGCGCGCCTTTGTGCTTTAGGTTGATTCAGGCGATTCTGAACAGCCAAGTGGCCCATTTCAAAACTGCCCTGTTCTCCAGGATATTGAGTTGTCGGAACGGTGATAGGTTCCGAAGGCTGCATTGGTGCTGTTGACTGTGGCACAGTTGTGCAAGCAGAAAGTAGCAATAGCGCACAGGCGCCGAGTCGGTGGAATGACATTATTCAATAGCTCCGATTTATCTAAAGACAGGATCGTCCAAACTTCTGAGTTTACGTGAATGAAGGGTTCCGCTTTGTGCTTCGCCTTTCAATATAGACATGGCCTCTAGGCCGATGTTGAGATGTTGCGCGACGCGGCTGCGGTAAAAGGCTTCGGCTGTTCCGGGAAGCTTAATCTCGCCATGTAGGGGTCTGTCGGAGACGCAGAGCAATGTTCCGTAAGGCACGCGGTAACGATAGCCATTGGCGGCAATTGTCGCGCTCTCCATATCAATCGCAATGGCGCGAGATTGATTTAGGCGAGTGCGTAATTTTTCATAACGCATTTCCCAATTTCGGTCATCTGTCGTTACAACCGTACCTGTGCGAACATGCCTTTTCATCATCTGACCAGAGAGTGACATGACGCTGGAAATAGCGTCGGTCAAAGCGATTTGGACCTCGGCGATAGTCGGCAGCGGAATGGCGGGAGGTAATACATCATCCAAGATTTGATCATCCCGCAAATAAGCATGGGCTAAAACAAAATCGCCTAGAATCTGAGTTCTGCGAAGGCCGCCGCAATGTCCCAGCATCAACCAGCAATGCGAGCGAAGTACAGCAACGTGATCCGTAATTGTTTTCGCGTTAGACGGCCCCACTCCGATGTTAATTAAAGTGATACCCTCATTGTTATCCGCAATAAGGTGATAGGCGGGCATTTGCGGACCTTTAAAGCCTGGATCAGGTCTGTAATCCTCGGCTTTTTCTATGACGCCCTGACCGGGGCTGGCAAACCCCGTATAATTTCCCTTTCCGACAACTTTCTTTGCATGCTCAATAAACTCATCCACATATCTCTGATAGTTGGTGAATATAACAAATTTTTGAAAATGTTCCGGATGAGTGCCGGAATAATGTCGTAGTCTTTGTAGGGAATAATCGGTTCTTAGGGCCGGGAAGAGACTCAACGGAAGTGGGCGATCATTTGGGTGCTCTACGGCGCCATCAGCCAGGTCATCATGAATATGTTTCAGATTTGGGAGCGGAAAATACTCACCTATGCGGGAGCTATATTCTTTATCCATTTCAAAGGCAGATGGATCAATGGCAAAGGCAACGGGGATGGCGTGATTACAGTAGCCCACATAGTAGTTTACTTCATAAGCCGCTTGGATACTGGAAAGCTGGTCTATCAAGTAATCTGCGAAAATCTCTGGACTGGTGATAGACGTTCCGTACCAACCTGGCCCCCGGATGCTCACAAACGCATAGGGGGAAACACCGTCTTCTTTTCGGGTTTTAATTTCGACTAAAAGATAAGGGTAAGTCGGCGTCGCTGAGGCTTCTCGTTTGCCTGTCTTGGCATATTCGCTGAACGACTTGTTAATTTGGGCAATTGCGTCGTTATACAGTGTTTTAAGCCCGTTTATGGCCGCGGGAATATCCTCGACCTGCATAAGATTTTCAAAAAATTCGGGGGGGCTTCCAACTTGGTTCAAAATAACTATCCTTTTAATTCACAGTTCAATTATTGCGCCTCGGATTCTCTCCGTTTCACAAATAAAATTTCCGCGTCCTAAAGATTTCAGACAGAACTGTCAATGATATGGCTGATTTTCTTTCTCCAACTAAACTACGATCGCGCCTTGCGAGCCGCTTTCGACGACAAACTTTTTGCGGGTTTGCGCGCTGGCTTTCGGGTCATAAACCGAGGTCACTTCTTTCATCTCAAATGTCCAGTTTTCCGGTGTCACATTGACCAGAGAGTAGCCCCGTTTGCGGTCATCAAAGAAATGAATATGGGGGTTGTCCGGGAGCATTTGGGTGAAACGGTTATAAGCATAGCTATGGGCCGTCACGGAAGTTGTAACAAATTCTGTCCCGACCGTCTGTGACTGAGGGTTGCTGTAATCCATTTTGAGGTCGGCCTGCCACCAGCTGTGCATATCGCCGCCAATGGAGATAAAGTTCTTAGGTTGCCTCTGCTCGGCAGCGCGAAGGATCATGTCGCGGGTGGCCGGATATCCGTCCCATCCATCGCTCCAAGACGCCGGATTTCCGTCACGATCTTTTTGATATAGCCGCGAAAATAAGGTTGGCTGAGCCAAAACTTCCCACGTTGCACCAGAGCGAAGAAAAGATGGCATTAGCCAGCTCTCTTGAGCTTTGCCGAACATAGAGCGGGACATATCTTCCAGCTCGGAACAATTTACCATTTGCGCGCCGCCGTCTTCTGGCGTCGGGCAAGCTTGATTGTCGCGGTACTGGCGGCCATCCGTGAGAGCCATAGTCATGAGATTGCCGTAGTAGAAATAATCGTGAAGACGCATGTTCTCGCCATGCGGACGACTGCGCAAACGTATCGGCATGTGTTCATAATAAGCTTTGTAAGCAGCGGCGCGGCGGGCGCGCATCTGCTCTAAGGGCATGAAGTTTTCATCGTTCAGATTTGCATAATCATTTACAACTTCATGATCATCCCAGATGAAAAGCCATGGCGCGTGAGCGTGCGCTGCCTGCAATGCCGGATCGGTTTTGTACTGAGCGTGGAGGCGTCTGTAATCCGTAAGGGTTATGGCCTCCGTTGAGGCTTGTCGGCGGACTTGAGGACCCCAAGAGGACTCATAAATATAGTCGCCTAGATGAACAATAAGATCGGGATCCTGCGCGATCATGTCATTATATGCATTAAAAAACCCCTGCTCATAGTGCTGACAAGAGGCGATGCCGAAACGAAGAGAGTTAACAGGGGCCCCAAACATGGGCGCGGTTTTGGCGCGGCCTGTGGGGCTATTTTGCCCATTAGCTATGAAGCGATAATAATATTGCCTCAGAGGTTGAAGACCATGAACTTCCACATGAACGCTGTGTGCCCATTGTTTATTGGCGACTGTTTGTCCTGCTTTAATTATGCGGGCAAAACTTTCGTCTTCGGCGACTTGCCATGTCACATTTACGGGAGCCGATAATCCGCCGTCCTCAGCAAGGGGCATAGGCGCGAGCCGAGTCCATAAAACAAAACCGTCTGAGACAGGATCTCCGGACGCCACGCCAAGAGGGAATAAATAATCCAGACCTTTAATAGGACTCGCTCCCAAAGACATTTTCGCAGGTGAAGAAGCTGTGGCGCAGGCGGAAAGGGTTAGGGCGCTGAGGCCTGATAGAATTTGGCGGCGGGTATTGAACATGTTTATTCCTCAAACAAGGTAGGGGCCTGCATAAAAAAACGGAGGACCAAGGCCCTCCGTTCATATCGTTTTCTCTAGGTAATAACAAACCTAGAAGTCGTAAGTCGCTCCGAAACGAACTTCGTAAGCAGAAGCGTCATTTGAAGTTGAGAACGGCTGTCCAACCAACAATCCACGCGGGAAGCTAGGTTGATCAAGTTGCCCCCAATCGCTGTTGATCATGTTGGTGACGTTGTCGATGACCATAAAGACAGTTGCGCGATCATCAGCGCGTAGTCCAGGTAGTTCTTGAGTGAATTTCAAGTCGACTTTCGTCCATGACGGTCCAGTGAACTCGTTACGCTCTGTGCCTGGGACAAGAACGTTATTGCCTTCTAGGAAAGGCGTAAAGTTAAACGCGCTGTTTCCTGAAATTGTCCGGCTGTAAGGACGGCCAGAACTGTGCTGAAAGAAGACAAACGCTTTGGACGCGTAATCGGCAATGAATTCCTTCTCATAACGGTAAGACGCGGTGAAGCGGTGCTTGATGTTATAGTTGGAAGTTGACGCGACTTGCTCTTGCGGATCATCAAACGCACGGTTCACGTAGTTTGAGAAAGCGACAGAACTTGTCATCGGCTGAATGTCATTCGCATCCGTATAGGCGTAACCAGCTGTGATAGCGTGGTTTTCCCACTGGCGGTTTAGACCAAGAGAGAATGCATAAGAGTTTGCTTCTTCGTCTGCGTTTGTCAGAACGAAGGCCGGCTCGCGAACACTGTCATAGTCTGTGTACCCGTCGGCCGTTGTTCCAACAGCTTCCAAATCTGCCCGAAGGACGATGGCTTGGTTGTTGCTGCGTGAATACTGAGCATCGGCTGTGAATGTCCAGAGACCACCAAACAGATCTTCGCCAGTGTCGAAGCTTGGTGACCATGTGAAGCCTGCTGCGGCTTTCCATTCGGAAGGAATATCAAAATCTGGGTCCAGATAGTTGATTTCGAAGTTGTCACCCACACCGCTAGCTACCGCGTCAAACAATTCAGATGGTATGCCATAACCAGGACCTGCTGGGGCGCCGTCTTCTACGCCTGAATAGACAACGTCAGCATCGAACAAGCTACGTGATCCGTCAGTGTAACCGAAGGAGCGACCGCGTTGACCGAATTGAAGAACGTTGTTGGCAGAGAAGTTGTTTGAAAGCCAAACATTCGGGTTACCGCCGGAGTAAAGGCCGGCGCCGCCGAAGAGCTGCAACTCGGATGAGGCGTCATAGGTGAAGCCAAGACGTGGCTGCAATAGGCCTTCGCCGTCAAGATTTGTTGAGTTTGAGAAACCGTAATCGGCGACAAAGTCAGCATTCTCTTCAGGGGCATCATCGGTTGTGTAGAAGTCATAGCGCAGACCCGCAACAACCTTCAGGCCGTTTTGGAAATCATATTCGTCCTGACCATAGATTGTGTTTGTAGCGTAACCCCAAACAGCCGCTGCATCAGCAGGGTTATTTGACGGTGCGTTATTGTAGTAAATCGCATCAGCAAAGCCGTTGCGGAAGTTTTCGATTCCGTCAAAGCGAATTTCTGTTTCTGTATGCTGAACGAAGAGGTTGAAGACATCGAGTTCTTCGCGCTCAATACCGCCAGAGAACGTGTGATTACCCATAATATAGTCAGCCTTAGCTGCCATTGTGGTCACTTCGTATTCCAAGACGTTTGCATGACGAGAGTCATCAGCTCCGAGATATACATCGACATCGCCAACAGAGACACGGAATTCACCGAAATCGGTTCCGCCGATGGGATTAGCACGAGCGTCCAGATCAAGATAATTAAAACGAAGCTCAGTCGAGAAGTTCTCGGTCCAATCAGAATAGAGAGAGCCGGTATATGAGTTCAGTTTAGAACCGCGCTCATATAAGTGGTTTGAAAATTCGACTTCTGTACTGTCGCCATCCGAACGAACGGTGTTGAAGCCGTCATTGTAGTTGTAAACAAACGAAGCGCGGTGATTATCCGTAATGTTCCAGTCAAGTTTGGCAAGAATTTTTTCGTCTTCGTTTGGGTTACTGATGGGAAGCGTTCCCGGATCATACTGGTATTGAGTTTGAGCAATATTGATAATGTCATCCAGTTGTGACTGGGTAATCTGGAATGCACCGTTCCCAATAGGTTGCTCGTTGTAAAGATTGGCGCCTTCTAGTTTCTCATAAGATGTAAAGAAGAACAGCTTGTCTTTAATGATTGGGCCGCCAACGTTGAATCCGTAACGAATTTCATCGAAATCGCCGAATTCCACGTCACGATCACCAACTCGGTCGCCGCGAAGGCCATCATCAGTGTAATCGATAAATGCGCCGCCGTGAATTTCGTTTGTACCGGATTTAGTAACCGCATTGATTTGGCAAGCTGTGAATCCGCCATACTCAACGTCAAACGGTGCGAGCTCAACAGAAACTTGCTCGATAGCGTCGAATGAGAATGGCTGACGTTCTGTTGGGTAACCATTTGAGTTTAGACCAAATGAGTCGTTCATTCGAACACCGTCAAGTGTCAGAGAGTTAAAGCGTGAGCTCTGTCCGGCGCACTGTACAGCGTTGATATCGCCGCGTGACTCGTCAACATAGATACGAGGGTCAAGGCGAAGAATGTCGGTAATGTTACGGTTGATAGCCGGTGCGCTTTGAATTGTATCAAGACCGAAATTGGCTGACGGGCCAACCGCTACTTCAGCGAGAACATTACGCTGAGCAACAACGATGATTTCATCTGTGACGGAACCGCCTTCGAGGGCGAAATTCAAATTGGCTGAGCCGCCGAGAGACAAAGAAATGTCTTCTACGCGTTCGCCCGTATAGTTGTCGGCAGAAACAGTGACGTTATATGTTCCGCCAACTGGCAGGTTTCGAGCTGCGAAAGCGCCGACCGAGTCAGTTGTAAGTGAACGGCTCAAACCCGTTGCGTTGTTTGTAAGCGTAACACTTGCACCTGGAATTGGGTTACCATTTGTGTTTGTTACATAACCCTGAACTTCAGAGGTTGTGACTTGGGCAGAGGCCGTTGCCGCCATACCCATCGTCAGGGCGAACGCCGAAGCGCTCATGACGGCATTGAAGCCGAGGGATGAAAGAGTGTTTTTCATGATATAATCTTTACCTTTGTAGATTGCATTTGAAAGTTGGGCGGCTCTTAGTAGGGGCACTTGTCACTTTTATGACAGAGTCGTCATGTTTGGCAGGTGTGAGGGGGTTAATTACTGTGAGTAGCCCAAAAAGACTCCAGACTGTGTCCTAAAAGTCACAAGTTTGAGGCATATATTCCTTGGGGATGGTTGCTGAATTAGGACTCGCATCCTTTTCAGATTCGTTTTAGGCCCTTAACGCCGTCGAGGTTGCCACTATAACATAAAGAATCGCTGTTTATGTCGTTTGTTATTGCCATTGCCGGTGGGAGTTGTTCAGGCAAAACCACTTTAGCGCGTCATCTCCAACATAGGTTAGGAGGGGAGCGCTGTCTCGCGATCCGACAAGATGACTATTATTTCGATATTCGCGAACGAGAAAGTCAACAAGACCTGCCTAACTTTGACGTTCCAGAAGCCCTGGATTTCAAACAGCTTGCCGCCGATATATCAGCTTTGAAAGCTGGAGAGCCTGTGAAGCTCCCCAATTACGACTTTACAACCCATCAAAGACGTCACCCCACGGAGCCATTGAAGCCTCGTCCCTTTATTATTGTGGAAGGTTTATTGCTCCTAAATGCAGAGGAAATCAGGCCGTTAATTGATCATAGTGTCTATATGAAGTGCAGCTATGAAAAACGGTTTGCGCGCCGCCTCGCCCGGGACGTTGCAGAACGGGGACGCACTAAAGAGTTTGTTCACAAGCAATTCCACCAAGACGTAGAGCCGGCTCATCAAACCTATGTGGCTCCGTCTGCTCAACATGCGAATAAGGTTGTGACTCAAGATGAATATATAAACGACCTGTCTGGCCTTATTGACCGTCTGGTAAATATACTGCCAGAGACTGAAGCAAATCCTCTTCCTCAGATGAGCCTTGCGCTTTAGGCTGATTAGAAAGCGAACCCTATGCATCATCCTGCCTTTGGCCTTTTCGGTATAGCTCTTATTCTTTTTGTCGCGTTTATAGCGTCCAATAATAAGCGCGCAATCAGCCCGCGTATCGTACTCTCCTGTTTCGCCCTTCAGGTGATGATTGCGGTTCTGGTGCTTTATGTGCCGTTCGGGAAAGTGGTTTTGCAGGCCATGTCCGAGAAAGTCACAACGCTCCTCAGTTATGCGACGGCCGGAATAGAAATGGTTTTCGGCGGCTTGGCGGATGAAAGCCTTGGCTTTAGCTTTCTTGTGAGAGTTCTTCCGGTCGTTATTTTCTTCGCCTCTTTAATGGAGGTGTTATACCATATGAAGTTCATGCAGCTGGTCGTGAAATATGGCGGCAAGGCGATTCATTTTCTGACCGGAACCAAACCGATTGAATCGCTCAATGTTGTGGCCAATATTTTCGTGGGGCAAACCGAAGCGCCTTTGACGCTTAAACCTTATCTTCCCAGTATTAACCGATTTGAGCTTTTCACGATTATGGTGTCCGGACTGGCCTCTATCGCCGGTACGGTGCTGGCGGGATATATCCAGCTTGGTATTAGCGCCGAATATTTGATCGCGGCGAGTTTCATGTCTGCGCCTGGTGGGTTGCTAATGGCGAAAATTATTATGCCAGACCCGGCGCCGGAACTGGGAGCCAAAAAAGAAGAAGATATTTTCTCTCTCGGCAGATCGACTAAACATTCCAACGTTATTATGGCGGCGGCGGTGGGCGCGCAAAACGGTGTCGCCCTCGCGGTAAGTATTGGCGCGATGTTGCTGGCTTTTGTTTCTCTCATTGCGCTCTGTAACGGCCTATTAGGATGGGCTGGTGGTTTCTTTGGCCTGGAAAATCTTAGCGTCCAAAGTATTTTAGGGCTTATCTTCGCGCCGGTTATGTACGCTTTAAACGTGCCTTGGGCCGAGGCCCAGCAAGCTGGCGCCATTTTCGGCGAGAAAGTCGTCCTAAATGAATTTATAGCCTATATCAGCTTGGTGAATATTCAGGATGAGCTCTCTGAGCGGACAGTTATTATTTTGACCTTTGCCCTCTGTGGGTTTGCTAACCTAAGCTCTATTGCGATCTTATTGGGCGGATTGGGGGCGCTTATCCCTGATCGTATGCCAGAGATTGCGAAAATGGGTGTCAAAGCCGTCTTCGCAGCCTCGCTCGCGAATCTGATGAGCGCGGCTTTAGCGGGTATATTGGTGGCGGTCTGACGCTAAGCTTTTATCAGACCAATCTCTATCAATCGCTCTGTTAGATAATCGCCTGCTGTAATGGCAGGCTCTGGGTTGCCGCCTTTTTCAACACAGCCTTCGATTGGCGTTATCATAGCGTCATTATTCAGATGCAAGAAAAACGGTTTGGAATAACGCGGGAATTTCGCGCGTTCGGGGGAGGGGTTGAGAACGCGGTGGGTCGTCGACGGTAAAAGGCCAGCTGTCATACGCTGCAACATATCTCCGACATTGACGACAACGGCACCCTCCGGTGCGTTTATATCCATCCACTCTCCGGATCGGTGCTTTGCCTGAAGGCCGGCTTCTTCGGCGCCGAGTAAAAGCGTAATCAGATTGATGTCTTCATGTGCGCCTGCGCGAACGCTGCCTTCGGGCTGCGGTTCGGTCTGCGGCGGGTAGTGAAGAAGTCGCAGAATAGAGTTTCCAACATTTATCTTGTCTTCAAACCAGTCTTCTTTCAGATCAAGATAGAGCGCAACGGCCCGTAAAAGGTCGGCCCCGAATTTATCCAATTCTTCGTAAAGCGCGCGAGTATCCTCGTCGAAAGTGTCGAGCTCTCTGACGGAGGGCGTGTCCTTCATCGTTTTCCGGTAAGGTGATCCTTCGGGTAGGGCCCGTCCTGTATGCCAGAACTCTTTCAAATCCGCCTGGGATTTACCTTTGGCATTTTCCGTCATGAAAGGGGAATGCCCGCGTTGATGCCCGTCTTCCGGATCGGCGTATTGACGTTTCACGTCCTCAGGCAGGGCGAAAAAGTCTTTTGCTGCGTCATCCGCTTTATCGATGACGGCTTCGGGAATGGTGTGGTCCGAAATAACGGCGAAACCGGTTTCGCGGAAAGAGTCCCCAAATTTTTTAGCGAAAGCCTCTTTGTCTTCTTTCCAGAGATTAAAGCTGATGGGCTCAATTTTTATCATAACGGATCACTTATTTTCTCCGCCTGTCATTTAGCGGGAATCGGAACTAGCACGAGCGCGACCCAAATTAAAATAGCTTTTGAAGTTGGCTTGCATATCCTAAAGACAAGTATGACGACTGCCCCTACACTTTGCGTTCTTGGTTCCATTAATCTGGACATGGTGATCCAGACCGCTCATCTGCCGCGCGCCGGAGAGACTGTCACTCAGGGGAAGTTCCACTCCACTCCGGGCGGAAAGGGTGCAAATACCGCGCTAGCGGCGCAGCGACTGGGGGCTAACGTCCGCCTCCAAGCGGCTGTAGGGAATGACCCTTATGCCAAAGAGGCGTTGTCGAGTTTAAGAGCGGCAGGCGTAAATCTGAAATCTGTGGCGACGATAGACAAGGAAGCCACCGGAGTCGCATTTATTAATGTGGCGGAAGACGGCGAAAACCAAATTGCTGTTGCATCTGGGGCGAATGCCGTTTTTTCGCCAGATCACTTGAGCGCCATCACCGAAGCAGCTGTCTTGAGCCAATTTGAAATTCCGGTTCCGACCCTGCTGGCAGGACTGAACAGTTATGACGGGTTTGTGGCTGTGAACGCTTCTCCGTTCACGCCTGACGTAGAAAAGGTATTTCAAAGAGCAGACCTCATTATAGTAAATGAGGGCGAATATGCTGCCTATCTGTCAGATCTTGAGGGGTATTCAGGACTGCTGGCCCGAACTTTAGGCGGTGAGGGAGCAGAGCTGTTTAAAAATGGAAAGCTAATAGCAACGGCCAAACCGCCAAAGGTGGAGGTGATAGATACGACTGGAGCAGGCGATGCTTTTGCTGCGGCGCTCACGGTCGCTCTTGCTGAAGGGCAATTAGAAACGGATGCGTTGAATTTTGCCTGCACAGTCGGCGCTCTGGCAACAACCAAATTAGGAGCGCAGAGTGCTGCCCCAACGAGAGATGAGGTCGAAACCCTTTTGAAAGTCTCTAAGACTTAGGCAAAAGCTCGAAAATACGGTCTGGGAGAGGTTTGGTCTTTTTCAGTTCTTCCGCGGAGCAACCCTCCAGTTCATGCGGGAAGACCGTCCAGGCATCCGTTTCATGTAAATAAAAGTCAGGTGTCCGCTCTGTTTTGTTGCGTTTTGGCTTGTAATATACGGTCGCCACGCGGATATCGCTCGGCGTATTCCGGCGGCACTTTTCTTCCAGTTTGCTGATAATGGCATCAACGCTGCGCCCGCTGTCAAAGATATCATCAATAATCAAAAGCTGGTCGTCCACATTAATCGTGTCGACCAAATGTTGGAGCCCGTAAACTTTGACTGTCTTAGATTGCTTATCCATCGCTTCGTAAGAAGAGGTACGGATAGAAAAGTGATCGGTGTCACAGCCGAGCAGTTCAAGCACTTCCTGAATGGCAATTCCGACAGGTGTGCCGCCGCGCCAAACCCCGACAATGAAGGAAGGCCGATAACCGCTTTCAAAAATTTGCAAGGCCAGTTCGAAGGAATCCTTCAATAGCTCTTCTGCATTGACAAACAATTTTTCCATGGGGCTACTCAAACTAAGATAATTTGGGTTCGCCTAGTCTAAGAAAGCGCCGCTATCAAGAGCCTAGCGCTTATCAGCTATTCTCTTTTACGCCGGAGAGGGTTAAGCAGGGCGTTCAATTAATTTTGGCGCCGTGACGCCCAAGGAAGATATCTATGACTAGACGCCTTATAATTGACTGTGACCCCGGTCAGGATGACGCCATAAACCTCTTTCTCGCTCTGCCAGAAACAGATGAGTATGAAATTCTGGGCATTACAGTGGTTGCCGGAAATACAAGCCTTGAAAAGACGCAACGCAATGCGCGCCTTCTTTGCGAGTTAGCCGGGAGAACAGATGTGCCAATTTATGCAGGGTGCGATGCTCCGCTTAAATACCCGCTGGCAACGGCCGAAGAGGTTCATGGCAGCGAGGGCTTGGAGGGGATCGATATTATTGAACCGGAAATGGCTTTGGAGTCTCAAAATGCTGTCGACTTCATTGTCGAAACCCTCACGGCCGCCGAGGATGGGAGCATAACGATTGTGCCTACCGGGCCGCTCACCAATGTTGCGAAGGCCTTGCAAAAAAGGCCCGAAATTTCTGTTAAAATTAAAGAGATTGTGTTGATGGGCGGCGCTTTGAAAGAAGGCGGCAACATTACGCCTTCCGCCGAGTTTAATATTTATGTCGACCCTCACGCGGCTGATATTGTGTTTGAGAGCGGTGCTCCGCTCGTGGTCTTTGGTCTGGATGTCACTCATCAAGTTCTATCGTCTGATGCAGAATTGGAGCGGATCAAGAATATCGGGAATCTGGTGGCGGATGCGGCTTATAGCCTGCTCACGCATTATGGTCGCTTTGATGCGGAAAAATATGGCACTAACGGCGCTCCGCTCCACGATCCGTGTACGATGGCATACATATTAAAGCCGGAGATATTTACTTTCAAACCTTGCAACATACGGGTCGAAACGGAGTCCGAGCTTACCCGGGGGCATACAGCCGTCGATTTTTGGTACGCGACCGAGCTTCCGCGAAATGCGCTCTGGGCATATGAAGTTGATACGCCGGGCTTTTTCGATTTGCTGATTAAGCAGCTCTCGACTTATAGCTAAGTCATTATTCCGCGATGGCGGGTCCGTTGATAAGCTTTTCCCGCCAATGGCGGCGGCATAAGGTGATATAGCGCTCATTGCCGCCGACTTCGACTTGATCCCCTTCTGTGACTGCGCCGCCTGTCGCGTCTACGCGCATATTCATAGTGGCTTTCCGGCCGCACCAACACAGCGTTCGGATTTCTCGGATATCATCTGCAATTGCCAATAGAGCGGCGCTGCCCGGGAAGAGACGACCCTGAAAATCCGTTCGCAATCCATAGCACATGATAGGTATGCCGTGATCGTCGCTGACGCGGGCCAGTTGCCAGACTTGATCACGTGTTAAAAACTGGGCTTCGTCCAAGAGAACACAATCAATTCGCTTCTTCTTGTGTGATTTTAAAATATGTTTTTCGAGGTCAATTTCTTCGCAAAAGGTATCGGCTTCGGACTCCAGTCCAATTCGAGAAGTAATCAAAGAGCCGCTATCTTCGCGGTTGTCGATAATAGGTTTCAGCAGCAAGGTGTGCATGCCGCGTTCAAAATAGTTATAGGACGACTGCAGCAAAATCGTCGATTTACCGGCGTTCATTGCGGAGAAGTTGAAGTAGAGTTTTGCCATGCGAGTTGCTCGGAATCGGAAGTTCCAAAAGGGTATATGGAGAGTCGCAATTCCGGGGCAATGGTAAATTTGACCGAAGCTGTTGAGAAACGATCAGACGGCGGAGCCAGGCAATCAAGTTTTTGACGAAGATTGTGCCTGATTGATTTTATCCATTCTGGAGCTGAACTCTTTTAAGTTTCTAACGAATTCAGTGTTGCTTGGATCACCTTCTCCCGAAGGAATAAGCGTGGTCGCTAATTTTTTCGCTATAGTGCTATAAATCTTTAGACCTGCGGCAGTAGTTTCTAACGTGGAGCGTCTTTTGTCGCCTTGGCTAGGCGTTTTTTCAACGAGTCCTTGTTCGATAAGAGAGCTGACTGCTCGGCTGACAATAGTTTTGTCCATAGGGGTAACAGCTGTCACATCTGCGGCTGTTCGTCCGGGCTTATCAGCAATAGCCGCCAAAACGCGCCATTGGCTTTGATTGATATCCGCCTCGGATCGAACCACCTCTAGTGTGTACCGGCTAATTTTATCGGCAAGAACAATCACTTGGTAGGGCCAGAAACTTTCCAGGTCGATATGCGTGTTTTCATCAGTAGACATACAACCTTTATGCAAAAAAGATGTTGCAATTGCAACCAATTACTGTTAGTTGTTATCGCAACTAATAATATTGAGAGAATTGGAGAGCGTTATGGCTGATCTTTTTGAAAACCCAATGGGGCTGGACGGCTTTGAATTCATCGAATTTTCTGCGCCCGAAAAAGGCCATTTGGAAAAAATCTTTACCACTATGGGCTTTACTAAAATTGCCCGTCACCGGTCCAAAGATGTCGAGTTGTGGCGTCAAGGCGACATCAACCTAATTACAAACTACGAGAATAAATCTCCCGCCGGGCATTTCTGCCGCGAACACGGTCCCTCCGCTTGCGGCATGGGCTTTCGCGTCGAGAATGCGAAACAGGCCTATGAGCGGGCGATAGAGCTTGGCGCGGAGACGGTGGACACACATGTTGGGCCAATGGAACTTTCCATTCCGGCAATACGCGGTATTGGCGGTGGTCTGATTTATTTCGTTGATCGTTATGGTGATGATCTCTCCATTTATGATATTGATTTCGAATATTTAGAAGGTGTTGATAAACATCCAAAAGGCTTTGGCTTTAAGGTTGTCGATCACCTAACCCATAACGTTTATCGGGGCCGCATGGATTACTGGGCGGAATATTACGAACGTTTGTTCAATTTCCGAGAAATCCGCTATTTTGACATTAAAGGTGAATATACGGGTTTGAAGTCCCGCGCTTTGACGGCTCCTGATGGCAAAATCCGCATTCCCCTCAATGAAGAAGGCGATGACGGTAAAGGTCAGATCGAAGAATATTTGTTGGAGCATCGGGGCGAAGGCATTCAGCACATCGCTTTGTCTTGCGACGACCTTTATGCCTGTGTCGATAAATTGCGCGACGCGGGTGTAAACCTGATGAAGGCTCCGCCGGACACCTATTACGATATGCTGGATGAGCGTCTCCCTAACCACGGCGAGAATGCGGAAGAGTTAAAAGTTCGAGGGTTGCTTCTCGACGGAAGCACTGACGACAATGATCCGCGCCTGTTATTGCAGATTTTTGCGCAGCCCCAAATTGGGCCGGTTTTCTTTGAATTTATTCAGCGTAAGGGCGATGAAGGATTTGGCGAAGGGAACTTCAAGGCTCTCTTCCAGTCTATTGAACGCGACCAAATCGAAAGAGGCGTATTGGAGGCGAATCCGAAACCCAAAGCGAGGGCATAATGACAATCAAGACAGATGGATTTCATCACGTTGCCTATCGGTGCAAAGACGCCAAGGAAACGGTTGAGTTTTATCAAAACCACTTGAACATGGATTTCCAACTGGCGATCGCCGAAGATCACGTACCTTCGACCGGGGCTTATGATCCTTACATGCATATCTTTATGGATGCGGGTAATAACAATGTTCTGGCCTTTTTCGAACTGCCAGAACAGCCCGACATGGACAGAGATCGTAACACGCCGGAATGGGTGCAACATATCGCCTTAAGGGTCGACACCCTCGAAGATTTGTTGGAGGCGAAAGAAAGCCTCGAGTCAGCAGGCATCGACGTTCTTGGTCCCACCCATCACGGCATTTTCAAATCGATATATTTCTTCGATCCTAATGGACACCGTCTTGAACTGGCCGCAAATATTCACACGCCGGAACAAATGACGAAGTTACGCACTGTAGCCCCAGAGATGCTGGCCGAATGGTCAGAGACGAAAAAAGCCCCGCGTCATGCGGCGTGGCTTCATGAAAAAATTCAAAACGAAAGCTAGATTGATATGAAACTTGCTTCCCTTAAAGATGGCCGCGACGGCCAATTAATTATTGTTTCCCGTGATCTGTCGAAAGCGGCAGATGCGAGTGATATTGTTCCCACGCTTCAAGCGGCGCTTGATGACTGGGATCTTTACGCGCCTCAGCTTGCCGCAAGGTATGAAATGCTGAATGCCGAAAAGGTGGACAGTTTTGATTTCGATCAGACAGCTTGTCACTCACCGCTACCGCGCGCCTATACATGGATGGATGGATCGGCCTATCTCAACCACGTTGAACTTGTCCGTAAGGCCCGGGACGCCGAAGTGCCGGAAAGCTTTTACTCCGACCCGCTGATGTATCAGGGCGGTTCCGACAGCTTTATCGGTCCGCGCGATCCTATTGTTGCGGCTGACGAAGCCTATGGCATTGACATGGAAGCCGAAATTACAGTCATCACAGATGACGTTCCAATGGGCGTGTCCGTTAAAGACGCCGAAAAGCACATTAAACTGATTATGCTCGTCAATGATGTTAGCTTGCGCGGACTCATCCCAAATGAACTTCGCAAAGGCTTTGGCTTTGTACAAGGTAAGGCATCAAGTGCATTTTCACCGGTCGCGGTCACCCCTGATGAATTGGGCGATGCTTGGGGCGAAGGAACTATCGATCTTCCGCTTCTTGTGGATTATAACGGCAAGCCGTTCGGCAAGGCGAATGTCAAACAGGACATGACCTTTAACATGTCAGAACTTGTTGCCCATGCCGCCAAGACCCGGGACTTGAGCGCAGGCGCCATTATTGGGTCCGGAACCGTTTCAAATAAATTTGAAGGCGGTGAAGGCAAGAAGATCGAAGATGGCGGCGTCGGGTATAGCTGCATCGCTGAAATCCGGATGATCGAAAAAATCCAGACAGGCGAATTTATCACCCCGTTCATGCGCTTTGGCGACACAGTCGGCATTGAGATGAACGACGCGGAAGGAAAATCTATTTTTGGACGCATCGAAAATGTCGTCGAGAAATATGAAGGCCCAGAAGCTTAATTCATGATGACGCTCTACGGATATTGGCGCAGCTCTGCGAGCTATCGAGTTCGCATTGCCTTGGGCCTAAAAGGCATTGAAGTTCGCCATATTCCGGTCAATCTCCGGGAAGGCGAACAGCTCCTAGCCGAACATTCCAAACGTAACCCACAAGGTTATCTGCCAGTTCTGGAGTTAGAGGATGGAACACGCCTTACTCAATCTCTGGCCATTCTGGATTATCTGGACGCGACACATTCAAACCATCCGCTGATGCCCGAGGACGCAATTTTACGCTCTCGTATTTTAGCGGCCTCTTTGATTATTACCTCCGATATTTCTCCCATCCAAAATCTGTCCGTTTTGAAATATATTCGGGCGGAGCATGGACAGGAAGATGCAGGCGTTAAAAAATGGTCCGCTCACTGGATCGCCAAAGGGTTTGAAAGCCTTGAGAAAATGGCGAGCCCCGATACGAAATTTTTCTATACTGACACGCCGATGTTTTTTGAATGCTGCCTTGTGCCGCAAATTTATAATGCACGCCGTTTTGGGGTCGATATGGATCGGTTTCCGAACCTTTTACGTGTGGAGAATGCTTGCCAGTCCCTGGAGGCTTTCAAGACTGCTTTGCCCGAAGCTCAGACAGACGCCCCGAAATGACTCAGAAGTTTTCACCTGAAACAGGCTTCGACTTAGTTCGGTGAGAGGGTATTCGGTAATCCGCCGCCAAGTGCAATAAAGAGCGAGACTGAATTTTGATCTTCCATCCGGCGGGCCTGCAATAGGCTTTGTCGCGCGGTAAAGAGATTTCGTTCAGCGTCGAGAACTTCAAGATAATTTGCAACACCTTCATCATATTGCAATTGCGCGAGACGGGCAATTTGCTCCTGCGCTTCAACATTGCGGAGGCGCGCATCCACGAGTTCTGCGAGCCAACGACGACCGGCTAGAGAGTTGGAAACGTCCCGGAACGCATTTTGTATCGTCAAATCATAGGTCGCAACGGCTTCTTCTTCGACGGCCCGAGCAAGCGCGAGATCCGCTTTACGGGCCCCTGCATCGAATATCGGAAGGCTAATAGAGGGGCCAAAACGCCACGTCAGGCTATCCGTATCAAAAAGATCGCCAAGCTCGCTCGACGTAACCCCGCCTGACCCGGTCAAAGATATGGTCGGGAAAAAGGCGGTTCGGGCGACAGCTATATTTGCACTCGCGCTTCGAAGGGTTTGTTCTGCGGAGATGATATCCGGGCGCACCAATAAGAGGTCAGAGGGCAAACCCGCATCTAAGCGAAGGCCAGATGTTTGCTCTCCAAGCGAAAGCCCGGTGGGAAGTTCTTGTGGAAAGCTTCCGCCGATAAGAACAGTAAGCTGATTTCGGTTTTGCGCTTCAAGAAGTTTTTGGTTGCTCAAGGCCTGCTCAGCTTGGGTTAGAAGGGCTTGGGACTGATGAAAATCAAGAGCGGAGGTGATGCCCGATTCCAAACGTATTTTAGCCAGTCGCAATCCTTCTTCTCTGGACCTCATAGTGTCTTCTGCCAAAGCAATTTGAGCCTTGGATTCGATCAAGTCGAAATAGGTGGAGGCCACATCGCCAATTAGGGAAATATAGAAAGCGCGCTGCGCCGCCTCAGTTGCTAGATATTCCGCCCGCGCGGCTTCACTAAGATTACTTAGGCGTCCCCAAAAGTCGATTTCATAAGAGGCAACACCCACACCAATATCAAAATTGTTAAACGTGATAGAGCTCGGCACATTTGTGCCTTGTTCGCCGCCTGTTACGCCGCCCAATCCACTGGAATCTGTCGGAACTCGGCTCCGCACCGCGCTGCCAGTTGCGGCGACTGTGGGTAGGCGCCGACTGTCTTGAATACGAAAGCGTGCACGCGCTTGTTCGATTCTTGCCGTTGCGGCTCGCAGATTACGGTTATTGTTGAGAGCGGCCTCGATTAAGGTTTGAAGCCGTTCATCAATGAAATAGTCCTGCCAATTAATCTCGCTGGCGGTAGCAGACCCTTCTACCTGAAGACTTTTTTCATAAATAGCGTCCGTGGGCAGGTCGGGAGAAACATATTCCGGCTGAATGTGCGAGCAGGCGGATAGTAGGATAACGGAGAAAGAGACTGAGCTAAGTAACCGCGTCATGACGCGCTCCCTTCTTGATCATGTGTCTCCATTTGTCCGGAAGCTGTCGGGTCTTTCCGACTTAGGTGCTTTCGAATCAAAAGATAGAGTAGCGGAACAACGAAAATACCGATGGCTGTTGCCGTTATCATGCCGCCCATAACCCCGGTGCCCACGGCGATACGACTGTTGGCGCCTGCTCCGTCGGAAATGACTAGTGGTACCATGGCGAGAATAAAAGCCATGGAGGTCATGATAATAGGTCGGAGACGTAAACGAGCAGCGCTTCTTACAGCTTCCAGCGGAGACTTTCCTGCTTCCTCTTCTTCAATGGCAAATTCGACAATGAGAATCGCATTTTTTGCGGCGAGACCTATAATTGTGATCAGTCCAACATTGAAATATACATCCGCCGATAAGCCTCTCAGCATTGAAAATGTGACGGCCCCTAGGACCCCTATAGGGACGATTAAGAGTACAGCAATTGGCATAGCCCAGCTCTCATACAGGGCCGAAAGAAGCAGGAAGACAACCAAGATAGATAATCCTAGCAACGCGCCAATTTGGCCGGCGGAGCGTTTTTCTTCAAAACTGAGACCGGTCCATTCCGACCCAATGCCTTGGGGCAGCTGGGCGACCATTTCCTCAACGGCGTCCAAAGCGGCACCTGACGACTTGCCCGGAGCGGCCTCTCCAGAAATCGTCATGGCCGGATACCCATTATAACGCGCGAGACTTGGCGGACCGGCAGTCCATTCCGCCGTTGCAAAGGTGCTGAATGGGACAAGTTCTCCAGTTTGATTTGGGACGCGCAGAGATAGAACATCTTCTGCGGTCATACGGTGAGGCGCATCAGCTTGGACATAAACCTGAAGTGATCGGCCCCCACGGATAAATTCGTTCGCAAAAGCCGAGCCGAAATTAATTGCCAGTGTGCTGTTAACGTCGGAAATAGACAGACCAAGGGAACGGGCAAGCACCCGGTCTATGTTAACACGTAGCTGCGGAGAAGCAGCTTGGTCTTCGGGCCTGACGTTCGTAACAACATCGCTCTGGCTCATTAGCCCTAACAGCTGGTTTCGCGCATCTGTGAGAGCTTCTCTTCCCATTCCGCCTCTATCTTGAAGTTTAAGGCTGAAACCACTGGCATTACCCAAAGACTGAATGGCCGGGGGTTGGATAACGAAAACCATGGCATTATCCAGTTGAGAAAACTCGCTCATAGCTCTACCCAACAAGGCAGAAGCTTTGCTGTTCTCAGCTTTGCGCTTCTTCCAGTCATAAAGGGGGCTGAACATGAGGGCATTGTTCTGACCTTGACCGAAAAAGCTAAAGCCGCGCACAACAACCAAATTTTCAACCTCGGGCTGGTTTAACCAAAAGTCAGAGACGGGCTCGATCGTCGCTTCGGTTCTCTCGCGCGTTGCTCCAGGAGGCGCCTGTACTACGGTAACTAAGTAACCTTGGTCTTCTACAGGAAGAAATGCGGTCGGTAGTCGAATAAATAGAAAACCGGCCAACCCAACAAGGATGCAAAATACAGCCAAACCCCGAATTGGCCTAGAAAGTATCCCATCATTTGCTCGACCGTATCGGTCAGTCATGCGCCCAAACCAACGATTGAATCCACCAAAAAATTTAGCGCCAATATTCCATTTGGATGTCTTCTTCGTTTTGCCTTTAGTCTCTGTGTTCTGGGGAACCGGTTTTAGAAAGGTCGCGCAGAGTGCGGGGGTAAGCGTTAGAGCCATGAGCGCCGAAAACAGAATTGAAATGGCCAAGGTTACAGAAAATTGTTTGTAAATCCCGCCGGTCGATCCAGGGAAAAATGCCATAGGTAAGAATACGGCGACGAGAACAAGTGTAATCCCGATAATAGCCCCCGTTATTTGATCCATGGCTTTCCGGGTGGCTTCCTTGGGAGCCAGGCCTTCTTCGCGCATGATCCTCTCAACGTTCTCGATTACTATGATTGCGTCATCGACGAGAATACCAATCGCCAACACCATTCCGAACAAGGTCAAAACATTTATAGAAAATCCGAATAGCCATAACCCCAGACAAGCGCCCGCAAGGGCGATCGGAACGACCAAAGTTGGAATAATCGTCGCTCTCCAGCTTTGGAGGAAAAGAAACATGACGAGAAAGACCAAGGCCATGGCTTCAAGGAGTGTTTTTACGACTTCTTTAACAGACACTCGGACGAAAGGTGTCGTGTCATAAGGGATTGTCCACTCGACATCTGGAGGAAGGCTGGGCTCCAATTCCTTCATACGGCTTTCGACGCCTTCGGCAGCAGCAAGAGCGTTAGCGCCTGTGGCGAGTTGTATGGCCATACCGGCCATAGGTTGACCATTGAGCGTGGTGCTCGTGGCGTAGCTTTGAGCGCCTATTTCAACGCGTGCGACATCTTCCAAACGAACCGTAGCTCCGCCTGTTTCAGCTCTAAGTATTATTTTCTGGAACTGCTCTACGGTCGAGAATCTATTTTGCGTAATAATCGTCGCTGAAATTTGAGTCTGATCCAGATTTGGAAGGGCACCGAGAGACCCTCCGGCTGTTTGGCTGTTTTGTTCCCGGATCGCGAAAAGCACTTCTGACGGTGTTAACTCGTATGACGCCAACTTTTCCGGGTCGAGCCAGACGCGCATAGCATATTCTGAACCAAATAAAGTGACATCGCCCACACCGGGTACGCGCCGCAATTCATCAATAACCTGTATGGAGGCAACATTCCCCAGATCTGTAGTGTTCAGATCACCGCTTTTCGACGTCAATGCGATGATTTGAAGAAATGAAGAATTAGCTTGGCGGACTTGAATGCCTTGACGGCGGACATCTTCCGGAAGTCGAGCTTCAACCGTGCCAAGGCGATTTTGAACCTCTGTCTGCGCGATATCAATATCAGTACCAGATTCAAAGGTCAGTGTTATAGAGCCTGTCCCGTTAGATTGGCTCGAGGAGTCCATATAGAGAAAGCCTTCCACGCCATTGAGTTGCTGTTCAATGATCTGAATGACATTCTGCTCGAGTGTTTCCGCGTCGGCGCCAGGATAAACCACTGAAATTGAGAGGGAAGGCGGGGCAATCTCGGGGTATTGCTCTACAGGTAGTGCGCGCAGGGCGATAAACCCAGAGAGCAAAATGCAGAGCGAAATTACCCAAGCAAAAATGGGTCGGTCAATAAAAAAACGTGGCACAGTTTAATCCAACTTTTTTAAAAAGCTCATAATCACCGATTGCCGTTTTTGGCTGAATCTGGTGTTTGAGAAGGGCTCTCTTGCGATGAAGGCATTGAACTCGGTCCGGAGCTTACTTCAACGAGCGTGCCGGGACGCAGCTGTTGAATATTGCTTGTTATCACTTGATCGCCAGCTGATAAGCCGGTTTCAATAACCCATTCCTGACCGTCCATAGGACCGAGTTTAATAGGTTTCGCTTCCACCTTCCCAGTCGTGTCGACAACGAAAACGCTCGCGCCTGACTCTGCGATGCTGACGGCGCTCTGCGGTACCGATAAGCCATTTCTGCGGGAACCCACATAAAAACGGGCATGAACGAATTCCCCCGGCAGCAAAATATTGTCTGGATTAGGGAATTCGGCTCTGAGATTCACTGTTCCGGTGGTTTGATTTACGGAGAAATCTAAAAAATCCACGTATCCAGGTTCAGAGTAGGGGGTGCCATCCGCGAAAAACAGCTCTACTTTTGTCTGGCCATTCTCATCTACTTCGATTGTACCATCCGCTATCGCCCGACGGACTTCGAGAACTTTCGACGACGACTGTGCCACTGTGACGTAAACCGGATCTAGCTGTTCTATTTGTGTCATCAGCGTGGCTTCGCCGGCACTTACCAAAGCGCCTTCGGTCACGTTGGCGCGTCGGGCGCGTCCTGCGATCGGGGCGCGGACGGTAGTGTATCCCACTTGTAAATTTGCTGCATCTATCTGGGCTTTAATCTGGATGACACTGGCGTCAGCCTCCCGAGACGCCGCGACAGCCGAATCGTACTCTTGTTGGCTAATTGCTTGTAATTCAACCAGATTTTCAAATCGGTCTACTACGGCTTGGGCGTTGGCCGCAGTGGCTTCTGCGCGTTGCAAGCTCGCTTTGACCTGCGCTAAATTGGCTTTCACCTCCCGAGGGTCGATACTAAATAAGGCTTGGCCCTTGGTCACATCTGTGCCTTCTTCATAAAGGCGTTCTTGGACGATTCCTGTTACCCGGGCCCGAACCTCAGCTTGTCTGACAGGTTCTACGCGTCCGGGAAGTTCAATAATATTTGGGACATTATGTTCGCGCACAGTGACAGCTTGCACCGTCATAGCTTGGCTTGCCGCCTGCGCCGATTGGGTCTGTGACGGCGTGTCTTTGTTGTCGGTCGCTTGGCATGCCAAAAGAATTAATGGGATTATACAGGACGACAACTTGAGGTATTTGAGCACTGGCATAATAACTTCCTGTCAGGCTCATGGTTCTGAACCTAATTTAAAAACAGTAATAATCTTGCAGACAAATAGGTGTCTCGAGAATGGTCTTCAAGGAGTTTAACCTGTCTTTTGGACGCATTCGTTATGCATTTATGCATAGGAGGCGTCGAAATTCTAAATTTATGTCTGCAGTAGAGGCTTGATGTTGCTTCGAATGGTCGGGCAGTCGGCCCTATCAGAACTATCTAAGGGAATTAGAAATTGCATGTGATATCCAAAATTAATCTTACAAGAGCCTTGCAAACTGGCCTTTACAACACACATTTCGAGCAGGGCATTGCAAAACAGATGCTCTTTGATAAGGAATATTAAGATGATTTACCTAAATGCACTTGTAGGAACGCTTTTTCTGACTCTAGAAGCCGGCGTGTTTATCGAAGGTCTGACGTGGATGGGCTTAAACGCTCTGCATGCCTCACAATCCGTAATAATGGGCGGCGAAGCTCTTATGCTGATACCATTAGCCGTTTTATTCTTTTTTGTCTTTAAAAATGCCCTCTCGGCAGAAAAAGATATACTCGAAGGCAAGTTATAAGTCGTCTTGAGGCTGGTTGCATTTAAAGAACAGCTCGTAATAGATAGGCTTTGGAGCGTTCATCAAAGCTATTTGGTTTATCTAATTTCATTCGTTTCAGGGCGTCGCGTATATCCCCGTCAGGGTGACTGCGGAAGCCTTTCCAGGATGTTTTAATTATCTGGAATTTGGATTTTGAAATTGGTTTTAGCTTATCCAGGGCTTTTATGAGTTTTTGCTCAACCGGGGTAAAGTCAGTGCCAAATGGAAATTCCGGCAAATAACCCTTACCTCTAAATTCACTAAGAGCCTGCTGAATGTGGCCTGCCGTATTTTTGGACCATTCGGTCGGTGGATTGAATTCGCGCGAAAGTTTTCCGTTCTCTTGAGCTTTTTTTATCAATTCGCCATGGAATTGCGCGTCCGAGATTGAAATCATCCCCTTTATAACATCCGCATCACTTTTGCCTCTTAAATCCGCCGCGCCGTATTCCGTAACCACTATATCCCTCAGATGACGGGGGATGGTTGTATGGCCATAATTCCAAACAATATTGCTTTCGGGATTTACGGTTCCGTCGCGCAGAGCGTTTAACATTATCAAAGACCGGGCGCCTTGGAGCGCAAAGGCCTGACGCACGAAGTCATATTGCCCGCCAACGCCGCTTATGACCTGACCATTTTCCAGGCCATCAGAGACGACGGATCCGAGCAGGGTCGCTTTCATGGCATTGTTTATAAAGCGCGCATTTTGCCGATGTTTTTGTTTTTCTTCGAAATGACTGTGCACGTCATTAATGAACCGAACCCGGGTCATGTTGATTTTCTGGCGCAACTTCTCCGGCATCTCGTTTAGGCGTTGATAGAACGACTTGGGACCAACAAAAAATCCGCCGTGAACTAGTACGCTTTCGACTTCCCGCTTGATTACGTCTCCCTCCATCAAATCGAGAAAGCTGTCCACAAACATTTCGCTCATTCCGTGCAGGCCAATGTCAAAGGGAGCAAGATGTAAACCGCGCATCTCCTCTTCGGTATGGAGAGCGCTCATAACCTTGCGGTAAGTCTCGTTTTCATTTTGGCGTAAAATTAGGGCGTAAGCGACGGCGTCGCCGATAGACCCGATTCCTATCTGTAAGGTGCCATCATCGGGAATAAGGCCTGAAGCATAAAATCCGGCGGCGTATTCCGGCAGGCCAACGGGTCTTTTGGGGATATTGAAAAGTGCAGAGGCAGCAGACTCGCCGTCTAAAATGAACTCAAAATTGTCACGCTTTATCTCGGCGTCGCCTGACATATAGGGCAGGGTATTATTGATCTCTCCTACCATGATAAAGTTAGCATCTCCGCTTTCGCGGGCAGACAGGAGATCAAGCGTTATATCTGGATTGCAGGCAAGACTATAATTTGAGTCTTTTGATCTCCTCGAAACCATCTGCACAACAAGATTAATTCCGTCCTCAAGGATATAACTCCCTGCATCTGAGTAGTTGGCGCTAATATAGTTTTTTTGAACGGTTGCATTTCCGAGCCATTGGCCTGCCGCCAAGAAAAATTCACAAACATCCACATTAGGAGGCAGTTTGCCGTTTTGTAAATCCTGCGCAAAAGTTAGCTCACAATAGCCTTCATAAAGACGATCCTTTAAGGGGCCAAGAAACCGACCTTCCATATCCGACGTGGCTGAGGGCGTGGTGAGAGTAAGGGCCGTGTATATTTTTAGTGAGTAAGCCTGGTTTTGCCTGACGCGGTCGTAAATGGCATTAATAACGTGATTGGCTTTGCCGAGACCGAGCGGCGTGGCCATTATGATATTTCCCTCTAAGCGCTCAATTATCTCGTCGGCAAGTAAGCCGGCGTCCGTAAAATTCACTGTATTTTCAGCCATGGCGCTTTGGCTTATGCTTGCCAGAAAGGGTCTGGGTCAAAGCGCGGGCCATAGGTTTTGGAAAGACTGGAAAGGAATTGTTTTATGTCCTTATGACCTCGCGAGGCCGCGTAATTCATGGGGCCGCCTCGAAATGGAGCAAAGCCTGTTGCAAAAATCATGGCGGCATCAAGTTCGTCTGAGCTGCCGACAATGTCTTTTCGTAAACAGGCAGCGCATGCATTCAGCAGGGGTAGAATTAGACGGTCTTGGGCGTCGTCGGCGGGCGTTCCGGGTTCATCCTTCTGTGCCTTGCCATCTTTCCATTTGTAAAAACCCTGACCAGTTTTTTTACCCAAATGACCGTCCTCAACTTTTTGTCTAACGAAGGTAGGTATCTCGGCGACGGGCGTGTCCAATTGTTCCCGAAGAACGTCTCCTACATGCTGACAAATATCCAAACCGACCTGATCGGCTAGCTCAATGGGCCCGACAGGCATACCGAAGCCTTCGGCGGCTTTGTCTATTGTTTCTGCTTTAACGCCTTCTTCTAGCATGAGAATAGCTTCGAGGAGATAGGGCATCAAAGCGCGGTTGACTAAAAATCCGGGCGCGCTTTTAACGTCGACGGGCAGTTTGCCTATCTGGCCAATAAAGCCGCGGGAACGCTCCATGGTCACCTTATTCGCGCCAGACCAATTCACGACTTCAACCAAATCAAGACTCGCGACAGGGTTAAAGAAGTGGATTCCGGCGAAACGTCCTTTTTTCTTAAGAGAACGACCGATATCGGCCAGCGGCAAACTAGAGGTATTAGTTGCCAAAACGGCCGTTGTTTTCAAATCCGGTTCAACAGACGCATAAATCTGTTTTTTAATTTTTTCGACTTCCGGGCCGGCTTCAATGAGAATGTCCGCTTTCTTGACACCGTTTTGTTTTGGATCAGCTATGAGCCTATCCATAGCGTCCCGCGACTGCATGGAATTTAAGTGCCGTTTCTGTGTCATGGCTTTGGCGCGTTTCATGGCCACGCCAATGGCGTCATTTTCGATATCAGACAAAGTGACGGTCAAACCCTGTATCGCGGACCAAGCGGCAATATCGCCGCCCATCGCTCCGGCGCCGATCATATGGAGGTGGCCAAATTCCGATTTATTATCAGCAGATGACTTCAGGGCCTCTTTAAGGAAATAAACACGAATAAGGTTTTGGGCTGTTTCTGAAAACATGAGCTGAGCGAAAGAATGGGTTTCCGCTTTGGACATTGCGTCTCGGTTGCCGCCGTGCTTCTCCCATAAATCAATTAAAGCATATGGTGCAGGATAATGGGCTTTTGGAGCCTGTTTCGCGGTTTGAGCGCGCATTTTCTTTGCTGCAATAGACCGGCCCAAGCCAGTTTTCATCACGCTGCCAAGAAATCCGTTTTTACCAGCTTGAGGGCGGTTTTTGACAAGCGATTGAACCGCCGCTTTAGCATGTCGCTCTTCTACAATTTCTGAAACAATGCCAAGGGTTTTTGCTTTTTTTGTGTAGGCGGTTTTGCCTGTAAGCATATGGGTCATGGCTTCGAGGGGATTTATCAACCGCGTTAAACGAACCGACCCATCCAGTCCGGGGTGCAGTCCAAGCTGAACTTCGGGAAATCCAAATTTGGCCCCGTCTATGGCAATGCGCTCATCGCAGGCCAAGGCCAGTTCGAATCCGCCGCCGAGGCAGTGTCCATGTACAAGAGCAATTGTCGGGCAGGGCAGGGATTCCAATCGATCAAGAATAACTTTGCCTTGCAAAAGTTCATCTATCATAACTTCTGGTGAGGCCGCTTCGCGGAAATCACGTATATCTGCTCCGGCGCAGAAGCCGGACTGTTTTGTTGAGCGAATGACGACGCCTTTTGGAGGTTGGCTTTCTAACGCATCCAGAACGCGCGACAGGTCTTCGAGGACGGCTCTGTTAAGGGTGTTTACAGACTCTCCCTGTCGGTGAAAAAAGACCCAGGCAATATCGTTGTCGTCACGTCCCATTCGAAAATGGCGCATGTCTTGGAGGTTTTCTACGTCTCCCATTTCCATTTGACGAGACATAAGAGATTTAAGGACAGGACTTTGTCGCGTCATTTCTAAACCCTCTCTACTAACATGGCGCCGCCCAAGCCGCCGCCAATACATTCCGTTGCAATACCCCGCTTGCCGCCGGTCCTGTGCAAGGCATTGACCAGATGCAGGACGATGCGATTGCCACTCGTGCCGACAGGGTGGCCGAGACTAATCGCTCCACCGTCAATATTCAGGCGGTCTTGACTAATTTTTCCGATGGGAGCGTCCAGACCAAGAACATCTTTGCAAAAATCTGCATCTTCCCAGGCCGCGAGACAAGCGAGGACTTGAGCAGCAAACGCTTCATTAATTTCCCAGAGGTCGATATCCGCCAATTTTAAATTATGTTTTTGCATGAGAGGGGTTGAACTCATAACGGGACCAAGTCCCATTATTTTCGGATCAAGACCCGCCCAATTCGAATCCGTGAGTTTAGCTCTGGGTTTCAAATTATGTTTTTGTACGGCCTCTTCAGAGGCGAGAATGACCCAACTTGCGCCGTCCGTGATTTGTGAACTGTTTCCCGGAGTCACTTTCCCATGGGGTTTTTCAAAGACGGGTTTGAGCTTAGCTAGTTTATCTGTACTGGAGTCTGGTCTAACCCCGTCATCCGTTTCAAAAACGTCCCCATTTGGTGAAAAAGCCGGAAGGACTTCCTCGTCCAGATATCCTTCTTCCTGCGCCTTAGCGAGGCGAAGTTGGCTTTGGACGGCATATTCATCGGCTTGCTCGCGAGAAATATTAAAGAGATGCGCGAGGACTTCTGCCGTTTGTCCCATATTCAGAGAGGTAATGGGGTCTGTCAGGCCGCGTTCCAAACCAATGACGGGTTTAAACATGGAAGGCCGCAATTTGGTGAATAGCTTCAGCCTTTGGCTCAATGACTTGGCTCCGGCCAAAGCTCCGAACCATTCAACGGCTTCGCGGCGATAGACAAGGGGCGCATGGCTGAGCGCTTCGGCTCCGCCGGCAAGTATCATATCAGACCCGCCGTCTCTTATATACCGATAGGCTGTATCAATGGATTGCATGCCTGAGCCGCAATTGATCTGAACGGTAAAAGCAACCATTTCTGAGCCCATACCTAATCGAAGGGCTGCGACTCTGGCCGGGTTCATTTCATCTGCGACGACGTTGACGCAGCCTAAAATAACCTGATCAAATTCAGTCGGCGAAAAAGACTGCCGCAGGAGTAAGGGGCGTCCGCATTGAACGGCCAAATCCACAGGGGTGAACGGGCCGGGCCCGCCGCGCGCTTTTAAAAAAGGCGTCCGAGCGCCGTCGACGATGTAAACATCTCTGCCTTTCATTCTGCCGCACTCGCAATTTTAGACGAAGTTCTTTTCAAATATTCCCGCACGGGTTCCTCCGGTTCTTTATCTTCAGGGGGGCATCCATAACGTACAAAGTCATCGGCGGCGAAATCATCGACTTCTATGACGAGAGCTGCCGCCTCGCGAGCCTGTAAAATTAAGTCATATTCAGTTTGAGTAATAAGAGATTCCTTTAAGGCTTTCTCAGGATCAGAATAATCCGCGTTCCGGAGTTTGGTCTCTGCCGGGTCCGCTTCGAGGGTAAAGTCAAAGGCTCTTTCTAATCTGGAGATGCCTTCACTGCCGTGTTCATCACATAGATACATGCCTTGGGACAACCTATCACGTGTTGAGTTTGAGCTAGTAATTAGATCCGCGCATTGCCGTTTCAATTCGTCCGAAGGCAGAGTTTGAGATTTCCCAAATGGCAGCGTGATGGCCCGTAAGAACCAAGCAACTAATCTATTTGGAAAGTTATTGTAAACTTCGTCTAAGGCAGTCTCAATCGCCACAAATCCTTTTTTCATGTTATATCTAACGAGAGGAAGGTCCTCTGAGTGACGGCCTTCATCTTCCCACCGTTTAAGAACCGCAGATAGCATATAAAGCTCTGAGAGTACGTCACCCAAACGAGCGGAAAGCATTTCTTTGAATTTCAGTTTTCCGCCTAAAATTAATAACGACATATCCGACGCGATCGCCAGCGCCGCTGCATATCGACTCATAGACTTGTAATATTTTTTTAGTTCAGGTTCGTCAGGGGACGGGCCAGTACCGAACCAACTCCGCCCAATGGAGCGGAAAACGGTTTTCACAGAATGCCCTACATGTTTCCAAAAAGCTTTGTCGAAATCCCTTAGAGCTTCGGATTGGTCTTCTTTCTCTAATGCCAGAATTTCATCAAGTAGATGGGGATGGCAGCGTATTGCGCCTTGTCCAAATATCATGAGACTCCGCGTCATAATATTGGCCCCTTCAACTGTGATGGCGACTGGCACAGCCCGGTTCAAGCTGCCGAGGTAGTTCAAAGGTCCATCCATAACAGCCTTGCCGGCATGAATATCCATGGCATCAGTGACCGACTCTCTTAGAGCGTTGGTCATGTGATATTTCATGATGGCGGCGATGACAGAAGGTTTATGTCCTTGATCCAAAGCCGAGCAGGTTAAATAGCGTGCGGCGTCCAGTTTGTAGGCCCGGGCGCTGAGTGCTGCGAGAGGGGCTTGAATGCCTTCAAATTTACTGATCGGAACGCCAAATTGTTGGCGCACTCGGGCATAATTTCCAGAGGTGCGCGCTGTTAGCGTTGCGCCCGCTGCGGAGAGGGCCGGTAAAGAGATACCGCGACCCGCCGCAAGGGCGCTCATCAGCATAGCCCAGCCACGCCCCAACTGTGACTTGCCTCCGATCACATTCTCAAAGGGGATGAAAACGTCTTTCCCCGAGTTCGGGCCGTTTTGGAACATCTGAAAGGCCGGCAGGTGTCGGCGTCCGATCTCAACGCCCGGAAGATCTGTCGGTACAAGCGCAACAGAAATCCCTAAATCTTCTTGGTCTCCGAGAAGGTGATCCGGGTCATAGCATTTGAAAGCCAAGCCCAAGACAGTGGCAACAGGCCCCAGCGTAATATAACGCTTGCTCCAGTTAAGGCGTATGCCGAGTACCTTTTCGCCGTGATACACACCTTCACAAATGACGCCACTATCGACCATGGCGCCCGCGTCAGATCCGGCTTCTTCACTTGTTAAACCAAAACAGGGGATTTCCCGGCCATCTGCCAAGCGGGGCAGCCAGTAGTCTTTTTGATCTTCGGTACCGAATTGCAGGAGAAGTTCTCCAGGGCCGAGCGAATTCGGTACCATGGTTGTGACAGCCGCTACTGTGGAGCGGGTTGTAATTTTTTTGACAATTTCAGAATGCGCAAAGGCCGAGAATTCAAGGCCGCCATATCTCTTTGGGATAATCATACCAAAGAGTTTATTTTCACGAAGAAAATCCCAGACCTTCTGTTCCATATCCCCTGTTTCCCAGACGATTTTCCAATCATCTATGAGGCGGCATAGTTCTTCCAAGGGGCCATCTATGAAATTCTGTTCTTCTTTGGTCAAACGCGACGGGGGTGTGTTTCTCAACATTTCCCAATTAGGATTTCCGGTGAAAAGTTCCCCATCCCACCAAGTATCTCCGGCGTTTAGGGCGTCGCGTTCTGTCTCCGACAAGCTAGGCATGGCTTTTTTTGCCCAGTTGAAAATTGGTTTTGTAATAGTTTTTTGGCGCAAAGTACCCAAGGCTGGCTCCTATTTAGGACCGAAAGCAATTACGGATGAATTCCGGTGTCCTTAGTTCTACGCATTAATTCAGTATAAGTTTCTTAGAGACTTAGCTGGGCCTCAGAGATGCCAAGATATCTACCGCTAGAGAAAAATCTGAGCCATTTTATATGATGACTGACAAATCACGGCATGAGTGCGTCGCTTTATTATGCCGACCCCGATGGAAACCAGATGGAGTTTTCCGTCGATTGTTTCCCGACCAAAGAAGAATGCACAGCATATTTTCACGGAAAAGATATCGGAAGTAATCCGGTGGGGACGGAATATGACCCGGAGGAATGGCTTACGAAAATTCGCAGCGGCACATCTGAAGCCGAACTCATGAAGTTTGATCACAGCGCTCCTGTTTCCCCCATTCGCGGGGCCATGACGGCGTAGAATGAATCTCTATAACATCAGGGGTTGTCATACCGATCAGGAAGCTGACCAAAATTGTTCGCAGCTGACACGCTGATACCCGTTCATAGGAAAAACTCGAATTTCGCGCCGGGGACATTGTAGTAGTCACACCGCCAAAATGTGAAACCACGTGGATGCAAAGCATACTTGATATGCTTTTGCACCAATCGGTGGAGCAAAGACCGTTTAACAGTAGTCAGCCTTGGATAGACGCACATTATCTGCCGGACGAAGTCGTGTTCCCGTGCGTAAACTGGTATCAAGAAACAGCACTAAACTCTCTCTTTTAGCCCAGAGCATCCGCTTAAATGCAAACACATAGATTGTAATCTAAGAATGAAGAAAAAATGGCTCCGCAAGCAGGACTCATAGTTATCACAATAAGGTATAAATAACAGTTACTTAGGTGAGTGTCAAACAGTCTTTGGGGCACAGTTTGACCCCCATTTTGGGGCACGATTTTACCTTACAAGTCTATTGCATACTATGCTCACCTAGAGACGCGAGACTTCAATCTAAGCGCGGGCTTCTCAATGACGTGCCACGATAATCCCGCGAAGAGAATAAACAGAGGCGTGGAAATTGCCATAACTTCAAAAGGTCCCAAATCAGGAATGAGAAACAAGACGGCTTGGATGATCGGATAGTGCCAGATGTATATGCCATATGAGTAATCCGGGAGTTTTAGTAGCGGCTTAAATTGGCGGCGAGACAGGCCCAGCCTCAGCATAATTCCCGTGAGTAGCAATGTTGCCAAGAGCTCACCGAGAAAGCTTGCACCGAAAACAGCGAATAAGACTGCGATAACAGCAATACTCCACCAAGGCGGTCTACGGCCTGCTGGCCAGTGCCATAACGTCATACCCAGTAAGAAGCACGCTGAGAGCCGGAATAATGGCATAATTGAAGCTGGCAGGGTTGAAACGTCAAAGAATAGCGGAGCAGCTATGTAAATTCCGGCAACGGCAACAAGCATGAGGATTGTCGTCCAAAGTCGTTTAGCGAGCCCTACAAAGAATGCCAAAGCCGCAAGGACATATGCGGCCATCTCATATCTGATGGTCCAGAGAGGACCATTGAAGTCTTCTTCAAGATTGCCTGCAAAAATGCCTCCGGGAGCCCATTGTGGATCTCCCATGAGCAAAACCCGCAAAGCGTAAGACCAAGTATCAGGGGATGTTAAATTTACGAGGCCGCCGGGTTTTGAAAAGAGAGTCGAAAAAACCAGAACGAAGGCAACCATGATCGCTATCAGAGCGGGGTAAATTCTAAGAAGCCGAGAGGCGGCATATGATTTTAGATCGTTACGTGTTGCGAGGCTTTTCATAATAAGCAGACCGGAGAGAACGAAAAAACCGTTCACGGCCATATACCCACCTGTCCATTGGTGGATTCTGAAAGGCTCATAGCCCGTGGTCGTGAGCCAAAAATGACCAAGGGCAACAAGGCCTGCGAGAACCCACCGAATAGGCGTGAAATGATTATGACCAAATAAAGGATCGTTTGGTGCCGATGGAAGTGTTGAGACCATGATCAGGCTCCCGACTTTGAGTTGCGGCGACGCTTAAAGGCGCTACGAAGCCTGAGCACGACGAGCGCTAAGCCCGTTAGGAAGAAAAAGACTGCAAGAGATGCAACCGCTTTGATCCACCAAGAATTAAAGTTCTCGCGGTTGCTCCAATCCATAATGTGCAAGCCCCACATGAAATCAAAGGTCCGCCATAAACCTGTTCTGACAGCTTTGACCTCGGCCGTAGTGGCATCGACGTAAAAACTGGCAGCATCCGGTTTCTTGAAATCAATCCGCCAAACTGGTCCCTCGCGCCCATATTCGCGCGGGGCTTTGTCTTGAAAGAAAGTGGCTGCAGTTTCCGTACTTCGCCCAGCATAGTTACTGACCGCAATTTGCGTGGCTAGCGCCTCATTCAAGGTTTCCCAGACAACACCGGATTTAGCGTCAAAGACTTGCGTTTGCTCTTCACTTGCAACGATATAAACGGGCTGATCATTGAGTATCTTAAGCGTGAGAGATTGCGGACGAAGCGCGTGTTTTGAAACGATGTCTGACGGGCCTAAAATATCTAGGTTGGGCGAGACAATGGGCGAAGAGATTTCGGCCCGTAAATGCGTGCCCCGGACTTGATCAATTGGAAAAAGGGTCATGAACAGACCGGAGATGAGCCACAGCCCTAATTGCAGACCAATGCCAATGCCGAACCATAAATGAAGCTTGCGCAAATTTCGGTTTAATATCGCTTTATTCATTAAGCCCTCCCCAGACCTCTAAATTGGGCCTGCGACGTAATTCGCAGGCCCAATCTATCAGTGACCGCTATGGTCCATCTTTGCGTCGAGGCAGTCTTTGCCATCAGTGTCTGTGTTGCAGATCGCCGTAATACGGTAGCTTCCATCACGGCCCTTCTTGACCATGAAACTGACCTTGTCGTCTTTGGCAAATCCGGAGAGGTCAACGGCAGATGTGATACCAAATCCCATCGTCATGGCCCCCATGCCAACGCCTTCAATTTCTTGATGGTCGATAGTCGCTTCTTTTCCATCGGGACTAACGGAGACAATGATGCCTGTAGTGTGACCTGTATCGCCCATGGATTTCATTTGATCCATTTGACTATGGTCCATTTTCGCGTCGTCCATTTTGCTGTGGTCAATCTCGCCGCGGCCGCACGCGGACAAGCTTAATGCGGCCAAGGCCGTAAGTGTGAGTTGAGTTAGATGTTTCATGCGGTTTCTCCTTCAAGCGTTGCATGGTTTGGTTTTGGTGATTTTGGTAATTGGCGACCGACCCAGATGAAATAGATCGCCGGAATAACTATGAGGGTGAGAACGGTTGTCGAAATCATCCCGCCAAGCATGGGTAAAGCGATGCGCCGCATGACATCTGAGCCTAAGCCCTCTGTCAGAAAAATCGGGGCTAGACCTGCCATGACTGTCAGGACGGTCATAAGCTTGGGGCGCACGCGCAAGGCTGCGCCGTGGCTTACGGCCTGGAACAGCTCTGTACGGGTTGTCGGCTCATCCGTGCGGACTTGCTGATCGATATAGAGCAGCATGACAACGGCGGTTTCGACTGCAATACCGCCCAGAGCGATGAAGCCAACGGCGACCGCAACGGAGAGGTTATAGCCCGCTAAATAAACGGCCCATAAACCGCCAACGAGCCCGAATGGCAGAGACAGCATAATGATTAGCGTCCGGTCAAGACGGCCAAAGTGAAGCATTAAGAGAAGAAAGATAAGACCTATGGCGGCTGGGATGGCAATTTTCAGGCGCTCATTGGCGCGCTGTAATTGCTCATATTGACCCGACCATTCCACGGCATAGCCCGGCGGCAAGGTGACGGCATTGGCCACAATGTCTTTCGCCTCAGCCACATAGCCGCCAAGGTCACGACCCGCGATGTCCACAAAAACCCAGCCCGTAAGACGCGCGTTTTCAGACCGGATCATGGGCGGTCCTTCCGTATAGGCCACGCTTGCGACCTCGCGCAGCGGAATATGTGCGCCTGTTGGCGTTGGGATCAGAATGTTGCCAATGTCAGCATCGGTTTCGCGAAAAGCTCGCTCATAGCGCAGCATGATATTATAGCGTTCGCGGCCCTGAACAGACTCGGCTAGTGTCATGCCGCCCAGCGCCGTTTGGATAACGCCTTGGAAAGCCCCCATATCGATATTGCGGCGCGCCAGTTCCAAACGGTTAGGGGTAATCTCAAGATATTTACCGCCAAGAACGCGGTCAGCAAATGCTGAGCGCGTGCCGGGGATGTCCGTCACAACACCTTCAATCTCGCGCGCAATGGCTTCAATTTGCGTGAGGTCATCACCCGTCACCTTAATGCCAATGGGCGTGCGAATACCTGTCGAGACCATATCCATCCTAATTTTGATCGGATAGCCCCAAGAGTTCACAAGGCCCGGCATTTGAAGACGGCTGTTTAAGTCATCTACAATCCCGTCAGCGGTCATGCCTGCGCGCCACTCAGATTTAGGTTTTAGTCTTATCCAGCTTTCAATCATGGTCAGCGGCGCAGGGTCAGTTGCTGTATCGGCGCGCCCCGCCTTGCCAAAGACAGACTCGACTTCGGGAACTGTTTTAATGACGCGGTTGGTTTGGCCGAGGATTTCGCGCATTTTAGTCGAGGAGACGCCGGGTAAGGTCGTCGGCATGTAGAGAAGTTCGCCCTCATATAAGGCAGGCATAAATTCAGTGCCTAACTTTTGAGCCGGTATAATAACGCTGGCTGTAATGATGAGAGCAATGAGGACCGTCGCCCATTTTAACTTGAGGGCGGCCCAGATGATGGGTTTATAAATCCAGACAAAGAAACGGTTGAGCGGATTAGCTGTCTCTGGACGCATCTTGCCGCGTAAGAGCCAAATCATCAGCACTGGAATAAGCGTGACCGATAACAAAGCGCCAAAGGCCATGGCGTAAGTTTTGGTAAAGGCGAGCGGCGAAAACAGACGGTAACTCTCTCCTGTCAAAGCGAAGACAGGCAGAAAGGAGGCAACAATAATTAGCAGTGAGAAAAAGAGGCCGGGCCCAACTTCTTGCGCCGCCTCAATGAGTACTCGTTTGCTCGTTGGCTCGTCAGGCTTTTCGCCCAAATCTGAGAGTTTTCTCACCCCGTTTTCGACCATGACAATCGACGCGTCCACCATTGCACCAATCGCAATCGCTATGCCGCCCAATGACATAATGTTGGCCGTCACCCCTTGGCCTGACATGATGATGAAAGCCCCAAGAACGCCCAGCGGCAAAGTGATCACAGCGACAAAGGCGGCCCTAAAGTGAAGCAAGAAAAGAAATATGACGAGGGCGACGACGAGGCCTTCCTCAATCAGTTTCTTCTTTAGATAGGACACAGCTCCCTCAATGAGCGGCGCGCGGTCATAGACAGTGACGATCTCCACGCCGTCCGGTAGGCCACGCTGTAATTCCGCGAGCTTGTCTTTCACACGGTAAATGACTTCCAAGGCGTTTTCGCCGTCGCGCATTACGATGATACCTGCCACGGTTTCACCTTCACCGTTAAGCTCCACAATCCCGCGCCGTAGGGCCGGACCTTCAACGATGCGGGCCACATCCGACAATATCACAGGCGTCCCGTCTTTCGCCAACACCACGACTTGTTCTAAATCGAGGGCTGTTTTGACATAGCCTGATGAGCGGATGACATATTCAGTCTCGCCTTGCTCAAGCACGCGGCCACCAACCTCGCTACTGGCAGCGCGAATAGACTGGGCAAGTTGAGCAATTGAAACGTCATAAGATTCAAGTTTGTTTGGATCGATGAGGACTTGATATTCGCGCTCAAATCCGCCGACGGAGGCCACTTCCGAGACGCCTTCCACGCCGGACAGCTCTAGTTTCAGAAACCAGTCTTGAAGGGAGCGCAGCTCTGCCAAATCTGTCTGCCCCGTTTTATCAACCAAAGCATATTGGTAAATCCAGCCGACACCTGTGGCATCAGGCCCAATCTGAGGATTGGCATTTTCAGGGAGGTCTGACCCCAGGCGGGAAAGTGCTTCAACGACGCGCGAGCGCGCCCAATAGGGATCAACATTGTCTTCAAAGATGACATAGACAAAGCTAGTGCCAAACATGGACGAGCCGCGGACATCTTTTGTTTTTGGGAGACCCAACAGGTTCGTTGAAAGCGGATAGGTCACTAGATCCTCGACAATTTGTGGTGACTGTCCTGGAAACTCCGTTCGTATGATGACTTGTGTATCGGTTAGGTCGGGAACCGCGTCGAGCGGCATGTCTTTGAGTGACAACCAACCACCAACGGCGAGGGCTATAGCCAAAACAATGATAATGAGTTGATTGGCAACCGACCAGGCTATCAGCTTTGCGACGGCTGATTTAGACGGATCATTGCCCGCTAAATTTTCAGTGTGAAGCTCGCTCATGGCTGTCTGCCAGACATCTCGTCTGCCATATTGCCAGCCATAGGGTCAGGCCACGAAATGATTTGAGCCGTTGCATTTGAATAAGGATTAGCGGGCAATCCGCCATCTTGCAGCCAAAGACGCGCCGTTTCATCATCACTGTAAAAGATGAGGCCTTTGCTCTTATAGTGAGCGGGCGCGCCCAGCGTCAGCCAAGGGTCAAGCGCGGTCATCAACTGCGAAAGCTGGGCCGCTAAGGGCTCACCTGTCTTATTCTCTTTCGCCCCGCTTATCGCCGCTTCTGCCTGTTCTAAGATCGGCGATAATTTAGAGCCTGCAAATCTGCCTTTCAGATTTTCAATTAATCTGAGGGTGGGGTCGAGGAAGTATGGGTCAATCGCATAGCCATCAATCAAGGCTTCATGTAAATATAGCGCGCTATCGACCATATGATCAATTTGGCTCAGCGTAGAGCCGTCTATGGGAAGCTCGGATAAAGGCGTATTTTCGTCAAAATCGGTGGCAGGCAGGTTGAGTTTTGAAAGCCCTTCGCGCAGGTTAGATTCAGAATCGAGCATAAACTGACCGCTGGCCACAATACGCTCGCCTTCAGCAAGTCCTGATAATATCTCCGTGCGACCACGAACACTTGTTCCAATGGTCACATCCCGAGGCTCGAAACGGCCTTCCCCCAAAGCGACGATAACATGTGCCCCGCGTGAGTCGCGTAATATGGCTTGGCTTGGAATAGACAGCTTCGATGCAGAGGTTTCGGTTTCGTCAGCTTGAAAGACGATGTCGGCATAGGCGCCTGGTCGTAAAGAGCCGGAGGTATTATCAACGCTGATCCGCACGCGGGCGGTTCGCGTTTTAGGGTCTATGGTCGGGTAGATATAGTCAACCTTGCCCGTTTTTGCGGCATCAGGCGCGCTATCAAATTTCAGATTGGCGGATTTACCGATTTCCATCTTCGGCAGGTCGGACTCTGGTAAGGAAGCAATGACCCAGACCTTATCATAGGCCTGCAATTGCAGGATAGGGTCGCCGGGTTTGAGATAATCGCCGTCGCGCACCATGAGCTGTGTTACAACGCCGGAGCTTTCCGCATAGACCGGGACACGCTCAATGAGTTCGCGGGTCTCAGTCAAGCGCTCCACGAGGCTTTCTTGCATGCCTTTGGATATGAGCCTTTGGCGGACGGAGGCGATGCGGCGGGAATTGCCAATTTGAAGAGAGGCCAGATAGTCTTTTTGCGCTGCAATGAGCTCAGGCGTGTAGATGCTATAAAGACGTTGCCCACGACGCACGGTGTCGCCTTCTGCCCGCACGGTGAGGCCGCTGATCCAACCTTCAAGGCGGGAAGCCGCCATAGACTCCAGCCGCGTATTCGGCTCGACTGTGCCGTAGGCGCGCAAAGCTTGATTAAACGTCGCTGTGCCTACCGTAACCGTTCGGATGCCCATGGTTTGGATCATCTCGGGCGAAACCACCACGCCGCCGCTTTGGCCTTCATTTTCGTAAACAGGGATATAATCCATCCCCATGCTGTCTTTTTTGGGCACGGGAGACGTATCAGGAAGTCCCATGGGGTTTTTGTAATAGAGTATCTCGCCCTTTCCCGATGCGGCTGAAGAACCGCTATCTTTGACCGGGACGAGATCCATACCGCAAATCGGACAGCTCCCATTGGGGTCAGTCGAAATATAGTGCGGGTGCATCGGGCAGGTGTAAGAGCTCACCTCCTCTGCGGGCATGTCCATTTTTGATGACTGAGATTGTCCCGCTTGCATAGCCGCGTGGTCATGTCCGGCTTCCAAAGCCGAAGGGGATTTTGATGCGGGTTCACAAGCCGCCAGAATGAGGGCGCTGCTTAGAATGAGGGCAAATTTAAACTGAGTCATGATGGCACCAAAAGGCTATTCATTTTTGCAATCATTTGATCGCGTAAGGTTTGTTCTTTGACGATTTCCGCGCGCAGCATGAGAATGGCGATTTCACCGTCGATGATTGGCGAGTAATCGCCATTCCCGGATTCATAAGTGATCAACTGCGCCTCTGTCTGCGTTTCAATCGCGCTGATTTTCTGTTCAACAATGCGGATGTTTTGAACGGCTGTTTCCCGGCGGGCTTCATAGCGTGACCACTCGGATTGGACTTGGCGCGCAATGGCTGTGCGCCGAGCCATACTGGCATTCCTATCCATCTTGGCGGCGCGTAAATTAGGTTCTTGGCGTTTGCCTGCCCAGAGCGGAATTGTAAAACTGACGCCGCCCGAGACCCAATCATCTCCGTCAAAATTTGAGCGCGGGCCTTGGCCGGACTCGCGCTGTTGGTAGGTTAGATTAACCCCCCAATCGGGCTTAAAGTCTGCTTCTGCGCGCTGCACATCCGCATCGGATATATCAACATTCGCATCGGCTACGCGCACGGCATAAAATCCCAACGCGTTCCCGGTCCAAGGCGTCCTGGAAATTGCTGGTAGTTCCGTTTCAGGAACGAAACCCAAGAGGTTGATGAGCTCCGCATCTATCTGCGCGTCACGTCCTTCTAATTCAGCCAAGGTTCTAGAAACTTCTGTGCGTTCCACATCCACTTTTGCGAGGCGGAACACCAATGGGCGACCTGCATTGATTTCAATATCGATGATGTCAGAAAGTTCGTCATATTTTGACTGACGTGCGAGAGCCAAACTCCGTTGGGCCTCAAGGCTCTGTTTCTCAATTAGGTAAACCAATAGCTGACCGCGCAACCTTGCATATTGTTGTTCGGCTTCCAGCTCTTGTTGGGCGGCGCTTCTTAAGGATTTAAGCGAGTTAGCTTTGCGTTCAGACCGGCTCGGCAAAGCCTGCCGAATGCCAACGGCTTTATTGGACGGAAGGTATTCTGAAAAAGATGGATCAAAAAGCGGCACATTATTTAACTGGAGTGACACGACCGGATCAGGCAGTCCGAGCGCGCTTTCTGCACGTTGACGATTGGCTTGCGCGCTAAGGCTAAGCGCGTCCAAAGAAGGATGGGTGCGCAATTGCGTTTCTAATTCAGAAAAGGGCATAGCCCGTATCGAAGGTTGCTGCTGTTGCGCGGCAGTCGTCGGACCCGCGCCCAACAATTCAGGTGCATAAAGCGCGTCTTGAGCAAAGGCGGCAGCTTGCAAGCTCATAACGCTCATGCCGCCAACTAAAAGCGAAAGCGTGACGGTGCGAAACCGAGTCTGATAAAATGATGTGTGGCGGATAAACATCCCAAAATCTCCAATTAAACAGGCGAATAGGCTCAGAGGAAAACTCTGAACAGTCAGTCTGCTTGGAGATTAAATGATTTGGGCGTCGAAGCGTGAGTAAGGGCTATCAAGCCTTCCGTTAGGTTGCCTTGGAGGCGGTCCCGTTGTTCTCAAAAGGCGCACTTCGGGACGCGGCAGAACCGTAGGATTATTGATAAGCGTTACAAAGGTCAGGTCTGCTTTTGCATGGGTAACGGGGTCGCTGTCAGCCATAAAAGCCGAAGACACAGCGCAGTCATCACAAGAGGAGCAATATTTTTCAGGGGTTTGCGTGTCGCTCCCGCCTGATTTGACTTCAGGGGCCGTGTGACAAGGCGGAGATACCGTTTCAGATACTTGTCCTGTGTCCATAGTCATATCAACATGACCTGTCACGCAGCACGCCATGACAGGCGTGGCCATCATAATGAGGGCTGCGAATAAGCAGATGACTGTCGAAATGACTCTCATCCTTGCATTATAGACCAAAAAGATTAAGAAAGTAAATACCCCCATGGGGCATGTTATCATCTGCAAGCGTCACACTTTCGTGTTCATAAAATTGAGGAATACAATGTCTACACATTCTCCCAAGACGATTAACCGCCTCAAAAGAATTGAGGGTCAAGTACGCGGCATTATTAAAATGCTGGAAAATGAACGCTATTGCATTGACGTTCTGACCCAGATGCAAGCCGTGAAATCCGCGATGGCACGAGCGGAAAGCGAAATTCTCAAAGATCACGCGGCGGGTTGCGTAAACGCGGCCATCCAGTCGGGCGATGAGACAGCGCAGCGCGAGAAAGTCGCGGAATTGGTAGACCTTTTTGATAAATTGAAGCGCTGAAGGATAAACATATGAAAAGATCGGTTTTAAAATTGACGCTTGGGGCTTTTCTCATGGCGTCTTTGCTGGCTCCTACAGCTATGGCTCACACTAAGGTCCAGTCCGCTACATTAGAAGACGGCGGCGTTTACCAAACGATGCCGGATGTCTTTGATCTGGTGTTTGCGCAAAAGGTAGGGCTGGCGACTTTTTCTCTGAAAGATAGCGAGGGAAAAGCCGTTGTTGTTGATTTCACGCCGTCCAAATCTAGGGAAGCAAAATTCTCTATTCCAATGCCTGAGCTAAAAAGCGGGTTATATGAGATGACGTGGAGAGCCGTTTCTAAAGACGGGCATGTCGTCAAAGGCAGCTTGAGCTTCACAGTCCAATAAGCGTTTTCATGCTGACCGCCTTGGCCCTGATTGCAAAACTAATGCTCTATATCGGAGCTCTAGTCTCAATCGGTATTTTATCGCATTTTTGTCTCGGGATTCAGCAAAAACTGAAGAGGCTACGCACCTTCGTTGCGGTCCTTATCTTAGGGGCCATCTTAAAGCTGATCATTGCCAATGGGCAATTGGCAGGCTCATTGTCGCAAGCCTTTAATCAACAGACTTTCGGCTGGGTCTGGCAGTCCAATGGGACTCAGTTTTTGGTGTTCGTGGGGGGCGCGGGTTTAGCCATTCTCTCCAGCTTTATAAAACCGAGTGATTTGAGAAAAATAACTACGGCTTTTTCGATTATCCTATTGAGCGCTGGCTTTGCGGCGTCCGGGCATACGCAAGCGGCCGAGAACATGCCGTTCCTTCCGCTATGGGTCATTCCGCATATTCTTATTGCCGGATATTGGCTTTACGCGCCCTTCAGTCTCTGGCCTGCTGATACATTGTCCGACAGAGACCTGATCCTAAGAACAGAACGGTTCAGTCATTTCGCAATATGGGCCGTGCCGTTTTTATTTGTCACCGGCTTGTATTTGTTGTGGCGACTTAACGGCAATCTATTGGATATCGGGTCAACGCTTTACGAGCGTTTCCTTATGGTCAAACTCGTGGCCGCCCTAATCTTATTGGGTGCGGGAGCCTTTAACAAATTCCGGATTGGGATCCTTTTGCAACAATCGCCTTTGGTCGGACGTGCGGCCTTGCGCAAATCACTAGGCCTTGAAGCCGTACTATTTCTATTCGTTCTGCTTTGTGTCTTATGGGCAACAACGGTGACTGGCCCTAATGGACATAGTCATTAAGATATTATTCTTTCGAGACAGGATTGATTTCATCCGCCTAAACTGTGCCTCTGCCTAACGCCCAAACTTGCTCCACGGCGTATATCCATCCAGTCGTTTTTTCAATTACAGCCCCCTTCGTGATGGTTTGCGTAAAATTCGGAACCATTTCCGTCCCTTGTCATTATACCCTATATAGGTATAAACAAAATACCCACATAGGGTATAGAAGGAGTAGAACATGAATCCACAACACAAAAGCAATTATGGCTTATTCTTCGCAATGATTGGAACCTCAACCCTCGTCATGTTGGGGCTCATGTATCTGAATAGTTATCAATTCAGTCACGTTCGGTTTTCTGAAACTCGGACCTATATGGCCATATATATGGGCGCTGCCATGGCCATTATCATGCTCGGTTTCATGCTTAACATGTATAAGAACAAGAAAGCTAACCTCGCGATTTTTGGCGGGAGCGCACTCGTTTTTATAGCCGCTCTTTTCTTGGTACGTAGCCAAGTGACCGTCCAAGATGAAGCTTGGATGAAAGCCATGATCCCGCATCACTCAATCGCCATCATGACGAGTGAGCGCGCCGAGATTGACGATGTGCGCGTGAGGGCACTTGCCAATGAAATTATCAAAGCCCAGCGCCGTGAAATCAAAGAGATGGAATGGTTGATCAACGACATCAAAGAAAATGGAACAGCCGCGACAGACGCCGAAGCCGCCGCGCGGCCAATGCCGGAATTTGAAGGCAAGCTTTAGCGTTTAGCCTGGCAGGAGACAGATATGAGTATTGCAGAAGAACTTGCCGTGAAAGACACGGCCCAAGGCAAAAAAGCCGTCGTTTACCGCATGGTCACGGATGAACACATCTGTCCCTTTGGTATCAAGACCGTAGACCTTCTCAAACGCAAAGGGTTTGAGGTTGAGGATAATTGGCTCACAAACCGTGCTGACACGGATGCTTTTAAGGAAAAGCATGATGTGAAGACAACGCCGCAAACTTTTATTGACGGTGAGCGCATTGGCGGTTTTGATGATCTGCGCAAGCATTTTGGTTATGAGGTGAAAGACCCGGATAAAAAGACCTACACGCCCGTTCTGGTCGTTTTCTACATATCGGCTCTCCTCGCCATTGCCGCCAATTGGGCGACATCAGGCGACGTGCTGAACCTGCGGTCTTTGGAATGGTTCATCGCTTTCTCAATGGGTATGCTGGCCATGCTCAAATTGCGTGATCTGGAAACCTTCTCAAATATGTTTGTCGGCTATGATATCCTCGCGCGGCGCGTCGTTCTCTATTCCTATGTCTATCCCTTTGCGGAAGCGCTGGCCGCTATTCTCATGGTTGCGGGCGGTATTTTCGGATTCATCGCGGCGCCTATTGCCCTATTCATCGGCACGATAGGCGCGATCTCTGTCGTTAAAGCTGTCTACATAGATAAGCGGGATATTAAATGCGCCTGTGTGGGCGGCGGGGTAAACGTGCCGCTCGGCTTTGTATCGCTTAGCGAAAACCTCGCCATGATGGGCATGGGCATCTGGATGATTGTTAAAGGTGTGGGCGTGGCTTAACGGGCCGCTATGCAAAAAAATGGTTTGGCGAAGTGCCGGACCTAAAGCGTAAAATATCGGCCTACCGTTTGTTTATAGTCTAAATACGGTTGACCGAAAACCTGCGCCAAATGGGGCTCTTCGACTTTTGTTATCCCGACATGCACCATGAGCGCAAACACGGCGACGAATACGAAGGCCAAGATTGATCCTGAGGCAATCGCGGCCCCTAGGAACATGAGGCCATAACCAAAATATTGTGGGTTTCTGGAGCGTGTATAAATGCCGTGCGTAATCAGGGCGTCTTCTTTTAGGCCATAGACGCGCGATTGATCGCCATAGGCTTTCCGACCCAAATAGATTATATATGCGCCCGCTCCGAGGACCAGCAATCCCGGAAGAACCGTCCAATATTGCGGCGTGTAAAGCGTACCTCTATTTATCCACGCAATTGCAAAGGTCATTAGAGCATGACCGTGCATCGCAACACCCGACCATGCCGCAAGAAAGGGCGTGAGATTACCGTTCTTCGTAAAGGAGCGTTTTGCAAAAATCCCAAAGGGAATCGAGAGACATCCATTGAGTAGCATAAGACCGATGAGTAATGGTTCAGCATGGATCATGTTGCATGACCTCTCCGGATTTTAGTTCGGCTCGCGCCTGAGAAATTATTGAGACTGAGGACCGCAGAAACAGTGTGGCGAGCAGAATAGCGACGACCAGATCAGGCCAAGCCGCGCCCGTTATGGCGACCACAATTCCGGCGATGATAACACCGACATTACCGATAGCGTCATTGCGCGAACAGAGCCAGACAGAGCGCACATTCGAGTCACCGTCACGCCAACGCATTAAAATCACCAGACTTGTCAGATTGGCTAATAAAGCTAAAAATCCGATAGTTCCCATTGTCTCTGCTGCGGGAACCGTATCGCCCAAAAAACGATATAAAGACGATCCCAAAATAATAATGGCAATGAAAGCCAGGCTGCCGCCCTTGAACAGAGAGGCGATGGCGCGCGTCCGTAGGGAGGCTCCGATAACAAATAAGCTAATGGCATAAGTTGCGCTATCGCCTGCAAAATCGAGCGCGTCCGCCAAGAGGGCTTGAGACCCTGATTTGAGACCCGCCGTTATTTCCACAAAGAACATGACAGCATTGATAAGAATGACCGCCAGTAAGGCGCGCTTATAGCCGTCCGACATCCCTTCAAAAACTTTATCGTCGCAACATCCGCTCATCTTATCGTCGTCCTCTTGTGCAATTTCGAGAATAAACTACTGTCTACAGTCACTGTAGAGGCAAGAGAAAAACTATGAGCCGAAAAACGATTGGTATTTTGTCCCGCGAATGCGGCGTGAAAGTCACGACCATTCGTTATTATGAATCTATCGGGCTTATTCGCGAGCCTGATAGAACAGATAGCGGGCAACGCATTTATGACGACGCTGCGGTCGAGCGTTTAAACTTTATCCGCCATGCGAGAGATCTTGGCTTTCCAATTGAGGCTATTCGTGAACTCATTGACCTTCAGGAAAGCCCAGGAACAGACTGCGCGAGCGTTGACCGCATTGCGCGAAGCCAGCTCGCTGATGTCAGGCGGCGTCTCAATCAACTCGAAGCCTTAGAGGCTGAGCTTAAAAATATGATTACAAACTGTAAGGGCGGTGTAATTGATGACTGCAAAGTGCTGCAAACCCTCTCAAACCATGACCAATGCCTAGACGTACATGATGCACACAAAGAATTTACCCCAATTGGGTCATAAGAGAATTATTCTCTTGACCCTCTAGTGACTGTAGGTGCTAATTAAACGCAATGTTTGCAACGCGCTTCATATCCTCTGCCAAGATTTGGCTGACCGTCTGCGTGGCGGTTATGGTGAGCTTTGCCACGGTAACGCCGGATATTCATCCCGTCGAGCCGGACGAGATCGCCTGTCAGGATGAAGGCGGGATAGCGCAGGTCTTAAATGAACATAGTCCTGAACAGCCAAACAAAGCCTCCCATGATCATCATGCCCACAATTGTGGCAGTTGCCATATCCACGCGACCACGCTTCATTTTGCCTCGCTGAAACCCTCTATCGCAGATGTGCTCGGGTATAATTTGAACGCCTATGACGCCCCGCCGCGCGCGGGCCCCACGGGGCTCTACCGTCCTCCCCGTGCCTAATCTTTAGCCTAAGGCCAAGCTGCGCTTGGTCATCTGTCTTTAGATTATCACGAGGAATATATTACAATGTCAAAATTATACCGGGGCGCTGCAAGCGTCCTGATTGTGGCGGCCTTTTCAGGTACTGCAATCGCGGCTCCGTGCGGTGAGCCAACTTCAACGACGTCGGTCATTGTACCGGGCGCGCCGCTTACTTTGCATGCCGTCATGGCAGAAATTTCAAATGCGTCTCCGCAGGTCAGGCGTGCTGCCTTGGAAACGAAAGCCCGTCAGGCCGAAGTGAACCAGGCCGGACGCCGCCTGAATCCGGTTGTCAATCTTGAATTTGAAAACTTTGCGGGCTCGGGTGCGTTATCAGGCTTCGGTCAATCCGAAACCACGCTATCATTTGCGCAAACATTTGAGTTGGGCAATAAACGCAGCCTTCGCAGAGAGGCAGCCAGCGCTGCTGCGTCACTTGCAGTAGCAGAATGCGGCGCAATATTGCGGCAATCACAGCTCGAAGCCGCAGCTTTGTTTTTTGACCTAGAGGCTTCATTGCGTGTTGCTGAATTTGCAAATGATTCTGCTCGCTTAGCGGAGGAGCTTGTTCAGATCGTCACAAAGCGGGTCAATGCGGGCGCTGCTGCTCCGCCTGAACTTTCACGGGTAAAAGCTGACGCGGCGGCACTGAAAGCGGCCTCAGAACAGGCCAAAGCGCAAAGTCTTAGACTGCGTTTTGAATTAGCTGGATTATGGGGCAACCCGAATCCACAATTTGCGGAGCCGATTGTTGAGCAAATAAGTTTGCAGGGAAATGATGTCTTGGGACTTAAAAACCTCAGGGATCATCCAAAAGTCATTATGGCATTGGCGCAAGAAGATGTTAGCGAGGCCGTGAAGGATCTGGCGAAATCGGCCGCAATTCCAGACGTGACATTAAGCGCAGGGGTTAGACGCTTTGACGAAAGCAATGAAAATGCCTTTCTTTTGGGCGTCAGTGTCCCTTTTCCAATTTTTGACAAAAAGCGCGATGCCGTGACGGCAGCAGGGTTCCGAATCCAAGCTGAAGCGTTAAATCGCCAAGCTGTGGAAGCGGATCTTTTATCGCAGCACAATGCTGCTCGCATTGAGCTTCAATCAGTGCGGAAGCAGTTAGACGTTCTCGAAACTGAAGCTTTGTCAGAAGCGAGAGCGGCGTATGAGGCGTCTATCAAAGGATACCAAGCCGGTAAATTTGATCTCACGACGACCTTAGACACACGCAAAAATTTGATTGAAGCGGGGATCGCCGTCATCAACGCGACCCGCAATGTACAAATCCAAGATATGAAATTGCGCAGCTTGACCGGCGCGTCCCCTTTTACCGGAGATATCCAATGAAACGTAATCTACTTCTCAGCGCGGCGTTTTTCACAACCGCTTTATTTTTAACTGCCTGTAGCGGGGACGTGGACGGTGTTAAAAAACGGTCCGCAGAGCCCGAGGCCGTTTCATCGCAACAAGCAGACCAACACGCAGACGATGATCATGGCAATGAAACTCATAGCGACGAATATCAGGATGATGACCATGCCGACGATAGTCATAGTGATGATGAGCATGGCGACGAAGATGAAGGCTCTGACATTGTGAAATTGTCAGACGAGGAGTCTCGTGAGGCCGGAATAGTCATCTCGCAAGCGTCAATGGGACAGCTTGGGCAAACGATTAGTTTGCCGGCGGAGGTTCGGTTCGATGCAGACCGTGTTGCGAATGTGTCACCTAAGGTGAGCGGAATTGTCGCCAAACTCTACAAGAGCGAAGGAGACACTGTGAAACGCGGGGATACATTGGCGCTAATCTCCAGCCGTGAACTTGCCGGACTAAAAGCTCAATGGCTCAAAGCCCAGACCCAGTCCACTTTGGCAGCTAAGGCTTTAGAGCGCGAAGAAAAACTGTTTGCCGAAAGAATTACAGCAGAGGCTGATGTCCAAGCTGCCCGCGCTAATTTTGAAGCATTAAAGGCCGCTAAAGATGCCGCAGAGAATGAACTCCATGCAGCAGGTGTGAGCCATTCGGCTTTGGATAATATCGCAACAGCAAATGACGGCGACAACGCAAATTCTTTTCTAAGCGCCCCGATTAGCGGGACGGTTGTTCGCCGTGACGTAATGCTGGGCGAAACTGTATCCGCTGGTGATGCTGGGGTAGCGACCTTATTCACAATCGCTGATGATAATGTGGTGTGGGCTGATATTGGCGTTTACAAGCAAGACATTAGCCGAATCAGAGAGCAGGCACCGGTTGTTTTGAAATCGGATGAAGGAACGATTCTAGCCGAATCGAGCGTCGCCTTTATTCTACCGATCATTAACGAGACATCCAGAACTGCTACTGCGCGGGTCATTTTGGATAACCCTAATGGAAATCTGCGTCCTGGGCAATTTGTTACCGCTGATATCAGTGTGGGAGAGTCGCAGGTCGTTCTACGCGTTCCGCTTGCTTCAGTACAGACAGTCGAAAAAAAGGCGTCAGTCTTCGTGCCGGTTGAGGGTGGCTTTGCGCCGCAAAACGTGACGATCGGATCAGAATCCGGCGGCTATGTTGAAATACGTTCAGGGCTTCGCGCCGGAGACAGATTTGTTTCCGAAGGCGCCTTCACGCTCAAGGCGCAACTTGAAAAAGATGCGTTTGGCGATGACCACGGACATTAAGGAATAGAGATATGTTTAATTTTATGCACCGTATTGCAGGTGGCAGGCTCCTCGCCGCCATTGCTGCGCTCGCCATTACTCTTGGCGGTATTTACGCCTTTCGCGCTTTGCCCGTGGACGCTTTTCCCGATGTGACGCCTTCTCTGGTTCAGGTCTTCACGGAGACTGAAGGGCTCGCCCCTGAAGAGGTTGAGCGCTATGTGACCTATCCGATAGAGAGCGCCATGGCAGGTTTGCCAAAGCTAAAAAACATGCGCTCAGTGTCTAATTTTGGATTGTCCGTCGTCAATATTTACTTTGAAGACGGCACAGATGTTTACTTTGCCCGTCAAGTTGTCGGGGAAAGATTAACCGAAGCGCGGGGGAATATCCCGGACGGATTTGGTGACCCTAAAATGGGGCCTATCTCTACGGGACTGGGTATCATTCTCTATTTCAGACTGGAGGACGCCACAGGCACGCGCAGCCTTGTCGATATGCGTGAAATCCAAGACTGGATTATTAAATATCAGCTGCAAACAGTTCCGGGCGTGACAGAGGTTCTGTCGCTCGGCGGGTATGAAAAACAATATCAGGTTCAGCTCGATCCTGATGCCTTGCAAGCTTATAACCTTCAAATCGGCGATGTGATGAGCGCGCTTGAACGCGGGAATAAAACCGAAGGCGCGCAATTTCTCGAAATCGGTGCTGAGCAATATACCGTTCGCGGCGTTGGCCTCGCACGCTCCATTGAAGACTTATCGGACATCGTTGTCAATGTTGACGATGGCCGTCCCATCCGCGTGCGCGATCTGGGCGAAATCATCATTGGCGGCGGCGTACGCCAAGGTCTTGCGACGGCCAATGGTGAAGGCGAAGTTGTGGCAGGTCTTGTATTGAAACTCTACGGCACGAACACATCCGATGTGATTGCCAAAGTACAGACACGGTTTGATGAAATCAATACGACCTTGCCGGAAGGCGTAACAGCCATTCCTTACTATGATCAGGGCACGCTCGTAAACAAAGCCTCCGCCACCGTCACAACGGCGTTATGGCAAGGGGCCTTACTGGTCGCAATTGTTGTCTTCATCTTTCTGGGGGGCTGGCGTCCGAGCTTGGTTGTTGTGCTGTCTATTCCTTTCTCTGTTGGTTTTGCTTTTATCGCGATGCAGTTTTTAGGGATAGGCGCGAACCTTATGTCTTTGGGCGGGGTTGCGATAGCTATTGGGATGATGGTGGATGGGGCCATCGTGATTACGGAAAATGTTGATCGAGGATTAGCAGAGAGTGATGTTAACGCAGATACACGCACGGTTGTAGCGCGTTCATCCGCTGAAGTGATTGCGCCTCTGATTGCTGCCGTCATTGTCGTTATCGTCGTGTTCTTGCCATTGTTCTCTCTGCAAGGTGTGGAAGGTAAGACATTTCGGCCACTCGCCGCATCGGCTGCGCTAGCCATGACAGGGTCTCTGTTCTATGCCGCGCTTATTGCGCCGGCCGTGGCAAATGCCCTCATGCGCAAATCTTCCAAGGCTAAATCCGATAAGCCTGATTTTTTGGCAAAATATGTCAGCAAGGCGGCAAGCCTCTTTGTGAAAAGACGCTTTGCGGCTATCTTGTTGGCGGGCATCTTGTTACTGGTGGGTGGTCTGGCCGGATCACGGTTGGGTTCTGAATTCACGCCCGCCTTGGAAGAAGGCGACATTTTGCTGCGCATGACCATGGCCCCGTCTATTTCACTGACAGAAGCGTCAGCGACAACGACACGTATTGAAAAACGTCTCTTAGGCGCGTTCCCGGAAATCAAATCCATTGTCACCCGCATTGGTCGCGGCGAAGTCGGAGCGCATGCCGATCCGACCAATAGCGCTGAAAGTTTTGTGGAACTCCAACCAAAAGATCAGTGGCGGGCTGGTATGTCCGCGGAGGATTTGCGCACGGAAATTTCCGAAAATTTAGAAAGCTATCCGGGAATTGTTGTTAATATCGGGCAGCCCATTGCTATGTCTGTTGATGAATTACTGACAGGCACACGCGCAGAACTCGCCGTTAAAATCTTTGGTCCTGACAGTGAGGTTTTGCTGGAACAGTCCAAAGTCCTGCAATCCCTGTTGCAGCAGGTCGACGGCGCGGCGGAAGTGCAAGCGGATCAAATCACGGGGGCACCGCAGCTTGTCGTTACCGTCGATCGTGCGGCTTTGGGGCGTTACGGCCTTGACGTTGAAGAGGCGCTGGACGCGCTTCGGGCCTCGGTTGGCGGCTCGGAAGCGGGCGCATTGTTCGAAGGCGTGCGGCAATTTCCGATTGTCGTGCGGCTTCGCGCTGAGGACAGAAATTCGGCTGACGCCATTAGCCGAATTATTCTGAAATCCTCAACAGGCGCGCGCGTGCCTTTGGAGAGTGTTGCGAAGATTGAAACCGTCATAGGACCGCGCCAAATCACGCGTGAAGATGGTGAGCGCTTTATCACCGTGCAGTCAAATGTGCGGGATCGTGATATTGGCTCCTTCGTTCAAGACGCGCAGGCCTTAACAGCCAGCCAGCTTGATCTGCCGCCGGGTTACCGCCTTGTATGGGGAGGCCAATTTGAATTGCAGCAACAAGCCAATGCGCGCTTTGCCGTTGTTATTCCCATAACGCTGGCGATTGTGTTCTTCATCTTGCTCATCACATTCGGGCGGATGAAATCGGCCATCCTTATCTTGCTCAATATTCCACTGGCCTTAACAGGCGGCGCTCTGGCACTTTGGCTCACTGGTTTGCCTGTCTCGGTTCCCGCCACAGTTGGCTTCATTGCGTTATTCGGGATTGCACTCGGAAACGGCATGGTACTGGTCAGCTTTATGGATGACTTTGCCCGCGCGGGACGAGATCGTGACAGGCTTGCCATTGACGCGGCAGGCCTTCGGGCGCGTCCCGTCTTGATGACGGCGCTGACAACCGCTTTGGGGCTTGCGCCATTGCTCCTCGCCACAGGCGTGGGCGCGGAAGTGCAGCGGCCTTTGGCCACCGTCGTCATTGGCGGCTTAGTCACCTCAACTGTGCTCACGCTTCTTGTCATGCCCGCGCTTCATAAATGGTTCTCGCCGAAGCCCGGCGGGCACCATTCCATGGTTGAGACGTTACATGAGAGCAAACCGGCGCTCGCTGAATAAAACATGGCTTCGATGGGTTAGCTCCATCGGAGCCTGATTAAAAAGGATAGACATATGTCTGATAAACATAACCACGATGACGCGAGCCATGACGACGATCACAGCCAGGATGACGGCCATAATCACGCCCACGATGACGTCTTTAATCGCCTTCTGGGTGGGCGGGCTGAAATCATATTTGCAGCCCTTTGCGGGCTCTGTTTGCTCATAGGTTGGCTCGGGCCGAAACTTAATCTTATTCCCGCTCAAGCCGGGTTTGTATTCTTGCTCGCGGCCTATTTCTTCGGTGGTTATTACGCCTTGCGTGAAGCCCTTGGGAAAATCTTCAAAGGTCAATTCCAGATCGATTTTCTGATGCTCGTCGCGGCTTCGGGCGCGGCCTTCTTGGGCGAATGGGCGGAAGGTGCATTTTTGCTCTTCCTCTTCGCCATTGGCCATGCGCTGGAGAACTATGCGATGGCCCGCGCCCGAAATGCCGTCGCGGCGCTTGCGGATTTGACACCTGATGAAGCTTTGGTGCGGCGGGGCGGCAAAACAGAGACCGTTTTGATTGAAGACCTCGTAATCGGCGACATTGTCATCGTGCGTTCCAATGAACGCCTGCCTGCCGACGGATTTGTGATCAAAGGCACAAGTGCTGTCAATCAAGCGCCCATTACGGGTGAAAGTGCGCCGGTAGATAAAATGCCGGTTAAGGATAGCGCAATTGCCTTGGAAAATCCGGAAGTCGTGTCCGCATCGGGCCGCGTCTTTGCAGGCTCAATAAACGGCAGCGGGAGCCTTGAAATCCAAGTCACAAAATTGGCCGGGGAAACCACTTTGGCACGGGTCATGACAATGGTGGCCGAGGCGCAAACCCGCCAATCCCCGACGCAGAGCTTTACCAAGAAGTTTGAGAAAATCTTCGTGCCGTGTGTGATTGTCTTGGCCGTTCTGACCAGTCTCTCATTCCTTGTCTTGGATGAAGATCCGGCGACAAGCTTCTACCGCGCGATGGCGGTCTTGGTGGCCGCCAGTCCGTGCGCGTTGGCGATTGCGACGCCAAGTGCCATTCTGTCAGGGGTTGCGCGGGCCGCGCGCGGCGGTGTGCTGATTAAAGGCGGCGCGCCGCTTGAAGCCTTAGGCAGCTTAGACGCCATCGCATTTGATAAGACCGGCACGCTGACGATTGGTGAGCCGCATCTGGTCGACATCGTGCCTTACGGCGACACGTCTGAAACTGAACTGCTGGAAATCAGCGGAGCCGTGGAAGCCCTCAGCGATCATCCCTTGGCGCAAGCTGTAGTCAAAGATGTCAAAACCCGTCTTGGCGATAATCCGCGCGAGGCGTCAGACTTTGCCAATATCATCGGGCAAGGCGTATCAGCGATGGTAGGCGGTGAGCTTGTCCATATCGGTAAAACGGCGCTGTTCGATAAAGGGGCCGGAACGCCTCTGCCGGATGATTTACGGGCGCGTGTCGATGGTTTATCGGCCAATGGTCGCACGACCATTATTGTTCGGGCAGGCACGCGCTATTTGGGAGCCATTGGCCTTATGGATACGCCGCGCGATACGGCTACACCCGTTATCGCAGATCTTCGCGCATTGGGTCTCAAACGTATGATGATGATCTCGGGTGATAATCAAAATGTGGCCAATGCAGTAGCGAAAGAGGTTGGGCTCGATATCGCCTTTGGTGACCTTATGCCCGAAGACAAAGTGACCAAAATTGCAGAGCTTAAAGCCCAGGGCGGCGTCGCTATGGTCGGCGACGGCGTCAATGATGCGCCCGCAATGGCAAATGCCACAGTTGGTATTGCGATGGGGGCGGCAGGCTCTGATGTCGCTTTAGAAACCGCCGATATTGCGCTTATGGCGGATGATTTGGAAACCTTGCCCTTTGCCGTCGGTCTCAGCCGTCAGACCAGCCGAATTATTCGGCAGAATCTCTGGGCGAGTCTCGGCATTGTGGCCTTTTTGATTCCCGCTACATTATTTGGTTTGGGCATTGGCCCTGCGGTGCTCATCCATGAAGGCTCGACTTTGATTGTTGTCTTTAATGCGCTGCGTTTGCTGGGGTATAAAGATCGCCGTGTTTAGGGAATCAGGAACTTATTCCATCATGTTTTAATCTGCCATATCGCAGAATGAACATTGGGCATAACGTACCAGCGGCCACCTTCCATGCCTCGTGTTAAAGGTTTTTGGTCTTCAATCGCTTGGTAAATGCAGCGAATGATAATCTCGCCGTCAATTGCTTGTCCAAGCCGTATGCCCGTCACATTCGCCGTGACATTCGTCGCCGCTGACGCGGTATCTGTATAACCTGTTATCGTCCATCCGGTGATCTCAAGCTCAGCAAATTGGTCACGCATTTCTCCCGCGCGTTTGCCGGGGCTGCCTTCAGTCCAAAAAACCCCGGCACTACCCAAAAACCCATAATTCTTTGAAATTATTGCAGCGAGATAGTCAGCGGCCATAGCCTCCGGGCTATTATTATCAAAGTCGTGAGGGGTCCCGGACACAGCCAATATTTTGGCTTCAACATCCTCTCGCGGGGTCCAGTCTGCAGTGGCATTCTTAAGACTTTGAGTTCGCTGTATGGTCTCGCTGATGTCCTTCCATTTGGGAGGGGTCTGTTCTTTCACTGCGTCTTCTATCCTAGCCGTCTCGCTCAGGCTCGCTTCGACATAATCAATCGTCGCACGCAATATGTTGACAGCTTTTGCGGCAACAATCCGGTGTCCGTAATTTGTATCGACGCCGTGGAGAATACCATGTCGAAACGGGATAGATATCTCATCATCATTTATCTTTCGGCGCGTCTGACCAAGTAAAGCATAGGCTTTTTCCAGAGCGTCCGGACCCGATGTGAAACTATCAAATACATCCTTCTCTGCCGCACCCGAAAAAGGGTGGCGCTGGAAATACTTCAGGCAAATCCCGTCAATAATCATGAAGAGAAGCGGTACAGCGCTGATAAAATCATCTGCTAAAAGCCGCTCTTTCGCCCGTTCGAAAAGCGGCATCCAAATCCGATAAGTTTCACGATGAAATTTATATCCGGCATGTTCTAATTCTGTCTCCGCAAGAAAATAATTGGTGAGCGCCGTCTCACCTTCATCAATGCTTTCGTTCTCAACCGCCGCGATAATATGCGTTGTCGAAATGGAGTCGCATAATGTCCAGCCCAAACCTGAATAGCGATCAATGAAGACTTTGGTTGCGGCTTGAAACTTTCTAAGGTCAGCGGCGCTCTCATCCATTTTCTTGACGCTTTCGCGGATGTCTTTGTTAAATAGTCCAAGTACTTTTGCTAACGGTTTCAAAGCGTCATACTGTTCCATCATATGGTCGGATGGTTTTTTGGGTAAGTCGGTCATTTTCAATAGCCTTTAATAACGGCTCAACTTGGCATTTTAGTCAGATTACAGTCAACTGGATCACACTCCGGGCGTCTCCCTTCGCGGGCGCTTCGGGCCGGGCTGGCGTGAACCAAGCCCGCGAGCGGTCTTGGCCATTCGGCTTTCATCCCTGACGCATCCCGCTGCCGCGGGTCTATTTCAGGCGTCCGCTTGGCCGCGGACAATTCCGCAACCCGTCACACGCTTGCTGAGTGACTTTCTACAAAAGCCACAAAGCCGATCACGGTCAGACCATCCCGACCTTTGGCCGGGGCTGGCTCTGCCCGTTCTCTAAGCGGCGACGGTCTTGCGGACCTGCGCAGCCTTTGAGCTTCGCCCCAAGGGGCGAGCCAAGGGCCGCTTGGCGCCTGCATACGCTCGCGCTTCCCGGTCGCTTCGCTTTAGGGGTCGCTCGCTTATGTTTGGCAATTTTTCAATAGTAAGCTAGAAAAAGACGTTATCTAACTAAACGTAGGTCTGTCTAAAATTATGAAGCCTAAATTACGTGAAGCTTTTAATGATGAAATGAAGGCTATGAATAAAGCCTATTTAGCTGGCGATCTAAATCTATCTTTCTATCATTTGGAAAGAGCGCATATTTTAGGACAACGTAACTTTAAAACTCATCTTGAAACCCATTGGTGGATGTTGAAGATTGGCTTTGGCCGCAAAGACATCCGCGAAATTTTCGGTCAGATAATTAGAATGATAGCAGTTTTCCCCGCCAGCCTTTTTGGTTGGGTGCCAGTGGGTAATACGGGCGGGGCTAATGTGTCTGCTTTAAAACCGATGCCTATCCCGCATGACTTGGCCCTTTTCTTTGAAAATGATTAGTCCATCATCAGTTTAGACTAAAGGTGCATATCGACTAATTCAGGCAGTCGGCCCTTAACGGGCCGGCTTTTTTATTTTGTTCCCTCCTCGGGGGACGGCGGGAAGCGGTCGGCCAATCTGGCGACGGGCAGTCCCGCCACAAGGCCTTTGGCCATAGTCGTCTGAGTATCTTTTTATTGTCATACCAAAAACCTTGCGGCGCGCCTTTTTACCCGTCGCTGGACTGGCCTCTTGCCGCTTCCCCCCGCCCCCCTGCGGGGGGAACGTGCCGCGTCCCATTCTTTCATCAATGGGGCGCTTCGCGCCGCATCCTGCGGACGGCATTGGAGACCAAACCGATGACCTTTTGCCAAGCCGAGAGCCAGACCCCATTTGACCACGAGCCGCCACGACTACCCCCGCCAAACCGCGAGACGGCGAGAACGCCAGACCCTGACCCCATCCGCATCTATGTGGCTTGCCTCGCCGCTTACAATAACGGCCACTTGCATGGTGCATGGATTGAAATCACGGACGAGGCCGCTATCTGGCAAGCCGTGCAGGATATGCTTGCCAAGTCACCCATTGAGGAAGACGCCGAAGAATGGGCTATTCACGACTATGAGGGATTTGAAGGTGCGGAGGTTGGCCAGTATTTCAGTTTTGCAAATGTCGTAGAACTTGCTGATTATATCCGAGAGCGCGGCGCATTAGGGGCGCAAGTCCTCAATTATTACGGCGGTAATATTGAAGACGCTCAAGCCCGCTTTGAAGAATATGCGGGAGAATATGACAGCCTAGCGGACTACTCAGAGGAACTGACCGAGCAATCAGGGCTAGAGATACCCCAGAGCATTGCGCCCTATATCGACTACACTCGCATGGCCCATGACTATGAGCAATCAGGCGACTTTCTGACATTCAGAGTCGGCGGCAGTGTTCACATCTTTTGGGCGCACTGACATGGCCCGCTATCAAGTCAAACCCCGCGAGGACGGGCGCGGCCCGTATCGGTGGAGCCATGTGGTTAAGCGTCATAATGCTTTGCGCCAAGGCACAATTTACACGCAGATGGGCGACGACCTAGACGCTCAAGACGCCGCACATTTGCAGACCCTTTGCGACAAAGCAGGGTTTGAGATGCGGAGGGTTGCATGACCTTTACAAAGAAATTTGACGACTTTGTCTGTGAGGGCGACAGCATCACATGCGAGGTTGATGGCTACACCATCACAGCCCACATTGCCCGAGACGACACACAAGACCCGCCAGACGAGCGTCAAGACGGATTCTGGCCGAGCCTTTACCCCAATGAAGCGGGGTTTATCGGCGCGGGGAATGGATGGCGAGATCGCTTTGATAAAGCCCAAGCTAAGGCCGAGCGCGTCATGGCGGCATGGAAAAATGACGAGTGGCATTATTGCGGCGTCATTCTGTCAGTCGCGATTGATGGGCTTGTCTTAGACGACCATGCGGCAAGCCTATGGGGCATAGAAGCAAATTATCCCGACAGCGATAACGCCTATCTAACCGAAGTCGCGAATGAACTTCTGCCCGAAGCGCTTGAGACGGCGAAAGCGGAACGCAAACGGCAATGTGCCATTCTCTGTGAAACCGAGGCAGTCGCGTGACTGCGCCACGCACATATGAATCCACAGAGGTTGGAGAGCAGAGCCTGATTGACGGGGTTCGCCCGTTCGACGGGCAAACTGTCTCCCAGACAGTTTGCTTATCCGTCTCACCAATTGGCAAAAAACTGACCGCGCAAACGGCGCATCCCATGACTCCCAAACGCAACCCGAATGCAGGGCAGAAGCTTTGCGACCACGGCTTATTCTACGGTGAGGGGCAAGTGAGGGCTCCAGTGGAGCGCTCACCCCCGAACGCCGTGCGCAAATCGACTTGTTAGACCTCATTTCAAACCAAAACCAAACTTAACCAACAGGAGGCTCCCATGAGCAAACCCTTCGACTTGAAATTTATCCCGTTCAGCGCTTTGCATATCTCAAAACTGAATATGCGCCACAGTGAAACGGCCCCAGAGATTGACGATATTCTGCCGAGCGTGAAAGAGCGCGGCATCCGTCAGCCTTTAATCGTGCGCCGCGAGGGCGGCACAGCCAAGAAACCGAAATATGGTATTGTCGCAGGACGCCGCCGTTATTTTTGCCTTTCTGCTATCGCGGCAGAGGGTATTGAAATTGCCGATGTGCCCTGTTGCGTTATGGACGCAAAAGACGATGCCCTCGCCATTGAGACAAGCATCATTGAGAACGTGGCGCGATTAGCGCCCACGGAGATGGAGCAATATGAAGCGTTTAAAGTTCTATCTGACAAAGGCCAAAGCATTGACGATATTGCCGCCGTGTTTGGTATCACGCCGCATTCTGTAAAGCGCCGCCTAGCCCTTGGGTCGCTTATCCCCGATGTGCGAGACGCCTACAGCAATCAGCAGATTGACGCGGCTTCTATTCGCGCTTTAACGATGGCCACAGAGGAACAGCAAGCCGAGTGGCTAGCCTTGTTTAATTCAGACGATTACTGCCCAACAGGTAACCAGTTAAAAGCATGGCTCACGGGCGGTGGCGTAATTACGACCGACAAAGCTTTGTTTGATGTCAGCACTTACGGCGGCGATATTTTGACCGACCTCTTTGGAGAGCATGGCCAATTTGCCGATACCGAGCATTTTTGGGAAAGCCAGAACGCGGCCATAGCCGATGCCATTGAGGCCTATAAAGCCGATGGCTGGAAAGAGGTCATCTTAGGAGAGCGGGGCCATTACTTTCCCCGCTATAACCACGTTCTGCATCCCAAAGAGCAAGGCGGGCGGGTCTACGTCGAAATCCGCGATAGCGGCGAAGTCACTTTCTATGAAGGTTACATCGCGGACGCCGAGGCGCAAAAGATACGCCGCGCCCTATCAAATGGCGAGACCGAGGGCGCGAAGGCCACGACGACAAGCAAACCTGAAATGTCGGGGCCTATGGCGGATTATATGAATCTGCACCGCCATAGCATTGCACGAGCCGAGTTGATTAAGCGGCCCGATTTGGCATTGCGCTTGTCAGTCTCGCATATGATATGCGGTGCGCGAAACTGGAAGATTGACGGGAAAAGCCCCCGAAGCCGTAAGCCCGAAACCCAAGCCAGTGTGGAAGCCAGTAAGGCCGAAGCCATACTGGGCGAAGAACGCCAAGCGGTCTGCGACCTGCTTGGGCTGTCGATGGAGCACCCGCAAATCTACTACCGTCACCATAGTCCCTATGATGTCTGCGAGATCTTTGCGCGGCTTCTCACGCTTGAGGACGCAGATGTCCTGCGCGTTCAAGCCTTCTGCCTTTGCGAAACTTTGGCCGTGGATAGTAGTGAGGTTGAAGCCATTGGCATTCTGACCAAGCCAGACTTTGGTGACTATTGGTCACCCGACGATGCGTTCTTTGACATCTTGCGGGACAAGCCGACCATTAACTTAATGGTCAAAGACATTGCGGGAAAGTCTTGCGCTGATGGCGCGGTGACTGACACCGCAAAAATGCAAAAGCAGATTATCAAGAACCGTATGGCGGGGCATGGGGTGGAGGACGCAAGCCCTGACTGGCTCCCGAGATGGGCCGCTTTTCCCGCCAAGTCATACAAAGCGGTCAAAGGTTGCGCCCCTGCAGAAGCCTCGCGCGGCCTAGAGAAACTGTTCAGTCCTGCTTCAACGGACAGCCAAGAATAAAGGAAAAGCCCCCGCCAACTGGCGGGGGCTTTGCTAAGAAGGCGGGCAAATTGCGCCCCTAAAAATACCGCCCATCAGCCTGAGCCGAGACGGGTCAGAGCGCGTTAGGATTGAGACGTCTTGTAGGTTCCAGAGGGGCAAATTCATATGGCCTCTTTGCCGAAAGCCTGATCAAGATTGGAATGAAACTTTACGATGGGCCAAGGACCAGATGAACGAAGGCTGGCGAGATATAGTCTTTCAGGGCAGACATCGCAGGTCTTAAAACAGCCGCCAAGTGTACCAAGTTCCTGACCGCGGCTATCAACAGACCTCAAGTGTGAGGGCTGTTAGCCGCTCTCTTCATTGTCATTATAGCGGCAATGTTGATTAGGGCTTAAGGGGCCGCCGAGATTAAGGATGTCTTTCAAGTCACCCTCGTCATGTTTAGTCAGGGCATATGCAAATGCCTGCACCATGATTTGGGCGTCTCAAAATCATATCAACAAAATGATAGGAGGAGCCAAATTCCCTGCTGATGTCAAAATAACCTGCACAAAACCTGCTATGCCGAATAGGCGTCGCGTCACTCTTTTCCTCTCTGTGATTTTGAAGGAAATCACATATTCATCGCGAAACAAAAGAGCGTCCCTTTGGCCTATCTCCACTCCGTTCCGGGACGCTTCGCGCCTCTGCAAATCAGAACTTGAGCGGACGGTTCTTGTCAGCAGGGAGATTGGCTCCCAAGATTTCGCTGACATAATTTGGAGACTGAAACCATGGCACAAGCACTTGGATATGTAACGAAAAATGAAGTGGGTAACTTTCAAGGCACCCTGAATCTCGGCGGCGCGTCCCGCATCAACATTGTCGCAAATGACAATAAAGAGACCGACAAACAGCCCGACTTTCGGATTGTTGATAGCCGCGGTCAGGAACTTGGCGGCGGCTGGTTAAAGACCGGCGAAGTCAGCGGGAAAGAATATATCTCGCTCACCTTCGCCCATCCGACCCTCGGCCCGCGTAAAGTTTACGCCAATCTTGGTCAGGCTTACGGCAAAGAGGCGGATGAATTTGCGATCCTCTGGAACCCGCAAGACGACTAAATCCTTCCGCGCCCCGACCCGCATCAGCTCACGCTGATGTGGGTATTTTTATGTTTTTACATTATCCTACATTCGTAGGGTTGTTGCAAAGCACAATTATTCCTCATGATTAGAACATGCGGGAAAAAGCCCAGAATAGAGGGCCTGCATCCGAGACGTATGCAGGATTTGCGTGGGATTATTTACGGCGCAACATTGCCTATGCCCGTGATTTTGAGAGTATCTTGTCGTCAGATAAGTTTGACAATACGTCCGCACAAGGATCAATCCGCTATGAAATGGACGTTGATAAACAAGCTCACCGCTGGGGTTTAGAGTGTTTTGAGTCGCCTAGTTCAACTGGTTTAGATGCCCTCGTTATCTGGCGTCAGGATGCGTTTCCGGGCGCGTTGTCTGTTCAATATCACGATGATTTGGACCAAGATCATGATGGAAAGTCATTCAAACTTTCCAATTTTGATTGCCATAAACAACATTATGTCAAAGCTGACGGGACGCGTATCAGTGTGATTAAATCAGCTGAATTTTGGCTTCAAATTTCAGGAAAGCCCGAAGATATTGAAAGTGAAGATCAGCCCTTTTCTGTGCTCATTGACGGCGGAAAAGGGGCAAGACGGCGCATTGATGCACTTCGTCAACTCACATCACTCAGTCGAAACGGGTCTGAAAACTTCAAATTATTGGGACGTCAAAAGGCGTTCACCAAGATGAGAAATGCGCTTTTCGCATATGATATTCGTGCCAATGGGGGCTCTTATAAAGATGTTGGCCTCGCGCTTTTTGGCGCTGAAAATGTGCAGCAGAACTGGGATTCCAATGGCGGTTTTCTAAAGGCCCGCGCTGTACGCGCGTTCAAATTTGGAGAGCGAATGGTCGCTCAAGATTACCAAAGCCTCCTGCCTAAGAAGACAATATAGCGCCCGTATCGTTTTTTGAACGTCCCAAAAACGTGACTCCATAAATACTCAAGGTTGTGTCTTGATTCGTTGCATTAACATGCGCGGTCAAGCGCAGACGTGGTGAATGAAGTGAGATTGACATGGGCGAGAGTTTAAAAAGACAGAATATACCGAGACGAAAAATACTGCTGGATGATGTGCCAAGCCCGTTTCTATTGCCGGACGAAGCTGCCGTTTTCTTGAGGCTGGATGAGCGCACGCTCGCGAATTATAGGTCTAATAAAACGGGGCCCGTCTATCGCAAACATGGTGGCTCGATCTGTTATCACCGCGATGACTTACGGGAATGGTCGACAATCACAGCGGCAAAGATGTGACCGGCCTTACCGTCATTCAGTGCCATTTTGTGAGAGGCCTGCTCAATCACAGGCTAAGGTTTGGGACGCCTGACAAGACGGTCAAACTTGATAAATATCGTAAATTGGCTTGCTTTAAGCCCGGCGCAACACTCGGCTATATTCGCTGGCGCGCCAATGAATATGGAACACAGGACTGGCGTTTCTTCATTTTGAAAACGCAAAATAAAGGCCTGCTGACCCGCGTGCCGGGTGTTTCGCCCGCTGTCAAAGTGCTGGCGGCTTTCAATGGAACGCCATCTGTGAAGCGGGCCTTAAGCGCATTTGATGATGTCGAGGACACTCTATCTGCGCCCATTGAGACATTGCCCGACGCTTACTGGATCTCTTTTCAGAATGACCTCTCAACACGGGAATCACTAAACGGACTATTGCTCCATTCCTCGCCTTCGGAGGCGCGCAATGTTGTTTAAGGCCATTATTGCAGGCGTGATGACCCTCGCTGTCATCGGAACGGCAGGGCAAGTTATCTTCCCGCCAAAGCCTGTCCTATTTTATAATCCCAGCTATAGCGCGCAGGTTGGATGGTATCGCTTGCAGCCAGAAGAGCCCGTGACTTTGGGCGCGCAAGTGGCGGCTTATGCCCCCGAATGGGCGAGAAAATTAGCGGATGAGCGGGGCTATTTGCCTTATGATTACCCTCTCATAAAGACGGTCTGGGCCGTCCATCGGGATGAGGTCTGTTACAATAATCAATCGGTTAGCGTTCCAAAACGTCCTGATATTCCCGTGCTGGGGCAGGATGTTTTGGGACGCGATATGCCTCAAAAGTCGGGCTGTATTGTCCTGAAATCGGATGAATATTTGTTGATATCCCCCGATGTGCAGACGGGGTTTGATAGTCGATATTTTGGGCCTGTCCGTTCTGAGAATATCCTTGGTGTGGTTCAATATATGGAGGATCCCAAGAATCTTAAATCGTCGGAAAAGCCTAATTTAGTGGGGTTTGAGGGGTGAATTTAAGAGGGCAAGATAAAGGGCGCGGCCCAAAATGGCCTAAGCCATTGTCTGCACATCTTTTTTCGCGGGACGCGAGGGGTTTGGGCCGGGACGTGGGTTCGGCGCAATCCCCCATAGAACCTGAGAAAAAGGCCGGGACGTGGACTGATATTGCGGATTTTGCACGGGTTTCGGGGCTTTTGTCATGAGCGGCGATAATCAATTCAACGTTCGGCTCGGAAGAATATTATCGCCCAACGGTACAGGGTGCTTTGTAAGCTTTGCGGGACAAGTGCGGCGAGCAGCACAAAGATCATCGCGTTCGTCGGGCGGGCGCAGCAGGAAACAGGGCGTTATCGCCGAGCAGTATTTCTCGCGCCGGGTGATTGTCAAAGTCCATCTCGTGAAGATGGGTGCTTACGGCAAAGATGCGCAGCGCCATCACTTAGACTACATTCAAAGGGACAGTGCCGCCCGCGAGGGCGAGACGGGTCTTCTTTATAGCCGTGATGAGGTGATGATTGACAGCGAAGAATTTCACGAGCGGGGTATGGATGACCGGCACCAGTTCCGCGTGATCGTTTCGCCCGAAGACGGAAAAGAATTGGGTGACCTGCGCAGCTATACCCGTAACGTCATGGCCCAGATGGAGCGCGATTTGGGCACAAAGCTCGATTGGGTGGCTGCCAATCACTATGACACCGCTAACCCGCACAGCCATGTCGTTATCCGCGGCGTAACGGAAACAGGTTCAACGCTCATCATTCCGAGAGACTATATCTCCCACGGCATGAGAGAGGCGGCGGAACATATCGCGACTTTAGAGCTTGGGCCGACTACACAGATTGATGTCGCGAAAAAACTGGCACTGTCCGTGAGGCATGACCGATTCACATCGATTGACCGGGACTTACTTTCCAAGGCGCAATACCAAATCGTTGATTTGTCAAAGCTGCCGCTGGACGGGTCAGACTGGTCGCAGCGCTTTGAAAAGTGGCGTGTGAAATATCTAAGCTCCCTAGGGCTTGCCGAGAAGGTTGGGTTCGGCAAATGGCGGCTTGATGATAATTTTGAACGTACGCTGCGCCGCATGGGTGACCGAAGCGATATTCTCAAAGCCTATCATCGGGCCATGGCACGCGCCAAACTTGACCGCAGCCTCGACCGCGAGCCGATTTATGATCCGGCGGAAAAACTGGCTCGCCCCATCACCGGAAAAGTCATTGAAAAAGGCTTGCTCGATGATGTGAATGATCGCAGCTATATTGTTCTTGATACGATGCAGGGCGAGGCCCTCTTTGTTGAGACTGGCCGAGAGGCTAACCTTGCGCAAATAGAACGGGGCATGGTCGTAACCGCAGGGCCGCAAACCTATGCGCCTAAGGCATCAGATAGGACTATCGCTGATATCGCGTCTAAACGCGACGGCATATACAGTCCGTCTTTTCACGAGATGAGTGACCCCAGCGCGCGCGAAGAATTTATCAAAGCGCATGTGCGGCGGTTAGAAGCTATGCGGCGTGTCGGTCATGCAGAGCGAAATTCAGACGGGTCGTGGAAGGTTCCGAAAGACTATCTCAAACGCGCCGTAAAGTATGAAAAATCCCGCAGTTTTGGAAACCCTGTTAAATTAGACATTCGGTCTCGCGCGCCGCTAAAGGAGCTGACGCAGACGATGGGTAAGACATGGCTTGATACTGAGTTGACGAAGGGTGCTGCCGAAAGCGATACGTCAGGGTTCGGGCAAGAGGTCGAAACCCTAAAGGCACAACGCCAGAAGTTCCTGCTTTCACAAAAGCTCATACAGAGGTCATCAGGGGTAACGCAAACCACGCTAGACACGCTTGAAAAAATCGATCTTGATGCGGCGGGCAAAACGCTCAGCGAGCAAATCGGCAAGTCCTACAAAGCCGCGCCTGAATCCGGACGCATTTCTGGAATATACCGTGAGGCCATTCAGAGGCCCAGCGGGAAATATGCCGTCATCGAGAAGTCCAAAGAGTTTACGCTCGTACCGTGGCGAGACACGATGGACAGAAATTTGGGTAAATCAATTTCAGGCGTGGTGAAAGGTCAGACGATTTCATGGACACTCACAAAGACCAGAGGACAAAGCATTTCATAGACGGAGGAAGATCATGACTAATTTAACTAAAGCAATTCTGCTCTTATCAGGAGCGGCGTTGCTTTCGGCCTGCGGTAACGACCCAAAGGCGGCGAATAAAGTCAATTTTGAAAAGGCTTTGAATGCTCACTACGCCCAGATAAAACAATGCGTCAAAATTGGAAGTAAGCCGAACGCAGACGGGATTATCCAAGAGTTCCGAACGGACGGTAGTGTTCAGGATAAACAGCTTCTTTTCTACAATGGTCTTGTCAGTTTAGGGCTCTTGGAGGCAGTCACCTATCAAAAGGACACGAAAAACTTTAGTGGGCAAGTTACCGGTAGTGCCGATTGGGTGGGCTATAGATTTTCAAACAAAGGTGAAAGCTTCTTGCGTCCTGTCAGACTAGACAAAGGAGCTTTTAGTACGGGCGCGCGTCAACTTTGCTACGGTACGCCTCAAGTAGTTGAGATAGTCAATTTTACAGAATCAGCCGAAACGATGGGGGCGAAGGTTAGCAATGTTCAATATAGATATAGGCTTGTTGATGTTGCCCCATGGGCGAACGATCCAGCCCTAACCAATCAATTTGAATGGCTGACGGAGAGGATTAATAGTGAAAGCATAAGTAAAGATGATGATTTGGTGCTGACAAATAACGGCTGGGCGCACCATAGCGTTCTGAAATGACGCCTGTACTTCTCGAGTGGGGGCTTAGCGGACCTTGGGTTTCAAAGCCTCAATTACGTCAACCTTGGAAAAATTCTTAGAAACTTTGCAAAATTGGTTAAATGTTGAATAAGGGAATAATGAGCTCTACCACTAAAGCAAAGACTAAAAAGCCAAGTCGGTATTATACACCGACGACCTTAAAAATTCTTTTTGGGCAAAGTGGTAATGAATGTGCGGAACCACAGTGCTCAAACCCCATTATAGCATCAGCAACAAACAAATCTGATGCCGCTAATGTCGCAGATATAGCTCATATTTATGCCCTTAGCGTGGACGGGCCACGCGGAAAGGCAGGTATGACGTCAAAAGAGCTTAATCACCATAGTAATCTCATGCTACTTTGCCCTACCCACCACACAAATGTGGATACACAGTATGAGACATACCCGGCTGATATGTTACTAAAATGGAAGGCGGATCATGTTCGCAAACACGGAGATATTTTGCGCGCAAAAATATCTGATATCGGGTACTCGGAACTAGAAACTGCGGCAAGAGCATTGATGAGTGATAAGCCTGACGGTGACGAGGATGACCATGACCCATCTATGCCCATGGCACCTGCCAACAAAATCAAAAAGAACAATCTAACTCAAGGTAGTTCGAAGCTTCTTAAGATGGGTATTGCAATGTCCCATGAAGTTAAGGCCATGCTCCGCAACGCAGCTCAACTAGATTACACATTTCCAGATCGATTGCGTGATGGATTCCAAGCTAAATATGATGATTTCGTCGCTGAAGGTCTGACGGGTGACGACCTGTTTGATGCTTTGTATGTTTGGTCGGGCAGTACAAACAGCGACCCTAAGCGCGCATTAGCCGGATTATGTCTGCTGTCTCATTTGTTCGTCCTTTGCGAAGTCTTTGAAAGCTAATGAAGTAATTATGAGCGCACTTCCAAACAAATATGTCACCGTCGATTATTCCACTGTTGGACTATCAGCGATATTGCTCGAAGCTCTACAGCCCAACGATACAATATCTTCATTATGGGATCGTTTAAGCGGAGATCAGCGCATCCGAACATTTGAACGGTTTGCTGATGCTGCTACATTAGCATTCTCTGGCGGACTTCTAATCTTAGATGGTGGTGTGCTCCGTCGAACAGTGCCAGATTTGATCTCATGATTCGGCGTGTTTTTTCAGATTTAGAGCACTTTCGCGAAACCTCATTCCAGTCCGGGATGAATGTCGTGATTGCTGACCGAGCCGAAGGGGCATCAGATACTGAGAGCACTAATGGGCTGGGTAAAACTACTCTAATCCGTATCATACAATTTTGTCTTGGGAGCGATTTGAGCAAAGACAAGGTGCTTAACCATCCAGACTTGAAACCGGTTATGTTTGGTATTGATTTCGACTACCAAGGGAAAATAATTTCAGTTAAACGCAATACGGCAAAAGATGGCGAAGAGGTTACTATCTCCAGCAGTTTTGTAGATGACCTAGGTCTGGACATAATTAGCCATGATGAAAAATTCAAAACAATCACCAATGAAGATTGGAAGCGAGTCTTAACTTTGCGATTTTTGGGGCGACTCGACGCTGATAAATCCATCGCGAGTTTAATGTCGCCAAGTTTCAGAGAACTCGCTTATTACTATATGAGGGTTGGAAAAGCGGCCTTTGTTGACCCCAAGGTGGTATTCCAAGGTCAATCTGGTCCATCTAGCCGGTTGAGTGTCTCATATCTTCTTGGGCTCAATTGGAGTGCTCAAAAAAAGCTCGATATCAAACGGCAGAAGAGTGGCGAGGTAGGAAAGGCAATCAAGGTTCTTAAGACGGCCGAGGAAACCGATCATGAATCTTTAGGTGACTTGGAAGCCGAAAGGGTTGTTATGGAAGAAGCGATCCTTAGAAAAAAATCTGAGGTCGAAGAATTTAATGTTCGGAAAGATTATGGTGAAATAGAAGATCGTCTCATCGGTATTGATCGCCAACTTCACAATCTCATCAATGACAATCATTCTGACAACAGACTATTAGAGAACTATCGCATTAGTGCCAAAGAAACACCTGAGGCTGACGCCAGTCGCCCCATTACTATCCTTCGTGATGCAGGTGCTGTCTTTAAAGAAGAAGCCCTAAAGTCAATCGAACAAGTTTCAGTCTTTCATGAGCAAGTGTATAGAAACCGTAAGTCATTTCTTGATGGGGAAATTGCTAGCCTTAAAGCTCAAATCAAAGACAGGTCGGCTGAAATTCAAGATTTAACTGACCAAAAAACGGAGGTGCTCAAAATTTTATCCAGTAGCGGTGCACTCGACTCACTCATTCAGTTGCAGCGATCACTGACAGATATGACAGGTGATTTAGAAGCCTTGAAATCACGTATTGATGAGCGGAAGAAATTTGACCGAAAGAAAGATGCGCTTGCAGTTGAGATTACTGCGGCGCGGACTGTAATTAAAAACGATCTTGAAGACCGACGCGACAGCGTTGATGAAGCCGTTGCCTTATTTGCCAGCTATACTAATCACCTTTACGGAAAACCCGCCAAGCTTGGGGTTGAGGTCAAAACAGCTGGTTATAGTTTTCATATTACGATTGACCGTCACGGTAGCGACGGAGTTGAGCAAATGGTGGTATTCTGTTTCGATCTTATGGTTGCCACCCTACGAGCTCGTCGCTCGTCAACATTTGATACGCTTATTCATGATAGTGCTTTGTTTGCTGATGTGGATCCAAGGCAATATGCTCTAGCGCTTCAGTTAGCTTATCAGGAAGCTAAGTCGGAAGGATTTCAATATATTTGCTGTCTAAATGCAGGTGCATTACCAAGAGAGCAGTTGGGGGACTTGCCCTTGGATGACCTCATCAAGCAAAGACTCACGGATGACAATGACCGTACTCGAATTTTAGGTGTTCGGTTGTCAGCTCAAGAAAAAAGCTAATGTCAGTGTACGTAATGCAGTTGAATTCTAATGACTGCAGGTGTTCGTTAAGTTTTAATTGCCGCTGGAAGTACGATTAAATGTGGCTGCCTCACACCATCATTGTTCTGACAACACTTTCCATACGCGCGGCCAGATTCACATGGGCAAACATCAATTTCTGCTATGTTAGGAAAATCGGAATGAGGTGTAAGTTTAGTGGTTTCTTTAATATCAAATGGAGTGAAAGGCGACGGCAATAAGTTATAAGTGAAATTCACCGCTTTAAAGCGCTTTTCTTGGTCAGAATTACTGAGAGTGTGTGAATAGGGTTCCATAACAGAATACTTTTGCACAGGATCAGTTACAAGAGATAATCCAACAATAGCCACATCTGTTACCAAATCTGAGCACATCTCTCCCATGTATACATGGCCGGTTTTATGCCCGCAATCTGTCCATGGTGAACGTACCGATTTACATATAGTGCATTCCCGTTTTTTGATATGAAATTCAGGACTGGTGAAAACCTTATAAGGATATAGCTTCTGCCAGACATGAACTTGTCGCAGAAACTGTTCTACGCCTTTTTTGATTTGTGGGTAAAAGTCATTTTTCAATAGACTCAAGCAAATATGTTCGATTGTCTCAAAATCATCCCAAGATTGTTTGTATTCACCAGCGCCAATATTCTGCCAACACTTTAGGAATAGGCGTCTGGCCTTGCATAATTTCGTAACGTACCAGGCCGCATTAGCTTCTTTTTCTTTTCTTTCTTCGATGAAATTTAGCCGAAATACCTCAGCTTGGTCCTCGGCAGAGCGCCAATACTCAATGTCTTCATTTATCCAATTAGGGCCAAGGTTTTGTTGAAATAGAAGCCAATCTGTTTGTTGTTCAGTCATCAGTATTTTCGGGTTTCAAATTCGGTGTCGGGATAATACTGTCAATATTTTCATCTTCTTTAACATGTGGAAAGCAGCGATTAATTTGATCCTCGAACGTCGCAATCACGTCTTTTGGCGGGCCTTTGTAATCGATTTTAACGCAATGACCATCTTGACCGTCGATGACTAAAGACATTTCTATGGTGGCAGGCGGTTTCGGACTCGTCACGTAACGGTCAATTTGTGCGCTCAATAGGTTCAGTGCGATTGGTAGGATTACAATGGTGGCAAGAAGTGTTGGAAGTCGGACCTCATTAGAATGTAACGCAAGTTCGGAAAATTCGCCTTCATTTGCGGCAATCGCGATTTTCCCATGGCCCAGACTTTCTTGAATGGCTTTAAAGAAAGCTTCCGTTCCACTCGGAAAGCTATCACCTATTTCATCCCGCTTACGATCCCATGGAATTAGAATAATATCCGCATCCATAATGCGCTGACGTGTAGTTTTGTTGAAAGAGTCCCGCGTTGCCCAATAGTGTAAGTCTTCGGAGGCTTCCGATGTCGTTACGCTGAAGTATATTGTTTCTAGAGCACCCATATTCATTTCCAATAATCTGCTTTGATTTGTGCACTCTAATTGTGTTCGTTTTTGAGTCACGTAAATTCCGGGCGGATAAATGTAGGCTGCTTCTTCGTTATTTTTCCATGGTTTACATCCGACTCTAGTTAGAAACATTCACTTTTAGCGCTAGAGAGTTGGGTGCTTACAATAAAATAACGCTGAAATTACGATAAGAATTGTGACGTATATTGTAAATATGCAAAGAAATTCATTACATAAACTTGACAAAATTCACGTCAGCAACGATATGAATTTCATATTGTGTTAACTTTTGGATTCGTCATGGGAAATAAATCAGAAAAGAGAGAGAAGTTTATCAAGCTGGCTGAAGGACGAACTCAGCTTGCTCTTGATGGAATTCGGAAGATTGGAAACCTGTCCAACAAACGTGCTTATGAATATAGCAAGGATGATATAAGAAAAATTATCAAGGCCTTGAAAGAGGCGACGACTGACCTCGAACGTAAATTTGGCGCGTCATCTGATGACGGTTCAAACAAATTTAAATTATAGGAGTTGTGAAGATGCGCTCAGAACCTTTAAATATTCAGAATGATCGCTTTTTGATAAATAGGCTAATTCAACAAGCTCCGACTCATACACTCATACGTGAGTTTTTCAAAAACGCCGAAGAAAGCGCTTCTTCTGCTGTTCTCGGCGAAAAACTAATTAAAATCTATCCCGTTGAAATTGACGGTGTACGCAAGTTAGCGTTTTGGAACACCGGCCCAGGCATGTCAGATATCGAACTAAAGAGGGCAACGGATTTATCATCCTCGATTGGTAAAGAAATGGGGCTTGATGGAAATTACGGTATTGGAGCGAAAGTTTCTGGCCTAACGATGTCACCGGAAGGCATACGATATCGCTCCTGTCGCGAAGGTACAGTCTCGCAAGTAGAAATTGGATATGATGATGAGTTGGAAACTTATGCTCGATTTGGGTATGATTTAGGAGAAGACCGATCCGAGACAATTTTGGATGTATCGGATATTCTAATAAATGAAGGTGTTGATACATCTTTTGATTGGACCGAGGTCGTTCTTTACGGGGAAGCGCCAGAACATGATACCGTATCTGAGCCTCTTGGCATGGGTAAGAAAGTTGATCGAAACTACATACCGTCTGAAATATTCAGACGATTTTCACGTTTCGAAACCGATGTGGTGGTTAGAGTCGACGTTGCTATGGCCAGTGGTGGCGGTAAGGGTGAAACGGGTCGCTTTCGCCAGTTGAAAACTTTAACAGATGTCCTTCCTAGTCTCTCAAATGATGAATGGGTAAAACACGAAGAATCTGGCGTGAAAATTCATTTCATTCATGACCCTAAAGCGGAAACGTCTGGTCATAGTATGAGTTCTCGGGCTAATCCGCCTGCAGCTTCAACAACATTTTGTGCGTTGGTATACAAAAACGAGCGTTACGACCTTAAAACAAAAAAAGGATGGTCTTCCGCCGCGCCTAACTTTGGCATCGCTTTTGGGTCTAAAGTTCTCACTGTAGAGATTGAAGTGCCAGAGGGTATGGCGCTTCCTAACCAATACAGGAATGGACTAACGTGGACGGATGATCGTTCCGATATGAAAGCTGACGAATTTACGGCCATTGTCAGAGAGACCATGCCTGAATGGGTCAAAGAAGTTATTCGCCAAGAATCTCCCGAGAATAATGACAATTATGATGACTTACAGTCAGCTCTTCAAAAACTGCTTGATGAACATAGAGTGCCGACAAATACCTTGAAAAAGGCAGATATGTCCTCGGCTGAAAGGGCGGTTAATGATGACGAGGGTACGGACACAAATACAAAGTCGAAAATTCGTAACGAGTTAGATAATGAGATCATGCTTTCGGGTGATGACGATACAAATCCAATACCGAATGATAGGTCGAGAGGTCGTAGAGCTCATCCACGCAAGCGTCGCATAGCGCCTCATGGAGCTAAACCATCAAAACAATCTCGCGCATTGGAGCGAGCACCGACAATTGAAGTTATACACGATCCTGATGCAATTGCTGAAAAAGAAATGAAGGGTCGTGCCGGCCGCTTCTATCAAGAAACACAGACCATTTATGTAAATGGGAATTATCCAATTATCGAACGCATGGCCTATGATTTGGATAAAGATTTGCGTCATGCCGAAGATCCGGAGACAGGGCGTCGTATAGCGAAAGAAACAGCAATAAAATCGATGGCGTTTCGCGTCGGAAAAACAGTGTGTTTTGCAATAGCTAAAAGGTTATCGGATGACTGGAATGATGAGGCTCTTGAAAAAGCAACATCTCCTGAGTCACTGTCTATGGCAGCTGATGCTTACAGGGCTGATATATCGGAGGCTAAAAAGTGGGCAAAAGAATTGTTGAAGTTGGAGTCAGTTGAGCAAGTAGCTGCTGCTTGAAATCGCTCGAACTAATCCGGTCATCTAATGTCCGCAATGGGGATAAACATCCCTAAGCAAGCCCGCCTTGAAAGCCTTCTGTTTCATCTTTGTGCGTTTGAGATATGACTATTTTCCCTGAGCACTTCCACTGCTTACAGCGCATACGGGCTTCAAACTCATCGACGTATAGCTGCCGAACATGGCTCTTGTGAAAATAGACCACTGGCTCCTCATACCATGTGTAGCCGCAACTTGCGCAACGGGCTTCTAGCCGGTCACTTGCTTCAAAATCTAATATCTGTAATTTATCTTTCCAGCTCACCAGAAGTCCTCTGCGCGAGGTATGCGGGTGAAGCTAATCTTGCCGCCAAGGTTTCCTCCGGGTGGCAGTTTCCATGGCCCCATTGTTACAAGTGATTTGCCGTAACGCGTGTTTAGACTATCCATTGCATTTGTAACGCATTCCCAGCGCTGGCGCTGTGGGTCATCGTTGATGAGCATATCAAGTTGCCGTGTTGAGGCATTTGTCAAATCTCCCAGCGTGACGCCAACACGCACGATTTTATAATGGCTTGGAATTTTGGCTTTGGCTTTAGCCCATAAGGCATCAAGGGCCGTTAGGCAGGCTTGGTCATCATTGGCCATGTGTAGCTTGTGATGCGAAGACCAGCCTCTCTCTTTGATGGATCGGTTACGCAGGCTCACCCACATATAGAGCGAGCTGGCATAGAAACCTTCGCGGCGCATACGGCGAGCAGCCTTTACTAAAAGCAACCGTGTGCAGTCTCGCGCATCTTTGAAATTACGTAGCTCTGGCGGCAAAACACGGCCATGTCCAAACATGCCGCGTTCGGACTTTTGCGCCATCACGTCATAACCATGTAACGCATACCAAAGCCGTTCACCCGTAACACTGCGCCATAGCTTACGCATTTGTTTGGGTTCGGTCGCGAGCAAGTCTTTCATATTGTAAATGCCCGCATGGTTGAGACGTTGCTCCATGCGTCCGCCAATTCCCGGAATGTCATCGAACGGTAAGTCGAGCATCGGCCCCGGCATCATATGCGGATGCCAAATCGTGGTTCCGTTGGGCTTGTCCATCTTACAAGCAATCTTAGCCAAGTGACGGTTTGCACCAAATCCGATTGAGCATGTTATGAACGGGCCAACGCCTTCCGCGATGACCGCTTTGAGTTTTTTGGATAGGCCTATCGGGTCAGCAATGTCTTTCGGATCAAGTTTACAGCAGAGCTCATCTATCGATTTAACGGCCTCCACAGGGATGACGCTATTGATCTCGGCAAGGAGGGCATTATGGGCGCGCCGATATAAATCAGGACTTTGGCATTGCAAAACTAGTTCAGGACAGACTTTCTTAGCGTCTGATAGTTTCATGACATTTTTAACGCCGCGCGCCTTAGCTTCCTTTGAGCAGGCGATGACAACTGTATGCACAGTGCCGTCAAAGGGAACAATGCCAACTGGTTTGCCGCGCAGGCCCGGTCTGGCTTGCTGTTCAACAGATGCAAAGAAGCCATCAAAGTCGAGGTAAAGTCTTTCTATGGTTTCGGGTTTTCGCATGTTTCGTCCGTGGTAAGCGCGGACGACCGAAAAAGAACGAAAGCGGAACATTAGTCAAGTAAAAACGGATTATATTCCTAATTTCTATGGGGATAACCCAAAACAAACAGAATTTATGGCTCGTTTTAAATAAGTCTCAAAAAACAACCGTTTTCACAGAAAGTCATAGAACTTCATAGAAAGTCATAATTGTTCACGCGAATTCACTATTTAGGAACTAGACCAAAAATCCATTTTTCTGACAGCCTTAGTCCACCGCAATTGAAGGACTTAGGTCATGTCGCCACAAAATATCTTGATCGGACAAATATGCGTCGTTTTTGCGACGATCATTTTATCGACATGGTATGCTACGCAGTGGGTCGCGCTTCAGTTTGACTATGATGCTTATTTGGGAACGGGATTCGCAAAGCTTGGCAATCACAAAATTTACGCGCCGTGGAGCCTCTTCAAATGGTGGTACCAATTTGACGCCTATGCGCCTCATATTTTTTCAAGAGGTGGCCAGATTTCAGCAGGTGGCGGTCTTCTCGGAATTATCTTCGCGGTCATAGGTTCTGTACTCCGCGGCCGCTCTGCAAAAGCCCTAAACACATTCGGCTCATCGCGCTGGGCGACATCAAAGCAAATGAAGCAAGTTGGTCTTCTAGATGACCATGGCGTTTTCCTTGGGCGCACAAAGACTGATTATATTCGCCATCACGGCCCTGAGCATGTCATGGCGATTGCGCCGACGCGGTCTGGCAAAGGCGTGGGCCTTGTTATCCCGACCCTGCTCTCCTGGACTGACAGCGCGGTTATCCATGACATTAAAGGTGAAAATTGGCAGCTCACCTCCGGCTGGAGAGCGACATTCTCCCATTGCCTATTGTTTGACCCAACTAATGCCGCGAGCGCCAAATATAACCCTCTCTTAGAAGTGCGCAAAGGCGTCAATGAAGTCCGGGACGTTCAGAACATTGCCGATATCCTTGTTGACCCTGAAGGGATGCTTGAGCGTCGCAACCATTGGGAAAAGACTGCTCATAGTCTTTTAGTCGGCGCTATCCTTCATATTCTCTACGCAGAGCGCGAAAAGACGCTGGCTCGCGTAGCCTCATTCCTCTCTGACCCAAAACGTAGTTTTGAAAAGACGCTTGGTGTCATGATGAAAACCAATCATCTCGGTGACCGGACAGGGGCACAAGTCCATCCGGTGGTCGCACAAGCAGCGCGTGAACTCCTTAATAAATCTGAAAATGAGCGCTCAGGTGTATTATCAACGGCTATGAGCTTTCTCGGATTATACCGAGATCCCACGGTCGCTGAGGTGACATCAAAATGTGATTGGCGCATTGCCGATTTGATAAGCGCAGATAAGCCCGTCTCTCTTTATCTGGTCATTCCGCCGTCAGACATTTCGCGCACGAAGCCGCTGGTTCGCCTTATCCTAAATCAGATTGGCCGCCGCTTGACAGAAGAGCTTGTTGTTTCAGGCGAGAGTAAACCGACACGTCAATTGTTACTTATGCTGGACGAGTTTCCGGCTTTAGGACGCTTAGATTTCTTTGAAAGCTCACTCGCTTTCATGGCAGGCTATGGTTTGCGCGCCTTCCTGATTTCCCAATCCCTTAACCAGATTGAGAAAGCCTACGGTCCGAACAATTCAATCCTCGATAACTGCCATGTGAGAGTGGCCTTTGCGACCAATGATGAGCGCACGGCCAAACGCCTATCGGACGCGATTGGCAGCACAACGGAAATGCGGGCCATGCGGAACTATGCGGGTCATCGTCTCGCGCCTTGGCTCTCCCACGTTATGGTCTCTCGCCAAGAAACAGCGCGCCAACTCATTACGCCCGGCGAGATCATGCAGCTGCCATCCAATCAGGAACTTATTCTTCTTTCAGGTTTCTCGCCGATCAAAGCCGATAAAGTTCGCTACTATGCGGATAAGAATTTCACGGGCCGTGTCTCCAGCCCTCCCCAAATATCCCCCGACGGATACGGCGGACTTTCCCCGACTACGCCTTGCGTCTGGGGTGTTGAGACACGGCCTGTGGATGACCGTCTCTACACAGAAATTGAAAAGTCAGAGCAGAACAAAATCGCATCAGCGTTAAACTCGAAGACTGACGCTGACTACGATGAGGACGAGGGCGGCAAAGAACGCAGCCCCGAGCTTAGCGCTCCTGAGCCTTCCACATCTCAAGCCAAGACCAAAGAGAAGACTCTCGATGTTGCAGAGGGCGATGAACTCACACCCGCAATTAAACTTGGTGAATTTGTCAGAGACACAGCCACGCTTGCCCGCGCACATGACCTGACCCGCAGCACAGACATAGATTTGGGAATGTAACCATGAGCAATGATCTCACAGCTCGCGTTCGTGCACGTATCACACCGGAAAATGCCGCGCTTTTGGACGTTCGGGCCCGCGCAATGGGGAAAACAAAATCGCGCGTCATAAATGATGCTCTGTCAGCTTGTTTCACATTTGAGCATGACGATGCGCGAGACGCCCGTATCCTCGAAAAACTGGATATGATGATCCGCCATAATCATCGCCATTCGCGTGATCTCAATCTGCATTCCGAGACCTTTGCGCTCTTCCTGCACTTTTACTTTACAATGGCCCCGCAAATCTCGGCGGCGGATACTGACGCCCGTGCCGCGCGTGGCGTTGGTCTAATGAACCAATTTATCGATCAACTTGGCGTTAAAATGCGCGCGGGCGGCAAGACGTTCAAACAAGCTCTGTCTGATGTCCTTGTCTCCGACCAAGACTTCTTTCGCCTTGATGAAATCCAGCTTCTCGAAAAATTACAAAAGAAGAAAGCGGCTAGGCCCAAGACGAAGGAGACTGCAAATGTCTAGCTTTCAAACAACCGCCACCTCAGATCGCACACTTGCTATGCTGCGCACGGCGCTGGGCCCGGTTATTACGAGCGCGCTTGATGACCCCAAAGTTGTCGAAATCATGCTCAACCCTGATGGGCGTTTATGGCTTGATAAATTAGGTATCGGCCGTTTTGATACGGACAGTGTGTTGACGCCTGATGAGGGCGAGCGCGTGGTGCGCCTTGTGGCCAGTCACATCAATCAAGACGTGACAACGAAAGCGCCTATTATCAGCGCGGAGCTTCCAGGTAATGGAGAACGCTTTGAAGGTGTTTTGCCGCCTGTCGTTTCAGCGCCATGTTTCTCTATTCGCAAGGGCGCAGTCGCAGTTTTCACCCTGGATGATTACGTGCAGGCGGGCAGTCTTACATATGACCAATCAGAAGCCTTGAAATACGCGGTCACGTCTCGCCAAAACATTTTAATCGTTGGCGGCACATCAAGCGGTAAAACCACGCTCGCCAATGCCTTACTGTCTGAAATATCCGACACGGGGGACCGCGTTCTTATCCTTGAAGATACGCGCGAGCTTCAATGTAAGGCCAAGGACACGGTAGCCCTTCGTACGCACGGCTTGAATGTCACCCTCGCAGACTTGGTGCGCTCGACTCTGCGCCTTCGGCCTGACCGGATCATCGTCGGCGAAGTGCGCGGGCCTGAAGCGCTTGACATGCTTAAGGCTTGGACGACGGGGCATCCCGGCGGTATCGCGACCGTCCATGCAAATTCAGCGAAAGCGGCGCTGGGCCGCATTGAACAACTGATTTTAGAGGGCGTGGCGATTGTTCCGCGGGCTCTGATTGCGGAGGCCATCGACGTGATTGTCTTCATTTCCGGGCGAGGCTCAAAACGCCGTGTGCAAACCATCGCGCGCCTCATTGATCTGACGGACAAGGGCTATCAGCTCGAACCGCTCACAGCCTCGTCTTCCATCCCTAAACTGACTTTTGAAGGAGGTAACTCATGTACGGACCCCTAACACACGGAACCATAAACCAACGGCTTTTCTACGGCGCAGCTATTGTTGTTCTGATTATGATATTGATGCCGCAAACGGCCTACGCAGCAGGATCAGCCATGCCGTGGGAAGGCCCGCTCACGAGCATCTTGCAATCCATTGAGGGCCCTGTAGCGAAAATTTTCGGCACAATTGCAATTATCATGACGGGCATTGGCCTTGCCTTTGGTGATGCAGGCGGCGGTATGCGCAATCTTATCAAGATTGTCTTTGGTCTGTCGATTGCCTTTACCGCGACAAGCTTCTTTCCGTCATTCTTCAGCTTTACGGGCGGGGCTGTCATTTAATGACGGACACGGCCGCATATCAGCTTCCCGAAGGTTTCACCATTCCGGTGCGCCGTTCTTTGACCGAACCCATCCTTTTAGGCGGTGTTCCGAGAACGGCGGCCATCCTGAATGGCACGCTTGCAGCCGCCTTAGGGCTGGGTCTCCAGCTCTGGCTACTCGGCATCATCTACTATGTCTGCGCCCATACCCTTTGCGTCTTTTTCGCCTCGCGTGACCCTCAGTTCATGGAAGTTCTGGTCCGTCACATCAAACATAAGGGGTATTTGGCATGATGAATCTAAGTGAATATCAAAAACGGCCAGATTGCTTATCAGACTATCTGCCTTGGACAGCGCTCATTGCGCCCGGCACGGTGCTCAATAAGGACGGGAGCTTTCAGCGCACAGCGGAGTTTCGCGGCCCTGACCTTGAAAGCTCGACAGAAGAAGAATTAGTGGCGACCTGCGCACGCCTTAATAATGCGCTTCGCCGTTTCGGGTCTGGCTGGGCGCTTTATTTTGAAGCGGCGCGTATTCCGGCCCGTGAGTATCCACTGTCTGACTTTACTGACCCCGCAGCTTGGATAGTCGAACAGGAACGTAGAGGTGAGTTTGAAGAAGAGGCGGGTCAGCGAGACCTGTTTGAGAGCGTCTATTACTTGACCTTTCAGTTTATTCCGCCTGCGGACAGATCCAGTAAGGCTGAAAGCTGGATTATAGAAACACCAACTGACGATAAAGGCGTATCGGTTCAAGACCATCTTCAAAGTTTCATGTCGGAATGCGATAGATGTTTGGATCTCCTGCAAAGCCAATTCCCGATGGCGGAGTGGCTGGATGATGATGCTGCCCTGACATATTTGCACTCAACGGTATCCCCCAAACGTCACCCTATCAAAACGCCCGAAACACCTGCCTATATTGATAGCTTCATTGGTGGTGCTGATTTGGTGGGCGGGCTTGTCCCGCGCCTTGGCGAACATTCCATTCATACGGTAACAATCCTCGGGTTTCCGAGCGAGACGACGCCGGGCATATTGGACGAGCTAAACACACTGGGTTTTTCATATCGGTGGATGACGCGCTTCTTGCCGCTCTCCAAGGCAGAAGCCTCTAAGGTCATCACTAAGACGCGGCGGCAATGGTTTGCCAAACGTAAGTCAGTGGTCGCGCTGCTCAAAGAAGCGCTGATGAATGAGACGACGCCGCTCGTGGATAGCGATGCCGACAATAAAGCGATTGATGCAGATGCCGCCTTGCAAGACCTCGGCGGGGACTATGTGTCCTACGGTTATATGACAACGGCCATATGCGTGATGGATGAGGACGCGACAGTAGCTGAAGCGCGCATCAGAGCGGTTGAGCGCATTATCAATGGACGCGGCTTTGTCACCATACATGAGAAGGTCAATGCCGTTGACGCTTGGCTTGGGACTCATCCCGGCAATCCATATGCAAATGTGCGCGTTCCGTTGGTGTCCACATTAAACCTCGCGCATATGATGCCGCTCTCGGCGGTTTGGGCGGGGCCGGAAGGTAACGCGCACCTGGGCGGGGCGCCGCTATTATATGCGACAACAGAAGATCATACGCCGTTTCGATTGGTTACCCATCAAGGCGATGTAGGCCACACGCTGGTTGTCGGCCCAACAGGCGCAGGTAAATCCGTGCTGCTCAATCTGTTGTCCATGCAGTTCAAGCGCTATTCTAATGCGCAAGTTTTTACCTTCGATAAAGGCGCCTCATCACGCGCGATGATTGAGGCTTTGGGAGGTGACTTCTACGCGCTGGGTGAGACAGACTCAGCTTTGGTATTCCAGCCCTTACGCAGAATTGATGAGCCGAATGAAATGGCATGGGCCTCAGAATGGATTTCAGGATTGCTAGTGTCTAAGGGCGTAAATGTCACGGCGGAAGTTGAAAGCACTGTCTGGTCTGCTTTGCAAAGCCTTGCCAGTGCGCCCGAGGATCAACGCACGCTCACAGGCCTGTCAGCTCTAATCCAGGATAGCGATTTACGTTTGGCCTTAAAGCCTTTCACCCTTGAAGGCGCTTACGGCCATATTCTTGACGGCAATGAAGATACGCTGCGTGATAACGCCGTGCAGGCGTTTGAGATGGAAGAATTAATGTACTCAAAAGCGCTTGTTGCGCCTGTGCTGACTTATCTGTTTCATAAGCTTGAAGCGCGTTTTGATGGTAAGCCCACATTCCTGATACTGGATGAAGCCTGGGTCTTTCTTGATGACCCCATGTTTGCAGACCGCATACGAGAATGGCTTAAAGTTCTTCGCAAGAAAAATGTCTCTGTTATCTTCGCAACGCAGTCATTATCGGATATCGCAAATAGCCCAATCGCGCCTGCGATTATTGAAAGCTGCCTGTCTCGGATTTTTCTTCCCAATAACCGCGCAATGGAGCCACAGCAAAAAGAAGCTTACGACCGCTTCGGCCTAAACAAGCGGCAAGTTCAAATCATAGCGTCCGCCACGCCCAAGCGGGATTACTATTTTCAAAGTCACGGCGGCAATCGCCTGTTTGATTTGCAGCTCGGGACCGTTGCACTCGCCTTTTGCGCGGCGGGTTCAGAGAAAGACCAAACCCAAATTGACCGTGTTCTCGAACTTGGCGGACACGACGATTTCGCGGCCCACTGGCTGCATTTCAAAGGACTGGAGTGGGCCGCTGATTTGATGAGCGAACAATTTCATGAAGAGGAGTATGTCCCATGGCTAGACGTCGCGGAATAATCACACTGGCTTTAATTGCGGCAATGGGTTTTTCCCATGCGCCTGCAAGTCATGCCCAATTCTTCGGTGGTATCGTTTATGATCCATCAAATTACACTCAAAATTTTCAAACTGCTGTACACAATTACAATCAACTTATTCGTCAAGCGCAGCAGCTTCGCAATGAAGCGAATATGCTCATCAATCAGGCCAAACATTTATCCAGACTGGATATTAATTCCGCCACTGATTTGAACCGCATCTTGAATGAAATTGCTTACCTGAACAGGCAAGCGGAGAATGTCGCCTATGATGTAACCCGGACACGCGAGCTCATCTGGCAGAACTTTCCTGAGAGTTATGATGGCCTGTCGCAAGATGAGCTTATGGTTCAGGCGGAAGCGCAATTTCAGATGTCAGAGAGCGCTCAAAATGAAGCCATGCTCATGCAGTCAAAAATGGTGGAAAGCCTTCAGCAAGATCAGGCCTTGCTCGGCCAGCTTATGAATAGCAGTCACGGCGCAGTTGGCGAGTTGCAAGCTACCCAATCGACTAATCAGCTCATGGGCTTGCTTGTTAAGCAGTCCATGCAAGCGCAGCAGATGAAAATTACGCAAGCCCGCGCAAGTAGTCTGGAAGCGACCCGCCAGTTAGCGCTCGAAAAAGAGGCCCGTGCCCGCAGACGGCTTTTCATGGGCAATGCAAGTGACGCCTATAGCGGAGGCACACAGTAATGGCTGATCCAACAAGTCTCGGCGTGATTGACGAATTTGTCGTCACCTTCACAAGCTATATTGATAGCGGCTTTGGGCTCCTCGGCGGTGAGGTTCAATATCTCACGGCTATATTGATAGGAATTGATATTACCTTGGCAGGCCTCTACTGGGCTATGGGGTCTGATAATTCAATCATTGGGAAGTTTCTCAAAAAAGTCATGTATGTCGGCGTCTTTGCGCTGATCATCACAAATTTCTCCGGCCTTGCGAATATCGTTTTCAACAGCTTTGGCGGACTTGGTTTAAAAGCGACAGCTACGACAATGACGGCTGACGATTTGCTGCGGCCTGGCTTTATAGCCAATACGGGTTTTCAAGCTGCTCACCCGATTTTGACGCAAATCGGCGAACTTACAGGGCCTGTGAAGTTCTTTCACAACATCGTCTTGATTGTCGTGCTGTTTTTAGCGTGGATCATTACCATGTTCGCGTTCTTCTTTATCGCGATACAGCTCTTTGTGACCATTCTTGAGTTCAAGTTGACAACGCTTGCAGGATTCATTCTGATACCGTTTGCGCTTTGGAATAAGACATCTTTTTTGGCGGAAAAAGTTCTTGGGAATGTCGTAGCGAGCGGCATTAAACTCATGGTGCTTGCGATTATCATAGGCATCGGCTCGACAATCTTTGGCGACATCACGTCAGCTTTTGCGCCGCCTGCGAGCGACCCTGATATGATTGTGCCTATTACGCTAAAAGACGCGGCCTCCATCATGCTGGGTTCAATGGCTCTATTGGCTCTTGGTATTTTCGGGCCGGGCATTGCAACTGGGCTGGTCTCGGGCGCGCCGCAATTAGGTGCAGGCGCGGCCGTGGGAACGATGGCCGCCCTTGGCGCGGGCGCATTGGCCGGCGGAGCCGTAGCTGGTGCAGGTATTAAAGGTCTCGGCAAAGGCGCAGCCGCATCTGTGAAAGCGGGCGCATCTATGGCGGGCGGTACGCGGCTTGCCTTTACGATGGGCAGTATCTCGCAAGGCGGCGGCATTAAAGGCGCGGCTGCGGGCGTTGGCGCTGTGGCCCAGGCCGGCGTTATGTCCGTTGCCAAAGCCGGAGGGCGTAAAGTGCTGGCGGCAGGCGGTGCAGTTTCTACGGCGCACGGCAATGGGATGCGCGGCGGGATGGCCGCATTATCCAAAGGCATGAAAGCGCCGCGCAAAGATGGCGGCGGAGCCGCATCCGGCGAAACGGGCAAAGGGCCCAATTGGGCCAAAAAAGTTCATCGCCAACAACAAACGCGCCACGCCACGCGCACGGCTACCAATGCGCTTCGCGGCGGAGATGGCGGCGGCAGTGGAAGCGGTCCATCCCTGAACCTCGACGCATAGATCCGAATAGGAGGACAAGACGATGAAATGGAAACGTAGCCAATCGAGATTTGGAAAAACACCGATCCCCGAAACGCCTTATCAACGTGCGGGACAAAAGGAAGATCGACGATTAGGCCGCGCCAATGCGCGTAGCAATAGATGGTGCCTCGCTTTTTGCGGCGCAATGGGATTAGCGGCGCTGTCCACGAGCGGCCTGATATATCAAAGCGCGCAAGCCAGTATTGTGCCTTGGGTTGTGGAGGTTGATGAGACGGGCGCGGTGAAAACGTCTGGCCCTGCGCAAACAAATTTCAAACCTTCGGATGCCCAGATTGCGCATCAACTGGCACGTTTCATAACCAATGTCCGGTCCGTCTCAATTGATCCCGTTGTTCTGCGCGATAATTGGCTGAACGCCTATAATTACGCCACGGATCAAGCCGCACTTACGCTGAATAGCTATGCCAATGAGAATGACCCTTTCGCGGACATTGGGCAGCGCAGCGTCACAGTGGATGTAACAAGCATCGTGCGTTCCTCAGAGGACAGTTTTGAAGTGCGCTGGCGTGAAAAGTCTTTCCGTAATGGCGCGCAGCTCAGTGTCCAAACTTATACGGCGAGTCTTTCAATTATTACGAAAGCTCCAACGGACGCAGAGACGCTGCACCGCAATCCGCTCGGTCTCTATGTCCACGGACTTCACTGGTCAAAAGACCTCAACGCAACAGGAGGCTCCCAATGAGACAGCCATCAAACATACCGCGCCAAATGATGACCGCATCAATTTTGGTTGGCGCTATCAGCCTATCAGGCTGCGCAAGTCTTAAAGGGGCTTGGGGCGACCTCAAATCAGGTAGCGTGACCACGCCGGATGAGATGTCCAAGGCGCTTTATCTACCTGAACCAACGGAAACATATGACGTTTTGGCTGAGACTGAAGGTTACACAGACCTTGCAATGTCGACCTTGATTATGGACGGCCAATTGAAACCGATGCCGCTTGATGTGGAGCTCTTTGATAGCGGGCCATCACTGTCAGGGTTTCAGGCCGTTAGCTATGCCAATGACGCGGCCATAGTGAAGCCAACAACTGACAATTACCTTAATGCCATACAGCTTTACCCTTACACACCGGGATCGCTTTATCAGGTCTATACATCGCCGACACAGATTACAGACATCGCTTTGGAAAAGGGCGAAGGGCTTATCACTGTCTCCGCAGGCGACACCGAACGCTGGACTGTTGGCGATACGGTTTCAGGCTCAGGCGTGAATGAGCAGGTTCATATTTTGGTCAAGCCCATGGCGGCCAATCTCTCGACCAATGCCATTATCACATCGACGCGGCGCACCTATTATCTGGATCTGAAGTCATTTACCGACACCTATATGGCAGCGGTTTCTTGGCGTTATCCGCATGACGCTATCAGAAACATTCGCACAAGCACGCCTGAAACCACCCGCGTTACCAGGGCGAGTAATGAGAGGGTGGATGCCAAGCTAAGCCCCGATGAGCTGCGCTTTGATTATGTCATCAAGGGTGACAACCCTCATTGGCGGCCAACACGCGTCTTTGATGATGGCTCAAAGGTCTTCATTGAGTTTCCGGTAGGGTTGGCCGTATCCGAAGCGCCGCCCTTATTCGTCACGGACGGTAAAGGCAGCATAAGCAAGCTCGTCAATTATCGCGTCAGAGACGGTTATTACGTTGTTGACCGCTTATTCGACGCCGCTGAATTGCGCCTCGGCGAAAAGAAGCAAACCGTCGTTCGTATTGAGCGCGCATCATGAGTGATACGCCTCCAAACTTAACCATTCGGGCACGGCCTCGCGCTGTGCGCCGCTTTAGCCGCAAGGCGCTATTGGGCGGAGCAGCAGTCTTAGGCGCCGTGATGTTCGGAGCTTTAGCAATGGCGCTTCAATCGCCAGTGCATGATGAGAAAGCGGAAGAGCTCTACAACGTCACACATAAGCCCATGGCCGCGGGACTCGAATTGCTTCCAAAGACTTATGAAGAGATGAAGCCCACATTAGGGCCGCCTTTGCCGGGTGATCTTGGTGAGGCTTATCTATCGAAAAGCCAAGCTATTCCGAAACCTCCCATAGCCGAGGCGGCATTAAAGCCGCGCCCCCAAAAGCGCGCGTCATATAGCGCGCCGCCGCAGTCATCATATCAGCCTGCCGCGCCTGTCTATAATCGTCCCGTACAACCGCCGAAGACCCAGAGCTTATTCTTTAACGTGGGACGTAAAGCTCAAGGCGATCAGGTTCAGCAATATGCAGGCGCAGGCCCCGTCGATCAACTGAGCCAAAGTCTTGGGTTTCCCGTTCCGCAAATGCCTGATTATCCTGCGCCGCCATCAGGTTTTAATTTGAGCGGTAGCCAGAGTGACCCAAACGGTCAAATTGACAAGCAGGCTTTCTTAGACCGTGATGCAGACGACATCTACAACTCCCACGGCCTCGTATCGCCGCGCTCACCCTATCAGGTCATGGCGGGTAACATCATTCCGGCATCACTGGTCACAGGACTAAATTCAGACTTGCCGGGCCAAGTCATAGGCCAAGTGACTGAGAACGTCTATGATACGGTGACAGGGCAGCATCTGCTTATCCCGCAGGGCTCACGGCTGATGGGGCGCTATGATAGTGTCATCGCCTTTGGACAGAGCCGTGCGCTTGTCGTTTGGACGCGGCTTATCTTGCCGAACGGCGATAGCATTCAGCTGGATAATCTGCCGGGCTCAGACAGCCAGGGTTTTGCGGGCCTGAAAGACAAGGTCGATAAGCACACATGGCAGTTTATCAAAGGGGCGGCTTTGTCCTCTTTGCTATCTATTGGGTCAGAGCTTGCCAGTGATGATGGCGACCGCCTAACGCGCGCCTTGCAAAACGCAGGGCAAGATACAGCCAATATCGCGGGGCAGCGGATCATTGACCGTAACCTCAATGTTCAACCGACCCTGCGTGTGCGGCAAGGGTGGCGATTTAACGTCATTGTCTCGCGTGACCTTATCCTCAAACCTTACGGAGCAAGACCATGAGCCAACCACAGATCAAATTACAAAAACTTCCCGATACCAAGCCAACCAAGCACACAATCTCTGTGATGCCGGACTTGGAAGCTGATTTGGAAGCCTATGCCAAAGTCTATGAAAAGGCTTATGGCGAAAAGGCCGATATTTCAGCGCTCATCCCGTCAATGCTCGCAAGCTTTCTTGCCGGTGATGCGGGCTTCAAAAAGGCCAAGCGAGAGCTGGCCTAAATTCCACCACGTCAAGCACAGGAGAAAAACGCTATGGCTACTATTGGAACATTCAAACCGACGGCGACGGGCTTTGAGGGCACGATCGCAACACTTATGACAAACAAGAAGGTTCGCTTTGTGGCGAATGAAAAGAAGAAGACGGAAAACAGTCCAGACTACTTTGTGAAATCCGGCCGCTGTGATCTCGGCGTTGCATGGAACGATGTCACAGAACCGCAGGATGACGCTGAGCCGCTGGAATATATCAGCGTGAAGCTCGATGGGCCCGAAATGACAAAGCCGATCAACGCGGCGCTGTTCCACCGAGAAGACGGCGCAGACCTCGTTTGGTCTCGCCCGAAATCCAGTTCATAATTTAAGCTAGGAAGCAGGTGCGCATCCCCAGAGTGCGCACCGGTTCTTCAATGTCTAACTTGCCAACCAAAGAACGAGAATTAGAAGACTGCCTAGCAGTCGTTGCCTGCGTCATTAACCACCACGGCGAAGACTACTGGCCTGTCTATAAACTGTTTGAAGAAGAGCTTGAAAGACTTAGATCACGCCGAAAAAGACTGAATAAAACGCTCAGCCACATTCCATCATTTCAAAAGTCTCGCACCCTTAATGATGTGCATTAGACATAATACCCTAACTAAATAGCTTGTCCTCATAAGGATGGACAATTTTAGAAAGCTCATCTCGCTTATAAAATAGCGAACCTCCCGATCCATACAGCGGGCGTTTCAACTTGTGTCCCATAAGCGTGCAGCGCAGATCGTGATCAATACCAGCTTCTAGCATACGGTCCTCAAATGAATGGCGCACAGAGTAGATTGTGTGTTTCTCGCTTTCCAAAAGACTGTTGTCTTGAAAAAACTTCATCAGCGTATTGGATAGGTGTGTATCTTTATCAAAATATCGAGGAAATCCCTCCGGATGACTTTTCATGGCTTCCAACGATACGCCGAGCAGCGGAATATCTCTGTTTGAAGCGGAGGCCTTTACTTCTCGATTAGACCGCTCTCTGATCTCAACATAAGGGATGTCATGATTGAGGTGAATATTCTCAGGTAGCAGATTGCATATCTCACTTGGCCTAGCTCCGGTTTCTATAATGGCCAGAAAAATACTACGAGCCTCTGTGTTCAAGCCCTCTAAAGCTCCAGGTCTGAGGATCTTGTTTCGCATCCAATTTATGCTGAATGGCGGGCGTTTTCTTTTGTTTTTGTCATTGTCTTTGAATGACAGTTTTCGGAAAGGGTTGGCGCGGTCTTCTTCGCCGATAAAGGCAAAGTATTGCGAATATAAGGTGCGCATGTTTCCGATTCGCCGGTTAGCCGTGTAGGGCGTGGGACGTTTGCCGTTTTCGTCCCCATTTTTGATTCTGTCGGCCCACCAGTTTCTAAAGGTGATGGCGTGGTCACGCGTGATTTCTGTCATTCCAATATCGCCAATGACTTTGATGAAATAATCGACAGATGTTCGTTTTGAATTTTCCCAAGACTTCCGTTGTGCGGGCGATTTCTTTAATTGGGCGTCGAACTCAATTTCGTTGACGTAAAAGGTAAAGCACTGGGATACTGTGCGGTCCTCGCGCTTGGGTTTTTCAATCCCTCCAAGCAGGGCTTTGGTTTCAAGTGTGGGAGGTTTTTCTTTAGGAATGTCGAACTGTTCGGCAAGTGCCATAACACGGCCTTTGGCATCGTCTATATTGCGATCATCATAAATTTCTTGGGCCGTTTTATAGATGAACCCGTATGTCAGAGCTTTCGCTTTGGCGGCTTGATAATGAAGAGATTGCACACGCTGGGTGGCTTCCGTGACCCCTTGGTTTGCTGAAGCATCATTGGCAAGAGCCGCCCAATAAGCCTCATCGGCGCGTTCCATTGCGTCGCGCCGAATTCTAGCAATATCTAATGATTTAGTCTCAAGGGAAGCTCTGACTTTTGAGCGTGCGTCCACGTGTTTATACTTACTGGGAACTCTTCGTTTATAGTTCCAGGCCTTACCTCTTTGGTACAAGTACCGATTCTCATAGTTCGCCATATCATTGCTCCTTTTGGGGCACGATTAGGGGCACGTTTTGGGGCACAATAACACAGTTTCACGCAAAAGTGGACCTAATCCAAATTATAATATGTTGCGATTTCAATGAGTTAGGTGTTTTCCACGAGGGAAAGGATGGCTCCGCAAGCAGGACTCGAACCTGCGACAAGCTGATTAACAGTCAGCTGCTCTACCAACTGAGCTATTGCGGATCACCAGTCTCGGTAGGCGCGCTCTGTAACAGTATATATGGGTAACAGACAAGTCTGATTTTTAATAAAATGCGAGAAATATCACATAGACTGATATTTCATTTTTGATTTGCCTTAGGCAAAAAAAAAGGAGCACAAAGGCTCCAGAAGGTATTAGGTGAAAATTGGGTTGTCTCGTGGGAGACATCCTCTTTATTAACGACCAAGGTAAAAATTTTGTTAAAAAACTCAAGAAAGTTTAGTCTTGATTCACTTCAGCTCGGATAACTGGTGAAATGATGGGATTTATGCTAAGTAAAACTAGGCTTGAACAGAAGGGATGCACATGAAATCCATTAAGACTTATTCGGAATTTTGGCCTTTCTACCTTCGCGAACATTCAAAACCCGCCACCCGTGGCTGGCATTATGTCGGAACCGCTATGGGCATCGGTATTTTAGTTTTCGCTGTTTTTACAGGCCGGTGGTGGATGTTACCGCTTATGCTTGTGGCCGGATATTTCTTTGCTTGGATGAGCCATGCCGCCGTTGAGAAGAATAGACCCGCCACTTTTACCTATCCATTGTGGTCATTTATAAGTGATTTTAAAATGTTCTTCTGCTTTCTGACGGGTCAAATGCCGAAAGAACTAGAGAAGGCCGGAGTCACCAAGTCATCAAGCACTTCGCAATAAAGTTGCGCTATAAGCTAAAAACTTCGCGGCCTTGATAGAAGGTTTTTACAGCTCTGCCGGTTAACCGTCGTCCGTCGAAAGGCGTGTTCTTTGATCGGCTTTTCAGATTATTACTTGCACACACCCAAGGTTTATTAGGGTCTATCAAAACAAAATTTGCCGGAGCGCCCGAATTCAAACGGCCCGTGTCGAGACCAAGTAAATCCGCTGGGTTGCAGGTGACAGCCGCCAAGAATGCCATCAAATCCATATGGCCTTCTGCCACTTGGGACAGTCCGGCAGCTAATAGCAATTCAAGCCCGACAGCCCCAGACGCCGCTTCGGAATAGGGAAGTCGTTTCTCCCCAGCTGGGCGAGGGTCATGATCTGAGACAATGACATCTATCTCTCCTTGGTTGACGCCTTCTAGCAAGGCCAGCCTATCACTTTCTTCGCGTAGAGGCGGGTCAAGCTTTGCAAAGCTCCGATAATCGCCGATGTCAACTTCGTTCAGACAAAGGTGATTGATGGAAATAGAGGAGTAGACGTCCAAATCTTTGGCTTTGGCTGTTTTGACGGCTTCTAAAGCCGCTTTGGACGAAATAAGGTCAATCAGTATCCTTCCGCCAGTCAGCTCAGCAAGAGCAATATCCCGCTCCGCCATGATGCGTTCTGATATAGACGGAGCGGCGTTCAAACCAAGCCGCGAGGACAGATTGCTTTCATGCGCGACGGTTCCCTCTGAAAGCGTCGGTTCAACAGCGCGATTAGCAATCAGAGCGTTGAAGTTGGCCGCATAAGACATCAAGCGCCGCATGGTCTGTGCGTCCCGTATGGGCTGAGATCCATTGGAGAATATAACGGCGCCGGCTTCTTTCATGAGGCCAATTTCTGTCAGGCTCTTACCGTCGAGTTTTTTTGTTAGTGCTCCGGCGATGTGAATATCAACGGGTAGGTCTGAGCCTTTGCGAATAAGGTAATCCACGAGGGAAATATCATCTATCACCGGATCCGTTTCGGGCATTAAAACAACTGATGTGACGCCGCCTGCCACGGCTGCGCGAGACGCTGTTTCCAATGTTTCGCGGTTTTCCAGTCCGGGTTCTCCGGTGCGCACCCGCATATCAATCAAGCCGGGTGCCAAAATAAGCCCGCGCGCATCGACTATATCTCCGCGCGGAAAAATATCGCCTATTTCGAGGATTTTTCCGTCTTCACAAACCAAACCGCCTTCTTCATCTCGGCCAGAGGCGGGATCTATGAGGCGTGCATTAACAATTGAAAGAGCGCTCATGACCGTTGCTCCCCGTTTGTCGGCTGAGCCTCTGCCAAAGCGTGCAGAATGGCCATTCGCATGGCAACTCCCGTTTCGACCTGTCGGGTGATAAGGCTGACATCCGGGTCATCTGCGATTTCAGAGCTAATTTCGACTCCGCGGTTCATGGGGCCTGGATGCATGACAAAAGCGTTGGGTTTTGCAAAACCGAGTTTTTTGCGATCCAATCCGTAATAATGGAAATATTCTCGCTTGGACGGGACAAACGCCCCGCTCATTCGTTCAAGTTGGAGGCGGAGCATCATGACGATATCGCACCCTTGCAACCCAGTCTCCATATCGTGAAAAACTTCTGCGCCCCACATATCCGCATCCAGCGGAACGAGGGTAGGCGGGCCGACCAATCGAACTTCTGCCCCGAGCATGTTGAACAGAGCCACATCTGAACGCGCCACGCGGGAGTGAAGGATGTCGCCGCATATGGCAATTCTTAGGCCGTCTAACCCTTCTGGAAAAGCTTGTCTTAAGGTGAGAGCGTCTAATAATGCCTGAGTGGGATGGGCGTGCATACCGTCCCCTGCATTAATCACTGAACACTCGACTTTTTGCGCGAGAAGAGAAGGCGCTCCTGATGCGCTATGGCGTATGACGAGCAAATCAGGATTCATCGCGTTAAGCGTTGCTGCCGTATCGAGAAGGGTTTCCCCTTTTTTGATTGAAGAGCTTGCCACCTGCATCGAAATGACATCGGCGCCAAGACGTTTCCCAGCCAATTCGAAACTCTTCTCCGTCCGAGTGGAGTTTTCAAAGAATAAATTAATGAGAGTTTTGCCTGATAGAACCGACCGATCAGGAGATTTTTGGACGTCCAGATTCAGGTAATGCTCACCGAGGCGCAGCAGATTTTCAATATCTACGCGGTGAAAGTCAGAAACGGAAAGACAATGCCGTTTGGAAAACGGATAGTCCCGGGTTGCTTGTCCCAAAATTGTGTCGTCTACGGCCAAAGACATAGAGCCCTTCTCACGATTTTTGTGGTCTTACGGCGCGCTCAAAAAAGAGTCAAAGTTTAACTCACCGTCGAAGACGATCCAATACACCCTGAAGAATATAAGCGGAGGCCATTTTATCGACGTTTTTAGCCCGTTTACTGCGGGACATATCGTCAGAGAGCATTGTGCGGGTGACGGCCATAGTTGAAAGGCGTTCATCCCAAAGAAATATGGGAATGTCGTCAACTCTCATTAAATTGATACAAAAGTCCCGTACAGACTGAACGCGGGGGCCGCTGCTGCCGTCCATATTAATCGGTAAGCCTACGACAAGAACCGAACATTCATTATCATTGAAAATCTTGAGTAGGGACACAGCGTCAATAGAGAATTTGGTTCTTTGAATAGTCAGAAGGGGCGTGGAAATGAGGCGTGTGCGATCACTGATGGCCAGGCCAAATGTTTTAGTCCCGGGGTCTACGCCCAGCAACGCGCCAGTCGTGTTTGCTAATTCTTCAAGAGTGATGAAAGCCATGAGGTGCGCTTAGCCTGAAAGTTGAACTCGCGCCACACCCATCATGACTTGAAATAGGATATAAAACAAGGCCAGTAGACTTAGGAGGATTTTCACCCACAGCTTTGGAAAACGTCGCCAAAGAACCACAATACAGGTCAGGGCGACAGCGCTCTCAATGAGGCTCACCCAAAAGGAATGATGATCGGAATCCCAGTAGGAGAGAGGCGAATAAAAACGCCAATCAGAATTAGGCCAGAAGTGACGATAAGCGTCTTCAGAGTGCACCGGCATATCCGTTGCCATATGGATCAGCGCCGCTAATGCAGAAAACAGTAGAATTTTCCCGAACGTCTTTGTCCGTAAGACCCATCCTATCGCCGCCAGAGCCAGATAGATTGGGATGGAATTGAAAAACGCGATCAAATTTTGCATGGGCGGCTGGAAATAAAGCTCCCGCCACATCTCTGTGCCCGAGACGCCGTTTACAAACCTCTGATACGGCGCCCAGAGATAGATTACTAAGTCTGGAACAATCGAGCCAATAAACACCGCCCAATTCCGTTTCGTGTGCCCTTTTTTAGACAGTAGTGCCAGAGCGAGAAGGGAGTGGGTCGGGGAGTTCATTTATTGACGCTCGGGGTTAATTCCTACCCAATTATTATCGACATATGTCTTGAGCGCTACATTATCTTTTTTCAGCTCCCCTGTCAGTGGAAAGAGCCGATCTAGCACGACCCGTTTTTTTGGTCCGTCGAAGGCACAAATAAAGACAGGTACATCGGCAGCGTACGCCGCGCGGAGATAGCCGGATTTATATTTCGCGACTTTTGACCGGGTCCCTTCGGGCGGAAACCCAATACAAAGCTTTTCTTCTTTTTCAAAAAGCTCGACGACCTGATCAACGACATTATTGCCTTTGCCCCGATCCACAGGGTAGCCGCCAAGGGCACGGAATAAAGGCCCCATTGGCCAGAAAAACCATTCTTTCTTGATCAGGAATGTATATTTGAAGCCTGAAGCAAGCATGGCGAGGGACGCGACGATAGCATCCCAATTCGACGTATGGGGAACTCCGACGATAACAAATTTTGGGACGTCCGGCATTTGCCCGACAAGTTTCCATCCCGTGAGTTTAAGCCCAACGCTTCCTATCCAGCGCGAGACAGCATTGCCCATACGCGGCGAGTGCTCGCTCATATGAGGATTATCATATTTCATAACTTTAAAATCCGGTGATTAGCTATTTTTGGGATTGATACCCGTAAAGGTCTTATCGAAATAGGCTTTGGTTTTGCGATTATCCTGTTCAATATCGAATGAGAGAGGCCATTTTCCTCCAAGCACGATCTCTTTCGTGTCAGCTTTTATCCCTATAGTATAAAGGGGGACGCCTGTGGCATAAGCCATCCGTAAATACCCTTTTCTATAGGTGTCAACTTTTGCCCTTGTGCCCTCCGGCGTTATGCCCAGCCAAAGTTGTTCCTCTTTTTGAAACCATTCTGTCATCTGAGCCACGACATCATTTTTTTTGCTACGGTCAATAGGGATGCCCCCTAAGGCGCGCCATAAGCCACCAAACGGCCAGAAAAAAGCTTCTTTTTTCATCATCCAGTTGAACTTCAATCCGACGGCCAAAACGCAGGCCATCGCGACGATCAAATCCCAATTGGAGGTGTGAGGCGCCCCGATAAGAATGACTTTCTTCTCATTGGGAAGTTTTCCTGTGATTCTCCAGCCCAATCCATCGAGAATCAGCTGTCCAATCCCGCGCGTAACGGCATTTCCCATTCGGGGTGTGTTCGGCGATACAATATCATTATCAAATTTGGCCATGTGGTCAGGCTATTCACAAGGGATGAAAGATAGGTCGGACTAGCGAAAAAGCACAGACAGCGCAATCACAAGTCTTGCGATAGAGGGGCGTGCCTGCTAACTCGCGAGACTAATTTTAACACCCGGAAACGGGCTAATATCGAGGCTTTCATGGCTAACCCCCAAAATGGCGTCAGCGCAGATGACGTCAAGAAAATTGCGAGACTGTCGCGTCTTCATGTCGAGACCGACCAGCTTCAACCGCTTGCGGATGATTTGAACGGTATTTTAGGGTGGATCGAACAGTTAAACGAAGTTGATGTGGACGGGGTCGATCCAATGACCTCTGCTGTCGATATGCCGGCGCCACTCCGTAAGGACGTCATTTCCGATGGCGGCAAACGCGAAGACATCTTGAAAAATGCGCCTAAGAAAGATGACGGCTTCTTCGTTGTCCCGAGAAGTGTGGAGTAGGGCGATGAGCGATTTAACACAACTATCCTTGTTTGACGCATTGGACGGTATGGCCAAAGGCGATTTCAGTTCGGTGGAGTTGACCGAGGCGCACATTAAGGCCTGCGAAGGCGGTAAAAAACTCAACGCGTTTATCTCGGACACACATGATTTGGCGCGTGAGCAGGCGAAAGCCTCTGATGCTCGCCGCGCAAAAGGCGAGGTCGGTTTACTCGAAGGCGCGCCTCTGGCGGTAAAGGATTTGTTCTGCACCGAAGGCGTGAAAACCTGTGCAGGCTCCAAAATTCTCGGTGACTTTTCTCCGACCTATGAGAGCTCCGTGACAGCGAATATGAAAGCTGATGGCATGGTCATGCTCGGTAAGTTGAACCTTGACGAATTTGCCATGGGATCTTCCAACGAGACCTCAGCCTATGGTCCGGCTATCAACCCTTGGCGCAAAGATGAAGATTTGGTTCCCGGCGGCTCGTCTGGCGGATCGGCTTCGGCTGTTGCAGCAGATATGTGTCTTGGCGCCACCGCGACTGATACGGGCGGCTCTATTCGCCAGCCCGCCTCCTTTACCGGGACGGTCGGGATCAAGCCGACTTATGGCCGATGCTCCCGTTGGGGCACGGTAGCCTTTGCGAGTTCTCTCGATCAGGCGGGTCCGATTGCCAAAACCGTTAAAGACGCCGCGATATTACTTGAGTCGATGTCCGGCTATGACCCGAAAGATTCAACCTCTCTAAATGTGGACGTGCCGAAATGGTCAAACGCTTGCGGACAGTCCATTAAGGGCCTTCGTATCGGTATCCCAAAAGAATACACAATTGACGGAATGCCCGAAGAAATTCAGGCGCTCTGGGATCAGGGTGTGGAATGGATGAAAGCGGCCGGGGCTGAAATTGTCCCGATTTCTTTGCCGCACACAAAATACGCACTCCCGGCCTATTATGTGGTCGCACCGGCGGAAGCCTCATCCAATCTCGCGCGATATGATGGGATGCGCTATGGGTTGCGCGTCGAGGGCGAAGACCTTGCCGACACTTATGAGCGCACGCGGACGGAAGGCTTCGGCCAAGAAGTTCGCCGCCGTATCATGATAGGCACTTATGTGCTCTCTGCCGGATATTACGACGCTTACTATCTGCGTGCGCAAAAAGTGCGAAGCCGGATTGTTCAGGATTTCGAGAATGCTTGGCAGAAATGCGACGCAATACTCACGCCAACAGCGCCAAGCGCCGCTTTCGCGGTCGGACGCAAAGTCAGCGATCCTGTGCAAATGTATTTGAACGACATCTTTACGGTGACAACGAACTTGGCTGGATTGCCGGGTATTTCTGTGCCGGCAGGACTGGATAAAAATGGTCTGCCGCTCGGCCTTCAACTGATTGGTCGGGCCTTGGATGAAGAAACGGTTTTCAAAGCGGCGAGCGCTTTGGAAGGTGCAGCTGGATTTAAAACCAAGCCAGCAAAGTGGTGGAGCTAGACATGTTCACAGCGAAGCGGGTCGGCGACCCAAAAGACTATATCAAAGGCGAAACGGGTGACTGGGAAGTCATCATCGGTCTTGAGGTCCATGCACAGGTGGCCTCAAAGTCGAAGCTCTTTTCGGGCTCTTCAACAGCCTATGGTTCCGAACCGAACAGTCAGGTGTCACTCGTTGATGCGGGCATGCCAGGCATGTTGCCGGTGGTGAATGAGTTTTGCGTCGAGCAAGCCGTTAAGACGGGTTTGGGCCTGAACGCGAAGATCAATCTCTTCTCTCGCTTTGACCGCAAAAACTATTTCTATGTCGACCTGCCGCAAGGCTATCAAATTTCTCAGTTCGAATTTCCTGTTGTGGGCGAAGGCGAGATTGAGATCCTGCCGATTGATGCGGACGGCAATGTCGGCGACGAAGTGACCGTTGGGATTGAGCGCCTCCATCTAGAGCAAGACGCCGGAAAATCCGTGCATGACCTTTCGCCGGATGAAACCTATGTCGATCTGAACCGCTGCGGCGTGGCGTTGATGGAAATTGTGTCCAAGCCGGATATGCGCTCCCCGGAGGAAGCCTCTGCTTACGTTGAAAAACTTCGCGGCATTGTCCGGGCGCTTGGCACCTGTGACGGCGATATGGAAAAGGGTAATCTGCGCGCTGACGTGAACGTCTCGGTTCGCAAACCTGGCGGAGAGCTTGGCACGCGCTGCGAGATTAAAAACGTCAACTCTATGCGCTTTATCCGCCAGGCGATTAATTATGAGGCTCGTCGTCACATTGAAATCATCGAAGCCGGCGGCACGATTGATCAGGAAACACGTTTGTTTGACAGCGTCAAAGGCGAAACCCGTACTATGCGGTCCAAAGAAGATGCCCATGACTACCGCTATTTCCCGGATCCGGATCTTCTTCCGCTCAAACTTGAGCAGAGCTTTGTGGACCGGATCAAATCCGAACTGCCGGAAATGCCGGACGCCCGTAAAACCCGTTTTATGACCGAATATGGCCTGCCGGAATATGACGCTCGTATTCTTACCGCGGACGCGACGAAAGCAGACTTTTACGAAGCCGTCGCCAAAGGACGCGACGCTAAAATTGCGTCCAACTGGACGATGGTCGAATTGTTTGGCGCGCTGAATAAAGCAGACCTCGAACTGGATGACAGCCCGGTCTCAGCCGATATGCTTGGTGGATTACTCGACCGTATCGCCGATGACACGATCTCTGGGAAGATCGCCAAGGAAGTCTTTGAACGCATGTTTAACGGCGAAGGTACAGCTGACGAAATCATCGAAGCGCAGGGCTTGAAACAGGTCACGGATATGGGCGCTATCGAAACGATGGTGCAAGACGTCATCGATGCAAACCAAGAACAAGCTGCGGCGGCCAAAGAAAACCCAAAACTAATAGGCTTCTTCGTTGGTCAAGTGATGAAAGCCAGCCAAGGCAAAGCGAACCCGCAAGCGGTCAACAAGGTCTTGCGCGAGAAGCTGGGGCTATAATTGCCGAACAATCTGAATTTGATATCCTTTGCAATTGCGGCGTTTAGTGGTCTGATTTTTGCGATCGGAGTTGCTTACGCTCTAATCGTCTTGACCGATTTGAATGCGCTGGCGTCTTCCGCAATCGGGGCCGTAATCGGCGTCTCTGACTATCTAGCTCTGCGTTATATTTTGTCTAAAACATTCAGAGGAAGACCGAAGAGATGAGAGTTCAGGAAGGACCAGCGTTCGGCGCCCTCATTATCGGAATGGGTCTCGCTTTTTTAATTAACAAGCAATCTGATAATTTGGTTACTGCAATTACCATAGGCGCTGTCGTAGGCTTGGCCGATTACTTTTTATTGATTTGGATAGGGAAGTTTAAGGAACGGAATAAATGAGTTTAGACACCGGAAAGTCTGCCAGCGTCACAGATGCCCTCGATACGCGTATCACTGTTCGCGATTTTCTGGACAAGCCCGTCCCGGATGAGCTTTTGAGAAGCATACTCGAGAAAGCGATGCGGAGTCCGTCTGGCGGAAACCTGCAGCCTTGGAACATCCATGTCGTACGTGGCGAGACTTTGCGTAAAATGACCGAGGAGGGGGTTAAGAGAGCTAAGGCGAGAGAAACAGAAGACCCAACCTACCCCGCTTACCCTTCGCCCCTCTGGGAGCCTCATAGGTCTTGGCGTTATAAGCTCGGCGAAGATATGTATGCTCTATTGGGGATCGAAAAAGATAATAAGGCCGCGCGCCTGAACTGGCTACTCCAAAACATAAAGTTTTTCGAAGCCCCAGTTGGCCTTATCATAACGGGGGATAAACGTCTCGGTATGCCGCAATATATGGATATGGGTATATTGCTTCAATCCATCATGCTGCTCGCCCGTGAGCATGGTCTTCATACCGCGCCGCAGGGGTGGTGGCGCAATTGGCCGGACCTCGTCGGAACATTTTTAGAAATTCCTGACGAACAAGAAGTTCTGGTCGGGATGTCTCTCGGTTATGGAAATCCGGATAATCCCGTAAACGATCTCTACGCTGACCGGGCTAAATTGGAAGAAGTTTCGACTTTCTACGATTAAAAGTCCCCGATCTAGCTCCGAAAAACGATTAAAACTCGCGTTTTTCATAAAAATAAAATTTTTTTTCGCATTTTTTTGAAAGTTGGTATGCTTGATCAGCACTCTATTTATACTTCATTTTTACTTTTAGAGTGCTAAGTGTAAGGAAGTTTTAATTCTGCAATAACTTACTAGTAACTCCTATTTACTTGATTTAACAACTATAAACCTTGATTAACCCTGTTTGAAATTAACCCTATGTTTATCCTGTCAGGCAAAAGTCTGATCACGCCTTGAGTGACACGGAAAAATCCGGCGCAAATGGCGGCCTCGAAAGACCAATCTCCAGGGCTCTCGAAGGTATTAGGTGAGATGGATAATAACAGGGGGGTCACATGGCCTTTACAACACTTGAAGTACAAGAAGCCGAACAGGCGATAGCCGTTCAAGCCAATTCAGATGATATGTTTCGTTTGGGACTTATCTATTCAACCGACGTCGAGGACCGTGGTCCCGATTTCGTTGAAGCACATAAATGGTTCAGCCTTGCGGCGATGATGGGCTCTAGCCCGGCTAAAGCGTATCAATCACAATTGAAAAATGAAATGAGCGCACAGGATGTGACACTTGCGCTGAAAGCGGCTCGCGGCTGGTTGGCTGAAAACCGTCAAATGGTTTCAACGGCAGCTTAACTGCCAGTATGTATTGAATGAAAATAGGCGGACTTTGCCGCCTAATTTATGAGAGCCTGTTTTTCAGGTGAGACGATAAAAGCTGCTACGGCGAAATAACGGTCGTTCCGTTATTTCCATTATTGCCAAATTGATAGCTTAGATTTACGCCAACTGGCAGGGCGTTGCGGAAATTCTGCATGAATGTTCCGACCTCAGCGATCGTCGATTGCGGTACATAAATGATATCGCCCCGGCGCAATTGCATATTGTCATTATATTCGCGGATATTCGAGAGCCCGTTTTTGATATTTACAGTGCGCATCATCATCCCGCCATTTGGCGCCCGCCGAAGGACGGCCACCTGAGAAGTGCGAGCTGTTGGGCGCATACCGCCTGCCATCAAGACAGCTTCCAGAGCTCCAATTTGTCCCGGAATCGTGTAGGTCCCCGGAGTACCGACTTCGCCCCCGACAAAAATCTGCTGCGGCGCATAAGCGCGGGGCGTTACGGCGACTGTCGGATCACGCAATTGTTTGGATAATTCTGCCCGAAGGAGATGCTGAACCTGCACAAAACTTCTTCCGGCCGCCATGACTGGTTGGCTCATAGGCATCACAATTCTACCATCTGGCCCGACCGTAAGTGTCCGAGATAATTCCGGCGCAGAAGAAACAACTATGTCCAGCTGGTCTTCGGGTTGGATTAGGTATTCTGGTTCCCACTCTCTCCATTGCTGAAACATGGACCCGATTGGGGCCGGCCGGGCTGGTATTTGATAGGCAGGATGTTTTTCGCCCCGAAGGCGCGCCATTAATCCACCATATTTTTTCGGTGGTAGTTGCCCGTAACGCCTGGTTAGTGCCGGATTTGAATGATGCGAACCGTGATACTGTCCCTGTGAAGTAGAATTTCCGTAGCGGGACTGGGCCGCTGATTCGGTTGAAACGCTTGTCAGAAATGTTCCGGCAAGCAGCAACAGGCTTAGGAATTTCAAGGGTTTCTGCATAAATCGGGCTCGAATTGAGGCTTTGCAGCCTTTTGGTCAACTTTTTTCAATCCTTAACAAGAATGGATAAGGAAATATTAAAATTTAAGAGGCTTTATTGTTAACGAATCAAACTGAGGGTGGTTATGGCCGTATTTGGTCTTGGAAAGAAACGTGGGAACCGCGATAATGTCGCGGGGGGTGCGCCAGCTTATGACCGCAGGGGACGAAATGACTCTCACGCATCAACTGTTCGTAAGGGCGACCTGACCGTTTCTGATTACGCACAAGGCGTTCCGAATATTCGTCTTTCTGAAGCTGTAAAATCTTTTGGCCGCCAGCTTAGATGGGTAATTCCGCTGTTTATTATCGGTGTTGTTATTGCCTGGTTTGTCACAAAAGATTTTAAGCGTGATTACACCGCTCATGGGAGCTTGATGGTTCAGCTTGGGGATGAATACGTTTATCAGGGTGTTGGTTCGCAAAACCCTCAGAACAATCTACAAATCACCTCTGATACGATTACTTTGAATGAACTTGCCATTATAAAAAACCCAGAGGTTATAGATGCCGTCATCGGGCAGATGACCTCGACCCCTGCGGAGAGCCTTAGGTTTGATGAAGCAGCAGAAAAGAGTATTCGAGAAGCGGGTAATAATCAGGCCAAAATCCGGGAAGCCCAAATGGAGCGGCGCAAGAGGGTAGAATCGGCTTTCGTCGTAATGCCTCAGCCTAAGTCTTCAATCATCCAACTTTTCTATAAACATGAGGATCCAGCGGTGGCGGTAGAAACGCTAAACGCTTTTATGGATACCTATAAGACATTTCGCCGAAGTGTTTTCGTTGAAGGATCCGGAGACATTATTGCCCAGCGCCGCATTGCGACAGAGCAGCAGCTTGATCAAAATGAGCGGATGATTGCGAACATGTTGGACAAGAATAATGTGTCCGATTTTGAGTCTGAAAAAGAAGGCGCTCAGAAGCGATCAGAAGATTTGAAGGCAAGTTTAAATACGACACGTGCTGAGATCTCAGAAACTGAAGCGGCACTAGCAAAGGTAGAAGATCAATTGCGGCAGACGTCTCAGACGATTGATCTCTATCGAGATGATCGGGCATCGCAACGTATCGCTCAGGCAGAGCTTGAGCTCGGGCAGCTGCTGGCAAAATATTTGCCGAATAGCGATCCAGTGCGTCAGAAAAGAGCTGAGATAGAGCAGCTGCGCTCAGTTCAGTCTGGCTATAATGGTCAGGCGTCAGGGGGGCGCCGCGTAGGACCTAATCCTGTATTCCAGGAACTAGCCACGCGTCGGAATACACTACAGTCTACAGCTGACTCCTTGCGGGAAAAAGAATTTACGCTTCAGCGTCAACTCAATAGCGCTGACGCAAAAGTGCGCCGCTTGACACAACTCTATCCTGAATATCAAAACCTCCAGCGGGAACGTGACACTCTGGCGGATCGACTAAAGACTTATAATGCTAAAGAGCAGGAAGCGTTGATTAATCAGAAACAGGCAGAATCTAATAACGAGAATGTTCGCGAGATCTCGCGCGCGCGTTATGCCGTGAAAGGCCGCAATTTGCGTGTGCTTATGTTCGCTCTGGCCGTGTTGGGGTGGGGCTTTACCTTATTTATGATTGCTATGGCGCGGGTCTTCCTTGACCCCCGTCTCTACACGAGCAAAAGCGCGGCGAATCGGCAAAGACGGGAGGGCCAGCCGATCTCAATGGCTCCCGGGTCGCAAATTCCCGAGCCAGTGACGCCTCAACCTGCGCCTGTTCCCTATGAGCATGTGGCCTTGGGAACCGTGCCCCAGAGATATGATGACGTGGCGGGCTACCAAAGCGCCGAAGCTAAGAGGCATCCGGCAGACCCGTATCAAAACACGGCCTACCATAATCAGGTAGAAACGTATGACCAGACTCGTCCCGTTTCCTACGAAGCTCCTGTCACCCAGAGTAGCCCTGTTGCTCAAGACGGCCCTGTTGAATGGGTACCGCCAGCGGAAACTCATGAGGAAAACTATCCGCAGAGCGGAACGCCTCAAGGCTATAATCCGAATAGTCATTTCTATGCAGAGCCAAACTATCCGCAGGAACCAGGTAACGGATCTCAGCAGCCATATTCTCAGCCTCACACCCCAAACCCTTATTCAAATTAAGCCAGAACGCGCGGCTTAATTTCCATATAGTTTGGGATTGAATGCACTCATCCAAAAGATCTTACCTATTCCTTGGGACAGTTTTACCAATGAACGTACCCGTTTGGGCGAGCCTGTCAGGGAATAGAATACCAGGCCTGGCAAAGAGAAAAGGCTTTGCGCGCTGCCAACCGCCATCCAGTACAGAACGCCGGGCAGGCCATTCACGCCTTTATCAGCAGCTTCTTGGGTTGGGCCTTGGCCGAACGCGAAGTTCCGCTTCCAGACATAAGATAATTTAGCCCGCTTTTCTGGCACATGTTCGAGACATTTGGCCTCATTTGTCCAATAGGCTTTGACGCCGCGTCGCATGAGGTATCGGAAAAACACATCATCTTCTCCGCCTGTCTGATTAAGGGCTGGGTCAAAAACGGGTGTAGGAAAAGTTGCCGACTGTCGGTCCGCTAGACATCCCCCCGTCGCGACACCCTTGTCGATATAGCCGTTATCTTCATAAGGTATCCGGTCAAACGCACCGGACATATAGGCAAAGTAAGTATTTTCCTCTACGGGCATAACAGCTTTGACAGGGCCGAAAACGAGTCCAGCCTGATAGTCTTTAGCGGATTTTAATAAGCCTGAGAGCCAACCGGGACATGCTTCCATGTCATCGTCGAGAAATGCAATGAAGCGACCTTTTGCATGATTGAGGGCCGTATTTCGGGCGTTTGAAACGCCTGGATTGGGCTCATGAACAAATGTAACGTCGGCGGAGCCTTGGCGTATAAATGCCTCAACGGCTTCTTTGGCGGAATGTTTAGGATCATTATCGACGACGACTATCTCGCAAAGGTCATGTTCCGCGGCCTGAGTCTCCACGCTTTTGAGCGCCCGAACCACATCATCTGGTCGTTTATATGTCGGTATCACAATTGAAACGCCGATATTTTGCCAAGATTGACTCATGTAATTATCCCTGAAGCCGAGACAGGGCGTCTGCGACCGGTAAAACCTCTGCTCCTGATTTCTCAACCGCTTCGACAATTTTCATGAAGTCAGAAGGCCTGCAGCCAAATTCACTTGGGTTCTCCCGAACGTCATGCGTGAATAATATCAGCCAAGCTGGAGAACGTTTCAATTTATCCACGGCTTGAAGACAGGCATCAAAATCTTTACCGGAGTAGAGACGTTGAGACGCAGTCTGATTTAGGTCTATAGACGTTGCGCCCTTTGGGGAATGGATGCCACGGAGGAGCGGGTATTTTTGGCTTACGGCTGATTTAGCCGCTAGCGTGACCTCTCCGTATGGATAAGCAAATGTGCCGGGCGGTGGGAGGCCGATCTCCTTAAAAACAGCTCGGTTTTTTTCAATGTCATCCAAAAATTTCTCTGTTGAGATGGACGCAGCGCTAATGTGGGAAAAGGTATGACCGTCAATATGGTGGCCCTTTTCATGGGTTGCCAGCATATCGTCGCGGCTCATATGCAAGCCCAGATGATTGGTCGTGCCGCAAAGTCCCATCGCCGCGTAAATCGTTGCTCGCCAATCTCGTTTCTCTAGAACGGGAAGGGCATTTTCCATCACAGAGCGCGGACAGTCATCAAATGAAAAGCTGACAAGTGGCTTGTCAGAATTGAAGGGCATCATTCGCCGCGCTCGGTACTTTACAAGACGCCGGGCTAGTCGCGACGAAAGCGATTTTGACGGGACAAAAACAGGGTATGCGCTCAAGGTATTCATTTTATGGCGTCCGCATACCACGAAGCCCGCCAGAGCTTTAAGGCCATCAAACGGGCGCGCATTGGGGCTTTGGATTTTACGATCCACTTCAAAAGAGGGCGACCTAGTTTCTGTCCGGGGGTCTTTTTCAGTGCTTTCGATAGTCGGTATAGGGTGAGTGTTTTGGCGAGTTCAGGGTGTTTCTCCGTGAACCTGACATAGTTGGCCCCGCTCGTCCGAAATCTTTGCAAGAGTGTGTCTGCACTTTCTAACCCCAAATGAAGAGCGGGGTTGTCTATGTGAATTAACTTGTATTTTTTTGAAACTCTCGCTGCCCATTCACTGTCTTCCCATCCCCAGCCAATAAAGCCTTTGTCGAACGGATTCTTCTCAATGACGGCTTTCCGCAAGCAGAGATTGGAAGACGCTACATATTGCGGTCCAGCCGCCTGTCTTTGCGGTAGGGGTAAGCAGTCCGAGACAGCCGATAGCGCTCTGTGTAGGGCGCCGTCCTTATCCTGACTTTGACCCTCAACGTTAAACCCGCCGAAAATTATGTCAGCTTCATTTCTGCTAATTTCTTCGAGGTAACTCTCCAGAAAATTCGAGTCTGCGGGGCGCATATCCGCATCAAGAAAAAGCAACCAATCACTTCTCGCGGATTGTTGTAAATGATTGCGGGCAGAAGCACGGCCTTCATTTTCGGCCAAAGTGACAAGGCAAACCTCGACGGGCAAATCTGCCATTAGAGTTTGGAGCCGCTTTGTTAAATCGTCCTGCTTCGAGCCATCATCGACCAGTATAACCTCAAATGGCTTAGAGCAATTTTGTGCCGCCAAGTCTGAAATGAGACCGGATGCATCATCTTTGAAAAAGGGAATAAGAACCGAGAGGGAGGGACTCGTTTTACCAAAAACCGGATTAGTGAAATAATCAGTCACGGATAATCTCCGCTGGCGTGCTCGGACGGATTTTAGACGTAATCATAACTAAAATGTCTCGGCAATTTGCGGCATTTATGATCCAACAGACTGCTATATAAACGCTCGCTCCCCATCCGGCTTTAGCGAGTAGTCGAACGACGCTTGACCAGCTTTCGGGCCAAGGCATGAGCAGGACGGAAATAGCCATACATAAACACGCAAACGAAATTTTGGCGAAAGCTTTAATTGGGAAGGGCAGGGGATAGTACCGACGGGCCACTACAAAGGCTATTAGGGCGCCAAGGCTGTAAGCTGCTATCGTTGCAAAGACTGCCCCTAAGAGCCCGTATGTCGGGATCAGCCACAGATTCAGACCGATATTCAGACCAAAAGGCGCAAGTAAAACCCAAACGAAAGATTTGGTTTCGCCTGAAAGTACAAAAGCGCGTTGGACGTAATAGTTGATAAATCCGTTCAATACGCCGGCAAAAGCAATCCAAGGCATCACTGTGACGGCGTTTTCACGTACGGACTCACCCAAGATGAATCCGGCGTCTTTAGCCACCAAGGCAATCCCTGTAGCGGCGGGCAGAGTTATCCAAAGCAGTGAGGCGCCGTAATCGCGCATAATCGTTTCAGAAACCTGGGATCCGCTTTTTTCAAATGCCGTAATGGCCATGGGGGTGACGGCCATGGAAAGCCAGATAAACAGCATCTCAACACTTCTATTGGCCAAATTATATCCCGCATTATACTCCCCGGCAGAAGCTTCGCCCATGAAGGCTGCGATTAAATATATATCAGCTGAACTCAGCGCGATGGCCAAGATAAGCGAGAGGCTGATAGGTATCCCGTATTGTGCGTATGTCTTGACTTTCGCCGGATCAAATGCGCCGCCTTTAAGACGAGGCAGCATGAAAATAAGATCAAAAGTGAGAACGATAAGGACGCCAATAATAATGCCGACAAACGGCCCGGTTTCTTTTAGGGGGGTCGTTAGAATTATAATAATTCCAATGGAGAAGCTGAGTAAAGTCTGGGTTGAGAAGCTCAGAGAGTAGCGTTTGATGCGATGTGCCGCTTTATGAACTTCCATGCCAATATTAAAAAACACCTGTAAGCAAGTTGACCCAATTGCAAAAGCCAGGACTGTTTTCATCACCGTTGATATAGGAGCCAAAAAAAGCACAGCGGCAAATAGTGCCCCAGCAATAAGACTCGTTCCAGCCCCAAGGCTATAAAGTGTTTTGAGATATGAGGCGGTGTCTCCGTCTCGATCGGCACGAGCTTCAAATCGCGCCGCTGAGGCCTCAAGCCAAGTGAACATGAGCATATGGGCAATCTGCATCGTAATGACCGCAATCGCATATCGTCCAAACTCTTCGGCAGAGAGCAATCGAGTCAAAATTACCACGGTACCAAAACTTACGATGAGATTGGCTATATTTACCGGAATATAGGCGAGCATAGACCGGCCCATCATGGTTCGATCCTCACTATGTCTGAGAAAGAGGCTTTCATTACCGAACCGTTTTCTTATCCCCGAGTAGGACCGGAAGGGTCATAACCATTATATAAAGGTCGAGCCACAAATTGCACCGCTCGATATAGTCGACGTCCAGACGAACCCGGCGGGCCACATCTTCACCGCTCTCGAGCGCGCCGCGTGAGCCGTTTATCTGTGCCCAGCCAGTCATGCCGGGTTTTACTTGGTGGCGGTGGGCATATTCCTCGACGAGTTCCATAGAGGCTTTTCCCGCCGTGCGCATACCGATGGCATGAGGGCGCGGCCCAACAAGAGACATCTCCCCTTTCAAGACGTTAAAAAGTTGAGGCAATTCGTCTAAACTGGTTTTACGAATAATCCGGCCAATCTTTGTGACCCGGCTATCTCCTTTGGTCACTTGTTGAGCCGCGTTTATATCTTCCTTCTCTGTCGCCATAGATCGGAATTTATAGACGTTGAAAACGCGGTTGTTAAAGCCATGACGAGGTTGATTGAAAATAACGGGTCCCGGACTATCGAGTTTTATAAGCGCAGCGATAATCAATAGGAAGGGGGCGCCCAAAATGAGAGCAACAGAGCTTATAAAAACGTCCACGAACCGTTTAATAGCTAGATGACGCCCGCTTTTCTCAGCTCCAGAAACGTCGCGCATGGAAATTTCGGCAATTTCCGAGACGCGCTGCTGAACGTGGTTAAGCGTTTCAAACTCATCAACGACGAATGCAATACGGTTGGGTAGTAATCTAACTTCATTGACAAAGGCTTGTTTTCTTTCCTCAGCCATAGACGGCAAAGTGACCACGATCCGGTTCACAAAAGGCAGCTTGTCCCAGGCGAGCAAGTCTTCTACCCGGCCGACAACGGGTACGCCGTGGATATTTAATGGTGCGCGGGTAAGGCGGTCGTCAAAAATCGCCAAAATGTTCAACTCTCTGGTTTTTGCGTTTTCCTCAATAATGCGCCGGGCAGATTCTGTTGCGCCCAACATGACAATCGTTGGGGAGAGGGCGCCTTTTTCATGTAATCGCCGCGTTTCTGCGTAATACAGGCTGTGCAATGCGAGTAGAAGCGCCGTGGCGGCCAGTCCGGCTTTGGCGAGCGCATCAGGCAAAAAGCTGTCAGGTCGTAAAATGAGCGCGAAGGTTAGCCAAACGCCGATCGCCCCAGCCGACGCCAGTAGAACCGTTTTCAAATGTTTTATAAAAGTTTCGGTTGGTCGAAACCGATGCGCCCTGTTCATGAATAAAAGGCTTATAAAGAAGAAGCTTCCCAGCACCGCAGCTGTGATCGGCGCGATGATTCCATTATCATTTGCCCCTACATAGCCATTCCAAATCCCGAGCGTGATAATCGTGACAACAGCGATGATATCGATACTGCGCATCGTAAAGCGCATAACGTTCATATTGACTTGTTTTCGTGGAACATGGATGTCGGCGACGGATTTGCGGCGTCGGCGCCGATCCGGCATATTCGGAGGTAGCGGTGTAGAGCCTCTGCGTTTTTCGTCACCTTCCCGCCCTTTGGATTCCAGCTGCGCAAAGGCCAAAGCAGAGGATAATTCTGCGCTGGAGAGATCCGCACGGGCGCGGACACTCGTTTTTTTAGTTTCTGCTGACATTCGTTTCCACCTAACTTTGGTGAAAACTTAAGGGGAATCTCCCAACATCCCGTAAACAAAGTGCAGAATTACGGAATAAAATTCAAAATGAATTAAACTAAAAATTCATTTAAAAACAGGTCAGTAGCAAAGTTTTATGCTTAATATTTAGTTACAGTGTATGGCTGAACATATTGTTCAAGTGGTTTGTGAGAAGTCGGCAACGCGCCGTCCCCAGAAATGCTCTATGTGTCTGAAGCCAGAATGTTCGTTCAAGCGAGATTTCCTCTGGTAAGATTTCTACTAGATCATCCGTCGCCAAAAAGGATGGGAGGATAGCCAGGCCGGTTTGCCGAAGAACCAATTGTCGTTTCGCTAAGATAGAAGAACAGCGAATGGTGGCTGAGAAATTGGGAAAGATATTTTCAAAATAATTGAGCTCAGGCGCATAAACCAAATCGTCTATATAGCTCATCAATGTATGATCAGACAGGTCTGAGAGCTGAGTTATCTCCCCTAAACGCGGATAGTCTTCATGGGCGTATAAACTCAACCTATAGTTCACCAAAGGTTTCGAGTGGATGAGACGTGACTTTGACCTTGAAAGACTGATGGCCATATCGGCTTCGCGTCTGGACAAAGAAAGAAAGCCGCTGCCGGAAACCAGATCAATTTCAATAAAAGGGTTGGCTTTGTGAAAAGCGGCAATGGCGTCCACCATCAAGCTCGCTCCGAAACCTTCTGCGACGCTGATGCGGATGTTTCCTGTGATGAAATCAGGGGTTTCAGGTTGATCATTCTCTATTTTACTAAGCTCAAAATCAATCTGTTGGACATTCTTGTATAGTTTTTCACCTTGGTGGGTTAAAGTGAAGCCTTTGCGGCTTCGTTCAAACAGGGTTTTCCCAAGGCTGTCTTCCAAGCGTTTTACGCGGCGTGAAATTGTAGCCTTGTCAACTTTTAAGGCGTGGGAGGCGTGTTCAAGCGTTTTACCACGCGCGACAAAAACGAAATATTTCAGATCTTCCCAATTCATATTGTTCATTGCAAAATTGTATAGGTAAATTGGATTATTGGGTCTTTACGAAAAGAAATGCAATCTATAATTTGAATAAGAACTTTAAGGAGACATTTGATGAAAACTATTGGCCATTTTATCGACGGAAAACGCGTTGCAGGCAAAAGCGACCGGACTAAAGATATTTTCAACCCAAATACGGGAGAGGTTCAGGCCAAGGTTTCTATGGCAACACCGAGCGAGTTGGACGCGGCGGTAAAGACAGCGGCTGAGGCTCAAGTGAAGTGGGCGGCGACGAACCCGCAGAAACGGTCCCGCATTTTGTTCAAATTCAAAGAGCTTGTCGAAGCGGAAATGGACGAACTTGCGTCGACGCTTTCATCTGAACACGGGAAAGTTATCGCCGATAGCCGCGGCGACGTCATTCGCGGTGTGGATGTTATCGAATTTGCTTGCGGCGTTCCGCATGGCCAAAAGGGCGAGCATACTTATGGCGCCGGACCGGAAATTGACGTTTACTCCATGCGTAAGCCGCTCGGCGTTGTGGCCGGCATTACCCCGTTCAACTTCCCTGCGATGATACCGATGTGGATGTTCGGCATGGCCATATCTACTGGGAATGCCTTTATTCTCAAGCCGTCAGAAAAGGACCCGTCTGTCCCTATGCGTTTGGCAGAGTTGTTCATCGAAGCTGGCGGCCCTGTCGGTCTTCTGCAATGCATCAATGGCGACAAGGAAATCGTCGACGCCATTTGTGACAATGAAACGATCCAAGCCGTTAGTTTCGTCGGCTCATCCGATATTGCGCAATATGTTTATGCCCGCGCCACAGCGAATGGCAAGCGTGCCCAATGTATGGGCGGTGCGAAAAATCACGGCATTCTGATGCCGGATGCCAATATGGAGCAAGCCGTTAAGGATATTCTCGGCGCGGCTTATGGCTCTGCTGGCGAGCGCTGCATGGCTTTGCCGGTTGTGGTTCCCGTCGGAGAAGGCACGGCGGAGAAATTCCTAGAGCATATGCTCCCCGCCATTGAAGCGATGAAAGTGGGCGTTTCGGAAGACGCCGAAGCGAATTACGGCCCAGTCGTAACCGCTGCCCACCGCGACAGTATCGAAGCGGATATCACGAAAGCTGTAGAAGAGGGCGCAAAACTCGTCGTTGATGGGCGTGACTTTAAATTGCAAGGGTACGAAGACGGGTTTTTCATCGGGCCAACATTACTCGATAATGTTACGCCTGACATGGAAACTTATAAAGACGAGATTTTTGGTCCTGTTCTCCAAATCGTTCGCGCCGATACTTTTGAAGAGGCGCTGAAACTTCCGTCGGAGCATCAATATGGAAATGGCGTTGCAATCTTTACGCAAAACGGCCGCGCCGCTCGTGAATTTGCGGATCGCGTAGAAGTGGGCATGGTCGGTATCAATGTGCCGATCCCCGTCCCTGTCGCGTATCACAGCTTTGGCGGTTGGAAACGTTCTGCCTTTGGCGATGCGAACCAATATGGTATGGAAGGCCTACGTTTTTACACCAAGGTGAAGACAGTGACGCAGCGCTGGCCTGAACCTGAGGTCAATGACGATAACGCGTTTGTCATTCCGACATTCTAGAGGTTCCTAATGGACTTTCAACTTACCGAAGAACAAACACTTATTCAGGACATGGCGCGTCAGTTTTCCGACACGGAACTCGCGCCGCATTCATCTAAATGGGATGAAGAAAAATTTCTGGATCGGGACGTCTTTAAAAAGGCAGCCGAGCTCGGCTTTTGTGGTATTTACACAAGTGAGGAGCATGGCGGAACGGCTTTGACGCGCCTCGACTCCGCGATTGTGTTTGAACAGCTTGCCAGAGGCGACGTTTCTCATACGGCCATGATGACGATTCACAATATGGCGACATGGATGATTGACCGTTATGGCAGCGACGAACTACGCGCCAAATATGTTCCTAAACTTACCGCAGGCGAACTGATTGCCAGTTATTGTTTGACCGAGCCCGGCGCAGGATCCGATGCGGCTTCGCTCAAAACCAAAGCCGTAAAAGACGGCGATGAATACGTTCTCAATGGCACCAAAACTTTTATTTCGGGTGCAGGGTGGTCAGATATCTATGTCGTTATGGCCCGGACGTCGGATGACGGAGCGCGAGGCGTGTCTACATTTGTTGTAGAAAAAGGCATGGACGGTCTTTCCTTCGGCGCGAATGAAAAGAAGATGGGCTGGAATGCTCAACCGACCGCAGAGGTTATAATGGAAGATTGCCGCATCCCCGCCGAGAACCGGGTTGGCGGCGAAGGCGAAGGCTTCAAATTTGCGATGAGCGGTCTTGACGGCGGTCGTATCAATATTGGTTGTTGCTCGCTTGGCGGCGCGCAAAAGGCGATGGACGCTACCGTTGATTACACGAAAGAGCGCAAGCAGTTCGGCAAGAGCATTTCTGACTTTCAGAATACGCAATTTATGCTCGCCGACATGGCAACGAAACTCGAAGCCTCCCGCGTAATGATTTACCGCGCGGCGGATATGCTTGATAAAAACCTTCCAAATGCGGGCTCTGCCTGCGCCATGGCGAAACGCTTTGCGACGGATAATTGTAGCGAGATTGCCAATGACGCTCTGCAGCTTCACGGCGGCTATGGCTATCTGAAAGATTACCCAATTGAGCAGATTGTGCGCGACCTCCGCGTCCATCAAATCCTTGAAGGGACAAATCAGGTTATGCGTATGATCGTGTCCCGTTCACTCTTGAGACAATAAATTATGACTGAACAAATTATTTCCAATGTTCGAGGAAATCTCGGACATATCACTTTGAACCGTCCAAAAGCGCTTAACGCCCTAACTCATGAAATGTGCGCGGAGCTGACTCGGCTTTTATTGGAATGGGAAAAGGACGACAAAATTGGCGCCGTGCTGATTGACGGTGCAGGCGATCGCGGCTTTTGCGCTGGCGGAGATGTTATTCTGCTTCACGATAGTGGCAAAGCGGGAGATGATCGGGCCGAGCAGTTTTGGAGAGAAGAATATGCTTTGAATGAGCTTATTCAACGCTACTCAAAGCCTTATATTACCTTGATTGACGGTGTTGTTATGGGCGGCGGCGTAGGCCTCTCCGTACATGGTCAGCACCGCATTGCCGGAGATAATACGCTCTTTGCGATGCCGGAAACGGGCATTGGCTACTTTCCGGATGTTGGCGGTACTTATTTTCTGCCGCGTTTGGGTTTGGATATCGGGCAATGGCTTGGCCTGACTGGCGCGCGTTTGAAAACCGCTGAAGCGTTGGAAATTGGCGTGGCGAATGGATACATACCGTCAGATAAACATGAATGGTTTATAAAAGCGCTCGGCGAAGCCGATCTTGATGGTTCGGACAATGCCGTTATAGCCGTGCTAGATAAGTTTCACGAAAAAGGTCCTATGGATGCAGACCTTCCGGCCGCTCTAACCGCCTTTAACGAAAAAGATGTCCCAAGCATTTTAAACGCTCTCGACGGAATGAGCGGGGAATGGGCTGAGAAACAGGCCGCAAATTTGCGTAAGAAAAGTCCCCTCGCGCTGAGTGTAACCTTCGAAGCGATTAAACGCGGCCTGGATTTAAGCTTTAAAGAGGCCATGACGCAGGAACTCGACCTGTCCCTAAACTTCCTTAAAACCCAAGATTTTTACGAAGGCATTCGGGCGCAGCTCATTGATAAAGACCGCAATCCAAAATGGTCTCATGAAAGCGCGGAGGCCGTGACTGACGAGCAGGTGGATAGGCTTTTTAAAACCACTGCTAATCCGCCCCTAAAATTTTTGAACTAGACTCTTAGACTCCTCCAAAAGGAAACGACATGACAACAATCGCATTTATCGGCCTTGGCAATATGGGCATTGGCATGGCCACCAATCTGGCCAAAGCAGATTATGACGTCCGTGCATTTGACCTATCTGATGATGCTGTTTCCAATGCTGTTAAGGCGGGATGCAAAGCTGCAAAAGACATTAGAAGTGCTGTGTCAGAAGCAGATGTCGTGGTCACTATGCTTCCGGCCGGGAAACATGTTCGCACCGTCTATACGAGTGAAGACGGTGTCTTTGCTAATGCAAAAGAAGGGGCGCTCTTCATTGATTCCTCGACTATAGACGTTCCCACGGCACGCGACGTGATAGCGAAAGCCGAAGCAAATGGCTTTTCCATGATGGACGCGCCTGTGTCCGGCGGCGTTGGCGGCGCCGCTGCTGGCTCTCTTACATTCATGTGCGGCGGTGAAAAGTCGGCTTATGATCAAGCCAAACCAATCCTGGATCACATGGGCAAAAATGTTTTCCACGCCGGGGAGGCCGGGAACGGTCAGGTCGCCAAAGTCTGTAATAATATGCTGCTCGGTATTCATATGATCGGCACTTGCGAGGCCTTTAACTTGGCTGAGAAACTTGGTCTTGATGCGCAGACCTTCTACGATATTAGCTCTACAGCCTCCGGCCAAAACTGGTCTATGACAAGTTATTGTCCGGCTCCGGGGCCCGTTCCAAGCGCGCCTTCTAACAAAGACTACGCCCCAGGGTTTGCAGCTGGAATGATGCTAAAAGATTTGCGTTTGGCGCAAGAAGCGGCCAGCACGGCCCGAGTTTCAACGCCGTTAGGAGCTCAGTCGGAAGCTTTATATGCGTTGATGGAAGCGGCCGGAAAAGATGATCTCGACTTTTCCGGTGTGATGAAATTGATCAAAGGATCGCTTTGAGGGCGGTTTACGTCCGAGGCGTAATTTTCTCGTCTGTTAAGCTTTTTATTTTTTCTTTTGAATACCCAAGCTCGGAAAACAGGGCGTGCATGTCCTGATTAGGCATGGGCACGTCTGGAGGAATATGTGGTTCTAGCGCGCCAAAAACAGGTGCGCTCCGAGGGTGAGTAAATGGACCCGACGAATTCAATCCACCACGCGCTGCCATTTGGGGATGCTCTGCGGCTTCGGCGTAGGACAGCACAGGCGTGACGCAAGCGTCTGACCCATCAAAAATTTCTGCCCAGTCGTCGCGCGTTTTGGACGCAAATATTGCTTCCAGCTTTGTTTGCTGTTCTGCATGCCGAGCCGTCTCATTTTGTCGCCCAAACTCTTGCGGATCAATTTTCAATAGCGACAGCATTTGAGCAAAGAATTGCGGCTCGATACACCCGACGGCCATGAATTGATCATCTGACGTTTTATAGCAACGATAATATGGCATGGCGCCGTCAAGTAGGTTTTTCTCCCGCCGGGGCGTCCACCGCCCAAGTCCTGATAGCGTATAAAATAACGTCATGAGAGAAGAGGCGCCGTCAATCATTGCGGCATCCACTATCTCGCCTCTACCTGTTTTCTCGGCTTGCAGCAGACCTGCGAGCATGCCGGCGACGAGAAAAAGGCTTCCACCCCCGTAATCACCGATCAGGTTGAGCGGGACAGGAGGCACTTCACCCTCTTTGCCCATTGCATAAAGCGCTCCAGATAAACCAATGTAATTTATGTCGTGACCGGCCTTTGCCGCCCACGGCCCGTTTTGTCCCCAACCCGTCATCCGGCCATAGACAAGTTTTGGGTTTACGGAGTGGCAGTCTTCTGGCGCAACTCCTAAGCGCTCAGTCACTCCGGGCCGCAATCCTTCGAATAGCCCATCGGCTGTTTTGACGAGGTCCAAGAGAACCGCTACGCCCTCCGACTTTTGCAGATCCAGTGTGATCATGCGTTTGCCGCGATGAGCGATGTCAGGAAAATTGATCCCACCCGGGCGGCAAACCAAAATAACTTCTGCGCCCATATCGGCTAGAACCATCCCAGCATAAGGGCAGGGACCGATTCCGGCGAGTTCTATTAGCCTGTAGCCTGAGAGAGGAGCGGACATAAGTTTTCCTGTTTATTCGTTGGAAGTTTTGCATATGGAATTTCGTATATACACAAAGATATTTATTTAGGGCGTAGTCGAAAACTTATAAACCTAAGTCAAAAATCTTATTGAATAACTATTCTTGACAAATATCCATTCCCTGTTATTCAACAAGCGTTGAAATTGAACGCTTGTTGAAATTAGCGTCGCTCCATGGGGAATAATTATGAAAACCAGTCTCGCGCTGAAACTCTCGTCATCCGTTTTTGTCTTAGCGGCTATGACAATTACCGATCCGGCCTTCGCCCAAAACAATGATGAAATCGTTGTCACCGCACAGCGCCGCGAACAAAGTATTCAGGACGTACCTATCTCCGTCACGGCTGTGTCAGGAGATTTCCTCGAAGATATCGGCGCCGTCGACATCACTGACATCCAAAAATTAACGCCAAACACGACTATTGAAGCGGCCAGGGGATCTAACTCAACCTTGATCGCCTTTATTCGCGGCGTGGGCCAACAAGATCCGCTTTGGGGTTTCGAGCCTGGTGTCGGTATCTATGTCGACGATGTCTATATCGCCCGTCCGCAAGGCGCGGTTTTGGACATCTTTGATGTTGAGCGCATCGAAGTGTTGCGCGGACCACAAGGGACGCTTTACGGGCGAAACACCATTGGCGGAGCCATAAAATACGTTACGAAAAGCCTTAACATGCAAGAGCCAGAGCTAAACGCTCGCGTGAACGTCGGAAACTATAACCAATTTGACCAAATCATTTCCGGCTCGGTTCCCGTATCCGACACTTTCGCTATTGGCGGCGCCGTCGCAAATTATCGCCGGGACGGGTTCGGCCAAAACTTAAACACCGGGGCGGATCATTATAACAAAGACATCTTCGCGGCTCGAGCCAGCGCGGAGTGGAACCCAACAGATTCTGTCAATATTCGACTTGCAGGTGATTATACGAAAGACGAGTCCAACGCCAAACATGGTCACCGTCTGTTACCAAGCGGTGACGGAACGATTCCGGTCACAGAAAGCGAATATGACACGCGCGCCGGCCTAGGCGACAGAAATGAAGTCGAAACCAAAGGCGTGTCATTAACTGCGTCCTGGGAGGCAAACGAGAATTTTACGTTTAAATCTATTACGGCTTACCGTGAAGGCGTGACTGTTACGCCGATTGACTTTGACGCTCTACCGCAACAGGATTTCGACGTTCCTGCCAACTATGCTGACGACCAATTCAGCCAAGAGTTTCAGGTTCTGTATTCTAATGACAGACTTTCCGGTGTCGCAGGTCTATATTATTTAGACGGATCAGCAGATGGTGATTTTGACCTTGTCTTAAGCTCGTTGGGCCTAACGATTTACCAAGCGGGCGACCAACAGAAGGAAAATATCTCTGCCTATGCTGACTTCACCTATGACGTGACAGATGCGCTCAGCGTCTCATTGGGTGGACGTTATACCGAAGACAAAACAGTCGCAGATGTCACTCGGGACCTATATCTAGGTCTCGGTTCTCCGGCCTTTGATCCCGATAACACTGGAGTCTTTCTCGCAACACAGACTGGCTATGAAGGCCTGGAGCGAAAGGATACGGACTTCTCGCCTCGTATAGCTGTGAATTACGACATCACCGAAAACACGAATATATACGGCTCCTATTCCCAAGGCATCAAAGCGGGCGGATTTGATCCTAGAGCAAGGGCGGATTTGGACCCAACAGGACTATCACGTGAAGGATTCGGATCAGAAACCGTTGATAGTTATGAAGTCGGTCTGAAAGGATCTTTAGTGCAGAATCGCCTTACTTACTCTCTCGCCGGATTTATTGCGGACTATAAAGATCAACAAATTACCGTCCAGCAAGGCGTCGATGCCGATAATGACGGGACAAATGATACCTTTATTTCCTCCGTTTTTAATGCGGGTAAGTCCAAATATAAAGGGATTGAGTTCGAGGGGAGTCTCGCCCTGTCAGATAATTTCTCCCTGACAGCAGTGGCGGGGTATATCGACGCTGAAATTGAAGAAATCATTTCGGCAGGCGTCGATATTTCTGATGGTTTTGTGACGCAAAATACGCCAGAATTCACAAGCCGGTTTGGCTTCAACTATAATTACGATCTTGACCAAATGGGATCGCTTTTATTCACCGGGTCAGCGTCTTACCGAGACGAATACTTCTTGTTTAACGTTCCCAACCCTGGATTTGCGGCGGGAACAAATCCCGTCTTCCCCGACGGCGGACCGGCTCTCGATCCGGATGCCTACACGGTCTTTGACCTCGGCGTGAACTGGACGAGCGAGAGTGGCCGTTGGGACTTCGGCATTCATGGCCGAAACCTCACAGACGAGCGCGCCCGCGTTGCGGCCTATAACTTTGTAACGCCTAGCCAGTTAGGAGCGGACTCAGCTTACTCCGTGTTCTATCGCGCCCCGCGCACGGTCACGGCGTCTATCGGTTTTAAGTACTAAGGGGACTTCTGTGCGCATATAGCTTTGATACCAGCGGTAACAAAAGAGCTCATATGCGCATAGCCCAACTCAGTGTCGGAAGAGGAAGTCGAACCGTCTGACAAGACGTCCAGTCGTCCTGTGTCCGCAAATGTCAATGTGAGCGCGCCGGATAGATAATGATAGGACCAGTAAATCGCTTTTTCATCGGCCTCCGGCAAAGCCAGTCGGAGAGCATCGATAAAACGCCTCACCAGCGGGTTGAAGAACTGGGTCATAAACTCTCCGCCATATTCATGGGAGTTATTCACATACGCAATCAACGCCAGATAATGCTGCCATCCTTCATCCGCCGAATTGTGGATCTCGCCCAACGGCCCAAGATAGGCGTCGATAATGGCGTCGACCGTGGGAGGTTGATCTCCGGCGGCGGCCAGACATTCATCCAGCGCGGTATGACGGGCATTATTCAAAACATCGGCGCGGCGTTCCAAGACAGCGTTGAACAGATCACGTTTCGGTCCAAAGTGATAATTGGCCAAAGCGACATCAACTCCGGCCAGCTTCGTGATTTGGCGCAAGGTCACAGCATCATACCCAAATTGCGCGAACAAGGCCTCAGCCGCATTCAGTATACGGGTTTTGCGCGAGAGCTTCTGCTTGGTTGTTTTGGCAGAGTTCGCCAATTGATATCTCCCGTCCGTCAAAAAATTAATTTGATTATGCTGCCCTCTTTCATGCGGGTCAAACTTTACGAGTCATATTGTGCCTAAAATAATTCATTCAACTGATCCATTGTTGCCAGACATCTTTGCTCTGCACGGAAAATGGCGGGCGGAGAAACCCGCTGTCATAGCAGAGACAGAAACTTTGTCTTGGAAAGGCTTCAATGAACGAACCTATCAAGTCGCAAATGGATTGATAGAGATGGGTCTAAGAAAAGGTGACAGGGTCGTCGTCTTGATGTCCAACGGCCTACCGATGATGGAAGCTTTATTTGGGATTATGGCAGGGGGCTTTGTGTCTGCGCCTTTAAACGTCTCGGTGTCAGACGAAGCCATACTCAATATGGTGCTCGATAGTGGAGCGAAGGCGATTATTGTTTCGGAGGAGTACGCCGATCGTATTGTGGGCTTGGAAACAGAACTGCCGAAAGAGACGTTTGGAAACTGCGTTTGCGCGGGTACAGATAGTTACGGCTGGCCTTTATTCGAGGGCTGGCGGAATGAACAAAGTAAATCTCGCCCTGAAGTTAATCTAAAACCAGATGACTATCTAAATATAATTTACTCTTCAGGTACGACGGGGCAACCCAAAGGGATTGTGCACACTCATAAAGGCCGTCGCGATTGGGCTTACGATATGGCCTTAACCTTGAGGTATAATAGCTCGGCGCGTTTTCTTGTCACGATCGGGCTTTATTCAAATATTACCTGGGTTGGTCTGCTTTCCACAATGCTCTCTGGCGGAACTGTTCTATTAAACGGAAAGTTTGAGGCTGCCGACCTGTGGAGCAGGATTGAACAGGATAAAATCACGCACCTTTCGATGGTTCCGACATTGTATGAGCGTATGATGGATTTTGACCATAAAGCGTATGACGCAAGCTCTATCCAAGGCATGATGAGCGCAGGCTCGCCTTTGCGTGAGCCTGTTAAAGCGGCGTTATTTGATCGGTTTGAATGCGGAATAATTGAGCTCTACGGCCTAACAGAGGGCGTCATTACGACTTTGGATCCAGAGGATGCATCGGGCCGCCTTTCTTCGGTAGGGCTTCCGCTCTTGGGAACCGATCTGAAAATTCTCGATGAAGAGGATAAAGAATGCAAAACCGGGCAAGCTGGTGAAATTGTTTCCTGCGGCCGTATCGTCATGCCGGAATATTTCAATAAAAATGAAGCTACAAAAGAAGCCCTTTGGGTGGATAGCCAAGGCGTTCATTGGCTTCGCACCGGGGATATAGGATATTTGGATGAAAACGGTTACCTCTACATTGTAGACCGAAAAAAAGACATGATTCTATCCGGCGGACAAAATGTTTATCCGCAGGATATAGAAGCCGTTATGGCTTGCCATGAGGATGTAAAAGATGTCGCTGTAGTCGGCGTAAAAAGCCAGAAGTGGGGCGAAACTCCGCTCGCCGTTATTGCCGCCAAGAATGGGTCAATTGATAAAGAGGCGCTGCGCAGTTGGACGAATGCTAAAGTGGGTAAGCAACAACGAATAGTCGATATTGATATAGTGGATGAAATTCCTCGAAATCCGAATGGAAAAATCCTCAAACGCGAACTCCGTAAAAAATATGAAGGCCGTCTCTTTGACTAAAACCTATCAAGACATATTCTACAAAAGTTCTGATGGCCTGACGCTTTATGCGCGTGATTACGATGACGGGACAGGTAAGCCCGTTATTCTAGGCTTACATGGCCTGACGCGAAATTCTGCTGACTTTCATGATTTAGCTTTGCATTTACAGGATCGATTCCGTGTAGTCACAGTGGATCAACGAGGTCGCGGGCGTTCTGGCTATGATCCTGATGCCAGTCAATATCGCCTAGAGATATATTGTGCTGATATGTTCACACTTCTTGATCACTTAGGTATAAAAAAAGTGATCCCAATCGGCACGTCTATGGGCGGTCTGATGACGATGATAATGGCGTCGCAAAACCCGGATGTATTTAGGGCTGCCGTTATAAATGACATTGGCCCGGAAATCGCTCCTGAAGGACTTGAACGCATAAAAGGATATGTCGGCGCGAGCCGTGATTTTGCGTCGTGGGAAGAGGCGGCTGACGCTATTAAGACCCAGCAAAGCACGGAAGTATTCCCCCTTTACACCTCTCAAGATTGGATGGATTTCGCCAGAAGGGTTTGTAGGCAATCGCCTGACGGGCGCATAGAATTCGCCTATGATCCGGCCTTGGCGAATCCATTTAAAGAGGACGAGAGTGTTTCTGCGCCTGTGGATATGTGGCCACTCTTTGCCAATCTAAGCTCCGTTCCAGTTTTAACTTTCAGAGGCGCGCGTTCGGATATTTTATCGGATAAAACGCTAGAAAAAATGAGCCGGTCTCATCCTGATTTCAGGGGTGTTATTATTCCCAATATTGGTCATGCCCCCATCCTAACCGAGCCGGAAAGTCTCGCCGAGATCGATGCGTTTTTGGAGCCATTTAAATGAAATTTTTTGCTGCAATATTCGTCTCTGCCCTCGTTCTAGGGATAAGTTCCTGTAATGAAAATATAGCTAAGAGTTCGGTTGCGACGGAAAGCCCGTACTTTAACAATGCAGATCATATCATAAACGTTGAGGGTCTGGATGTCCGCTACCGAGATGAAGGGCCTCAAGAGGCCGAAACCTTGATAATGGTGCATGGTTTTACGTCTTCTTTAGAAAGCTGGGATGACCTAGCTAAAAATTTGGCCAATGACTATCGCGTCATCAGGCTCGACCTTCCCGGGCACGGATTAACGGGGCCAGACTCTCAAAAACGCTATTCCAATGAAGAGACAGTGGCTTTCTTGGGGGATTTTATTAACGCGCTTGACGTTGAGGCTCCAGTTTTGATTGGTAACTCGCTAGGCGGGTTGGTTTCTTGGCGTGTGGCAGCTCAGTCGCCGGAGAAGGTATCTAAATTAGTGTTAGTTTCGCCGGGCGGTTATTCAATAAACGGCGTGACAGATGAGCCTGTTGACGTGCCGATGATGCTCAAATTTTATTTAACGAAGGCGCCAGAGGCGGGCGTTAGACAAGCGACCTCTAGTCTTTACGCTAATCCTGAAACCCTTTCCGAAGAGCGGGTGACGACTATACAATACATGATGCAGCGCCCAGGCAATGGCGACGCTTTTGTTGAACGGCTTTCTGTCTTTACCTTGCCTGACCCGACTATAGACTTAGAAAAAGTGAAATCCCCGACCTTAGTTGTCTGGGGTCAGCAAGACAAAATGATTCCTGTGTCCCAAGCGGATTGGTTTTCAGACGCTCTCCCGAATTCAACTCTTAAAATTTATGAAAATGCGGGCCACGTCCCTCAGGAAGAAACACCAGAACAACTTGCCGAAGACATTCGTCTGTTTCTGGAAAGCGCGGAATAATCATGAAAACGCAAACAACAAATCGCTGGTATATCCTTTTTATTCTGACTCTGGTTTATTCGTTGAACCACGTCGATCGTCAGATTATGGTCATATTATCCGAGCCTATAAAACAAGAATTTGATCTTAGCGATACGCAGATCGGCCTTCTAACAGGTATCGTTTTTGCTGGTTTTTACGCCATACTCGGTATACCCTTTGCGGCCTGGGCCGACCGCGGCAATCGACGAAATATCGTGGCCCTCTCGCTCTCAATCTGGTCAGGAATGACGGCCTTAAGCGGCTTTGCAGGAAGCTTTTGGCAATTAGCAATTGCGCGTATGGGGGTGGGTATTGGCGAAGCAGGGGGCACTCCGCCTGCGACGGCCATGATTGCGGATGTCTTCCCGCCTAAACGCCGCGCCCTTGCTTTGGGAATCTACACAACGGGTATCAGCCTTGGAATTTTGATTGGATTTGTTCTGGGCGGCGCTGTCGCCGCCAAATATGGTTGGCGTATGGCTTTCCTTGTTGCGGGTGTGCCGGGGCTTTTTTTAGCTCTTATTCTTATGTTGACAGTATCAGAACCAAGACGTGGACAATCAGAAGGCCGACAACAAGACAAGGACACACCAAGTGTTAAGGAAACAATCGCATTTTTCTTAACTCAAAGAGCTATGATAAGCTTGCTTCTTGGCGGAGTATTTGTCTGTGTTTCAGCAAATGCTTTTTTGGTTGGAATTCCACTTTACCTAATTCGCGTTCACGAAGTGCCTCTTGGCGAGTTAGGAATTGCGCTGGGCCTCCTCATGGGCGGCCTGGGCGGAGCCGGAGCCATTGTTGTTGGGGCAATATGTGATAGATTATCGCAAAAAGACCTTCGTTGGCGCCCGTGGACAATCCTGATTACAGGCCTTCTTGCCTTTCCGTTTATCGTCTGGTTTTTATATGCCCCGGATAAGCAAACGGCGTATTGGGTCTATTGTGTGCCTGGTCTGTTCGGACTGCTTTATGCCTCAATTTCCTATACAGCCATGCAAGAGCTTGTTCCCGTTCAAATGCGGGCAATGGCGTCTGCGGTAATGCTTTTGTCACTAACTTTATTGGGTATCGGCTTGGGCCCGGTTCTCTTGGGAATGATCTCGGATTATTTTGCAGAAGAGCTGGGGACGCGTTCAATCCAGCGAGCCCTGACAGTTATCTTGATATTCAACGTTTTGAGCATTGTGTTCTATCTGGATGCGGCGCGACACTACCGTCAAGGAGTCGCAAATGCCCTCAGGTTTGAAAGATAAACGGCCGGCTTAAATCTTATAGGTGCTGCGCTTTTCGGTAGTGAAGATACCGGGAAAAATTAGTGAATACGCGCTTAAAGTAAACGCGTAAAACAAGTCAATTTGTTTTTCGTACTGATTTATTCCAGGTCAGTGGCAACGTGACCATAACAATGAACCGTTTTGGTTTGATTTTGCAAATGCTGATTTGCCATCGCTATTGATAGATGCAGGTTTTGAACATGAAAATGTCAAAGCCGACTATCTTCATGCAATTTCGGGATCAATGCCTTGGTATGTCGTTAGTGCTCATCACTAAAAAACTTTAATTGGCGGGCGTATGTGCGCGGTTATTAGACGCTGATCGTTATTCAAGTTCCATTACGTTGTCCTCTATTGGGTCTTCGAGCATGAGTTTGATGTCTGTTTTATAGTCTTGAAGATTGAGCCAAGGGTGCCTGTCGCCCTGACTCGGGAGTTTATCCATCACCCGCTGCAAATACCCGGCTTGAAATTCAATCCAAGGGTTTTGAGGCATATTTTTAGGAGCGACGGGGACTGCCCGCGTATATCCGTTTTCCTTCATGTGAGAGACAAGCCGTACGGCGTATTGAGAAATGAGATCTGCGCGTAAGGTCCAAGAAGCATTTGTATAGCCAAAAACTGAGATCATATTCGGAACTCCGGAATACATCATCGCCTTATAGCCAAATTTTTCTGATATAGAGATAGGTTTATCGTCAATTTTAATATCAGCACCGCCATTGAAAATAACGTCTAGGCCTGTGGCCGTGATAATGACATCGGCTTCTAAATTTTTGCCCGACTTCAACTTTATGCCGCTCTCAGTGAACTGGTCAATATGGTCCGTGACAACATTCGCCTTGCCGTCCCGAATCACAGTAAAAAAATCCCCATCCGGAATTATGCAGACGCGTTGATCCCAAGGGTCGTAATCAGGATTGAAATGCTTATCGACGGGGTAGTCAGGCCCCAAAGCGGCTATTGTTTTCTTACGAAACCATGCCCTGGCTTTCTGTGGATTTTTTCGAGCCCTGCTATACATTTTGCGGGCTATCCAGATATTTTTAGCGCGGTTAATTTTGTATGCGGTCTTCTCTGGCAGTAGCGCTCGAAAGAAGTTTCCAATCTTATCCTTGGCGGGAATAGATGCAATGTAGCTAGGGGAGCGTTGCAGCATGGTTACGTGATGGGCTGTTTTTGCCATTTCCGGGATTAGCGTTACGGCTGTTGCGCCAGACCCAATCACGATCACTTTCTTTCCTGAATACTCAAAGTTTTCGGGCCAGTGTTGTGGGTGAATGATTTCGCCCTTAAAATTTTCTCGGCCTTCAAAATGGGGTGTATATCCCTTTTCATATTTGTAATAACCGGCGGCGGACAGAACAATACGGGCACGCAATTTACGAGGCTCACCAGATTTTGCGTCGGTAATGGTTAGCGTCCAGACGTCCGTATCACTTGAAAAATTCATTTCGGTGACTTTGGAATCGAATTGAATAATTTGCGTGACGTCATATTCATTTGCGACAGTTTCAATATATTCGCGAATACTTTTTCCGTCCGCCAAGGTTTTGTCACCAACCCAAGGGCGGAAGTCATATCCGAGGGTGAGCATATCGGAATCTGAACGAATGCCTGGATATCGAAATAAATCCCAAGTGCCGCCTATGGCCTCGCGAGATTCGATGATAGCGATTTTATCGTCAGGAAATTCTGTTCGATAACGACAGGCCGCGCCTATGCCGGAAAGTCCGGCGCCGATAATGACCATGTCATAAAGGTCTCCCTTACTCATTTGAAGTCTCAATACCGTTTAGAGTGAAACCTTGATTTGTGATTAAGTTTAAGGAACATGTGTTTCTCGTTAACTCCAACGCATTGTCTCCTGACGTACGAGCTGTTTGCTCCTCTTCTACATATCAATTAAACCTAGAAGTGAAAGAGATTGTTCTGAATTGAAGGGCTTCAAAAATTTGCTAGGCCCTACGGTGTTTCCTGTTTGGATAAGGGGACCTGATGATGTGTGGCGCCGCTCTATGGCGGTATAGCAACCGAAATAAAGGCGGGATTGTCCGGGCCAATAAAGCAAAGCTCATTTCTGTTCTGGCTGTACAGAAAAGTTACCGTTTGGACATCAGAGTTTGACGTTTGTTTTAGGCGTTACCCTAGAACATTTTACGGCCTTTCAAAAACTCATATATAACCATAAGCTATAGCGCTTAGTAAGATTAGTCCTTTCGGGGGTTAAAAGCTTCAAACATTATGGGAGCGAACTTTTGGTGAGTGTATCATGATCGAAACCCCTTATCTTTTATATCTTGGCAGTAGCCGCGATCCTTTAGCTGTAAAAACAGCCCGGGGCATTATGATTTGGCGGCCAGACAGTGTTGTTGGCGAGGTAGTGTCAGCGGAAAGTGAAATGACTGTCGGGGCAGATCGGATGACGATCGAAGAAGGCGCCAAGCGGGGGGCTAAAACCCTCATTATCGGATATGCAAATTCCGGAGGGTACATAGAGGAGTCGAATTTAGAGGATATAGTGAAAGCCTTGGAATTAGGCCTGAACGTTGCCTCAGGTTTGCATCACGACTTACAAGAAAATGCCCTTATCAAAGAGGCAGCAGAGCGCCAGAATTGCAAACTCCATAATGTCAGACGTAGTGACAAGGCGTTCAAGGTCGGTACAGGCACGAAGAGGCCCGGCAACAGGCTTTTGACCGTCGGCACGGATTGTTCTGTTGGCAAAATGTTTACCTCCCTTGCGATTCAAAAAGAAATGGAGGCGCGAGGGGAAAACGCTGATTTTCGCGCCACTGGACAGACTGGCATTTTTATTGCCGGAGAGGGTGTGCCAGTGGATGCTGTGATATCTGATTTCATATCTGGAAGTGTCGAATCTCTATCCCCGGCGCGAGAAGACGGGGGCTGGGATATTATTGAAGGGCAGGGGTCACTTTTTCACCCTGCCTATGCTGGGGTCTCTTTGGGATTGTTACACGGGGCTCAACCGGATCATTTGATCTTGTGCCATGAAGCGAACCGAGCGCATATGCGTCACCTTCCGGGCCGCAGCGTTCCGGAATTAGAGGATTGCATTAAAGCTAATCTCTGGGCGGCAAAAGTCGTCAATCCCGAGGCCCATTTTTCTGGTATTGCTTTGAATAGCCGGAACCTGGATAAGGCAGAAGCAGATCGCTTATGCGCCCAGTTAGAGCGAGAATTTAAATTGCCGTGTCAGGACCCCATGCGGCACGGAGTTGAAAGAATTGTAGACCATGTTCTTATTTAATCGCTTTTGCAGAAACGATATTCTTTAAGCATGAAACGCCAGGTTAAAGTCACACCCGAAAGCTGGCCGTTAAACGCCGTATTTAATATTTCTCGCGGCGCCAAAAAAGTCGCTGATGTCGTTGTTGTTGAAATAACGGAGGGAGAGAACATAGGTTACGGCGAATGCGTTCCTTACCCCCGTTACGGCGAAAGCCTAGAACAGGTAATTGAGGCAATTCTGTCAGTCTCCCAAAAGGTTGAGGAAGGTATCGCTCGAGAAGAGTTGCAGGCCTTATTACCAGCCGGCGCCGCTCGAAATGCCCTAGATTGCGCTTTGTGGCAGGTTGAAGCCAAACGCCAGGATAAAAGCTTGGCCGAGTTATTCGGTCTGAAACAATTCAGCCCCGTGAGGACAGCACAGACCGTCAGCCTGGATAGTCCAGAAAAGATGGGCAAAGCCGCCAAACGACTTGGCGAGGGGCTTTTGAAAGTTAAACTGGGATCTACAGATATTTCCGAAAGTGTAAGGGCTGTTCGCCAAGGGGCACCAAAGGCCACTTTAATACTCGACGCAAATGAAGCTTGGACGATGGAGCAGCTGGTCGAAAATATGCCCGCATTGATCGATGCCGAGGTGAAATTAATTGAGCAGCCCTTACCCCAAGGCGCCGACGGCGCATTGGCAGATTTTAAAAGTCCAATCCCTATCTGCGCGGATGAAAGCTGTCACGCTTCAGACACTCTCACAGAGGTATCTAAGCTGTATGACGCCATTAACATAAAACTTGATAAAACTGGAGGGCTCACGGAGGCCTTAAAGCTTCGCAGAGAAGCAGAATCTCTAGGAATGAAGATCTTTTTAGGTTGTATGATTTGTACCTCCCTATCAATTCTACCTGTATTTGCCCTGACCGAAGGTGTTGAGTTTATCGATATTGACGGCCCTCTCTGGCTGAAAAAAGATCGTGACGGAGGGTGTAAATTCGACGGAATTCGGATGAGTCCTCCTACCCAGCTTATTGTTTAGGCAAGGGGTAAATCGTGCTGCATCAATTCTATTCTTTCAGCTTCGCGAGTGGTAACAACAAAAAGAATCAGCTGCGCGAACGGTAAAATACGACATAAGCGCATGATGATGGAATGTGTGGGGTGATTTGAAGGGGACGACTTATATGCTTAGAAAATGGCAAAGTATTACATTATGGAAGCGGGTCCTTATCGGATTGGCGCTAGGGGCTCTTGTAGGATTGTCAGCCCACTACCTTGGCGGCGAAGCTGCGATTAACTTTGTAACAAACTGGATTTACCCGTTTGGGGAAGCATTTGTCCGGCTCATTAAGATGTTGATCTTGCCGCTGATTTTCACGACTTTGGTTGTCGGGGTTATCGCTATGGGAGATCCAAAACGGCTCGGATCTCTCGGGTTCAAAACGATTGCTCTCTATCTTGGAACAACTTTCTTTGCTGTCTTTCTAGGGTTAATATCCGGAACAATTTTTAAGCCCGGTGAGGGCGTTGATCTCTCTAATGTTGATCCCGCTCTCCGCGCTGATTTGGCGAAGACAGCCACGCAGGAAACCCCCACGATTTCAGAAAGCCTTTTGGCAATTATTCCTGAAAACCCTGTGGCAGCCATGGCCGGAAGCGATCTCATTCCTGTTATTTTCTTTGCCATTATTATCGGGATTGGAATTATCTCAGTTGGCGAAAAAGGAAAGCCGCTTGCGGACTTTTTTGATAGTGCCGAGAGAGTTGTGATGAAAATCACTCTCTTTGTGATGGAACTGGCCCCCTTTGGCGTTTTTGCTCTAATTTCTTGGGTCATGGCGGATGTTGGTCTGGGAATTATTACAGCGATGGGTAAGCTCGCGCTTGCTTTATATCTTGCCTGCTTCGTCCATATAGTTGTTGTTTATGGCGGAATTTTAGTGCGGACGGTTTTGAAACTTCCGCTTGTCAGGTTTTTTTACGGGGTTGTGGACGCGCAAGGCGTCGCCTTTTCTACCTCCTCCTCCAGCGCGACCCTGCCTGTAACAATCTCATGTGCGAAGGATAATCTTGGCGTTGACGATTCAATTGCCGGGTCTGTTTTGCCATTGGGCGCGACGATCAATATGGACGGTACGGCTATCTATCTTGGCATCATCGCTTTGTTTGCCGCCCAGGCTCTCGGCATAGACTTATCACTTATGGATTATGTACTGGTTGCCATCACTGTCACTCTGACATCCATTGGCACCGCTAGCGTTCCTTCGGCCAGTCTGTTTTTAGCCTTCGCCGTTTTAGGGGTGTTCGGGGTAAGTCTGGAGCAATACACTTTGATTATTGCCTTTATTTTCCCGTTTGACCGACTCTTGGATATGATGCGCACCGTGACGAATGTGACCGGAGATATTGCTGTCGCGTGCACGGTGGCAAAGTGGGAAGACCAACTTGATGAGGACGTGTTTAGAGCGGAGCCCGTTCACTAAGGCGTAGAGACAATGCAGACTTTATGTCTGGATTTTGAGAACGTTAAATTCATCTTTCGCTTGAATTGAACGCTCCGGACATGCGACTTTAACGTTATGATGTCTCTTCGTCATATTGAGGTATTCTACGCCGTTTATCAGGCTGGCTCGGTCAGCGGCGCGGCCAGACATTTAAATGTGTCCCAGCCCTCTGTGAGTAAAGTTTTACGTCATGCAGAAAGCCGGATTGGGTTTACTTTGTTCCGGGTTGTTAAAGGCCGTCTAGTCCCGACTGACGAAGCTCATATCTTATTCAACGAAGCGCGCGATGTTCACACCCGAATACAATCGCTCAATGAGACAACAAAAAATATAAGCCGGGGCCATGACGGGCATTTGCGTATTGCTGTCTTACCTTCGCTTGGATTGGATGTTGTGCCAGCCGCCGTCGCGACGTTTTTGAAAAGATTCTCCGGCGTAACGTTTAATATTAAAACGATGCACAATGAGGATATGTTGCGATCTCTATATGAACGAAATAGCGATATTGGGATTGTCTATGACGCTCCTTTGCATCCCCGACTCGCAGATAAACGGATTGGGAAAGGCGAGCTAGTTCTGCTTTATCCAAAGCGCGATCTTCCTAATTTGCCTGATGAGGTGTCTTTGGACATGGTGCGCGGACATAAACTTATCCGTCTAACAGATGACGGAGCCGTCGGTAGTTTAATGGAGGGTCAGCTAGACAATGCCATGAATATGACCTCGAGCATTACCGTGCAGACTTATTATATTGCCGCGGCCTTGGTGAGGCACGGGGTCGGGCTTGCTATCGTTGATGAATTCACAGCGCAGGCAAATCTGTCTGAAGATTTGGACTTTAGACCGTTCACGAAACGAGCGGAATATCCGATTTACTGTATTCATCTTGATGATCGCCCGTTATCAAAATTATCCCGGGATTTTATACGCAGTTTGACAAAGACCCTGTCTTCAACTTCTCTCGACTCAAAGTCTGCGAAGAAAAAGAAGTGATCTACCGCTCGAGTCACCCAGCCAATTTAGCCGAGTGATATCATTAAAATCAAAATTAGAGAGTTGGGGGATGATAAAGATCAGTCTTCCTTACGACTATCTATTGATTGCGTGAAAAAGAGGGCGTTGGCGTATAAACGTTCCGTCCCAATCCAAACCGCCCGAAAATTGGAATTGTTGGAGAAGAGAACTATTTTGCCTTTTCCCTTTCGGTGCAATGCCAGAGTTGGCGTATCTGCTATCTTCTCCAACTGTTTATCGTCGGCATATCCCGTTATCAAAAGCTCTTCGCCGGAATATGAGAGTGGCATGTCGTATGAGATTGGGGCCTCTCTCAGGATATGGTCACTATTGTAAAAAACAGGGATATCCGTATCGGTGAAGCCAAACAATAAAGGATGTGTCAGATCGGCCTTTGCCCGTAATACGGCGCCCGAAATCGTCTTTTTGCTACGGTCATTTTCGTAATCTTGATAGGCCCTGCTTGACGGGGCTTCCTCATCGATATCTGATTCAGATTCGTTGTTTTCTCCTTGAGATAGCTTGTTGTCAGATTTTTCATCGTCTTGATCAAAAATCATTTTGGTTTCCGCCCATTCGGCTGCTCTTTTCTGAGCAACTAGAATGCCGCCGTCTTCTACCCAGTCGGATAGAATTTCAGGTGCATCTTTCCATGAGTTGTAAGACCCATCAGCCAATAAAACATGTGTGTAATTAGACAGATTCACGGAACCTAGCGCTGTGTTGTCCAAAATTGTTAAAGGGACACCAAAGCGCATATCGACCGCGTACCGAATTTCTCCGGCCTCTGTTGGCCTGATGCCGTCTCCTACAATTAGGGCCGGTTTTATAGGAGCGATGGCTTCCATGCCCCGTGATCCCAAATCCGGGCCTGTCGGAGTTAAACCTGTGGTCAATCCATAAACATTGATATCGGGATGGGATGCGAGACTTTCGCGAACTTTCTTATGCTCGGCTTCGGATTTTGGCTGTACAATAATACTGCCAGCGGCAAAGTTTTTAATCCCTCCGGACTGAACCTTCGCAGAAAAAGGTAATGCCGCGAGACGGGGGTGTAGCTCGGCCGCTAGAAAGCTTTGCAGTAAGCGAGGTGCGCGGAATTGATTCCAGGATATCGCGTAAGCGACAGGATTATCATTTCCCGGAGTGACCGCTTTGGGGAGAACAGCGCCTTGGATGGGGCTGCTATCAATCCCATTTAAAGACGTGAGGGTCTCAAACGGTAGATTAAACGCCAAGGGAAGATTCCATGATGAAACGTCGTAAAAGACAGAATCTTTAAATTCAGTACGGATTTCAAATAAGGAATGGATTAGAGCATTTTGAGCGCCTCCGGTACGCACAATCCAAGCTTGGTCTTTACGAAAGTTTACGTCTCCAACCTGTTTGTCTGCTTTAAGTTTTTCCACAGGGATATTATGCAAGGATAAGATTTTTAAAAGTTCCCCCGCCCGAGCCGGATCTCCATTATCTGAAAAAATATAGCCCTTCACATCTTGTGTGCCTGCTAATTCATTTTGTTCTTTGATTGTCTCGAACCGGTAGGAAAGAATATCGTCTCGGTAATGATCAGACCCCCAAATTAAAGAGAGAGATGTTGTGAGTTGGTTGGCAATGGAATCATTGAAAGTCACTTCTTCACCGCCAAGCTCTCTGGCGTGGCCCCGAACAGAGCTTTGTTCAAACAACAGGCCAATAGCCCCGGTAGAGTCAGGGTACGCTGACGCTTTACCGTAATATAAGTCGTCAAACCGTTCTTCAGTGAAATAGGCTTGGCCTCGCTCGTCCAGGGCTTTCGCATGAAACTCGGCCAGGCCAAATGTTAGATCCTGATTGGCTTGAGACGTTAGAGGGTGAGTGCGGTCAGGGTGTCCGGGCTGGAAGAAATAGCTAGGAATATCACCTCCCATTTCGTGATAATCTCCCAACACATGCGGCTTCCATGTCTGATAAGCTTTAATGCGCGCTTTTGATTCGGGATGAACGGCGAAGATCCAGTCTCTGTTTAGATCAAACCAATAATGGTTTGTACGTCCGGAGGGCCATTGTTCGTGGTGTTCGCGATTGTTATTATCAAAGTTTTGGGTGTTCCCTTGGTGCTGATTTACCCAAGAGGCAAAGCGGCCAAGCCCATCCGGGTTTTGGACGGGTTCAAGGATGATTATGGTCTTTTCCAAAAGAGTTTTTACTTTTGGGTCTTTCGACGCCGCTAAATAATATGCCACCAAAGGTGCGGCGTTGGAACCCGAGGCCTCATTCCCATGGACGCTATAGGCGAGATATAAGACAAGAATGTCTTCTTCAGCGGAGGTTGCACTCCGATGTTGCTCTAGGCGAACCTCAAGGTTTTCAATGTTCTCTGGCGAGGAAATATAGACGTGGTCAATACTGTTGCGCTCGTGTGAATAACCAATTGTTTTCATGTCCACGCGCGAGTTTTCACGGGAGAGCTGTCTCATATATCCCGATAGAGCTGCCGGTGAAATATGTTGTTCCCCTAAACCATAGCCCAGATGATCTTCCGGTGTTGTCACGCTTGCTTCGAAAACTTCAGTGTTAGGAAAGTAATCTTCGACGGGGGCGGCCTCGGCGGCTCCGTATATCATACCGGCAAAGCAGAGACTGAGGGGAAGTATTCGTTTTAACATTGAGGGCTCTTAGGTTTTGGTGAGGTTTGTTTATTGGGTGGAACGTTTGGCTTTCAAACATCGATTGACGATAGTTCCTGGAAGGTTGGGCAAAGACTGACCCTTTTCGACGGCCAACTCCCCGTTTACCAGTAAGTACGTCACGCCTTCGGATAACCGATCAGGGTTCTCATAATCTGCCTTGGGAGAGTAGGCGGAGGGATCGAATATAACAATATCTGCCTTATACCCCTGTTTTAAGAAGCCGCGATTACACAAATTCAGGGTTTTTGCCGTTAACCCACTGCTTCGATAGAGAAACTCTGTGAGGGTTAGCACTTGCTTACCTTTCACATAAATTTCGTATTTCCGAGGAAAACTCGCAAATTTCCGCGGGTGGCCGCTACCCCCATCGGATCCGGTCATGACCCAGGTCTGGCTCATAAACGCTTCGATATCGGCGTCATTCATATTGAAAGATGCAATTTTAGAGTCACCGTTTTGGGCGATGTGCACCACCATTTGCTCAGGGCTCATATTGAACTCTTTTGCAACTTCATCTAACCTCTTATTCTGCCATTCGGGTTTACTCCGAGTTAGCAAGACAGCGTCTGCCCCCCCGCGCCGACGAATGTTTTCCTTAACATCTGACAGAATTTCTGAGCGCAATTCAGGGTCTGATAGCCGGTTTTGATAAACCTCTTCGCCTCCGGCTTTTAACCGGCTTGGGATAAAGGCTGAAGACAGACTGGTGGAAGAGGCTGTCCAGGGGTATTGGTCAGCCGTGATATCTATACCGTCATTTCTGGCTTTATTTATGGCTTGAATAATTTCGTTGCTTTGACCCCATACATCCACGCCCAAAGCTTTTATGTGTGAGATATGGACAGGAACTTCAGCCCGGCGTCCAATTTCAATAACTTCTTCAACGGCGGCTTTTACGCCAATATTATAATTACTTTCATCCCGGATATGACTGTCATAAATGCCGCCATTTTGCGCGACAATCTTTGCCAAAGAGATGATTTCGTCTGTTTCCGAATGACTACCTGGACTGTAAAATAAACCTGTCGAAAGCCCGAGTGCGCCGTCTCTCATTGCTGTTTCAATGAGACTCTCCATAGCCAGAAGTTCGTTGGGGCTTGGAGGGCGATTGTCCCGGTTCATGACCTGTTTTCTAACCGCTCCATGTCCAACAAACAGTCCTACATTCGTCCCAATACCTTGTTCTGCAAAACTTGATGCCTGATCTGAAATATCAGGAGCCCCGCCGCCGTCATTTCCAATCACGACTGTCGTAACCCCCTGTAGTCGGAAGGCAGAGTTTTCACGCTTTTCGGATTCTTCGCTTTTAAGGTCGTCGCGTGCATGTGTGTGGGGATCTATAAAACCGGGAGCGACAATCATACCGCTCGCATCCAAATTCTGACGAGCTCTGATATGGGAAGGGTTGGTCCCGACATAGACAATATCAGACCCCTTCGTCGCGACGGATAAATCCTGCCTTATAGAATCTTCACCCGTGTAAACATCTCCGTTCAGGATCAAAAAGTCAGCGTCTAAAGTTGTCTGACACGCCGAAACTGCTAAGCCGACAGTTATTGTTAAGAGACGTTTGATGTTCGAAACTTTCATAATTTAAAATAGTCTCATCAGAGTTTTAGCTTAAAAAGTGGGGCGTGTGGCCTTGCCCAGATATAAAACTTACCCCTTGGAGAATGTCCATAGCTTTCAGTGGGGTAGGGCATAGACTAGGGTTATGGAAGGTCGATTTAATTTGACTTACGCTCCTTTTCTTAACCAATGTAGGAAGCAGATTCTGACGCAGCCCAAAGGATATTGTCAGTATCGATCTGAGTTATACTAAAAATCAGTCTCGTCTGATTTTACTTTTAGGGGATTTACTATGAACAACCGCAATTTGCTTGGAGCTGTAAAATCACGCCGGTTTTGGCTTGCTAGTACTATGCTTGTTTGTTTGCCGATGGTGGCCAATGCGCAAACCCCATCTGCAGCGACGCCCGAAGATGAAGTCATCGCGACCGGAACCTATATTCAAGGCGCACGTGTCAATGAAGCGCTTCCAGTCACGGTTGTTACATCGGAAGACCTGCAAAGTATCGGATCTGTTGACGGTGAAGATTTGTTTCGGGCTTTGCCGTCAAATGGGGCGGTCAATTTCAATAACTCCAACTCCAGTACGGTTAACAATGCCCGGGGTGATGTCGCCTCCGTGAACTTACGGTCTATCGGATCAAGCGGCACGTTGGTTTTGCTCAACGGCAGACGGGTCGTAAGTCACCCAGGAACGCAGGTTGAACTTTCAACGCCTGTCGTCACAGTCAATACTAACGCACTTCCCGTCGGCGGCGTAAGACGGATGGAAGTGCTTAATGACGGGGCCTCCGCGATTTACGGGTCTGACGCGGTTGCCGGCGTCGTAAATATGATCTTGCAGGATGATTATGAGGGGCTGAATGTTTCTGCCCGAACAGGTTTTGCGACAAATACGGGACTTGATGAAAGCACCATACGGGTCAAAGGCGGCAAAGATTTTAAGGACGGTAAAACTAACGTTTCGTTTTTTGCCGAATATTCCAAGCGCGGCGCTCAATTCGCGGATGAGCAAGAACAGACATTTAATGTTGACCAACGTCCTTTCCTCGTAGGCACAAGCTTTGAGGGGGACACGTCTTTTGATAACCGTTCGACCGGTTCTCCTTGGGGCCAGTTCACCCTAGACACAACATCCAGCACGCGCGTGAGTCAAAACGGTGAAAACCTGACGACATCAGGCGGAAGATTCCACATTCAACCCAATACGTTTGCTGGGTGCCGCGGAACGGCTGTGGGCAATCTTTCCGATCTCAATTTATGTCTAGATGACAATTCGATGGATCGGGATTTGCGCTATAATGACGATTCCAACCGTACGGTTATCTCTGACCGTGACAGGTTTAACGTCTTTGCGTTTATGAACCGCGATCTTGATAATGGTATTCGCCATTACAGCGAACTTGGATTCTATTATGCTGAAACGAACCCAATCAATTCGGAAAACTCCCCGATCGGATCTGGTGACATCGTTATTCCTGCCAATTATTATTACAATCCATTCGGCCCAGTCCGTTTCTCAGATGGTTCCTTAAACCCCAACCGTCTCCCCGGGCTAGAAAATGTACCGGATGAAGGTTTGCCGGTCTTCGTTGATGGCGGACGCTTTCGTTTTGTCGATGTTGGAACCCGAAATGCAAATGTCGTGAATACTTCCTTCCGGGCACTAACGGGCTTTAAAGGTGACTTTGGAGCCTCGAATTGGAACTGGGACGGAGCCGTTTTGTATTCTACGGCTAAAACTGATGATACAACATCCAATCGGATTTCATCGACACTGTTCCAACAGTCTTTGTTCAACGAAACGCCGAACGTCTACAATATCTTTAATGGAGGAGATCCAAATAACCCGTCTCTGGGTGACGGTCCGGGGAATACACAGGATCTCATTGATCCGTTTCTAATTTCAGTAGAACGTGTGACAACGACCTCTTTGGCTTTGGCCGACTTTAAAGTCACAAATGGCAACCTCTTTTCGCTCCCCGGCGGAGATGTAGGTATTGCGGCAGGCGTCGAAGCTCGCCGAGAAACTTACGATGAAAATCGTGATGATCGCCTCGACGGTTCCATCACATTTACGGACGCTGTGACCGGCAGTTTTTCAGAATCCGATGTCTTAAACTCATCCGCGACTCCTGACTCGGATGGGGCGCGTACTGTCTTGGGCGCTTTTGTAGAAGCATCTGTCCCGCTCGTCGGACCGGAAATGAACTTACCTCTGGTGCAGACTTTGGACCTTCAAGTGGCGGCCCGTTATGAAGATTATTCCGATTTCGGCGGATCTGGTATCAAGCCGCGTATCGCCGCAGCTTGGAAGCCCTTTGATAGTGTAAAAGTACGCGGTGCTTACTCCAAAGGATTCCGAGCTCCGAACCTATTGGTGATTAACCAGCAGGTTGGCCGCTCGAATACACGCCAAGACTCTTCGTTCTGTGAAGCTGGCGTTCAGAACGGAACATTTGCTGAATATGGGGATTGCGAAGGTTTCACCACATTCACCCAAGAGCGGCGTATCGTTGCCGAAGATATCGGACCGGAAGAAGATACCAATATTACATTTGGCGCGGTCTTTGAGCCCCGCGGCTTTGATGGTCCGCTCCGTTTTCTGGATGGCTTGACTTTAACCGTGGACCGCTGGGAAATCGAACGTGAGAATGTGGTGGGTGTGTTCGGCGGAGCCAACCAGATTGATCTGGACTTGGTTCAGCGTTTGAACGGCTCATTCAATGAAAATGTTGTCCGCGAAGACCCGGATGAAGACGATATTGCCTTTCTCGAAGGGACAGCTTTTGAGAGCAATCCGTTCGGAGAAATCCTTTTCGTCCAAGATACTTATGACAATAATGAAACTCAGGAAGTCAAAGGTATCGATTACGCGGCTTATTATGACCTCAATGGCACCAAATTTGGGGATTTCAAATTCAAAATTAATGCTACTCAGATGACGGATTATTTCATTGATTTGTCTCCAGGATCTCTGGCTATTAGAGACGCTGTAGAAAGTGGGCAAATCTCTGATGAAATCACTGTTTCTCAAGAGGGGGACATCATTGGTCAAAACGGCCAGCCTGAATGGCAAGCGGCCGCGAGCGTCACTTGGCGTCATCCTGGTGGTTTTGGAGCAGGCGCAAGATACACCTATGTCGGTGAATTTTATGAGACCAGCCCTGGTCTAGATCCGGACGGCAATGTTTATGTCATCGAGGATTATGGTACGACGAATATCTACGCCCAGTATGAGTTTAATTCTGATAATATTTTTAGTGATACACGTCTAAAGGTCGGAATGAACAATGCATTCGATGTTGCTCCGCCGCTTGCGGACGAGACCTTCGGATATTTCGGATCGTATCATTCGTCCCGTGGACGCTTCATCTATTTTGATATCAGTAAATCGTTCTGATCAGAGTCATAAAGAAATGAAAGTTTTTAAGACCGGAGCGGCTACCGCTCCGGTCTTTTTGTATGAGAGAACGATATTATTTATCGTTCGTCATTTCTGACTGCCGCAAAAACAATTCCATAAAAGTTTCAGCAAACTGTTTAGAAGCGAGTTGTGTCGCATTGATTTCGGTATGATCCCCTACCTCATAGGTCACCGCCGTAATCCCAAACTGACTATTCATATAATTTTTTGAAGTTGGTTTGCCTTCATTTGGACTTTGTTCGCGGGTAAACGCATAAACATCATCATCCAGTTTTTCATCGACGATATTTACCCATTTTTTCGTAAACCCGTCTGGTGATGCAGATTCTTCTTCAGTTTGAGTATAAAGAAGGTTCCGCCAAGTGGAATGAAAATCCACAAAAGCGACAATGCGATCTGAACCCGCTTCAAAGCGCTGCAACTCTGCTTCAATGGCTTGAGTTTCTGGTTGGGTGAAGGGGCCCCAATCACGATTTAAATCGATACCGTTCATATTATGCCGCCAATTCCCATGAAAGACTCCATCCGGATTTAAAAGCGGGACGACAATGAGATTGTATTGAGAGCGGAAGTTTTTAGCTTGCTCCGTGTCTCCCCAAATGGCTTCAACAAAAGGGGTTAGCGCATCCGCCCCGGTCGTCTCCGGAGGGTGTTGTCTCCCTACAATTAAGACATAGGGTTTAGTCGGATCGTCAACTTCCTCTAGTTTTATAATGGGTCTGCTTTCGACTGATTGGCCAATCGTGGTCTGATCTACATATTCAAGCGTGGACATAGCCTCAATCCATTTGAGGTGCTTAGCCGTATCGAAAATAGGTTGCGCCGCTATCCGGACAGGATTTCCATCCGTTTGAATTGTAAAGTCATGTCGGTCTGATTTGGCTTTCGGATCAGGGCGTGTTTCTATTTGTTGCCACTCTCCAGCGCCGATGCGTTTTTTAATCGGATATCTATGATAGCCTTCGGAATAAACTAAAGTGAGATTTAACATCTTATCTGCAGGGGCCGAGATATCGAACGCATACCAAGCACTCTGATTGATAGGTGTGTTTTCTGGCTCAATGAGCAATTCATAGCTATTGGGAGCCGTTTCACGACATCCGTTGAGGCGGGCGGCCTCAAACGCGGCAGAAAACTTTGTATCTCCAAAGTCACAATTAGCATCAAATTTTGCTTTTTCAGGACTGTGAGTACAGGCCGTTAAAGCTAATGCGGAACCACTCAAAAGTCCCCAGAATAATACGCGCATAATTTGAATCCTAACTTATATAAAAACTGAAATTTTCTTAAACCTGCTACTCAGAATAACTGTATATTCTAAATGGCGCTCAAGCAATGAAAGTAATTAATTAGTAGGATGAGTATATTGAGATAAATTCCCTTATTTGCATGCCGCAAAAGAAGACTTAAAATCTATTGGTTTTTCTTGGCTTGGTCTGAGTACAGGGCAAACATGTCGTGGACAGGGCGTCCAAGAGCGGCCTCAAATGCTTCTTGATTTGCTGTGGCTTTTAGGGCGTGTGCCTCGCCGTCTTCGCCGAGATTAGACCGAAAAATTCCGGCCGCGCTGACAGGTAAAAAATCTTCGTAAGTTAAAGCCGCAAACCCAGTCTTCGTTTTTCGGAAGTAGGCCAAACCCTGTTCTCTCATTAAATCCCAATCGTCCGGGAAATCCGAAAAATCCTTATTGGCGAGGCATTGATCATAGAGCTCACGACCTTTAGGAGTCAGGGCCGCGCCCCTTTGCTCAATTTCCCCAAACCGCGCGGTATGGGAGCCTTCTTTCCACTCGCCAGAGTCTTCAAATAAAATATCTTCGCTAAGGGCTTTAAAAGCGGTTTGGCGAAGGAGGATCGGGCACTTTCTCTTGGGCGGGCCTTCAATCACATCTTTGGCCTCAAGCCCTCTCTCACGCATTCTTTCTTGCGCTAAGTCGATGTCCAAAGTTCGCGGCGTTAAGTGATTAATGTGCGGCCCCTGAAAACTCACAATATCTGCGAGCAAAGGATGGTGTTCTTTAAATCCCTTATAGGCTTCCCACGTCACTTGTGCTTTTTCGTGCCATTGGAATGTCTTTAAGAAAGAGAGGATGAAAGCCTCCGCCTCATCTTCATCAAGGCCGCCATTAGATTCTATTTTTTCTAATTGTGTTAAAAGCTCAGGTGCAAATATATTTCGTTCCGAGAGGGCCGCTTCAGCTTTCTTTCGTAACCCTTCGTCATCAATTAATTCGGGTCTCAATAGAGAAGTAAACATTCGAAAGGGACTTTTTTCTAATCCCTCAGTCGTCACGGGCCGGAACGCCGTTGAATGAATCGGCAGTCCTGCAACTGACAAATCATAATATCCGACAGGCTCCATGCCGAGTTGGTTGAAAACACGGGCAATGATTGAAAGGTCTTTGGCCGTTCCGACTCTAATGGCGCCGTGGCGTTCCTGTCCCAATCGAGCTGCATCTACAGCCTGATCCGGGTCAACACTTTCATTCACTTCGGCAACAATTTCTAGCAATGTCCCGTAAGCAGGCACTTCTTCGCGGTAAAGGGTTGAAAGAGCGTCAGAGAAACGCTGCCGAAGAGCCGATTTGGATATATGGTTTTTCATAACCGCCTTTTGAAGGAATTATTTTGAGGTGAGAACCCCTTCTGATAGAGATTCTAAACTTTGACGAATAAATCAGCTCTAAACGTTCAATGTTTCAGGTGTCTTCCACCCTCGCCGGGCGCAAGCCGCAAGGACGGTGTTTCGCAACAAACAAGCAATGGTCATCGGTCCAACGCCGCCGGGAACAGGGGTAATTGCGCCCGCCACGGAAGCCGCCTCATTATAGGCCACGTCGCCTACGAGACGCGTTTTTTCGGGCTTGTTGGGATGGGGAACGCGATTGATGCCAACGTCAATGACGCAGGCGCCGGCTTTGACCCAATCGCCTTTGACCATCTCGGGCCGCCCGACGGCCGGGATCAATATATCTGCACTGCGGCACACATTGGGGAGGTTATCTGTCTTAGAGTGGGCTATTGTCACCGTGCAGTTTTGTTCAAGAAATAAAAGCGCAGCAGGTTTGCCGACCAAGATAGAACGCCCGAGTACGACGCAGTGCTTTCCGCTCAGATCGCCGAGTGCAGACTTTGCCAGAACTACGCAGCCTGTAGGTGTGCAGGGGCGCAGCCCGGATTTGCCTAGCATCAACCTCCCGGCAGAAGTTTCCGTCAGGCCGTCTACATCTTTTGACGGATCGATTTGTTCGATTACAGCGTCGCTATTGATCCCCTCTGGCAGAGGAAGTTGAACTAAAATACCGTCAACGGAGTCGTCATTATTTAAAGCGCGAACGGTTTCAACAATTTCTTCTTGTGTCGCTGTTGCGGGCAGGCGGCGCTCAACAGATTGCATGCCGCATTCTTGGGTAAATTTTATTTTAGACCTGACATAAACCTGACTAGCAGGGTCTTCGCCCACTAAAACCACGGCAAGTCTAGGCTGGCTTTCGAGTTTTGAAACGGCGTCTTTTACCTTACCCCGTAGCTCTGCGGCGATGGCCCTTCCATCAATAATATTGGACGTCATATTCATCTCTATCTTACGTTTCACCTATAACAGGGTAGTCTAATCCCAATCTTCGAGCGGTCTTAACGCTTCGAGGCGTAAATAGCGAGACACCTGCACACGCGATTGTTAGAAATCCCAATTCATGACGACTTGGCGTTAAAGAGTTTTCCTTCTATCAGAATTATCATAGCTCGTGAGGTTTAACTGGGAAAGATTTTATGTCCGTTAAGAATTTGATAATATGTACGGGACTGACCGCAGTAGTGCTGGCTGGGTGTGAGCCTCATCCTCCTGAACCTGTTGAAAAAGTGGTGGAAAACGAGCCTGCTGAAACTCAAACAGATTTAGCGATGGCCTATAATGACCCTGAAGCTTATCGCGGGATAAATCCGGCGTCAGAGCAAACTTCGGTCGAGCGTGTTGAATTTTCCCTCGATCGAATTTCGAAGATTGATAAGGCAGGACCTCATGTGCAGAGCGTTTTAACGCTAAACCCCGAAGCTCTGAATATTGCAAAATCCTTGGATGCAGAAGAAACAGAGCGGGGTCTACTTCACGGCGTTCCTGTCCTGATAAAGGATAATGTTGAAACAAAAGACATGCCGACGACTGCCGGAAGCTATACTCTCCAGAAAAATGATACCGGGCGGGATGCGCCGCTGGTCGAAGCTTTGCGTGAGGCCGGAGCCGTTATTCTGGGTAAGAGCAATCTCTCTCAATGGGCGAATTTTAGGTCTACAAATTCGACGAGCGGGTGGAGCGCTCTTGGCGCGCAAACTAAAAACCCACACGCGCTAAACCGCAGCCCTTGCGGTTCCAGTTCTGGTAGCGGCGCTGCGGTCGCTGCAGGACTAGTACCTGCGGCTATCGGGACGGAAACTAATGGTTCTATCATTTGTCCCGCCGCGATGAACGGCATAGTTGGTTTCAAACCGACTGTGGGACTCATTTCCCAAGATTTGATTGTCCCGATTTCGTCAACGCAAGACACGGCGGGGCCAATGACTTTAACAGTGGAAGATGCCGCCATTATGATGGACGCCCTGACAGGGGAGGGGTCTGCTTGGAGAGACGCCGCTATGGCGGGTACGTTACAAGGCAAACGCATAGGCGTATTGAATTTTGCGCGAGGAGATGTCGAGGGCGTAAATACCAATTTTGATATGGTGCTGGAAACGCTCAACTCTCAGGGCGCGACCTTGATTGAGATTAATGAATTTGAGCCGCCGGAGGAATTTAACAAGGCTTCTTTTGATGTACTTAAATATGAATTTAAGGCGACGCTGAATGAGTACCTTGCGGAAACGTCTCCTGATGTGAAGTCCAGGACACTGGCCGACATTATTTCCGAGAACGCCGCGACTCCGGCCGAAATGGCTGTCTTCGATCAGGACATTTTGGAAATGTCGGAAGAGCTCGGTGATTTAGAGGGCGAGGAGTATAAAGCCGCTCTGGCGCTCGTTTTAAAAACAACTCGGGATGACGGTATCGACAAAATGATGTCCGAAAATGAACTGGACGCTTTAGTCGCGCCGAGCACGGCGCCGACCTTTCTCATCGATCATGTTTACGGGGATAATTATCCCGGTGGGACTGGGGCGGGGTGGATTGCGGCGATTGCTGGCTATCCTCATATCACGGTTCCGATGGGATCGGTCAAAGATCTGCCGGTGGGCGTATCATTCATGGGGCAAGGCGGCGATGACAAAGCGATCATGGCCATCGGATATGCATTTGAGCAGGCAGGCGGAGATCGCATAACCCCCGGATTTATCAATGCAATTGAACAATTGCCGAAGACCGGGACTGTGTCACGGAATTGACACGTAGACTTGTTAACCGCACGTTTTAAATATGCATGTTGAGGCGGCCATTTTGGAAGGCCGAAAAGGGAATTAGCTCGCCATATGACGGTATTAGCGACAAAAACACGAGCTAAAGAGGCGAGCGGCTTGGCCTTGACGTTCTTGCGCTTGCTTCAAATCTTTTTGCTTATTGCTTTGGGCTGGGTATTGATTCGGGCCATTCTTCTATTCACGAACCCGGAGAGTATCTGGACGGCTCTGCCAAATGTGTCTCCGGTTGCCGCAAACGGCTCTTCAACGGCGGAGCGGCTTTATGATTTTTCAACGGATCCCTTTCGGTTGCCCCCCTCTGACGGAACGGGTCCCGCGGTCGTCGCGGAAGGGTTCGATGCGCCCGAAACAACCTTGAAAATTGTCTTGCTCGGACGGTTCGCTGGAGGAGCTCAGATTGCAACCCTGAAAACGCCGGATAACCGAGAAAAGTCTTATAGCGTTGGTGATGAGGTGATGAACGGCGTGACCTTACAAAATGTCTATTCAGATTTTGTCGTGCTCAATGTTAACGGAGAAGTTCAACGTTTAACGTTTCAACGCGACAGTCGAACGGGATTGTCCAATGTGGAAACCGATACAGCTTCTCAATCTGTCTCTGTTGGAGATACCTCGGCGCAGGCTACGGACACTGACACAATTTCAACAATCCCGGGGCAGAACGCTGATTTATCTAAGCTGATCCAATTGGTGCAAATCAATCCAAACTTTGATCAGGGGCAATTTGCCGGATTTTCTATAAAAGGGCGAAATGACGACGCAGTGCTGAAACAATTTGGACTTCAATCCGGAGATGTTATTACAGCCGTTAATGGTGATAGTCTGTTAGAGGGCGCGCCTGACTTGCAAGGGCTTGTAAGGAAATTCAGCAATGCGACTCAGGTACAGCTCGATATTATTCGCGACGGTCGTCCCGTTACTGTACAAATCGGATCTTAACTTATGATGCAATTTAAACCCCAAGTGAAATCCTGCCTTGGAGGCTTTTTGACTGCGACGGCCTTGGCGTTTGTGCCAATGGCGGCGTCAGCTCAGAACGCTGGAGAGCACGTCATAACTATGCAGGATGTGGATATTCGTTCTTTCATAAATGATGTGGCCACTGTGACGGGCAATACGTTTATTGTTGACCCGAGAGTTCAAGGACGCGTGACGATTAGCTCCGAGCAGTCCCTGTCTAAATCCGAAGTCTTTGAAGTGTTTAAAGATGTCATGCGAGTGCATGGATATACGCTGGTTCGTACGGCGACAGGGGAATATCGTGTCACTTTGTTGCAGGGCGCCGCTGGCGAGTCTCCTTTTGTGGATGGCAACGGTATTAATGGCCGTCTTGCTACAACGGTTATCAAATTAAATTATGAGGATGCAGCTGAGGCCGCGCGCCTTATTAAACCTGTAATGCATAGTCAGGGATTGGTGACAGCCAACCCTGAGGGGAATATAATCGTCATTACGGACTTTCCTGAAAACATCCGCAAGGCCCGCGAGATTGTCGCCGCGATGGATACGGATGGCTCCGTTACAGAGATCATTCAGCTCCGACAGCTCAGCGCGATTGACGCCGAAGAAGCTCTGAAAGAACTTGCCGGCCAAAAACCGCGCGTAAAGGTCGTGGCTATATCGGGATCTAATTCATTATTGATTGAAGGCCCGCCGCAGGATGTTGCCCGCCTTCGGCCTGTTGTAGAAAGCATGGATGTGGGTTCCATTGCCCCGCGCGGTGCGGTCAGCGTTATCCCGCTAAGATTTGCAAATGGGGCCACTTTGGTAGAGGTTTTAACAAACCTTTTGCCGTCCTATGCCGTTGACGGAAATCCCGCCCCGACCGTGGCATATGATAGTTTCTCAAATACACTTATTGTCAGTGCTGATGCTGAAACCCAAGCCTCATTGGAGGGGATAATCCGCCGGCTTGACGTTCGCCGCCCACAAGTTCTCGTAGAGGCGATAATTGTCGAAATCTCTGATACGGCGGCCAAGGAATTGGGCGTCCAGTTCGCTGTTGGAGGCATTAACGGGAATACGGTTCCTCTGATTTCGTCTAACTTTAGCGCCGCGCCAAACATTTTGGCTCTGACAGGCGCCTTAGCCGGGGATGAGATTGGCTTGAATATTGATCCTTCGGCGCAAACCGCAGCATTAAATTCCCTTAGCGCGCTGACCGGCGGAACCGCCGGGATTGGCGGCATCAGCAATGACACGCTCTTTGGCGTTATTGCCAATGCGCTGGAGCGGGACGAAGAAAGTAACATTCTTTCCACGCCGTTTGTGACCACGCTGGACAATGTACCAGCGACATTTTTGGTTGGACAAGAAATTCCGATTACGACAGGGGAAAGCCTGGGGTCAAATAACGTCAACCCATTCCGAACGTTTGAACGCAAAGAAGTCGGTATTAAGCTCAATGTTCTGCCGCAAATCAGCGAGGGCGATGTTGTCCGGTTGGAAATTGCCCAAGAGGTCAGTTCAATTGCCGGGGCTGTAACCACCATATCTCAGGACTTTGTCACGAATAAACGTCAAATTGAGACAACTGTCCTTGCCAATAACGGCGAGATAATTGTTCTGGGCGGTCTATTGGAAGACGATGAACAAATAACGGTTGAAAAGATTCCGTTGCTCGGTGACGCTCCGTTAATTGGCTCACTTTTCCGAAATAAAGATAAATCACGCGTCAAAACCAATTTAATGGTTTTCCTTCGCCCAACGATTATTCGGGATGCCGATGATGCCAGACCGCTCACGCAAAGCCGTCTGAACAGGATGCGCCGGGAGGACATTAATCAATCCGGAAGAGACGTTTCCAAAATTGATGACTTCATAAGTAGCGGACAATAATGAAACGTCTGTTTTGGTTGTTACCGGGCGTGATCCTCGGTTTAATTATATTCCTGCCTTTGTCTTGGGTCGCGCCTATGGCTCTGCCTGCAACTTTAACGCAGGATGAAACGACTTATCGCGGAACGCTTTGGCGAGGTGACATCACTGCATTAAGGGATATCAAATCCGTTCAATATCGTCTTAACCCTGCGAAGTTTTTGGCGGGCGGACCCCCAGTGCAAGCTAAGGTGACGGGGACAGGCTTGCAGGTGGACGGTGCCTTTGGCCAATACGCCGCCGAGGATATCAACTTCCGGATTAATGTGGCTAATTTGCCCATGCCTGATCCGCGGCTTCAAGGGCTGGCGGGGCAGATCAATGTCAATATTCAAGAGATTGAATGGGACACGCAGGCTAAATGTAAAGTGCTGAACGGGACGTCTCGTACAGACGTCTTAATGCGTAACCGGGCTTTGTTTTCATGGGAGGGGCCAGCTTTGGCAGGACCGCTTTCTTGCGATGAAACGGGGAATTTTGTTTTTAATATGGCTGGGAAGGATGATCTGCAATCCGTTTCGGCAACAGTTTCAATTTCGGCGTCCGGCCAATATAATTCTGATATTCGCGTTCTATCCCGCGACGTGGAGGCCGCTCAGGTGTTGCCACTTTTTGGATTTGAAGAACGCAGCCAAACGCCCGAGGGGGTAGAATTTCGCTTGGTTGAACAAGGCAAGTGGCGTTAGGCTGTTCCTGTGAGAAATACTAAATTTATATTCCCGGCCCTCTTTTTTGCCTGCGTTTTAAACGCTTGCGGGACGACAGCTGGATCGACGGCAGATAAGGTCAGTGAACCTGCTTCGGTTCGTACAGGATTGTCCCCGCAAAAATTGTCTCCCGGTGAATGCGGGTTGTTTATCTGGACCGCGAATGACGCCCGGAGTTTTATTGGGTTCGAAACTTCTAATGTTGCGAAACTTTACCTTGATGAGAAACCAATGGCGGTTACTCGTGAGGATGAGGGCGAGTTAAACGCCTTGGAACGCCGATATAAATTACCGGATGGGCAAAATGTGCCGCTGTCTCTAGAGCCGGGGAAGGACCTAAAAGGCGGAGAAAGTTTTTCAGGGCAGTTGACCAGCAAGACGTCAGAGGGTTGGGATCGTGTCACGCCCATTGTTGCGCTAGCGAGTTGTGCGCCCCGAATTAGTGCAAAGTGATATAGCTTTGGCCGAGCCAGATTACAGCAATCCCCAGAGATAAAAACGGACCGAAGGGGATGTTGAAGTTTCCGGTTCTGGCTTTCTTCTTTTGAGAAGGCATTTGAGTGAAGACCAAGCCGCATAGACTTGCGATCAAAATTATATAAGGCAGCCCGAGACCACCGCACCAAGCCCCGCCGGCAGCGAGTAGTTTTGCATCACCCCTGCCGAGTCCGTCTTTGTTATAAATTCTGCGAAAGACATATTCGAGGCTTACAAATCCCGCATATCCAATTATAGCGCCGAGAATAGACGCAATGAGAGAAAACGAAGAATTATAATAAGCAAACAGAAAACCGATAAAAATAAGCGGCAATGTCAATAAATTTGGCAAGCGGAACGTTCTGACGTCAATCCAGGCGAGAGCCGTGAGTGCCGGCAATAGAATGCAACCGAATAAAATATAACCTGTTATCATGCTCATATCCTGTGCTAAACTGAGTAAAGTTCAGATGAAACTGATTTCGCTTTGACCCCCGTTTCTTTTTGAAGCAAAGGCCACGTATCAACAATCACGGGTTTTTACTTAATTATCGCTATCACCAAGAGGGAGGCGTTGCGCAATGGATACAACAGACCAAACTCTGGAACGGGATGAGGGTGAGATTGATCTATCCGGAGACGATCTCGGAACAGAGCTTAAACTGGCGCTTGAGATGGAAGATGATCAAGCCATGCTTGGGTCTTTAAGTGACCTTCATCCGGCGGACTTTGCTGACCAGCTCGAAGAATTAACGTCTGAAGAGCGCGTTGAGCTGATCTCTCGCGCGCCTCAGTTGATTTCCGGCGATCTACTGGCAGAGCTAAAAGATGAGGTCGTGGAAGATATTCTACCCCTATTACCTGCCTCTCAGATCGCGAACGCCCTTACTCTTATTGATAATGACGACGCGACGCAGATCGTTGAGGAGATGGAGGACGCACAGCGCGAAGATGTGATGGAGGCTCTTGAGCCAACTGAACGCGCCGCATTAGAAGCTTCACTTGCCTTTGATGATGAAACCATTGGCCGGTTGATGCAGCGAGAATTCGTGGCTGCGCCGCGCTTTTGGACTGTCGGCGATACAATTGATCATATGAGGACTACGGGAGAAGAGCTCCCTGACCTGTTCTTTAACATCTACGTCATTGATGCGGACTTTAAACCCCTTGGCTATGTCCCGGTTTCCAAATTAATGCGCTTGCCGCGCAAAGTGATGCTGGAAAGCGTTATTGAAGACTTGATCGTGACAATTGACCAGGATGTTGATCAGGAAGAAGCTGCCTATTATTTTGAAAAATACCACCTAATTTCCGCTCCGGTTGTCGATAAAGACGGCCGTATGGTCGGTATGATGACGGTGGATGATATCCTCCATATTATTCAGGATGAAAACAAAGAAGACATTCTGGCCCTTGCGGGGGTAAATGATGCGGGCCTAACCGATACGGCGTTCAAAACCGTTAAATCCCGGGCGCCGTGGTTGTTCGTCAATTTGTTGACAGCTGTACTGGCCTCTATTGTTATTGCACAATTTGATTACGCCATTTCCCAAATCGTAGCTTTGGCTGTCTTGATGCCAATTGTCGCCTCTATGGGCGGTAATGCCGGCACGCAGGCTCTCACCGTGGCCGTGCGGGCTTTGACAGAACGTGACCTGACTTCTCGAACGGCGTGGCGGGCTGTGCGCCGTGAGGCTTTGGCTGCTTTGATTATCGGTATAATTTTTGCCGTGGTACTTTCTCTGATTGCCTTTGTCTGGTTTGGGAATCCTGAACTCGCCTTAGTGGCCTTTATCGCTATGATAATAAACCATTTATTTGCTGGCATTGCGGGTGTCAGCGTGCCTTTGGCGCTGAAGCATTACGGAGCAGACCCGGCGGTCGCCTCCTCTGTCTTCGTGACAACTGTCACAGATATAGTCGGGTTTTTCGCCTTTCTTGGATTTGCCGCCATGATGTTGCTCTAACCGTATTTTCTTTCAAAAACTCTCGTTGAAAGCGAAAATGGCCTGAAACTTGCACAGTTACGCGTGAAACCATGCGTGATTTGTAACAGTTTGGGACGAAAAATGAGCACTTTGACCGCTTCACACGGGCTAACCCTGTCATCGACTGGCTTGAAACTCATCAAGGCCTATGAGGGTTATCGCCCTGTGGACCGCACACTTGTTTCCGGTCATAGGGTTGTAGGCTATGGGCATCGTTTATTTAGTGATGACCCCATTCAGATGTCTAAGTCCGAAGCTGAAGAGCTATTAATATCTGACCTTCAGGCTTTTGAAGACATGATAAATGAAAATGTACATGCGCCCCTGTCGCAAGGTCAGTTCGATGCGCTGGTGAGTTTCGCTTATAATATTGGCCCGAAAGCCTTTCTAAAATCCGATACTTTGCGTGCTCTTAATAATGGCCGGCCTCTGGACGCCGCGAACGGGCTAGATGTCTGGCGAAAGTCGACCATCGACGGCAAAACCTATGTCGTTGATGCTTTAATGCGCCGCCGCACCGCCGAAAAGGCTTTATTTTTAAGGCTAGACAAGAAACCTCGTCCGGCCCCCAGTGTTGATCTGCCGCCCGTTCAGGATGAGGATATGGCCGCGTTATATACCGACGACGTGCTGCCTGTCTTTACCCAAGATGAAACTTCGGGTGTCGTTGCCAGAGCGCCTTATGACGCTCAAACGACGCCAACCCGCCGCCGCGAGGACGGACCAGCCGGTATTTTGATGCTGAGCGAAGTCGTTGAACCAGAGACACTCTATCAAACCGAAGAAGATGCGGTTGATGACTTTTCGCGCGTGTCTAGCTTTGATGAGATCACTGAATTTGAGACACCTGAAACACCAGATGATAGATATACTGAACAAATCGATGATACAGAGACTGAGGCCGCTGCCGAAATTGAAGATAATGGGCAAAGGTCTCCCAATAGGTCTGTTATAGCTGACGCTGCTGCCGATATTTCTGATCGTCTAGATGCCCTTATAGATAAGGTAAGCGACGAAGAGACCTCCACAACCGAAGACTGGCCGGAGGCTTTAATACAAATGGAAAGCTCTACAAAGTTAGAGGACACTGACGGTCCCGAAGTCGTGAGTGAAAATATTGACGCGGGCGATATTAAAGACACGGCTCAAGACAAAACTTTGACCACCCCATTAGAGAATAATAACCTCGTTGAGTTTCCCGGTAGAAAAGATGAGGGAAACGAAGCGCTCCAAGTTGTGCGTGATGATAATGAGACGCGCGTCCCATCAAAAGCCGAGATAGAGGCAGCAGTCTTTAGCGAGGCAAAGACTAAAAAGACTGATGTAACCGTTATTGATAACCTTCGTGAGGATGACGCAATGCGCCATCACATCACCAGTACGGAGCGTTATATTGAACGTCACGCCCCTGAGGAAGAAGAGAACGAAACGGGAAATCTCGGTTTCTGGATGATTATGCTGACGGGCTTCATTTTGCTGGGGGGCTCTTTAGCTGCAAGTTTGAGGGGCGCGGAGAGACTTCTGGGGGAGTGGGGGCCTCTGCTCATATTATCCGGATTAATCATCGGCGCGGTTATGGTTTTAGGCGCAGCTTATTACGCGCTTCGAAGGGCTTTTCGGTAAGATAAGTCATTTTTAACCATACCCATATTTTAAGCCTCGAAACATACAAAAAATAAAGGACTTCCCCTTATATCCGGCGCAAATGGCGCAATGTTAGGGCGTATTAAGTAAGAATGGGTGACCTCAAATGGCTGAAATAATTACAAATTGGACTGACGAGAAAACACATAAATTCCAGAAGGAGATTATGACTTTCAGACATAAACTTTCTGAAACGGGATTGTTTACGGATGACGCTTTGATTGAGCTTCTGGAGAAACATCCCCAAAATATGCTCGATGTCTGTACGATGGGGGAATCAAATGACCCTGAATTTCCGAATAAGTTTCGAACGGGCGATTTTCGCGACGTTCCAGGAAAAGTGCTGATAGAGGCTGCCAAAGCGGGAAGAGTCTGGATTAATGTTCGTCAGGCAATGACTGTCCATCCCGAATATAAGGCCGTTCTGGATAATATGTATGGTGATTTGTCCAAGCAGAGCGGAACAAACGTTTATAACGCCAAAGGCGGTATTTTGATTAGTTCGCCAGTGGCTCGAGTGCCCTATCATTTCGACAAAACAGAAACGATATTGTGGCACGTTCGCGGGAAGAAGGTGCTTTATATATACCCCATGACGACGGAGTTTATTCCTGACGAAGCCCACGAAAACTCAATAACAAATTACATCGATGATGATTTGCCCTACAAAGATTATTTTGAAGACCATGCGAAGATAATTGAATTAGAGACCGATCAAGCGGCAACCTGGCCATTGAACTCGCCGCACCGGGTGGATAATCAGACGTTTTGCGTGTCCGTAACAACAGAATATTCAACGCAACAAAGCGCCATGAAGAATGCCGCTATGTTGACAAACGCTACATTACGCCATCGTTTGGGGATGAACCCGAGCTACAGCAGAGACGGCGCCGTTACCCGTCAGATTAAATCAGCATTTGGCCGGATTATCAGTAAAGCTGGGTTGGTTCCGGATACGACGCCGACGGATATGGTAACATTTAGGATAGACCCGGACGTGCCGGATTATCTTGTAGATACAGAGCCGTTTGAACGCAGATTTTAAGATCCTTTCGACTGAAACTGTAAACGCCCCTTAGAGAATCGTAACCGCCGCGTTATGCAAGTGTGTGACCCTACATTTGCAAAAACTCTCTGTTGGTTCTGAGTCAATTTCGACATTGCGAGATTGGCAGAAGGTCATTGTGGAGCGCCGCAAAAGTAAGGGTCAATCCCCCAATCACGTTCATGTCACGCGGATGACGCCTAAACGTAAAGACGAATTGCTTGATGGGGGCTCCCTTTATTGGGTTATCAAAGGTATTATCCAATGCCGAAATAAAATTGTTGGGTTTGAAGAAACGACAAAAAATGGACATCGGGCCTGCGCCATAGTGATGGATCCAAACCTCATTCCGGTCGTGCCGACCCCACGCCGCGCCTTTCAGGGGTGGCGATACCTACAGGCAGGCGACGCGCCGGATGATCTAACCGGGCCGGGCAGCGGCGAAGAGCTGCCTCCGGCGCTTCGTATGAAGCTAGTCAATCTCGGGGCTTGGTAATTTCCTAAATTTAAGTTGGGATGCCTGTATATTTCCCGTCTTTTTCGACGGCCCGTTTAAAAGCCGGTCTGGTTGTCATCCGTTCAACATAATCCAGACAATTCGGATAATCGTCCAATAAGCCCCTCATTCCGGCCATTTCCAGAGTATAACCGAGTGCAATATCTGCCGCCGTTATACGGCCGCCAGCGACATATTTCGACTCGGATAAATCCTGCTCCAGAACAGTCAAAATAGCTTTTAATCGGGGTTTAACGAAACCTGCCTGCGTCATCCCCAAAACTTTCTTTATGAGAGGGCGGATGAGGCCGGGCGATCTGGACGTCGTAATTGTTAAAACCAGACTCATAGTCAGTATGGACTGGAGGCTGCCTTGTGAGGCGTGGAACCAGAACAAATATTTTTCACGATTTTTCGAGGTGGGTCCGGGGCGCCAGGTCTCTGCGTTGGCTTTGTCCAAAATATAATCAATAATCGCGTTACTCTCGGAAAGAGCCACATCTCCGTCGGTGATCACTGGCGCGGTTCCAAGCGGGGAGATAGCTTTATATTCCGCAGGGGCCAACATGGTTTTCGGATCCCGGTCATACATTTTAAAATCATATTCCATACCGAGTTCCTCAAGCAGCCAAAGAATACGGATGGATTGGGAATTTTCGAGATGGTGTAGCGTAATCATGAATTAGCCTTTCGGGCTGAACCGGTTTGAAATAAATTTAGTATGTAAAATGTCGGCGCCTCGGCAGACTATCACACTATTCTTTCGCATTCACGGCGCAATTATCAATGAGCCGCACGCCTTTGCAATGGGCGGCTATAAGCAAGCGAGACGGAGCGTTTAATACCCCGCCTTCCAAAACGGTGAGGGAGTTTTTACTCCGTGTTTCGACATAATCCACGTTTGAAAACCCAGCTTCTAACAAGGCTTTGGCGGCGTCCTCAGCGGCGCGGTCCACATTTCGACCGCCTTCCATTTCCTCAGCGCAGGCAAACATGATTTTATTGAGGCGACGCGCAATTGTGAGCCCGTCTTCGTCAAAATATTGATTTCTGGAAGACAGGGCGAGACCATATTCGTCCCGGGCAATCGGCGCGCCGATGATTTTTATCGGCATGTCGAGGTCTTCTACCAATCGCCGAATGGTGGCGAGTTGTTGGTAATCCTTCTCGCCGAAGACCGCTGAGTCGGGCTGTACACGATTAAAGAGTTTGGTCACGACGAGAGAGACGCCGTCGAAAAAAGTCGGGCGATGGTCGGTCTCAAGACCTTGCGCAACGCCGCCAACTTTGACCGTGGTGGCGTGATGAACGTCATACATAGAATCCGGGTAGGGAATATAAATGAGGTCAACGCCTTCTGCGGCGAGCTTCTCTGTATCAGCGGCTTCTGTACGGGGATAGGCTTCCAAATCCTCGCCAGGCGCGAATTGGGTCGGGTTGACGAAAATAGAGACGACGACCCGTTCGGCCTTTTTCCGGGCTAGCCTTATCAGGGTGAGGTGTCCTTCATGCAAAGCGCCCATTGTCGGGACAAAGCTGATGCGATCGCCTGAACCCCGCCACTCAGCAATCTGGCCGCGCAAGTCTTTTTGCGTTCGGGAAATGAGGGGAGATGACGCCATAAAGCGGAAGAGCCTGAGAGGTTACGAATTAGGTCCGATAATCAAGCACCCATGGCGGGTTTTGACAAGCGCTTTACAGCTCGCCCGCGCCGATTGTGCGGAAAGTCCCGTCATACGCGCGGCGATCATGGCTCCACGGGGTATTAAAACGGGTTTCGCGGTGGCTAATTCCGGAAGAAGCCCAAGACTGTCGAGATGCGCTTTAGCGGAAGCTTCTGTCTGAAATAGACCAAGTTGTACCGACCAATTGCCGTTTGGGAGGCGAAAATTGCGCCCGCTGGAAGCAGGCAGCACGATAGGCGCGTCTTGTCCGCGAAGGCGAAGCACGCTCGGCGGCGTAGAGGGAGAATCTGAATTTTCTGACCCTTGTGTCTTGGCTTTTGCGCGGGACGGTTTGTCGGGACGGGAAACCTTCGGGGCCTGCGCGACTTTGATTGTTTGCGGCGTCACCCCCATGACATCAAAGCCTCGGTCAATCAGGTCAGCCATATGTGAGTTACGGGATGCGCCGCTGGCTCCGCCCAAAACAACCGCGATGAGACGCCGTCCGTCCCGTTGCGCCGAGACGATGAGGTTATAGCCGCTATCATTGGTATAACCTGTTTTAAATCCGTCCACGTCTTCGCGCTCGCGCAGGAGCCTGTTGGTATTCAAATAAGTGCGTCCGTTAAACCGAAACGACTTCAATCCGAAATAATGATAATGCCGACGGTGATTTACCAGAACAGCATTGGCCAGTTTCGCCATGTCCCGGGCTGTGGTGATTTGTTCTGGATGGGGGAGGCCATTCGCCGTTTTAAAAGTCGTCTGGCTCATCCCGAGGCTTCGCGCTTTGGCGGTCATCATTTCGGCAAACCCGGCCTCTGATCCCCCCAGGCGTTCCGCAAGAACGACGGCGGCGTCATTTGCGCTTCGCACGGCGATGGCTTGCATGAGCGTGTCTATACTGACCGACTGTCCTGTCCGAAGACCGATATCGACTGGCGGTGTCCGCGCGGCGACAGCAGAGACTTTAACCTTTTCCTCCAGTCGAAGCTCCCCGCTATTTAAAGCGTCAAAGGCGAGATAAAGCGTCATCACCTTTGTCAGTGAGGCCGGATAGCGAAGCTCGTCAATCTGCCGGGCGTGAAGAATGTCGAGATTATCCGTATCCACAATGATAGAGGCGTAACGCCCCGTTGGCTTCTCGGTGGCCAGGCTTTGTGCATTGGCGACGGCAGGCCAGAAATTGGCAAGCAAAATCAGGGCTGTCACAAGAAAAGCGCGGCGCATAGTCATGGGATAGGAGGGACATCTTTCGAGAGGGTTAATATATCCATCCGAACGACGCAGCGCGAAGCGAGGTTAGTAAGGATGCGACGGCAGTTTCTTTAACAGTTTTAGCCGCCCTTGCTTTTCTAGTCGTCATTGTCCGACTTGATCGGGCAATCCATGCGACTCTGTTTCGAAAGGTGTGATTTTGAAGTCGGGCGTAAGCAAAAGCCTCAAAGTACCAATGATAGACCTCATTTAGTTGCCATTTCACCATATGGATTACCCGGTCGAGCCGGGTAATGACGGGTGAAGAGAATGTGATCTTAACTTCTGAAGTTTGCATCGCCCAAGCCTTTTATTCAACTCGCCATCTGGGGTCGAGCGTCTCACGGTTTCCTGATAAGAAGGACAGTCCGCAGAGCTTCGGCTCCTACCGGAGACCGAAGAGAATATGTGTTTCGCAAAAGCCAAAGCTCTGCGGCAGCGATTTTATACCCGAGCGGCCTCTTGTTTCTCCGACGGTCGCACTCACCGGGTTTATCTCAGCCCGACACTGCACGGTACGGCAGGCTCACACTCATGGCAGGCCCGGCACAGTTCACCCTGTCACAGGTGAATGCTCAACCTCGCCGCCTCCTGAACCAGAACCTGACGCGTTCCTGTCCGTGTTCAGAAGAACGAGTTTAATATAACCTAACTTTGTGAAGTGGGGATGGAGTTTTTATTTTTTCAAATAATTCAAATAGATAACGGGAAAATAAACACGGATCTTTTTCTACACTCCGTACTCCCTAAAGAAAATGTCACTGGTTTCCAGATGGAGAATGGGTAGGTTCGGATAATAATTTATGTCTCGGGGGTCAGAATGCTGCGCCGCAAAATCATGTCACGACTAAATATTATCAGCCAAAGCATATTGGCGGCGCTGTTTCTTTTTAGTGCTGCTGCTTTGGCTCAGGACGGTCCTATGACGGCTTTTGTGAATGTATCCGTTTTACCTATGGATGGTCAGACCTCAAACGGTTTGAACGTTTTAAATAACCAGACGGTTCTAGTTTCAGGTGACAGGATTCTGAGTGTTTCGGACACCGAGACGACAGGTATTCCCGAAGGCGCAATTCTGATTGACGGTGAAGGGCAGTACCTCATGCCCGGTTTCGGGGAAATGCATGGCCATATCCCGCCCTTGTCGCAAGGTAAGCAGCAGGTCAATGACACGCTTTTTCTTTATCTTTCCAATGGCGTCACGACCGTTCGGGGCATGTTGGGCTCGCCGGGGCAGCTGCAATTACGCGAAGATGCCAAGGCGGACGAACGTCTTTCCCCCACGCTTTATTTGGCCGGGCCAAGTTTCAATGGAAACAGCATTTCCTCGCCAAATGAGGCGGAAGAAAGCGTGACCACTCAAGTAATGGAAGGGTGGGATTTGTTGAAAGTGCATCCCGGTCTGACCCGCGCGGAATATGACGCTATGGCCCTGCAGGCAAAGAGGCTGGAAATCGACTTTGGAGGCCATGTTCCAGAGGAAGTTGGGTTAATCCATTCTCTGGTCGCCGGACAAAGAACGCTGGATCATCTGGACGGCTTTATTGCTTATCTTGATGGATTCTCAAATTTAATTTCCGATGATGAATTTCGCGAAATTGCCCGCAAAACAAAAAACGCGGGTGTAGGAGTCGTGCCAACCTCTGCACTTTGGAAAACCCTGATTGGCGCCGGAAATCTAGAAATCTTAAATCAGTATGACGAGTTGAAATATATCCGCGCCGAAACTGTGCAGAACTGGCGTGACCGGATCGGGTTTCTGACCGAAGGCGACCCGCAAATACACGAACAGAACCGCCTGAAACTGCTAAAAATTCTTCAGGAGGAGGGCGTCGAAATTCTGTTTGGAACGGACGCGCCTCAGCTGTTCAGTGTTCCGGGCTTTTCGATACATCGTGAAATCGATGCGATGGAGGAAGCCGGACTGACCAATAGAGACATCTTGATAAGCGGAACATCTGCTATCGGAGCGTATTTCAAAGACGTTGATAGATTCGGGACGGTGGCGCCAAATATGCGCGCCGATCTGATTTTACTGGAAAACAATCCCCTGGACGATCTTGATAACTTGCAATCCCCCGCAGGCGTCATGGTCAGAGGTATATGGCTTCCGCGTGAAGACATTGAGGCTGAACTGGCGGAGATTGAAGCCCGCGCTCGCCCATAACATCCCCATGTCTTCCGCACTCCGGCCCTTTTCAAATTCATAGAGACGCCTTACATTAGACGGAATGACAGAGATGATTCCATTATGGCTTTCTGGGCCCGAAGATGGCACGGGCAATGAAGATGACAGCGACGCGCCTGAACGGGGTGTGGCGACCAAAGTCAGGCCCAAGACGAAAAAGCCGTCCATGTACCGCGTGCTGTTGATGAATGATGATTATACGCCCATGGAATTTGTCGTCTCTATTCTCATAGGCATTTTTAAGAAGACCCAAGAAGAAGCAACGCAGGTTATGTTGCAAGTCCATCAATCCGGCATGGGAACCTGCGGCGTATATACATTTGAGATCGCCGAGACCAAAGTGACGCAAGTCATGGACGCGGCGAAACGTAACCAGCACCCTTTGCAGTGTACGCTCGAAAAAGTTTGACCTGTGCAATGAGCCGCAAAGCAAAACTGGCTCACAAAAATGTAAAGCAGCTTCGACATATACATGCCTTGATTTCGGATTGACCCTCCCCAAATCTGGTTATCAGAAGGAAGGAAAATTAAATGGCTTCATTTTCTCCAGTCTTGGAAGACACCATTCACCGCGCCTTGACGCTGGCCACGGATCGTAAACACGAGCTGGCCACGCTTGAGCATTTGCTGCTTGCGTTGTTGGATGACAAAGACGCCGCCGCCGTCATCAAAGCGTGCGACGTTGATATCGAACCGCTTCGGGCCGATGTCGCAAAATATCTCGATGAAGATCTTGCCTCGCTCGTCGTGGACGATTTCGAGGAAGCGCGCCCAACAGCCGGATTCCACCGGGTGATTCAGCGCGCCGTCATACATGTGCAATCTTCGGGCCGCGAAGAAGTCACGGGCGCCAATGCCTTGGTCGCTCTTTTTGCGGAACGCGAATCCCACGCAGTCTATTTCCTGCAAGAGCGGGATATGACGCGCTATGATGCGGTAAATTATATCAGTCACGGCATTTCCAAAAACGGCGACGCGAATGTGTCCAAGCCGATTTTGGGCGCCGGACAAGAGATGGACGGCGAGGACGCCAAGCAGAAAGATCCGTTGCAGGAATATACGGTCAACCTCAATGCCAAGGCGAAAGAGGGCAATATTGACCCGCTCATCGGCCGCGATGAAGAGGTGGAACGCTGCATTATGGTGCTGTCCCGCCGCCGCAAGAACAACCCGCTCCTCGTGGGGGATCCCGGCGTTGGTAAAACGGCCATCGCTGAGGGTATTGCGCGCCGCATCGTCAATGAAGAAGTGCCGGATGTCCTTTTGGACGCCACGATTTACTCGCTCGATATGGGGTCGCTTTTAGCCGGGACGCGCTATCGCGGCGATTTCGAGGAACGCCTGAAAGCGGTGGTGAACAAGTTGCAGGATACCCCCGGCGCGGTACTGTTCATCGACGAAATTCACACCATTATCGGCGCGGGCGCGACGAGCGGCGGGGCGATGGACGCCTCCAACCTGCTCAAGCCGGCTCTGCAAAGCGGAAAACTGCGCTGCATGGGATCAACGACTTATAAGGAATATCGTCAGCATTTCGAGAAAGACCGGGCGTTGTCTCGCCGTTTCCTTAAAATCGATGTGTCCGAGCCGACCGCCGAAGACGCCGTGAAAATCCTTCAGGGGCTGAAATCCTATTTCGAGGAATTTCATAATGTGAAATATACCGCTGCCGCCCTTCAAGGTGCGGTGGATCTCTCTGTGCGTCATATTACGGACCGGAAATTGCCGGATAAGGCGATCGATATTATCGACGAGGCCGGCGCGCGGACGCGTCTGGTGGATGAGGCCAAGCGCAAGAAAAAGATCGATATAAAAGAAATCGAATCTGTCATTGCCAAGATTGCCCGCATTCCGCCGAAATCGATTTCGCGTGATGACGAAAAAGCGCTCAAATCCCTCTCCATGGATCTAAAGCGTATGGTCTTTGGTCAGGATAAAGCGATCGAGCAGGTCACCTCTGCGGTCAAACTCGCGCGCGCTGGACTGCGTGAACCGGACAAGCCGATTGGCGCTTATCTATTCGCTGGACCAACAGGCGTCGGGAAAACCGAAGTCGCGAAACAGCTTGCCATGACGCAGGGTCTGGAACTGCTGCGCTTTGACATGTCCGAATATATGGAGCGGCATACCGTGTCGCGCCTCATTGGAGCGCCTCCCGGCTATGTCGGATATGATCAGGGCGGACTTCTGACCGATGCCGTAAACCAGAATCCGCACAGCATTTTGCTGCTCGATGAGATCGAGAAAGCCCATCCGGATATCTACAATATCCTGTTGCAGGTAATGGATAATGGCTTCCTGACAGATACCAATGGACGCAAGGTCGATTTCCGCAATGTGATCGTCATTATGACGACAAATGCGGGTGCGGCGGATGCGGCGAAAGCTGAAATTGGCTTTGGACGCGGCCTGAAGGATGACGAGCAGGAAGAGGCGATCAAACGCCGTTTCACGCCGGAATTCCGCAATCGCCTAGACGCTGTGGTGTCCTTCGCGGCGCTTACGCCCGAAGATATTGCCAAGGTCGTGGACAAATTCGTTATTCAGCTTGAGGCACAACTTGCCGACCGGAAAATCGAATTTGACCTGTCCAAAGCGGCCAATCTCTGGCTTGCCAATGAGGGCTATGACAAGCGCTACGGCGCCCGTCCTCTGGCCCGCACCATACAGGAACATATCAAAAAACCGCTCGCGGATGAGATCTTGTTCGGCAAGCTAAAGTCAGGCGGCCTGGTAAAGGTCGGCGTCGACAAGAAAAAGGAGAAACTTACCTTCAAGATTGTCCCGCCTGCCAAGCAGGGCCTGTCCGGCCCCGATAAATCAAAGGGCCTGCCGTCTCCGGAAGGTAACCCGAAAGAGGACGCGTAATGCGCGAAATCAATCCGGATTTATTTCAATGAAGCGCTGGGTCGGTAACGCCTCGGATGGATACAAAAGAGCCCGCCGCAAGGCGGGTTTTTTTATGCTAGTTTACTAAATTGTTTTGAGCCTATGAGGCTAACGAAATTTAAATCGGCTAGACTACTAATTCTGACCCGCATTAAATTTCGCTTCGAGTGATTTGGCGAATTGGACGATACGAATTTCGGTGTCGTGCATCGACTTATATGCGTTCGGCAAGGCCTCCACGGCCTTAATTAAATCTGAGTGTCTCTCGTCGCAAGGCTCGGAGGATTGGACATGAAGCCTTCCAGGCATTGAGCGATCCATATAGGTGGATTTAATCACATCGCTATTGAGATCGCTTGTGACGGCCGACCTTTTAGAGCGGTCGACCGGATCACCCGTTACAGCTTCCATGAAAGCGACCTGATAATAACATGAGCCCGGTTTGGGGTCATAATACCCCTTTTCCATTCCATATTCTGTTTTGTTATCAGGCTGCCGGAAATCCGCCTCGTGCCAATTTGTCTTTCTGAAGTTCACAAATCCACTTTAAAGTCTTCTTGTCTAACCCCATCAATTTTGTAGTAGCAGGATCCAGCGGATGTAATATTTATCGAGTCTGTGGAAATGGCTTCCTGAATTCTATTTTGCTCGGCGCCGCTACATCCCGTAGCGAGCACAATTCCTGTTAAGGCCAAAAATATCTTCTGCATAATTTAGAATCTTTTTAAGAAAAGTTCAGTCCCTAGTGAAATGGAGGAGTATGCGGACTCGAAACTATAGACTGTGCTTCTAAATGCGTTCTACGGGACTGATTTATGGGGTTCAAACGCCGCGTCACATTCCGCTGAATTATCTGTTCGCCGTCTTTGGCTGAAGTCACCAACCCATTTCTTTGTGGTGGCCGTCTCATCCACGGCCTGTTGCAACTTTGTCACCACGGCCGGCATGTCAATCATTTCACCTCCGTAATCGATTACAGTTTTAACTGTGTCATCGTAAGCTAGCCGGAGCGTGTAGGTTGGAAGGTCGGTAACAGGAGCTTTGTATTTGTCATCAAGCGCTTCAAAATCGGCTTCTTTAAAACGGTTGAACAAGGTTTGAACGTCTGTCTGAGGCAGGCTGTCTTCTCTCTTGCCAATTTCTTTCACGAAATTCCGGCCACAATAATTGACCGTTCCATCGCCTTCAATTTCGACAAAATAAGAGGGGCACGCGCCAAAACATAAGCTTCGGCTGAGACTGATGCTCACAGAGTCCCAAGTTTCGACTTCGGAAATGGAGGCATTCTCTGTTTGAGGGTTGTAGGTTGCACAACTGGCTAAAGTCGTCGTGAGCGCCAAGCTTCGAAGAAAATTGATGAGGTGATTACGGTTCATGAATTTAATTGCTCCGGACAATTGGCGTAATCAGCTTGCTCCGAATTATATGATACGTAAACAGAAAAACCCCGCCGAGAAGGCGAGGCTATCGTTAGAGGGAGTAGATACGCTCCCATCCTTAGCTTAGTTTGTGATGAGAGAATCAGGTGCGTTCACGTCCGCTGCAGATTTAAGCTCAATCCTATCGACGTCAATTTTTACGTCATTCCAGTCTTTGTCGACTTCACCTTTAATTGTCACCTCGGTTTTAGGGGTCACGGCTTGGCCGCGAAAGTCCTCATCGTCGATTTCAATCATGATCTCGCCGGAATCGTCGCGGAACATATATTCCTCATCGCGAACCTTGTTCACAATATACCCGTCCAGCTCTACATAAGCGTCGTCATATGCGTTTTTCACAGCGGAGACGGTGGAGAGGGTTTCTGTTGCCCCGGGGCCAGTGAACTGAGCTGCGGCGAGTGTTGGGACTGCGGCGGCTGTCGATCCAACAAGAGCGGCGGAGAGTAGAATTCGTTTTAACATAGCTATCCTCTTTGCTTTAAAAAATTTATTCAGTGGGGATGCTTTCCCATATTTTTCATACGGCTTTGTCTCATTCATGTTCCCTTAAACCCTTGTAAGGTGACCTCCACCCGCGAAAATATCTGGCTGGTGAGGTCCGGCGAGAAAGCATGCCAACACTTGACTTTTCGGCCAATTTTCCCGATGTCCCCGCACACATTAACCCGGCGCGGCGGACCGTTTCTCCGTCTCGCGCCTTAAGAGCCCAGATCACGGGCTGAGGAGTCTGAAATGCATGCTTTCCGTAGCCATACTTGTGGTGAATTACGCCAATCCCATGTCGGCGAAACCGCGAAACTCTCCGGGTGGGTTCACCGGAAACGCGAACACGCCAATGCCCTGTTCATTGACTTGCGGGACCATTACGGACTGACCCAAGTTGTTATTTATCCGAACGTCGAATTTTACGAGGCGGCGAAACGTTGCCCGTCCGAATCCGTTATTACCGTCACAGGTGAAGTTCTGGCCCGTGATAAAGAGGCGGTAAACTCCGAAATCCCAACGGGCGATGTCGAGCTTCGCGCCGAGACATTCCACATCGAGAGCCAAGCCGAGTCACTGCCTTTGCCGGTTTTCGGCGAGCAGGAATATCCCGAAGACATCCGTTTGAAGCACCGTTATCTGGATCTGCGCCGCGAGACATTGCATAAGAATATTATCTTGCGGGGTCAGGTCATCAATTCGCTGCGCCGCCGCATGATTGATCAAGGCTTTACCGAGTTTCAAACACCGATTCTGACGGCTAGCTCGCCCGAAGGCGCGCGCGACTTTCTTGTGCCGTCCCGCTTAAACCCCGGAAAATTTTACGCGCTTCCACAAGCGCCGCAGCAATTTAAACAGCTTTTGATGGTGGCGGGATTTGACCGTTATTTCCAGATTGCGCCATGTTTCCGCGACGAAGACGCCCGCGCGGACCGCTCTCCCGGCGAGTTTTACCAGCTCGATGTCGAAATGAGTTTTGTGACCCAAGAAGACGTCTTCAATGCGATTGAGCCGGTTATGGCAGGTGTGTTTGAAGAGTTTGCCGATGGCCGCGAAGTCCAGACGCCGTTCCCGCGTATTCCCTATAAGGAATCCATGGAGAAATACGGCTCTGACAAACCCGACCTGCGTATTCCGTTCGAGCTGACCGATGTGTCAGAATTTTTCACGGACGAGGCTAAGACCGGATTTGGTATCTTTGCTAAGATCACTAAGGGCGGCGGCAAAGTTATTGCTATTCCGGCGCCGCAAGCGGCAGCGAACCAGTCTCGCAAATTCTTCGACAATCTCGATAAATGGGCAAAGAAAGAAATGCAGGCGCCGGGCCTCGGCTATGCCCGCTTGAAAGAGGCGGAAAGCGGCGGCGTCGACTCTCAAGACCCAGTGCTTAAAAATTTCGAGCCTGACCATTTGAAAGCCCTGCTTGAGAAAATGGGGCTCGGCGCGGGCGACGGTATCTTCTTCTCAGCCGGCAAGAAAAGCGACGCCTATAAGCTCGCCGGTGCGGCCCGGAATAAGGTCGCGGCTGACCTCGACCTGATTGACGAAAAGGCCGGATTTAAATTCTGTTGGATTGTCGATTTCCCCATGTTCGAATGGGACGAAGACAATAAAAAAGTCGATTTCTCTCACAACCCGTTCTCTATGCCGCAAGGCGGGATGGAGGTGCTGGAAGCCGCCGATACGGTTGAAAAGCAGCTCGATATTCTGGCCTATCAATATGATATCGTCTGTAACGGCGTTGAGCTATCCTCCGGCGCGATCCGGAACCACAAACCTGAAATCATGTATAAGGCGTTCGAGATGGCCGGATATGGCCCCGAAGTGGTTGAAGATAAATTCGCCGGTATGATCAATGCGTTTAAATATGGCGCGCCGCCCCATGGCGGTATTGCGCCGGGCGTTGACCGTATTGTGATGTTGCTGGCGGGGGTAAACACAATCCGCGACGTCATTCTTTTCCCGATGAACGGACAAGCGCAAGATCTGATGATGAATGCACCAGGCGAGGCCGATCCGGCTCAGTTAAAAGAGTTGAATTTAAAACTCGTCCCCGTGGTCGAGCAGAAATAAGATCTCAGAGAGCCCCGCATTCGCGGGGGTTTTTGTAGGGGGAGGGGCTGATAAGCCTTATCGCTCAATAACGCGTTTGGAATTGGTTAGATCCGCATGGATGCTTTCCAATTTTTTCCGCATTGGGCGATTTTCTTTTGGAGTCGCGTCGAGAATGAACTCCACGTCTTTTATCGCGCGATCTAACCGCACGGCCGCCTGAATAAGGTCAGGGTCCATTCTGTCGTGGGAGTGATCGGCTACTTTCTCCAATGTTCCTTCACAATAAGGGACCGAAAGCTGTTTGGGCAGCTCTGTTTTCGCATTCCCGCAGGCCGCGTCGAGCTGAGCTTGATTTAGGCCTTGAACGTTAGACATTTTGGCGTCGGACAGATTAGCGCCTTTTAAAGAAGCTTCTGTCATGTAGGCGTAACCGAATGTTGCGCCTTTTAGAGTAGAGCCGTCCAAGATCGCCTTTTCCAAATTCATATGATTGAGCTGCGCGCCTTCGAAATTAGAGCCTTCAAAATTGACGTCCGGCGCTTTGACGCTCTCAAGGTTTGCGCCGCTGAAATCATTATGCTGAAATTTTCCGCGCGATAGATCTGCCCGGCGCAAATTGGCTTTGCGCAGAACAGAATCGGTGACATGCGCCTCGGTCAGGGTGGCGTCTTCCAGGACAGCGTCGTCCATCATTACTTTTTGTCCCTCAATACGGTAGAGGAGAGCCTTTTTGAAATGCGCGCCGGTCAGGTTCGACCCGTCAAACTGTCCCCCGGACAGGTTGGAGTTATTAAAAATAGACCCGGTAAAATCAGCATTCTTGAGCTTCACGCCATTCATACGCTTATTGGAAAGGTCACATTGGGCGCAGGACCCCGACGAGGCGTGCATTCGGGCATCCACCCGAATTTGTGCCTGTGCGGGCACAGCAAAGACAGTGAGCAGAAGGGCAGAGCCCATCAAGGTATGCGGTATATATGTCATCACCCGTATGTATAAGGCCCGCAAGAACGCGGGTAGAGTAAATAAGTCGTAAGGTGCTGTAGTTTTTTACGGGTTGTGATATTCAAATCACAGTTGGCGCGCCCCTGTTTCACAGTAAGATGGCCCTAATTCTGTCACATCTCGGCTTTACCTTGGCGCTGCGTAGGGGCATAACGCCTTCAAACGCAACCGCGTCGCAACGACTAACAGAGCAGGGCAAATGTCTTTCCTAAAACGTATTTTTACCTGGTGGAACGGATCGACTTTCGGGACGAACCTTATGATAGGCCGCCGCGGCGCGGAAATCGGCAAAGACGATTTCGGTAATACCTATTTTGAAGAGAAAGAAGAGACCTATGATGGGCGTAAACGTCGCTGGGTGACCTATACTGGCTATGCGGATGCGTCCCGTATTCCGGCCGCATGGCAAGGCTGGCTCACTCATACAAGCGAACTGCCTCCGACGGATGATGGCTATAAAGGTCATGCGTGGGAAAAAGAGCATATCCCGAATATGACGGGGACCCTTCACGCCTATAAGCCTAAAGGCAGCTTGGACCGGGGCGGAGACCGCCAAAAGGTCGCTGCGGATTACGAGGCTTGGTCTCCGGATGCCTAATCTCGACGGTTTGAAACAACTGCGGCGCGGTTTCGCCCTCTGTCTGGCGGTCGCGCTGGGCACGCTGACAGCTGTGTCCGCTGCCTCTCAAACCGACAGAAAAGACGAAGAAGACAAGAATTTGGTCGGCACGGCGGTCGTGCTGCGCACACTCGATAAAGTCACCGCCACGACGAAGGATTACACCGTCAAAATTGGGGACACGCTAGATTACGGCAGTCTCTCAATTACGGCGCGTCATTGCGAGAAAAGACCCCCAACGGAAATCCCGGAAACCTATGCCTTTCTTCAAATTACTGACGTCCGACTAAACGGCGAAGGCGATGTCGTCGAGGCCTCAAGCGAGGACGACGACGAAAACATGATTTTCTCCGGTTGGATGTACGCCTCTAAACCCGCCGTCAGCGCGCTGGACCACCGTGTCTATGATGTTTGGGTGATCGAGTGTCAGGTGCCTGAGAGCGCGATGGAAGGCAGCCTGCGGCGTTAAGAGGGGAATTATTCCTAGGCGAACTTTAATTTTTGATATTGTGTTCTTTCAAAAAATCGAAAATTTGCGGGTTTGTATGCTCAACTACAGGGTCATCTGATTCGTCGTCTTTACGATGATACTCGCCATCATCAAAAGCTAAGTACACTTGCCAAAATTTTGGAGGGAAGCCAGTATTCTTGTGATTTTCATCAAAGGAAATTACCCAATGAGAAAACGCTTCATTAGCTATAATGTCGCTAAAGTAATAATCTATACACCCCGTGCTATATAAATAAGCGAGACGAGAAAAAAATAAATCGAAGACTTGAGTAACCGAAGTATTCTCTTGTTTTGCTAGCTCGAGCCAGATTTCTTCGTTTAAGTAGAAGCTATCAGGATCTTTCTGTAATTAGCGTAAAGTTCAATTATTAGATTATCCATATGATTATCATTTTCGAGGTTTACTCTAAGCTAAGTAGATGCTCGCAAGCGTCTAACTTCTCAAATAATCTTTCGCCTAAACATCCACGTCCTCAATAAACTGGGCGTGATCCTGAATATATTGGAATCGTAAATCGGCGCGTTTGCCCATGAGCGTCTCCACGAGGGCTTCTGTTGTGGGTAGGGCGCTTGGATCGATGGTGATGCGGGCGAGGGTGCGGGTGCTTGGGTCCATTGTGGTGGACTTTAGCTGATTTGGGTTCATCTCGCCGAGGCCTTTAAACCGTCCGATATCGACTTTGCTTTTGCCTTTGAAAACAGTGCGCATCAGTTCTTCGCGGTCGGCGTCGTCAATGGCGTAAACAGTCGTTCCGCCGGCAGTCATTTTATAAAGGGGCGGCATCGCCATAAACAAACGGCCTTCCTCAATCAGGCCAGGCGTATAGCGATAGAAAAAGGTGATGAGGAGCGCCGCAATATGCGCGCCGTCCACATCCGCATCGGTCATGATAACAACGCGTTCATAGCGCAAATCATCCGTGTCGAATTTCTTCCCAAGCCCAACGCCGAGCGCGACGCAGAGGTCGGTGATTTCTGCATTGCGCTGAATTTTATCCATCGTTGCCGATTCGACATTCAGGATTTTACCCTTTAGCGGTAGAATGGCTTGTGTCTTGCGGTTGCGCGCCTGTTTGGCTGAACCGCCCGCAGAGTCGCCCTCGACAATGAAAATTTCGGTATCGTCCGCGCCTTTGTTCGAGCAATCTGCGAGCTTGCCGGGGAGGCGAAGTTTTTTCGTGGCGGATTTGCGTTTGACGTCGCGGGCCTTACGCCGTTTGACGCGCTCATCCGCGCGCTCAATCGCCCATTCAATAAGAGAGTTGGCGTCTTTGGGCGAATTGGCCAGCCAATGGTCAAACGGGTCGCGCACGGCGCTCTCGACGAGTTTGGTGGCCTCTGAACTAGAGAGTCTATCTTTTGTCTGGCCGACGAAATCAGGATCGGAAATAAAGACAGAGACGAGCGCCCCGGCGCCGAACATGACGTCATCCGGCTGCACATGGCTAAACTTTTTGCCCATGCCCGCAATATCGGCATAGGCGCGGAGGCCTTTGGTAATAGCGGCGCGAAGACCCGCCACATGAGTGCCGCCTTCCGGTGTGGGGACCGTGTTACAGTAGGAGCGGATAAAGCTGTCGGCTTCGCCGAAGCCTTCGGGACTCCAGGTAATCGCCCATTCGACACGTCCATGCCCGCCGACCTTTTTAGAGCGCCCGGCAAAAAGTTCTGACGTAATCGTCGCTTTACTGCCGATGGTCTCCGTCAAGAAGTCTGCCAGACCGCCGGGGAAGTGAAACACGGCTTCGGCTTCGATGTCGTCTGTTTGTTTGACCAGTTCTTCGGCGCATTTCCAGCGGATTTCGACCCCGGGCTCTAGATAGGCTTTTGCTCGTGCCATCCGGAAGAGACGAGGGGCTTTAAACTGGGCTTTGGGGCCAAAGATCTCGGGGTCAGGATGAAAACGGACTTTCGTGCCGCGGCGGTTATTTATAGCGCCAAGTTTTTCTATCTTGCCGTCGGGTTTACCGCGCCGGAACGTCATGCGGTAAAGCTGTTTGTCTCTCGCAACTTCCACTTCCATATGATCGGACAAGGCATTGACAACAGACACGCCGACGCCGTGAAGGCCGCCGGAGGTCTCATAAGCTTTGGAAGAGAATTTCCCGCCTGAATGCAGCTCGGTCATGATAACTTCGAGAGCCGACTTCTTAGGATATTTCGGGTGAGGGTCGACGGGGATGCCGCGCCCATTATCGGAAATAGACAGATAGCCATCAGCTTCGAGTTCGACCTCTATTCGGGTGGCGTGGCCAGCGACAGCTTCGTCCATGGAGTTATCAATGACTTCGGCAAAGAGGTGATGCAGCGCCCGGTCATCCGTGCCGCCAATATACATGCCGGGCCGCAAGCGCACAGGTTCCAACCCCTCCAAGACCTGAATGTCTTTCGCGGAGTAATTTTTACTGGAGGCGTCTTGTTTGCCGCCAAATAGGGGTTCGTCTTTGGAGTCGCTCATAAATTTTAGTCAGAGATTTCTGTCAGAACATTCGGTGAATCAGGCTTACTATGGAGTCTCTGGCCCGTCTGGCAAGCGCTTTTGCAAATGGTTTGTGTATTAAGTCGATTGCCACAGCACAGCTTGGCTATCGTCATTTTTCGGTGGCGGAATGCCGTTAAATAAATCGTCCATGGCGCGCAGGACTGAAGCGGCGTGAACTTCACTTCGATCCGCATATTCAATTGGGCTGAGGCTTTCACCTTTCTCTTTAAAGACGCCAATTTTAAACCGATCCGCCACTCTTTCAAAAGACTCTAATTTGAGTCCGAGTAGTCTCTCCCAAACTTGCTGATACTGCCAGAATTTAATCGCTTCTTCTAATTGCGGGTAGCTGGGTTGGCCGAGCACCTTTCGGCAGGCCTGGATATATTGGGCCTGCATCAACCCGCCGGGGCGGAGCTTTGCGTTGAAGTGATCATGCGGCGTTTCAATAATGCGTTGCTCGTCTATTCTCTGCCACATTATCCGAGCGTCTTGTAGGAATTGTGTTTCGTCTCTCGGTTTGGTCAGAATGCGGCGGCAGAGGTCGGAGACGTCGCGTCCCAAAGCCTCATTTCCGGCAACGACTCTCGCATGGGCCAGCGCAATATGTTCCCAAGTGTGAGCGCGGGTTAAGTGGTGGGTTTCAAAACTGCTGAATTTGACGCCCGGAGGTCCGCTCCGCCCGGACGGCCGAAGGCGCATATCCAGCTCATACGCAATGCCTTCTTTGAGCGGTGTGGTCAAAGTCGTGCGAAGACGCCGAACAACTTGGGAGGCTAGCTCACTGTCCGTCTCGTCGGTAAAAATAAAGACCAGATCCAGATCGGATTTCGGCGCCATGGTAGACGTGCCCATTTTACCAAGACCCAAGACCATCATATTTATTTGGTCCAGCTCAAGTTCGTCTTTTACAATGGTAATGGAGGTTTCCAGTGTCGTCTGCGCCAGGGCGGTCAGATTTTTCTGCAATTGTTGCAGACTATCTGATTTCTCCATAAACCCGTGATAATAGGCAAAGATATGCTCATTCACAAAACGCCTCAGACGATCGAGACGTAGGCCGTAATCTGGTTCAGCCAGAACTGTTTGAGCGTTCTCTTCGAGGGATTGTCGAGGGGTCAGGAAGACATCAATAATATGCGGGGATTGTTCCAAAATGGACGTCATATGCGGAGAGTGAAGCAGAGGCGTAATCAGCGTATCCAACAAACCTTCATGCCGTTCTAAAAGGTCAAAATATTGAGCCGATCTGGAAATGGATCGCAAAAAGGCGTCTACGCGTATCAACGCCATATTTGTATCGGCAATGCTCAGGATAACTCGGTTTAAGAGTCGTTTTCCGAGCCCTCGATAGCGGCCCTTAAGAGATTGCGGGAGTCCATGATCGTCAAATCCGCTTAACCAGCTTTCCGCTATGCCCTTTCCGACAGTGCTTAACTCGGTTTGATATGTTGCAAGCGGAGTTGTTGGGGAAGTCGTCTCAGCCTCGAAGAGTTTTTTAAAGCGCTCATTTACAAAACACCGGATGTCGAAAATCTCTTCATTTAGGTCGGAGAAACTAGCGTAATCCAATAAGGCCAGGAGTGCTGCCTGATCTTCTTCCGAGTTTGGGATTTTGTGTGTTTGCTCATTGAGCCTCATCTGAACCGCATTTTCTATTTGCCGTAAAGTCGCGTAATGAGCGCAAAGGGTATCGGCTTCTTTCTGGCTGAGATGGTTCAAGGCGGCCAGTTCTTGGAGGGCTTGGCGCGTGTTGGTGGTTTGTAATTCAGCCTGTTTCCCGCCCCACACAAGCTGCCTCGCATTGGCGAGGAATTCAATTTCGCGTATGCCGCCTGCACCCAGTTTTAAATTAAATCCGCTCGCGTCTTCGGTAATCGGGGCGACGGCGCGCCGTTCCTGCGCCAATCCCGGATGTTCGGTGTTAATGCGGGTTTTAAGTTCTGCAAGGTCATCCAGAGCGCGGAAATCAAGATTTTGCCGCCAGATAAACGGGGCTAGGCTTTCGATAAAGGTGTCTCCGACCTCTTTGTCGCCAGCGACAATACGGGCTTTCATCAAGGCAAGCCGGTGCCAGGGTAGGGCGCGGAAAAAATAAAACTTTTCGGCTTTGGATGTCGAGAGAGCCAGACCTGTTCCTGAGCTTTCCGGGCGAAGGCGCCAGTCAACGCGCCAGATATGCTGCGGAGCGTTTCGCGGAAACAGGATTTGCGTCAGCCCTTTCAGGCAATGATTTACGACAAAGTTTTGCCCCATATTTTCGGGGACGGGCAGAACGGCCGAATCGTAAAACCCGATGAGATCAATATCAGAGGAGAAGTTGAGATCGTCTCCGCCCAGCTTGCCAAGCCCCAAGACAAATAAACCTTTTGGATATTCTGACTTCAATTTAAATCGTTTGGCTGTGTCTTTCCACGCAAGACGAAGGGCCGCCTCTATGGTTGCATCAGCAAAACGGCTTTGAAACTTACCGAGCGCGTCAAAATCGATGTTGCCGGAAAAATTGTCAATTGCCCAGCGAAGAGCGAAACGGTTTTTGAGGTTTTGAAGGTCTTCTGCAGAAGCGGCGCTCTGCGTCAGAGACGTTAGAGCTTCGAGACTTTCCGTGGGCTCGCCAAGTTGTTCCCATAATCCCGAAAGATAGGGACTATGACTTAGACGCTCCACGGATAACTGTCTTAGAATAACAGGCGGACAACCACGCGGCCTGTATGGCGGATAAATCCGTCGCGGATATCACTGTCTAAATCAAAGCCGATGGAAGAATATTCCGATCCGGCGGCGACAGAGAACCCGACAATGAAACCGCTATCCGGGAACCCAAAGGAGTCCAGAGTGGTGCGCTGTCCATTGAGACCGGCAAATCCGAATTCTGTCAGAGCCGGGTCATTGAGGAAGGCGTAACGATAGCCAAATCGAACAGAGGGTCTGATCCATGTACGCTTGCCTTGGAATTCGGCGCCAAAATTCATGGTTGCGGCGGCAGACGCGCGGTCTGTCGTTCGCGCGCCTACGTCAAGAGCCACGCCTTCTGTTCCGTCTTCCGTGTAGCCGTCTTCGCTGAGGCGCAGATAGTCAAATGAGACTGCCGGACGCATCCAGTATCTACTAGATATAGGAAGATCGTAACCAAAACGGGCCGAGCCATTAATGTGATAACCGCTATAATCGGCAGACGCGCGGCCAAAGAAGTTATTGATTAAAACGCGTCGCTCTTGTTCGAATTTGTTATACCCGCCACCTGCGTAAAGCTCGACGCCAAGTTCGCCGTTGCCCATCGCCTGTGCATACCCAGCGTATAGGCCGGTTTGTAGGGTGATGACATCCAGCGGCTCATCCTGACCGACTACATCTTCGATTTCTGTGCTGGCAAACCCGAAATTCACCCCGACGGCGTGGAAAGGCCCAAAAGCGGTATCAAGTCCGCCGGTAAAACCAAATCCTTCGCCGCGATATTGTTCGGAAAGTCCGGCCAAATCCCGGTCTGCAAAATAGGCAAATTCCTGAATCCAAGCGCCGCCGGGTTTTTCCGGAGAGCGTCTGGCCGTGTCGAGGTGCGAGCCAACAGCGCCTGTCGCGCCGTCCACATTGGCGAGAACAAATTCACGCGCGGCTGCAGAGAATTCCGGCAGAAGCTGGTTAAAGGCCTGATTAAATTCAGTCCCGTTCGTAATATTGGCGATTGCCGTTCCAAGCTCTGAATTGGCGGTAAAAGCCTCAAGCGCAGGGGCGAAGGCGGCGGCTTGTGCAGAATCCAGACCCAAACCACCTTGTTCGATGGACAGATTCGGATCGCGAAGATCAACCGTCACGATCAAGGTATTGCTACCATCCAGACTATAATCAAAATTATATAGGAAAGGTTGGTTTTCCCCGATCCCGCTATTGAGGGAATTCAGAGTTTCTTCGGTAATGTCCAGAAGCGCAGCATTGGCAATCGTGAAGTCTTGACTGGCATTGTTTGTAATGGTGTTGAAGCGCGGCGAAATTGTTGCGCCCTCGCCAAAGCTGACTGTCCCGCTCGCATTGAGAGTGGACGCGCTGCCTGTTGCCCCGTTCAAAGTCGGGATAAAGGAAGATGTTCCGTCAAAACTTGCATTTGCGACCGAAAGAGGCTGCCCTTCTGTCAGAGCCAGCGTACTGCCTTCGGACACATTTAATGTCACTTCTCCGGCTGATTCTATGAGGCCCGTATAAGTGGAGCCGCCGGAAAGGGTTAGAGTGTCTTGCCCGCTGCCGAAATCAATGTCGCCGGTGATACTACCGGCTGAGGCGACGATAAGGTCATCGCCTGATCCGAGGCGGATATCCCCGACAGTTTGCGGTTCAACGGGATCAATATCGTCATCCGGATCGTCATCTTCACGAAGTTGCTGTGTATAGGTAAATCCTGATGTGTTGGCAGAAGCATCCAGCGCGACAAGGGTAAAGTTAGTTTCAGCAACTCCCGTTGTATCGGAATTTCGCCCTGTGGCAGAAATCAAGCCTTCATTTGTTATTTCTGATAGGCTCCCAGAGGCGTCACGTATGGCGAAGGCTTCGCCGGAACGTCCGACCAGAACCGATGTGATCGATCCTCTATTATAGAGGGAATCGGTGGTGGCAGCGGAGGAAATGTCAATCGCGGTGGCGCGCAAATTAATGGTATTGGTAATGGGGTTTGCTTGATCGGCGTAAATTTCATCCGCCGGTTCCGACGCCGTTGCCGAAACAACGCCCGTATTATTAATGTGCTCAACGATTGCCCCGTCGCCTAAAACAATGACTCGAGCATACCCGTCACCTGCCGAGACGCCGGGAACTGTGTGTAAACCTGTGCCGCTAAACGCAGAAACGGTCAGGGTTCCACTATTGCTTAATCCGCCTTCAAGCTCAGCATCCTGAATTGACAGGACAGTGGCATCGAAATCGTCAAATAAGCCCTGAGAGGTGATGCTTCCTTCATTCACAAACGCGAACTGAAGCGACTCGTCAAAGTTTTCGTCTGTTGGGTCTGTGACGGCGCTGACGCGGCCGATAGAAATCGGGACGCCGTTCCCGTCAATAACGATGGCCGGGGCGCTGCCGAAATGAGTAACGTTTGACGTCCGAACCGTTTGAAACTCTCCGGTTTCGTTGTCGTCTTCATCCAAAACGGGTTCTTGAACTACTGCAAAGTGCATGCCGCCTGTGATATTGCCGGAAACAGACACAGATGAGCCTGCATCTTGGAGGTTGTCAGCGGTAAGGTCTTCCCGGCCGATACCGTCACTGCCCTGGAAACCGGGACGACTCGTCAGGCGGAAGCCATTGGATCCGAGTGATCCGGAATTGACAAAACCACCCTGGACATCGCCGCTAATGTTATACGCGTTTGAACCTTCGCCGAGCGCCGAGACAGAGCCAGTATTCGTGATGTTGCCCGTGACGTCGCCTGCGATATTGACCCCGGCTCCGTTGTCGCCGATCAAAGATATCTGGCCTGCATTACTCAAATTCCCGTCCAGAGAGGCGGTCATCATATTATCTGTAATATTCACGCCGTAGCTATCATTGCCTTCGACTGTTACAGTTGACCCGGCTTCAAGAGTAACGTTGCCTTCGAAAGGGGAGGCCCCAGAAATCAATATACCAGTCCGGCCAGATCCTTGCGCGCGTGGGCCGTCGGCCACATTGTCGCCATTCGTATCTTCCGCGGGGAAGTCTTCGTTGAGGGTAATAGAACCGCTATTCGTGAAATTTCTATCCGCGCCGCCTTCAAGCGAAACAGCTGTTGCATCGTTGACGTCGGAAATCTGGATTTCACCCTCATTGATGAGGTCATTATTCGAATTCAAGGTGACAGCCGGGCCTTCGTCTTCGACGGTGACGCTACCTGTTGACGTGATAGTGACATCACTTGGTCCACCGTCCGCGCCGGCTGTGGCCGTATCAACGGGATCGGTCAGGTCGTCTTCGATAGTGACCTGGGCAAAAGCGAGCGAACCCCACCCCAAAATGATTGCCGCACTACACGCACCCCCGAGGTAGCGTGAGGCAGTCTTCACTGAGTAAGGGTGAAAAAGTGACATGAGCAAAGTCCCGTTCTTGCCGAAAAGCGGCCCAAATAGCCGTTTATCGGTTCATCTTTGAAAACTGTCTAACGACTTCATCGCGCTTCGCCAATGAAAGATTGGTTACAATTACAGGCGAAAGCAGAGCCTTGTTTCTTATAATTCTGTCGGTGATTGCCAATTGTGCGGTTTCGTGGCAATTGCGCCGCCATGACTAAAAAGACACCCGTTCCAGCCTCCGAGGGCGCGCCAGCCCCTAATCGCAAGCAAATTTGGCTGCGCTTTGGTGTTTTATTGCCGGCATTGATCATTTTTTTCGATCAATTAACGAAATATCTCATTATCCGGTTCTTTGAAATGCCGCTCAATATTTGTGAGATCAATCCAAAGCCGAACGTCGCCTATGACCTAAGTCCCATCATGGATTTCTCTCTCGTCTGCAATCAGGGAATCAGTTGGGGGTTATTGCAGGGCGATTCGCCGGTGAAACGCTGGCTTCTGACAATTTTCGCTCTGGGCATGAGCGGACTATTATTTTGGGTTTTAGGACAGACGCGCGATAAGATGTCTCAATGGGGGTTGGGCCTGGTTATTGGCGGCGCCATAGGCAACGGGATTGATCGTCTCTTTTTTGGGGCTGTAACTGATTTCATTGATTTCAGTGATATTGGCTTTAATTATGCGTTCAACATCGCGGACAGCGCCATCACGGTAGGCGTCGTGATGCTCTTTGTCGGCGCATTCCTGACCCGGGATGACTCAAAAACTGCGAAATAAACCTTTGGTCACTTGGCGCATGCCTTGATAGACGCTATGGCGATAAAAAAATTGATGAAGGACGGACAGTATGCGCCGCATTTTTGCCCCGATTATTCTCGCAACGACCGCTTCGGCTTTCCTGATTGGATGCACGTCGACGTCGAAAGCCTTAGGTCTTCGCAAGGATACGCCGAACGAATTTAACATTCTCACGAAAGCGCCATTGGTTATTCCGCCGGAATATAATCTTCGTCCCCCGCGTGTGGGTGAAAGTTCGGCAGATGACAATTACTCCCAACGCGCCGCCCGTGAAGCGCTAATCGGCGATATTGACGCCGCCGAGCCGAGTGAAGGCGAAGCGTTACTGATGAGCCAGGCCAATGTTGGGCGCGCTGATCAGGAAATTCGATTAAAAATCGATGGAGAGAATTCTGTCGAACGCAAAACAAAAGGGTTTGCTGACCGTATTATGTTCTGGAAAAATGGACAGCTGGTCAATGATCAAGGCGAAATTGTCCCGCTCGATCCAGAACGCGAAGCGCAGCGCCTCGAATCTGTCAATGCCGCGACTGGCGGAGGCGAAGTCGAGATTTCAAAACGCCCCGGCGGGCCAAAATTGCCCGGGCTTTAGTGTCCACAGCTTAACCTGCTGCTTATCATGGCCTAGTGACCTCTCAGTCGCTAGGCTTTTTTAATGAGCGCTCTGCCAATATCGATTCGCCGCTTGCCCAATGAAACCGTCAACCGGATAGCGGCCGGGGAGGTGATTGAGCGCCCGGCTAGCGTGATTAAAGAACTTGTCGAAAACGCAATTGATGCTGGCGCGCGTCAGGTTGATATCCGTTATGAAGACGGCGGACGGACGCTCATCTCTATTACGGATGACGGGCGCGGCATGAGCTCCGAAGAGCTCCCTATTGCGGTTGAACGTCACGCCACCTCTAAACTTTCCCCTAATTCGCAAGGGGATTGGGATTTATTGAATATTTCGACCATGGGGTTTCGCGGCGAAGCGCTCCCGTCCATCGGATCTGTCGCGAGGCTTTCCCTTTTAAGCCAGACGGTGGACTCGGACAGCGCTTGGGATCTGCGCGTCGAAGGCGGCAAGGTCACGCCGCCTAAACCCGCCGCCCGGTTCGGATTGCACGGCACGCGGGTTGAAGTGCGCGATCTGTTTTACGCCACGCCGGCGCGGTTAAAATTTCTAAAATCCGAACGCAGCGAGGCTATGGCGATTTCCGACACAGTGAAACGTCTGGCTATGGCCAATCCAATCGTTGGAATGACGCTGGGATCAACATCACGAGTGTCGCTTAAATTGGCAGGTCAAAGCGAGGGTATGGACGGTCGATTGGCGCGTCTGGCCGGCATTCTGGGCGAGGATTTCAGCGCCAATGCTGTGCCAATTAATCAGGTTAGAGAAGATATTGCGCTGACGGGGTTTGCGGGTCTTCCCACCTTTTCTCGCGGAAATTCGCAACATCAATATCTGTTCGTCAATGGACGACCAGTGCGCGACAAACTCTTGCACGGGGCCGTGCGCGGGGCGTATCAGGATTACCTTGCGCGGGATCGTCATGCGGTGGTCGCGCTTTATGTCGACCTGCCGCAAGACCATGTTGATGTGAACGTTCATCCGGCAAAGACAGAGGTGCGCTTTCGTAACCCCGGCCTCGTGCGCGGTCTTATTGTCAAATCCTTGCGCCACGCTTTGCAGGAAGCCGGCCACCGCGCCAGCACAACAGTGAGTGACTATGCTTTGGGCCGTATTCAGACCGGGCAGAGCCATATGCCGCTTCAGGGGAATTATAGTCCGCAGCGCGGCGGTTACGCGCCCAATTATCAGCCGCCTTATCGGAATGATTCGGCCTTGCAGCCTCTCGTCGACGGTTTTTCCGCAAAGGTTGAAGAAGGCGGCGAGGCGTTTGACGGCACATCCTCTTACGAAGGGGGGCAAGCCTATAACCCACAAGGTTATCCCGTGCAGGGGCAGGGGGAAGACCTCACGGCGAAACCGCTCGGCGCGGCGCGCGCGCAGCTTCATGAAACTTATGTCGTCGCGCAGACTTTGGACGGCATTGTCATTGTTGATCAACATGCCGCCCATGAACGTCTCGTCTATGAACGGATGAAAGACGCGATGCGCGGCAAGGGCGTGGAGCGGCAAGCGCTTCTTATTCCAGACATTGTGGAATTAGGCGAAACCGATGCGGCGCGCCTGTTGGAGCGCGCGGATGAGCTGGCGGAAATGGGCCTGAATATTGAGCCCTTTGGTGCAGGCGCCGTGGCCGTACGCGAAACCCCGGCCTTGCTCGGCGAGATGGACGTTCAGGGCCTTTTGCGTGACCTCGCCGATGATATTTCCGAATATGACGAAGCATTGAGCCTCAAGGAAAAATTTGAACATGTCTGCGGCACCATGGCGTGCCACGGCTCCGTCCGCGCGGGTCGTCGTCTGAATGGATCGGAAATGAATTCGCTGCTGCGCCAGATGGAGGCCACGCCCCATTCCGGCCAGTGCAATCACGGCCGCCCGACCTATGTGGAATTAAAGCTGGCCGACATTGAAAGACTGTTTGGGCGTCGATAAGGCGTCTGAAAACGGGTTTTAAATGAAGTGCCGTCTATTAGAGAGATCTAATAAATTTAAAAATGAGGTTCATTATTTCCGGCAAAAGCTATACTTGGATAATGCATAGTAGTTAGGAGAGGGATATGCCTGAAGATTGGGTTAATTTAGCGACGGTTGTTGGTGGATTTGCTACAGCTATAGCGACTGCCTTTGCACTTGTTGGTATTCCCCTTGTAATTTTTCAAGTTCGGTCTTCTAGAACGACACAAAGAGAAGCGACCGCCAAGCAGCTTTACCGACAATATTTGGAAGATTGCGTATGCCGACCGGACTTGGTAACCCCTGACCTTGAAAAATTGAGAAAAGAAGGCCGCTTTACTCAATATGAGTTATTTGTGGCGCATATGTTATTCTCACTGGAAGAAATTCTCGAAAATACGTCGGGTTCAGAATGGAGGAGTGTCGCGAAAGGTCAGATGCGGCGTCACATAGAATATTTGTCTTCTGATGCCTTTATCCCCAAACGCACCTATTACACCAAAGATCTCATAGAGGTTTTGGACATTTTGCTTGATGAGAAATAACTAGCGTTGAAATCTGTTCTAGTATTCTTAGAGGCGGACTTCATGCTCTCTTAAAAACAAAACCCTCGCCGCGCCCCAATTTTTATCGGCAAGTATTTCGTATCCTTTGATGTCAATTTCAGCCTCGACGCTGTCTTCCAATATGATGACGCCGTTGTCGGCGATGAGGTCGTATTCTCTCAGCCGGGAAAGGACGGGGCGCCATAGTCCCTTATTGTAAGGCGGATCCATAAAGATATGGGTGAAGGGGCCGCGGAGGTTTCCTGGTGCGATTTTGAGCTTCACCGCATTGTGGCGGTGGATGCGGGTGCAGCCGAACAGGTTCATCTTGTCGATATTATCCCGAATGGCGCCGCGGGCTTTGGGCTCGGTTTCGACGAAAAGGCAGAATTCCGCGCCTCTAGAGATGGCTTCTAAGCCTAAAGCCCCTGATCCTGCAAAGATATCAGCGACGATGGCGCCCTCTAATGACGGCGCCCATTCGGCGTGAGTGAGGATGTTAAAGATAGATTCTCGGGTCTGATCGCTTGTCGGGCGAGTTTTTCGCCCGTCAGGGGTTATGATGTTTCGGCCCCGTAATGACCCCGAGACAATTCGCATTATGTCTTCCCTTTTCTTTGTCCGCTTTTCCCATGAGATCTGGGCGCATATTTGCCTGATGTTTTGCCACCGGGCTTACCATATGCATTGCCAACGATTTTTTTAGCAGGCCGTTTCGATTTAGGTTTTGACGCGGGTTTTGCGCTGCCCTTTGCGAATTTACCTCGGCCTTTAGCGGCGTTTTCGTCCTTCGGCTTCTTTTGGAAGCGTTTCGCGCTGGCATAACTTCCGCGTTTGGGCTTCCGCGTGGGCGATTTTTCCTCGGGAATGTCGATAAGGTGTCCGACCTGATCGCGCAGAACGCGCGTTTTAATTTCCTCGCACGCCCCTTTGCCAAGATCGCCGAGCATATAGGGACCGAAAGAAACACGGATGAGGCGGTTTACTTTCAGATCGAGCGTTTCAAGCGCGCGCCGGACTTCCCTGTTTTTGCCGTCATGAAGGGTTACATTAATCCAGGCATTATCGCCTTGCTGCCGATCCAACGTGGCAATGATTTCGCCGGTGGGAATACCGTCTATGACAACGCCTTTTTTGAGGGTGTCTAATTGTTCTTGTGTCACCTTACCATAGGCGCGCGCCCGGTAGCGGCGGGACCAACCTGTGCTAGGGAGCTCTAGCGCGCGGGCAAGCTCGCCGTCATTGGTGAGCAGGATTAGTCCCTCTGAGGTCAAATCGAGACGTCCCACAGAAATGACGCGGGGCATATTGGTGGGCAGGGCCTCAAACATAGTCCGCCGGCCTTGTTCGTCTTTGTGAGAAGTCACCAAGCCGTCAGGTTTATGGTATCTCCACATACGCGGGATGTCCGGGGCTTCCACAGGCGCATTGTCGACGAGAATTTTTTCTTTGCCTGTTACCTTGAAAGCCGGGGTCGTCAGGACTTTGCCGTTCACCTTGACCCGGCCATCATCAATCATTCTTTCGACATCGCGCCGCGACCCCACGCCGACCCGGGCGAGAAACTTCGCAATCCGGTCGCCGGGTTTGTCGGCAAGTTTCGGCTTGCTTTGCCCTTTGGATTTGGACGGGTCTCTTTTTTGCATATCGGGCATGACTTGACCATTTGGGTTTGGACGCAGATGAAGCGTCTATGACGGATGAAGACTATATGCGCCTAGCGCTGGAGGAAGCGCAAGCCTCATCTCTACGGGGCGAAGTGCCTGTCGGGGCGGTTCTGGTCAACCCTGTCACACAGGAAATAGTCGCGAAATCAGGCAATGCGCCGATTTCAGAAAGCGACCCTACGGCCCATGCGGAAATCCTGGCATTACGAAAAGCCGCTCAATTATCCGGAAATTACCGCCTGAGCGGATTGACGCTATATGTTACTTTGGAGCCCTGCACGATGTGCGCGGGGGCGATATCGCAGGCGCGACTTGGGCGAGTGGTATACGGCGCAGTCGACATGAAAGGCGGCGCGGTTGAAAGCGGCGTCCGCTTTTTCGAACAGCCAACATGTCATCACCGTCCTGAAACTCAGGCAGGCATATTGGGTGAAGAGTCGGCAGATCTGTTGAAAGCATTTTTCAAATCCCGCCGCAAAAAGGACCGCCCGACATGAGAACCACGTGGCGGGAAACAGCGGTTCAGCCCCTTATAGGAGGCTCTTCCCCTGAGCCTTTGCACAAAGCCAAGGCAGGGTATGTTTTTGCGGCTCTCGGGGCGATGCTCTTTTCCATGAAGGCAATCCTGGTCAAGGTGGCTTATCTTCCGACTGGGGGATTAAATGCCAATGATCTGGACGCGATTACATTGATGGCTTTGCGAATGGGATTTGCCTTGCCGATTTATATAGGGATTTTGATTTTTTCCCTGCGAAAGGACGGCGCGGCCATTCCGTTCAAACACATCCTACAGGCAGCGCTTTTGGGGGTGATGGGATATTATGTTTGTACTTTTCTGGATTTTTCAGGCCTGAAATACATTACGGCTCAGTTGGAACGGCTTCTGCTGTTCACCTATCCCGTATTTGTGGTCATTCTCGGCGCGCTCTTTTTCGGAGGGCGGATAACCAAAGGCGGAATTGCCGCCATCATTCTCGCCTATAGCGGATTGGGAGTTGTTTTTCTGGGCGGTGATATCGCCACCGGACTGAACGTACCTTTAGGTAGTGCGCTACTTCTGTGCGCCGCCGTTCTGTTTGGATTGTTTCAACTCCTGGCCAAGCGGCTGATTGATAAGGTCGGGTCAAAGATATTTACCTGTCTTGCCATGATTGGCGCCGGGGCGGCTATCCTGACTCATTTCGTTATCTATAGCCTAAGCCAAGAGGGCGTTGTCGAGGCTTTGAACTTGCCGCCGAGGATTTATTTTCTCGGCGCCGCGATTGCTTTTTTCTCCACTATACTGCCGAGCTTTTTGATTAACGTCGCCATGGGGCGGATCGGCGCGCAGACTGTCGCCGTAATGGGAATGATTGGGCCCTTGGCCACGATTGTGGCGGCGATTGTCGTTTTGGGCGAGCCCTTTTCCTTTTGGGATGGGGTCGGCACAGTCGTGACCCTGTCGGGAATAAGCCTTTATATGTGGCTCAATCAGAGGAAACCCAAAAGGGATAAACCCCTGAGTACGTAAACAAAACCTATGAAGGTTACGAGATAGCGGCTGATAGATCGAAAGCCGACATCTGAGAAATGCTTTAACAGGCGCGTTCCCATATAGGTTCCGGCCATAACCGCGGGGATAGCGAGGAGGAATACCCACCAAGGCGGCAATCCGCCCAGTCCGGCGCTGGCGGCCAGCGGAAGGCCAAAATAAAGAATTTTGACCATGTGAGACGCAAACATGGTCACGGCTTTTGTCGACACTATTTGATGCCGGGTCAGAGTGGTTTTGACATAGAAGAAATCGAGAGCGGGGCCGGCGACGCCCGCTGTCAGGTTCAGACCCATAACCATCGCCCCGCAAAGAACAGCATTTGAGGGTTTCTTGGCGTCCCCTTGCAGCCACCCTTTAGGTAGCCAGAGCAAGAGCGGAAGTAAGCCGAGGGCGAGAAAAAGCTGTCCTTTGTTCAATGTGACAGAGGCGAGAGCCAAAAGCAGTATCGCGGGCAGAGCGCCGAGCAGCTGCCATCCCAGAATATTCCAACATATTCCATCCTTTAAAAGATAGGCCCGAAAGCTGTTACTCACGCTCTGCACAGCACCGTGAACCACCATAGCCTCGGCAACGGTCAGAAAAGTCGCGATGATGCCCATAAAGATCAAACCGCCGCCCATACCAAAAACGCCAGATATGGCGGCGGTAAAGAGCGCGGAGACCAGGATAAGGAGAGCGATTTTCATGAACCGCCTTATGAACGGTTCTGGCGCGAATTCAATTTGTGTCTTGAAGGAAATAAGCCATTTCTACGTGAAAAACTTAGAAAATTAAATCGGGAGACCTGCGGAGCAAAGAGGCGGAAATTAATTATAATCCAGGAGAAATAACGCGAAAAAGAGAATCAAATCTCGTTTTGAACTAATTATGAGTGTTAATTAACAGTTACTCGTGGATAAAAATGGGTCTATATGTTGTAATATAAATTCATAAAAACTATATGTAGTGCTTAAGAGTGACCTGATTGCAACAGTTTACCTTGTTTTAAGAAAAAACTGCATTCGGGATGGAACTGACTGTTGTGGGTTTTCCTGGAGACCTTTATTGAGCGCGCCAATGGGTAAGAAACGATATATCTTTGCGGGCTGGACATTGGGCTTGGTAGCTGTGGGAGCAGCGAGTGTTGCCTTTCCGGCAATCGCACAAAAAGCTGAGTCTCAGCGTGTAGCTGCGGAATGGGCTGCGAAAGCAGATGTCTTCACGGAAGTTGTGCAAGCGTCTGATGTTTCAGATTTCTATGAAACAGACACTTTGGCGTCTGATCTGACAAAAGTTGTCACGAGTGCAGAGCTTTCGACAGCTGCGCAACGCGATCATGCTGCGATTAAAACGCTGACAAAATCACAACCTCTTGTTCGTCAACTTGCAAAATATGACATGAAAGAGTTCAACTGTCTTTCCGAGGCAATATATTTCGAAGCCCGCGGTGAGACGCGTTCCGGCCAAATAGGCGTTGCCGAAGTGATCCAGAACCGCGTGAAGTCCAAACACTATCCAAATTCAATCTGCGGCGTTGTTTTCCAAGGTTCAGAACGTAAGCATGGATGCCAGTTCAGCTTCACCTGTGACCCCAATATCAACCGCGTACCAAAGGGTAAAGCGTGGGAGCGGTCAAAGGCGATTGCGGCCCTCAGTATGACAGGTTCGGCCCCTAAGCTGACGAATAATGCCACGCATTACCACACTATCTGGGTGAACCCGCCTTGGGCTAAAACTCTTCGTTTTAACGGCCAAATCGGCGTTCATAAATTTTATCGCTTTAAGTGGCAGGAACAACCTGTTCGCAAGAGCACGTCAATGAACGTTGCGCCTCCGACTTAGGCCGCAATGTTGTTGAAGAAATGACGCGCTTCGTTCGAAAGCGCGTTTTTTTGTACCTAAACCTCTCTTAGGACTCGTCCATTCCGATATCGAAATTCGGCGCAGAATGCGTGAGGGCGCCGATGGAAATGACATCAATCCCCGCTTCTGCCAAGCTTCGGACAGTATCCAAGTTTACGCCGCCAGAGGCCTCTAGAACGGGACGATTGTACTTAGAGGCCGAGACCAATGACACAGCCTCGCGCAATTTATCCGGACCCATATTATCCAAAAGGACGACATCCGGCTCAAAGGTCAGCACGATCTCTAATTGCTCTAACGTATCCACCTCGACACTGATCCGTGTCATATGATCCGCATTGTTTTTAAGCGTAGAGAGCGCGGCTTCGACGCCGCCAGCGAGCGCGATATGATTATCTTTAATCATGATCGCAGAGGCGAGACTTTCGCGGTGGGCAAATCCCCCTCCGGCCAGAACCGCCTGTTTCTCTAGCGCGCGCAGCCCTGGTGTGGTTTTCCGAGTGGCCGCAATACGGACATTTGTGCCTTTGACGAGTTCGACATATTGCCGGGTGAGTGTCGCAACGCCGGATAGGCGCCCTAAAAAGTTTAGAGCAATCCGCTCAGCAGATAGTAAACTACGGCTAGGGCCTTCGATCGTCGCGATTAGGTCGCCGGCTTTGACTAAAGCACCGTCTTTGATTTGCGGGGTAAAGGTCATCTCAGCGTCAACGAGCGCGTAAGTGAGTGCGGCCACTTGCAGCCCGGCAATTACGCCGTTCTCGCGTGCCCGCATGACAAGCTTCCCGTGCGCATTTTCGGGGATAAGGAGGTTGGCCGATAAATCCCCCGACACACCGAAATCCTCCGCCAAGGCTAATCTGACGATAGGTTCGATAACAATTTGGGGGAGGGGCGGTAGAGATCTCATGAGGGTTTCTTAAAGGCCAATCGGGCCAAAGACGAGAAAATTTTGACACTTTGTCTTTGATCGCTCGTAATAATCATATGTCTAAGGTTCTAATACCCATTTTTGCGGATCAACTTTCACACACGCTCTCCTCCCTAGCGGTTAGTGAGCCAGAAGAGAGTGTTATATTAATGATGGAAGTAATGAATGAGGCGACAACGGTGCCTCATCATCGCACCAAATTAGTATTTCTCTTTTCAGCCATGCGTCATTTTTGTGAGGAGCTCCGGCAGCAAGGGTGGGATGTCGATTATGTCAAACTAAGCGATGGAAAAAATGAGGGAACGTTTCGCAAAGAGGTGCAACGCGCGCTGGGGCGTCACGACATTGACCAAATTCGAGTGTGTGAGCCTTCGGTCTATCGAGTTTTGAAGGATGTTCAGGGATGGGAGGCCGCCTTGGGAGTGTCTGTTTCTATTACCCCTGATGATCGGTTTATCGCAACAAAAGACGAGTTCTTTGACTGGGCTGAGGATCGGAAATCATTTCGTATGGAGAATTTCTATCACGAGATGCGCCGAAAAACCGGTCTGCTTATGGAGGGTGATAAGCCTGTTGAAGGGAAATGGAATTTCGACAAGGAAAACCGAATGCCGCCCAAAGACAAAATGAAATTTCCTGACGCCTTGAAATTTAAACCGGATTCGATAACGCACGACGTTATCGAGATGGTGAAGTCCCAATTTGAGACGCGATTGGGAGATGTGAACGGATTTTTCTATGCAGTCACGCGAGAGGGTGCTCTCAAAAGCCTAGAATATTTCATCAAGAACCAGCTTGAAAAATTTGGTGACTATCAGGACGCAATGGTGTCAGATCAGCCCTTTATGTTTCACTCGCTGATTTCGCCTTATATCAATGCCGGTTTGCTAAGCCCTTTGGAGGTCTGCGAGCAAATTGAAGCCGCTTATCAGGACGGGAAGGCGCCCATAAATTCCGTCGAAGGTTATATTCGCCAGATCATCGGTTGGCGTGAATATGTTCGAGGTATCTATTGGTTGAAAATGCCAGGCTACGACACGCAAAACTATCTGGAAGCGGATCTCAAATTACCCGATTTTTACTGGACAGGTGAGACTGACATGCGTTGCCTTTCCCAAACGATTTCGCAAACTCTGGAATACGCCTATGCGCACCACATCCAGCGGTTAATGATTACGGGCAATTTTGCGCTGCTTATCGGAGTGGATCCCTATGATGTTCATGAATGGTATTTGTCCGTCTATCTGGATGCGTTTGAATGGGTGGAACTGCCGAACACATTAGGCATGAGCCAATATGGAGATGGCGGTTTATTAGGCTCTAAGCCCTATGCGAGCAGCGGATCCTACATCAATCGTATGAGCAATTATTGTAAAGACTGTGCCTATAATGTGAAAGACAGGGTCGGAGAAAAAGCCTGTCCTTACAACTCGCTTTACTGGCATTTTTTAGATCGAAACAAAGAAAAATTGCAGGGCAATAACCGGTTGGCGATGCCTTATCGTAATCTTGAAAACATGGACAAAGAAGTTCGCCAAGAATTAATAGAGAATGCAAATAAATTTATTGAATCCCTAAAGCCTTCAATGGCGAAGGATTATCTTTAAATTGGCCGTGAGCTTGAGAGTTAGAAATGGGAAAGGATTTCCTTAGCAGACTCTTCCGGTATCGTATCCATAAATCCGAATCCCCAATCCGGTTTGTCGATAACGTCACCATTTTGGAGATATGTTTCGACGCGCGGCGTTAACTCAAAGAGCATGTCTTTAGGATTTAATACAATTATTTTATGCGGAAGAGATTTGATCCGCTCTGCAAAAATTCTGCTATATTCAAAAGCGGCTTTATGACCCCATTCATAAGCATTTCCGGCCCTTAGATTCTCGGCAAAACTATCGGCTAAATCTTCAAGTGATCTGTCGGGATCTTTATATTCAATCGCTCGTTTCCACTGCTCTGTAAATCTCGTCCCCGCGTGGTCTAATGGAATTGGATCAAACTGTTTTTCAAATTCATTTATTTCCTGTTCGTTTAAAACCAGAGCAGAGACCATCACAATATTCTGAACTCGGTCAGGTTGTTGCACTGCCATTTCTGTCGCGACTTTAGCCCCTGTATGATGTCCTAATATATCAATCTTTTCCAACCCAAGGCTTTTAACGACTTCCCAAGCGGATGTAGCGTAATTTTCAATCGTGGCCTCGTCTATTGAGGGCGGTAAATCGGATTCCCCGTGCCCAGGGGAGTCTATGGCAATTACCTGTCGGTCTTTTGCAAGAAAAGGTAATATTTTTCTGAATTCGCGGCTCGATTTTGGACTTTGGTGAAGGCAAATCAGTGGGAGCTTATCAGAGGTAGTGCCTGCTTCGGCCTGTCTAATATGAACTTGTCCAAAAAGGCCGTCCACAAACTGTCTCTTAATTCTCATCGTTATTCGTCTTTTGCTAACTCATGGCCGACCTCTTCGGACGTCGGTTCTTCGGGTTTGGAAAGGGCCTCAATATCTTGCTGATATATTCTCAGGATACGGGCGAGATACTCTTGCGTCCAAGCTCCGCGCTGTTCAGCTTGATCTTTGGTTGGTTTGAAATTTTCAATATCGTCCTGCGTAATGCCTTTCTCAGAAAGCAGACGCTCGACTGTATCAAGGCGTTCGCGCATCACGGCCAGCTCTTGCGCAATTGCCATCGTCACGGACATAACGCGTTCGACATCGGGATCTTTTAAGAAGTAAGGACGTTTGCCTTTTGGCTTGGCGCCCGCCAGGCTTAGGGGATCAAGCGGATTGGTCATGCGGCTTTTTTCTCACCTCCGACAATATGCCAAGCCGCTTTTCGGCCGAAATCTTCGACCTCATCCTTGGCGTGTTCAGGAAAAAGATCTTTATCGACCACGGCGGCCACGCCGCCATGTAAGAGGTCTTTTCTGTTGAAACCGGCCTCTATCATCCATTGATCCAGATCCAGTTCGTGCATTTTTGTCCAAAATGGCTCATTGTTATAATAAGCATCCCAATCTCGAATAGCTTGGTCATAGAGAGGCATGTCGTCACCATATTGCGGTTGTTCGACATGCATCACGATGCCGCCTTGGGCTAAGAGGCGATAGCTTTCCGCCATGATTTTAGGCATGGCTTTTACAGAAGTTTCGTGAAGAAACATGGTCGACTGCACCCAGTCGAAAGACTCATCTTCAAACATAGACAGGTCTTCGGCGTTGGCTTGAACGAAACGCACATTTTCAACACCCATCAGCTTGGCGCGGGCGAGACCGTAGCGAAGGACAGGCGCGCCCGTATCAACACAAACGACCTCAGCCTCCGGGTAAGCCTCGGCAATCGGTAAGACGTTCTGGCCAAGCCCTCCGCCAATATCGAGAATACGTTTAGGAGAAAAATCTGGCCGGTTTTCTTTCATCCAAGCGACGACGGCGTGACCGCCTCCGTCATTGTACCGGCCCAGCCCCCCTCCTGTCGTGACAAAAATCCCGCAATCATAATTAGCGGCGCCCGTGACATCGCCGGGCACGATCTCGTCGTGATAAGAACCTGGCATACAATGATGATCGATTTGAGAGAGATAGTTCGGAATTTCTAAATTAGGGTCCAATGCGAGGCGGGGGTCGCCTTCCGTCAACTGCTTGGCGCGGGCGTTCATCTCTTCCCCTTGCCGGATTGTCACCCACCGCCCGGCTTGTTGACGAAGCTCCATGGTTCCCCGGCGCAGGGCGCTCCAGTGTTGAAAGAGCGGATCGTTCACAAGTTGCTTGCGAACGTCATGGCGTGTTTCCGGTTTTGGCGCGTTCGGGGCAATCCGGGTATCATACGCTGTCTTTACACCGGGCAGAATTTTGGATGCCAAATGGCGATTCAGATGTGCCAAAAAATTGAAGCGAGCTTTCTCGTCATGCGTCGTTTTTGGAAACATGCCGTGCTCACCAACATTGCGGTAATCAGGGGGTCCGTCATAGGCCATAAATAAATCTCCAGTCTTGTTTGCCTGTGATAAACACATTAGCCGAAAAAGAGTTGAGTAATATCAAGGCGAAAGACATCAGAGGTTTACAAAACAGTGTAAGAACAAAACTGTAGAAACGGGAGACGATCATGGCGGCAAAAATTCTGGCTTTGTTTAATCTAAAAGAGGGTGTGAGTGTCTCGGATTATGAAAACTGGTCCAAGACAGTGGATATTCCGACCGTCAACGGGCTTGGTTCGATTGAAAAATTCGAAGTTTTCAAGACAACGGGTTTATTATTCTCCGAAGATAAACCCCCTTACCAATATTTCGAAACGATCGACATTCTAGACATGGATCAATTCGGCGAGGATGCCGGCAGCGAATCTATGCAGAAAGTTGCAGCCGAATTTCAGGAGATGACGTCTGACCTAGTCTTTATCACGACGGAGAAATTATAATGCGCCTTAAGGGAAAAACGGCGGTTATCACTGGCTCCGGACGCCGCGGCGGTCTGGGAGAAGCTATTGCTAAACGTCTAGCCGAGGACGGCGCAAATATCGTCATTTCTGACATCGGACAGTCCCGGGATGCGTCAACGGGAGAGGAACATATCGGCACGACGGACGAAATGGAAAGCATAGCAGAAGAAATGCGCGAAAAGGGCGTAGAGGCCTCAACCTGTGTATGTGACGTTCGGTCTCTCGACGAAGTCCGCAAGTTGGCAAAACACGCCAAAGAGACGCATGGCTCGCTTGATATCTGGATTAATAATGCCGGTATTGGCTATATTATGAAGCCTCTTTTGGAGGTCTCAGAGGAGGATTGGCGCGCTGTCATTGATGTGAATTTGTCAGGCGCGTTTTTCGGGGTGAAATCGGCCGCCGAAATTATGGTTCAGCAAGGCACGGGCGGACGCGTCATTAATGTGGCGTCGCAGGCGGCTAAGTCCGGCTTTCCGCATGCGCAGGCTTATACCTCTTCCAAGCATGGTCTGGTCGGCTTGGTGCGTTCCGCCGCGACGGAACTCGGCGCGCATAATATCACCGTCAATAATGTCTGTCCGAACCATGTCACAACAGGTCTCGGCGCGTGGCAAAATGAATATTTCGCCGAAGTCACCGGTGCGGATAGCGTTGAAGACTATATGAAAGCCATGGCCGCCCGCATCCCCATGGGCCGCCCCGGACTGCCCGAAGACACGGCCAATGCCGTCGCCTTTTTATGCTCGGATGAGGCGAAATATATCACCGCCGAGAGCATGAATGTGAGTGGAGGCGAGGAGCCGCATTAGGGGTGTGGAGTTGGAATAGATATTTAGAGATGCTTCCCGGTTTCATTTTGGGCTATGTCTTGATTGTTTTGATGGGTCTCTTTGCTTTTGTAGCTAAATTAAACTTCCTCTACTTTTTTATTCTTCCTCTACTTATTTATTTGCTCATCAAAACCCATAGAGAAATTACAGGCACTGACTAAAAATGAACGAACCTGCTCCCAAAAACTTTACGTGGCCCAATGGGGCCAAGCTCGCGCTTTCTCTCGTCGTGAATGTTGAGGAGGGCGCTGAAAAATCTATACTCCAAGGCGATCGCGGGCCGGAACCTGTAGATGAGCTGAAAGCCAGTCCGCGCAAGGAAATGCGCGTTCACGGGAATGAATCTAATTATCAATACGGCATTAATCGCGGCGCGCCGCGTATTTTAAAGCTCTTGAATTCGGCGAAAGTCCCGGCGACGTGGACGGCGTGCGCGCAAGCTTTGGAAAAAGCGCCTTGGCTGGCCGAGGCGATTGCGGAACGCGGGGATGAGCCGTGTTCGCATGGTTATCGCTGGCTTTTCACGGCGTTTATGAGCGAGGAAGAAGAGCGCGATTTTATCGCTAAGGGTACAAAGTCTATCAAAGAAACAACGGGGCGCCGCCCAGTAGGCTATCTCTCGCGTTATCTACATACCGACAATATCCGGCGATCGCTTGTGAAAGAAGACTATCTTTATCACATGGACGATTATTCGGATGATTTCCCCTATTGGGATCAAGTCGATATGGGCGATGGAACGACGAAGCCTCTCATTGTTCTGCCTTACGCCATTGATTCCAATGATATGAAATTCTGGATTGATCCGAGCTTTACGGCCGAGATGTGGCTGGACTACGCCAAGCGAACTTTTGACGTACTTTTGGCTGAAGCTGAAGAAGAAGGGGCGCGGATGATGAGCCTAGGGCTGCATCTTCGGATCATCGGTCGTCCCGGCCGTATCTGGGCATTTGAAGAGTTTCTTGATTATGTGACGAACCGAGATGATGTTTGGATTGCGCGACGCGAAGATATTGCTACCCATTTTGCGGAGCAGGTAAAGCCATAATCGCTAATATCCGCAAAATAGAAATTTTTATTTCGAGTGTAAGGTATAGCCAAGGTCTCTCCGATTGCGCCGTGTCAAATGATGCGGCACGAGTTCGCGTTATAAACTGAAGCAAGAGCAGTAGGCCGCCCTTGGGCGGGCAAATAAGACGCATAGGAAAACGACATGTCTGGTAGTGTAAAAGAAGTAGGCCCGAACCGATTTCGGGAGACCTTTGGTCGGTATTATGACGATTTCGAAGTCGGTCATATTTATGAGCATAGGCCCGGCAAGACAGTCACTGAATATGACAACCATATGTTCACCTTGATGACTATGAATACCCATCCCATGCACTTCGATAATGAATTCGCGGCCGCGTCGGAATTCGGGAAATGCTTGGTCGTTAGCCCTTACACTTTGGCGCTTCTTATCGGCATGTCGGTGACCGATTGCAGCCAAAAGGCGATTGCGAACCTTGGCATGGATGAAGTTAAGTTTACGGCGCCGGTGTTTGCAGGTGACACGATTTATGGGGAGAGCGAAGTCCTCAAAAAGCGCGAGAGTAAATCCCGACCGGGGCAAGGGATCGTAACGATTGTGACGCGCGGCTTTAACCAGGACGGCACTATGGTCTGTACCTTTATTCGCAATATGTTGATCCCAAGTGCTGGGAACGCTGTCGAAGATAAAGTCGAAAATTACTAATTGGAGTCCGGATTTTATTCGGAACCAGGATGAAGGAAAGAAAATGAGCGCCGATACAGATCAAAATGGCTGGACCGCCGAAGACGAAAATATGATGCTGGACACGATTGACCGCTGGTGCCGCGAGAAAGTGCGTGATCGGGTCATGGAAATGGAACACGCCGATGAATATCCGCACGAGTTCGTGGAGGATATGAAAGAGTTTGGATTATTCGGCGCGACGATTTCACAGGAGTATGGCGGGCTCGGTCTATCGGCCTCCACCTATGCCAAGATCGTCATGCGGATCGCTCAGGAATGGATGAGCCTGACGGGGATATTTAATTCTCACTTGATGATGGCGACAGTTGTTGAAAAATACGGCACGGATTTTCAAAAAGAGTATTGGCTGCCGAAGTTTTGCTCTGGTGAGATCCGGGGCGGGCTAGGACTGACGGAACCGAATGCGGGCACGGATTTGCAGGCCATCAAAACTATCGCCAAACGCGAGGGCGACGATTATGTCGTGAATGGTTCCAAGACCTGGATTTCAAATGGTCTGATGGGCGGTGCTGTTGCCTTGATGGTCAAAACAAACCCTGATGCGGACCCGCGTTACAAAGGCATGTCTATGCTCATCACGCCCAAAGTGGACCCTGATTCCGGCGAGAAATATGAGGGCTTCACCACTGGCAATAAAATGCAAAAGCTAGCCTATAAAGGTATCGATTCCTGCGAGCTTTTCTTTGATGACTACAAACTAGATGCCAAGCGTCACTTGATTGGCGGCGAAGAGGGCAAAGGTTTTTACATGGCCGTGGGAGGTCTTGAATTGGGCCGGATCAATATTGCCTCTCGCGCGGTCGGTATCGCGCGCCGGGCGTTGGAAGAATCCACGCGCTACGCTCAGGAACGGAAGACTTTCGGAAAACCTATTTGTGAGCATCAAGCAATCCAGCTGAAATTGGGCGAAATGGCGACAAAAACCAAAGCGGCTGAACTTATGACTCTTGACGCCGCCCGCGCTTATGACAGCGGCGAGCGCTGCGATATGGAAGCCGGTATGGCGAAGTATTTCGCGTCTGAATGTGCGACAGAAAACTCCCTGGAGGCCATGCGAATTCACGGCGGCTATTCCTATTCCAAAGAATACCCGGTTGAACGCCTCTACCGCGAAGCTCCGCTCATGTGTATCGGCGAAGGCACAAATGAAATGCAGCGTATCATTATCGCCAAGCAACAGATCGCACGGAATAAGATTTAATTTTCTCATCTGTTCCGTGCCCCCGATTTGATTGAGAGCCTCCTTCAAAAGGTCACGGAATGACACAAGGAGGCCCCGAACGACGGGGCACGGAGTAGCCAAGAATGACACAAAATCTTCCCCTTAAAGGCATACGCATTATCGCGGTGGAACAATACGGCGCAGGGCCTTATGGTACGCAGCTTTTGGCCGATCTCGGCGCGGAAGTCGTTAAAATTGAAAACCCGCAGACGGGCGGGGATGTGTCCCGCTTTGTCTCCCCGCACTTGATAGGCGAGCAAGACAGCCAGTTTTTTCAGACATTTAACCGAAACAAAAAATCGCTTTCTTTGAACTTGAAAACGGAAGAAGGACGCAAGGCCTTTGAGGAACTGGTAAAAGAAGCTGACGCCGTGTCGAATAACCTACGCGGTGATCTCCCGAAAAAATTGAAAATAGATTATCCGGCCTTGAAAGAGATAAACCCCAAAATTGTTTGCGCCCATTTATCGGCTTACGGTCGCGGCAATTCCCGGGAGGCTTGGCCTGGATATGATTATCTTATGCAGGCGGAGGCGGGTTTTTGTTCTGTGACCGGCGAGCCAGACGGACCGCCTGTACGCTTCGGTCTGTCTATGGTCGATTTTATGACGGGCTCAATGTTCGCGACAGGTTTGGTGGCGTCTGTCTTCGGCGCTTATCGAACAGGCGAGGGGTGCGATATTGATGTGTCCCTTTTTGATACGGCCCTGCACCAACTGTCCTATCCCGCGACGTGGTATTTGAATTCAGGTGATGTCGTGACGCGGCAACCGCGCGGCGCGCACCCGGCCATTGTGCCAAGCCAGTTAATGGAAGCTGGGGATGGATGGATTATGTTTTGTTGTCAGACGCAAAAATTCTGGGAACGTCTTTGTGAGTGTTTAGGTCGGCCTGAGTGGGTGACGGATTCGCGTTTCATTAAAGTCGAAGACCGACGTGAGAACCGAAAAATCGTCCAGGATGAAGTCGAAGGCGTTTTAAAAACCAATACGGTTGAGCATTGGATGGAAAAATTCGGCGGTTATGTCCCCGCCGCCCCTGTTTATGATATCGCGCAAGCGCTTGAAAACGACTACGTCCACGAAGTCGAAATGATTTATGAGGACAAGCATGACGACATGCCAGGGCAGAAAATTCGCCTCTTGTCCTCGCCTTACCGCTTGAACGGAAAGCGTCTGAAAGGCGGTATTTCGCCTGAGCTGGGCGCAAATACGGACGAGTTTTCAAATGAAGCTTGAGGGCGTCAAAGTTCTGGACCTCTCGGCGTTTCTGCCAGGGCCGCACATGACTATGATGATGGCCGATCATGGGGCAGAAGTCATTATGGTCGAGCCGGATAATGGTCTTGGAGAGCCGACCCGGGCCATGGGGGAAAAGTATTCAGAGGGAAATTCTGTCTGGTTTGCCAATATCGCCCGCGGCAAAAAAAGTTATAAAGTAAATCTGAAAGACTCGTCGGAACATGCCGAGTTCATTAAATTGGCGGCAGAGGCGGATGTCTTTGTTGAAGCTTTTCGCCCGGGCGTGGTGAAACGTTTGGGAGTCGATTACGATGCTATCAAAGCGGTTAACCCCGGTATTGTCTATTGTTCGATTTCTGCCTTTGGACAGTCTGGACGATACAAGGATAAACCTGCTCACGATTTGATCGTTCAGGCTATGGCCGGAACGGCTGATTTGACACGCGGCATGGACGGCGCGCCTGCCTTAACGCCTATGCCGAGTGCGGATATGACGGCGTCTCTTCATGCGCTGTCCGGCGTTCTAATGGCGCTTTATCGGCGGGAGACGACCAAGCAAGGCGATTATCTCGACATTTCTATGTATGACAGCCTCCTCTCTTGGGTTCCAAATGTGACGGGCGCGATCTTTGCTGAAAACCGTCAACCGGAGCGCTCCGAGATGCGTAGCTTCGGCGGCAATGCCTTCGTCAATATTTATGGGACGTCCGATGGGGGGCATATTGTCCTCGGCGGGAGTGAGCCGAAATTTGTCGCTAATCTCCTCACGGCTTTAGACGCGGAACATTTAATTAAAGAAATGAAAAAACCTGTCGGGCAACAAGGCGAGGTCAAGGCCTTTCTGGCGAAGGAATTTCTTTCAAAACCTCAAAGCGAATGGGAAACTTTTCTGGCGAATGTGGACTGTTGCTGGTCAATAATTCGTCCCCTTAAGACGGCTTTGAGTGAAGACGGCGCACCTGTCTCCATAGACTCCAAAAACCGAAAACATATTCACAACCCCATGCGGTTCTCAGACGAGCCTGCACAACTCTCTTTTGATTTACCTGAATTCGGAGAACACACCGCCGCGATAAAGAAAAAACTCTGATGGGGCGCGTGACACCAATCGAGAAGAAAGACCTTCCTGCGGATGTGCGTTCTCTCATCGAAGTCGGTGAGCAGCTAATGGGATTTACGCCGAACGACGCCCTTATTATGGCGCGCAATCCGGCATTGACCAAAGCCCTGCTGAGCCTGGTACAAGCGGTATACGGACAAGGAACGCTTGACCCGGGCCTGAAACGTTTAATTGGCTATATTAACTCAACGGCGGCCGGGTGCGTTTACTGCCAAGTGCATACGGCGAATGGGGCGCATGATAATGGAGTCGAAACCGCAAAGATTCAGGCGGCTTGGGAGTATGAAACCTCAGAGTTATTTTCAGAGGCCGAGCGTGCGGCGTTAAGGGTGGCACAAGCCGCCGGGCACACTCCAAATGACGTGACAGATGAGGCGTTTTCTGACTTAAAGAATTATTTCTCAGAAGATGAAATAGTCGAGATCGTTTCGGTGATCGCTATGTTCGGGTTTCTCAATCGATGGAATTCTACCTTAGCCACAGAGCTGGAGAGCACGCCTCTCGCTTTTGCCCGAACTGTCGATTTGAAAACATCCGGAGAGGTAAAATGAACGCCCGGGCCTTACGCCTGACGCAAAACCGATGGGGATTTATTCTCTTCATGTCGGTAATGTGCAGCCTGTCGCCCTTTGCTATGTCTTTCCCGGTGCCTGCCTTTCCGGCCATTGGTTTGGAGTTTTTGAAACCTGTCGCGGATATTCAACTCATGATATCGGTTTTTTTGGTTGGGTTAGGTGTGGCCCAACCTATTCACGGGGTGCTTGCAGACCGGTATGGACGCCGTCCTGTTTTGCTCTTTGGGTTTGCAATCTTTTTTCTTGCCAGTGCCGCCAGTTTTCTGACGACGAGTTGGACCGCTTTGGTTCTTTGCCGTTTTTTACAGGCCGTCGGCGTTAGCGCTGGGACGGTTACAAGCCGCGCTATCGTTAATGATTTACAACCCCGCGAAGAAGCTGCCATTTCTCTGTCCTACATCTCCATTGCGATGGGACTCGGTCCCATTTTAGCTCCGGTTTTTGGCGGCGTTCTTGACACAACTTTTGGATGGCGAAGTATTTTCGCCGGATGCGCCTTTGCGGGGGCCGTTATTTTATTCCTAGCCATTTGGAGCCTTCCCGAAACCCGTCCAGCGAATAAAGAACCCCGTAACTTGCTCCGGGATTATAACCGCTTATTTCGCAGTCCAGAATTTATTGGCTACACTTTGATATTTGGGTTCGGGCAGGGGATCTTCTTTGCATTTTTACCGTTCGCCCCGGACTATTTTGAAAATATTTTGAACCAAAATACGGGCGTGTTCATTTCTGCTTGGATTGGTCTGTCTTTATCTTTCATGGCGGGGTCGCTACTCGGTACGCGTTTGACAGGTTTTCTCGGAATGCGGCGAACTCTTTTTGTGGCGTCACTTTGGTTGTTTATTGCATTGGCTGCTATGGTGGGGAGTCTCTCATTGTTCGGAGGTGGCGTATTGGCTCTTATAATTCCGCTCATGCTGGCTATGCTCGGAACGGGATTGTTATGTCCCTTGGCTTTGGCAGGTTCGATCAGTTTCGATCCCAAACTGGCGGCGACAGCGGCGGGGACGTCGAGCGCCTTGGGCCTCGTCACCGGCGGTCTGTTTTCTGTGATTTCCGGCGTTATATATGACGGAACGCTTTGGCCCTTTATGGGACTGGTAGCGATTGCCATTTTCGGTAATTTGGCCGGAGTCGGACTGACCCGACTAACCAAAGAGGATCTGTGATTTATTTCGCCCCGATCTGCGATGTTTCGGGCGGAGTAATGTCTGTTCACACTAATACTAGGCTTGTTCAAATATGAGGACATTGACCCAAGACTTGGCCTCCATGCTGACGCGTCCAATCTCGAAACTGGATCGGGACAGGGCCTCATTATTGCTTCTCGACTGGACAGGGTGTGCGGTTGCTGGACGGCAAGAGCCAGCAGGACAGAAAATTACTAACGCGTTCCCGAATGAAGACGGTAACTGCATCCGTATTGGCGCGTCCAAAGCGTCTCCTCAGATGGCCGCGCTGCATAATGGTTGTCTCGGCAACGTCCTGGAAATGGATGATGTTGATAAGCGGGCTATCCTTCACGCGGGGCCGACCGTTATACCTGCCGCGCTTGCTATGGCTGAGCATGTAGGTGCGACCGCCGAAGAGTTTTTAAACGCGATTGTTATTGGCTATGAAATCACCCTCCGAATTGGCCGTGCGGTCGGGCCGGGTCATTATGCGTTTTGGCATAATACGGCGACATGCGGTATTTTCGGGGCGACTGCGGCGGCGTGCTATTTATTAGACAAAAGCGATTTAGTTTCTGCTTTAGGGTTGGCAGGCACGCAGGCCTCGGGCTTCTGGCAAACACGGCATGAATCCGATTCTATGGCGAAGCAGCTCCACGCCGGACATGCCGCACAGGCGGGCGTTCAATCCGCACTATTGTCCGCGCAAGGGTTTCAGGGTCCGCGCTCCATTTTAGAAGGCGAGCAGGGCTTCTTTGCTGCGACCTGCCCGGGAGCAGACCCGCAGGACGTGTTTAAAGACTATGGCAACGGATGGCTAATCCATCAGACGTCGTTAAAGCCTTATCCGGCATGTCGTCACGCCCATGCGGCCATAGACGCGGCCAAACTTGTCGAGGCTTGGGACGGGAAGAGCCCGATTATTGTTGAGACTTATGCTGATGCCCTGAAATTTTGTGACCGGCCAGACCCAAAGTCGACGACTGAAGCGAAGTTTTCTCTCCAACACAGCGTGGCGCTTATCTTTGCTGGCCACCCGCTCACCTTAGACGCTTTTACTGCTGACGTGATTAATCACTTACAAATTATGCGTGTTCGGGATTTGGTGCAAGTGAGGGAAGGAAAAGGATTTAATAAGGCCTATCCAGCGCATTACGGCGCGGCCGTCATAGCCGGGGGTAAACGTTATTCCGTAGATGACGCTTATGGCGACCCGGAATGCCCGCTCTCTAATAAAGACGTCACTGAAAAAGCCTTGATGCTTCTGAAAGAGGGAGGCGTATCAGAGAAAAAGTCAAAAGCCTTGGTTGATGCGACTTTGGCGAATGACTTTCAAAGTTATAAGGTTTTACTCCCATGAGTGCCATTTCTAGACATGTTGCACACTATGCGCTGAGCCATTCAGATTTCTCCGATGACGCATACGCCAAGGCTAAGACATTTGTTCTGGATAGCCTTGGTGTTGGAATAGCCGGCTCAAAAGCTCCGTTCAATGAGGCCGTTTATGCGACGGTAAGTTCTTTTGGGGCAGGTGAGGCAGCTCACCTATGGGGCCGCGCAGAGAAAGCCCCAACAGCGTCTGCCGCGTATCTCAACGGGTTTCAGATTCATTCCATGGAATATGATTGCGTCCATGAACCAGCCGTTGTTCATCCGATGGCCACTATTTTTGCGGCCCTCTCAGCTGAAGCTGATCGTCAGGGCGGGGTGAGCGGATTAGCATTACTTGAGGCTGTAATTGTTGCCGTGGATATTGCGGTAGAACTCGGCGTAGCGGTCACGTCACCTCTAAAGTTTTTTCGCCCCGCGACTGCCGGATTGTTTGGGGCGACTTTGGGAATAGCTCGACTTCGTGGTTTTGACGAAGACACTGCAATGTCAGCTATGGGCTGCGCGCTTTCTCAATGTGCTGGCGTAATGCAGCCTCATGTCGAAGGAAAACCGACACTGCCTGTTCAAATTGCAGGGGCGGCCCGAGCGGCTGTTGTGGCGTGTGATTTGGCCCAGAACGGGCTTCACGGTCCTGAAAGCTCTCTTGAGGGGCCGTTCGGATATTTCAATATGTTTGAGGATGAAGCGGAAGCGGGAGTGCTTTTGTCCCGACTCGGTAAAGTTCACCGCATCACAGAAGTGAGTTGGAAACCATTCCCGACAGGCCGCGCGGCGCAAGGCGGTATTACGCTTATTCAGCTTCTGAGAGAGCAAGGTGTTACGGCGGAGAAATTAAAGTCCTTAACTCTGACCGCGCCTCCTATTATTCCGCGTCTTGTCAATCGTCCGGCTAAGGTAGGAATGAGCGCAAATTATGCCCGACTTTGTTTTCCCTATTTAGGGGCGATTACCCTCCTGCGCGGAACGGTCAGTCTTAATGATTTTACGGAAGGTGATCTCAATAACTTAGAAATCCTAGATATTGCTTCGAGAATCTCGGTCGAGACGAACAACGTGACAGATCCGGCAGAATTTGTTCCGCAATCGGTCACAGCCGCCCTTGCAAACGGAGATAAAGAAAGTGCCAAGATTGATCGTCTCTTCGGCGCCCCTGTCTTTCCACTGACCCAAGAGCAGCATTTACAGAAATTTCGCGACTGTGTCGCTTTCGGATTGCGTAAGGTCAATGCGAAAGTCGTCGCAGACGGGCTCATAGAGACTGTTGATAATTTGGAGCAGTCCGACAATTGCAGTGAGCTCTTCAGACTCGCTGCTGGCCTGAAATAAGATATGCACGCGACCTATTTTGATTTTGTAGATGCGAAAGAGCTTCGTAAAGACCATCCTATCGGGGATGAATTTCTAAATTTTGCTCAAAATATTTCCCGCGACGAACTTTTCGCACATCAGGATAAATTATTCCGCCGCATGCTCGTTCGCGCTTGGAAAATTCCTTTTTATAAACGTCTTTGGGGCGCACAAGGAATAGAGCCGGGCGATATTGATGGGTTGAAAGACATCGACAAACTTCCGACTTATGACAAATCGGATATTATGGCGTCTATCGACTTCAATCCTCCCTTTGGGGATTTCGCAGGTTTTGACAGCTATACGAAAGAGGGGCGCCCCCCGGTTAAATTTCATACGACGTCCGGCACCACTGGCAAGCCGCAAGTGCTACTTTTTGGTCCGAAATCACGCGAGGTGCAAAACCTCATTCTTGGTCGTCTTTATACCCTGCAAGGCATTGGGAGCGGCGATGTGGTTCACTCTGTTTATGGGCATGGGCCTATAAATGGCGGCCATTACATCCGAGAGGCCGTCACTCATTGGACACAATCTATCTTTGTCTCCGCCGGAACAGGGGTTGAAACCCGTTCGGTCAAGCAGGTCCAGATGATGGCGGATTTTGGTGCCACCGCGATTGTCGGGTTTGCAGATTATATCAAGAAATTAGCTAAGGTGGCAAAAGAAGCTGGTCTAGAGCCAGGCGTGGATATTCCCATCCGGACAATCTCCGGTCATATGGGGCGCGAAGACAAACAAGGCGTATCTGAAATGTGGGGAGGCGCTAAATGCTATGACTGGTACGGCGTTGGCGATACAGGCGCTATTGCCGGGGAAGGGCCGGATCAAGACGGCCTCTACGTTATGGAAGACGCGCAATATTTAGAAATTTGCGACATTGATACCGGCAAACCAGTCAAAGACGGTCAAACGGGGGATATGATTTGCACCTGCTTATTCAAAGACGATATTTACCCTATCATCCGTTTTAATACTCATGATGTCTCTGCGGTGCGGCCTGGAAAGTCCTCTCTGGGTCTCAATTACAAACGAATTGAAGGGTTTTTGGGACGCTCTGACAATATGGTCAAACTCCGCGGCATAAATATCTTCCCGCAGGCGATTGGCCCGTTAATGGAAGAAATTGACGCATTTGGCGGCGAATTTTATTGTCAGGTGGATCGGGATAAAGCTGGGCGCGATGAAATGACAGTAGTGGCAGAGTGTAAATCGGATGACACAGAAAAATACACGCCAAAATTCGAGGCTTTACTGAAAGAAAAATTGGGCCTCGGCATGACGGTTAAACTGGTTTCGATGGGCATGACGGGCGATACCACACAGGTGGACGTTCGGCAAAAGCCTATTCGCTTAGTTGACACACGGTTTAAATGACCGAGCAGGATATCAACGCTGTATTGACGGAAATTCCAACCGCCTCCAAGGGAAAAACGGTCGGAGTGAAAGCTAATATTGCGGTCAAAGGGTATGCCTGTCACGGCGGTATCAAAGCTTACGAAAGAGATATTGCGAAAAGCGATGCGGTCGTAGTCCAAAGATTGCGCGGCGCGGGAATAAATCCAACCGCCATACTGAACATGGAAGAGGGCGCTCTCGGCGCACAGACAGATAATCCGTGGTTCGGAAAGACACACAATCCCCTGAAGTATGGCTACACTCCGGGCGGCTCTTCCGGGGGGTCAGCTGCGGCCGTCGCCGCCCACCAAGTCGATATTGCGCTCGGCACCGATACAATGGGCAGCGTTCGAATTCCGTCGGCTTATTGCGGGCTTTGGGGATTCAAACCCTCACACGATGACGAAATGCTCACGGGCGTTATGCCGCTCTCGCCAACTCTGGACACAGTGGGCGTTCATGCGCACTCTTTTGAAGATGTTGTTAGGGGAACGGAAATTATCTGCTCGCGCCACTTTGGCGGCGGCAAAGCCGGAAAAATTCACCTGCTGAATTACAAAAAAAAAGTCGATTGCGAAGCAGGTGTCCAAGAAATTTTCGAAGCCTTTCTAGCCAAACAAGGTAGGATGGAACCAACCCAGCTCGGGCCTTATGCCTTCGGCAAATCCCGACGCGCAGGACTTATCCTCTCGGAAGTCGAGGGGTATAAATTTCATAAATCCAAACTCGAGGAAGACCCGGAAGGATTTTCCAATTTCTTTCGGGGGATGATGGAGTACGGGTCAAATCTTCCTCAAGAAAAAGTCAAGGCCGCCTACGCCCACGTCAAAGAGCTGCGCGAGGCAGATTTCCCCGATTTCATACTCATGCCGACTGCGCCGCAAACCGCGTTTAAATTCGGCTCTCCCGTTCCGGCCAATCAAGCTGACTTTACGGCTTTCGCCAACCTCTCTGACCGCCCAGCAATACAGTTTCCTATCGGGATAACCGCAAATGGCCTCCCTGTCGGCGCGCAACTCGTCGGTCCGCGTGGAAGGGAAGCAGATTTAGTGGAGTCGGTAAAGTCTTTGACAATATAACTAAGGAAAATCAGGCTTCCGCTTTTCCAAAAATGCTTTGTAGCCCTCTTGAAAATCGTCACTGGAGAATCCTGCGTGGAATAAATCTTTCGTGGACTTCGTTTCGCCGCGTTGCCCGGCCTCGAAGGCCATGAACATTTGTTTCGTGACGCTGACGGATTCGCCTGAAGTATCAGCAATGGATAGGGCGTAATCGCGCACAATCTGATCGAGTTCATATTGATCGGCCAAACGGTTGACGAGACCGATTTCTTTGGCTTCTTCGGCCAAAACCAGACGGGCGGAAAACAGAATGTCTTTGGCGTAGCTGACTCCAACAGCTTGGATAAGCCGTTTTATATCGGAAAAAGGATAGACCAGTCCAAGTTTGCCCGGCGTAATTCCAAATTTGGACGTACCGTCAGCAAAACGCATGTCACAGGCGAGCGCGATGCCGCATCCCCCCCCGACACAGGCCCCGCGAATTTTTGCGATAGTCGGCTTTGGAAAAGTTGCAATTGCATCCATGGCTTTAGCAATCGTGGCGGAAATTTCTTTTGAACTTTCTGGTGTCGCATAGAGCGTACTGAATTCGGAAATATCGGCTCCGGCGGCGAAATGCTCTCCGTCCCCTGTGATAATGAGAACTTTCAACGCAGGCGTATCGGCCGCTCCTGTCAAGCAATCGATAAGCTGTTGCCACATGACCGCGCTGAGCGCATTTCGTTTGGCGGGCTGAGACAGGAGGATGCGGCCAATGCGGCCCGTTACCATTGTAAATTTAACGTCAGCGTCCTTCATGCTTATCCTTCGGAAAAATCTGCTAGCGTCAACGGGGCGATCGTATTGGCAATATAGGCTTTTTGACGGAAGAACCGCAAGAAACCGTTGGCGCCCATACGTGACGGTCCCATGCCGGAGTTTTTAAAGCTCTGTTTTCCAGCTTCGAAATACTGCCCGGTTAAGGCCGCATCCATCAGGCTGATAGCGCCCGCGTCAATATGTTTCCCGATCACATGGGCAGCGTCAATATTGGCGGCAAAAACTCCCCCGGAAAGACCAAATTCTGTATCATTGGCCAAATTAATGGCTTCCTCAATGGTGTCATACGCCATGACAGGAATTACAGGGCCAAATGTCTCTTCCCGCATAACGTCCATATCGTGAGTGCCATTGGCAAGAACCGTTGGCTCCAACCATCGTCCACCGCCATGGTCCAAAATATGACCTCCGGAAAGACGGGTCGCTCCCTTGGACAGCGCGTCTTTAATTTGCGCCGCAACGATATCGGCTTGTTTGTTGAAAATGAACGGGCCAATTTCACCTTGAGATATATCTGGATAGTTCAAACGGACAGCCTTGGCTTTTTCCGTAAGTTTTTCTATGAAATCAGAATAGATTGTGTGCGGCACATACACTCGTTCTATGGATTGGCAAGCCTGCCCTGTGGCCAAGACAGAACTACGCAGCGCGAGCGTCGCGGCGGCGTCTATATCCGCATCTTCCGTGATAATCAGGGGGTCTTTTCCTCCGAGTTCCAGATTGGCAGGAATAAGGTTCTCGGCCGCTTTCATGGCGACTTTTCGGCCTGTTGCTACTGAGCCGGTAAAGCAAACACAATCGACGTGGTCTATCAAAGCCGAGCCCGTCTCGCCGCCGCCTTGGATGAAACGTAAGACGTTCTCCATCCCTGCCTCCGCAATTACAGGGGTGAGGGCGTCTGCAAAACGGGGCGTCACCTCGCTTGGCTTGATGAGGGCGCACCCACCGGCCAACATAGCCGGGATCGCGTCGATAAAGGACAGAGTAATCGGGAAGTTCCACGGGCTGATAACGCCGACAAGGGCGTAGGGAACCCAATCCGTTTGATGTTTGAAATTGGGCTTGGCTTGGCCTTGCACCCATTCTTCTTTCGGCATGAGTTGCGGTGCGCGGCCTGCCCATGCCCGTAAGTTTCCAATAACGCCCATGACTTCAGCTTCTGCTAACATGCGGCGGCCGGTATCAATTTCCATGGCAGAGATAACGGAGGCTTTGTTTTTTTCTAGAGAGTCAGCGAGTGACAAGATGGCTCTCACCCGTGCCGACAATCCCTGCGATAGCCAGTTTCTTTGGGCAACGCGCATTTGCTTGGCGAATTGCTCAATCTGTTCGCGACGAACCGGCGTGATCTGATAGTCGGCTTTCCCGGTTCGCGGGTTTATTACATCTAGTTTCGTTTGGGTCATACTCTTGCTCTAGCGAGATTGTCTCGCCATAAGATGCGTTAAATCAAAACCTTCGCGATTGCCACAGCGCAAGAGGCTTTCATGACTGATACAAATACACCCGATATTTATAAAGCTCTCGCCCTACAGACGGAATGCAAAGCGGTAAATCGTTGTGCTTCACGCGAAGAGAGCCGCCTCATCATGCAAAGTTCTATCGCTCGAATTCGCGGCCAGATATTTGCTGCCAAAGCCTTTCATGGCGAAGATTTAAAACTGGTCTGTTTACCAGAATATTTTCTGACAGGATTTCCAATGGGAGAAAGTGCGCGCGACTGGCAAGGAAAAGCGGCGCTTGAAATGGATGGGCCTGAATATACGGCTCTGGGTAAAATCGCGGTGGACGGTAATCTTTATATCGGCGGAAATGCGTATGAAACGGATAAGAACTTCCCCGACCTTTATTTTCAAACAAGTTTCGTTATCAACCCAAGCGGAGACGTGGCGCTCCGCTATCGCCGCCTGATTTCCATGTACGCCCCGTCGCCTTATGATGTGATGGAGACATATCTGGAACATTATAGCGAAGAGGATCTCTTCCCAGTTTTGGACACCCCTCTCGGGCGTATAGCGGCACTGGCCAGCGAAGAGATTCGCTATCCGGAAATAAGCCGCATTTTAGCAGCCCGGGGTGCGGAAATCATTCTTCACCCCACTTCCGAAGCTTCCAGCACGCAAATGACCTATAAAAATGTCGCCAAGCTCGCGCGGGCGCAGGAAAACCAATGCTATGTCATTTCGGCTAATTCTGCGGGTATCACAGGGACGTCGCTGTCGGCTTACAGCACGGATGGGCGTAGCCAGATTGTCGATGACCGGGGGATTATTCTTGCCGAGACGACGGGCGGAGAAAGCATCACGGCTTGCGCCGATATTGATATTTCGGCGCTGCGTTATCGCCGCAGCCGGGTCGGGATGGACAATATGCTGGCTCGTCAGCCCATGGCGCTTTACGCCTCGCAATATGCTAAGTTGAACCTGCATCCACAAGGTAGTCTAGACGACGGAACAAACCCTCCGGCCAAGGATTTCTATAAATCTCGTCAGGAGAAAGTAATTTCTAACATGAAAGCCGCGGGCCTTCTGTGAGTTAAAACTCGTTTTCTCTGTAGACAATTCGAAACCCTAAAGAGGTCTCCGCGTTAGTTTTGCACAACGCTACTAAAGGAGACCCCATGACTGAACTGCATTTACCTAAAGACACTTTGATTGTGACCGCAACGGGCGAGGAGGCCAAACTTTACCGTCAAGATGGTGCGCATTTGAAAATGGAGGAGCACTGGACACCGCAAAATCTCGCGGATGAGGGTCCGTCTGGTAAATCTCCGCCAGAACGTACAGGCCAAGAATCCATGGAAGCGACTTTTTCCAAGCAAGTGGCTGAGCGACTTTACGGGCTTGCGCATACAGGAAAATTTGAAAATCTAATACTGGCCGCAGACCCGGAATCCCTCGGGGAAATCCGTCCTCTTCTACATAAAGAAGTCACGGATAAAATACTTCTCGAAATGAACAAGACTCTGATAAATGCGAGTTTGCCGGATATCGAAAAATCTATTGTTGCCGCCCGTAAATAAGGCTCGTTTGTATGAGTAAAAGCCCGCTTTCGGCGGGTTTTTTATGTATATTTCTCGATATCAGCTCGGATTTCATCTTGATCCCAGATGACGCCGCCTAACCACTGTCCGCAAGCCGGAGCAAAGTGGCAGACCGTTACGCTTTCATACATGTCCGAGCTGATATATGGGTCACCGCGCATGATGTCCCATGCTTTTTCTTCGCTATCGGCTGCTACCAAAAAGAAACTCCCGAAAATGTCCCCGTCTGCGTTGCGGCGTATCGGCCCGGCAACGCGGTAATGTTCATTATTAGCTTCAATGTGATCGAGATGACCGAAAAGATGTTTCTCTCTCAAGGGCGGTGTTTTTTCACCATCAAGGCAGGTGAACATATAGGTAGGTTTTTCTAGTCTGGCGACGCGATCGGCTTTTGGCATAGGTGTCTCCTTTTTATGGAATATATTGATTAAGCCCTGTCGATGAGGGAACCGCTGATTTATATCAATAAATATAAGGTCGTAAGGCTTATCCAAAAGAGAGGGGGACATCATGTCATCAACGACAATCGTACTTATAACACTGATCGCCTATAAGATTTTACTTTTGGGAGTGGGGTTTTGGGCGGCCCGTCGAGTCCGTTCAGAAGATGATTTTTTTCTAGCAGGCAAGGGCGCTGGCGGCGGTCTTGGGGCTTGGACGGCGGGACTCTCTTATGCAGCGTCGACCTCCTCGGCTTGGGTGCTACTTGGGTTTACCGGAGTTGTTTACACGCAAGGCCTGGTCGGGATTTGGTTGGTACCCGGAATTTTTGCGGGCTATATTCTGACGTGGTTCGTTATGGGACCTAAACTTAACGTTGAGACAGCCTCGCGAGGGCATTTGACAATCGTGGATTTTATAACGGCGGATGTGAACGCTGTTTGGAAGAAACGAATTGGGATTATCTGCGCCGCGATGATTTTGTTTTGTTTTATCTTTTACATTTCTTCGCAGTTTCAAGCGGCTGGGAATGCCTTGACCGAAGTCTTTGGTATGAATGTGACTGAGGCAGTTCTGTTAGGCGCGGCCGTTATAGTGATCTATTGTCTGTTGGGCGGTTTTTTGGCGGCAAGCGTTACGGATGCCTTGCAGGCTGTCGTGATGATGATCGCTTGCGTGTTAGTCCCTATCGCGGCTGTCAGCGCAGCTGGCGGGATCGGGAGCTTATTCAATACTCTTCAAGCAACTCAGGTCGAAAGCTATTTTAGTCTCACAGGCGGAGCCCCCGGTATGGTTGGTATCGGTCTGGCTATGGGATTATTTGGAACGGGACTGGGCGCACTCGGCCAACCGCAACTTCTTAACCGTATCATGTCCGTTCGTTCTAATCGAGAACGTCTCAAAGGGGCAACTATCACCATTGTTTGGGGCGCTGTAATTTATTCCGGTTTAATTTGCCTGGCATTTGCGGGGCGGGCCACAGGAATTGAAACGGGGACAGAAGCCCTATTTTTTGCGGCGGCCAAAGAATTTCTCCCAGCCGTCTTGGCTGGCATCGTGACCGCTGCGATATTGTCGGCAGTTATGTCGACCGTGGATAGTTTGCTTCTCGCGGCCGCCTCTGCCGTGTCGCATGACGTTGGAATTAAATATTCACACCCTCGAAGGGCACTTTTCTTTGGACGAGTGGCGATGGTCGCCGTTGCGGTCTTTGCTGTTTTGCTCACGCTTTTTGCCGATGAAACAATTTTTAAGAGAGTCCTTTTTAGTTGGGTCGCGCTTGGCGCAGCGTTCGGGCCGGCGGTTTTGACGAAATGTTTGGGATGGCAGGTTAAAGGAGGGGCAGTTTTAACGGCGATTCTCGTCGGATTTTTCACCGCTGTGATATTTGCCAATGTCGAAGGATCTTTTGCCGATATGGTTGAAAAATGGCTGTCCTGGATTTTTGGACTGACGATTTTAACCTTTGGGAGGAGAAAAAATGGGGAATATAATTAAACGAACCACAATGATGGTACGCGATATGGAAAGGTCTCTGACTTTTTATCGCGACGTTTTGGGCGCGACAATCTGGTTTGACCGTCCGTTCACACTGGACGGGGGAGGCCTACCCATTGGTAAAAAAGGCGATAAGCTGCGCCTGGTTATTGTAAAATTTGCACATGACGAAATCGGAATGCTGGGACTAATGGAATTTCTTGACCCCGTCATACCGGCCCCAGAGGTTGATCATGAATTAGGATATGGAAAATCGGTTTTTGTCGTGGTCGCCGAGGACGCGCAGGATATTTATGACAAGGCAACTAAGGCCGGTTTCAAAACACGCGGCGAACCAAAAACATGGTCGACTAAAGGCGCCAAAGGCGAAATGAAACATTTCCTCTCTACCTTTCTCTGGGATGATGACGGGCATTTCTTTGAATGCAATCAGGTCACCAAAATAGAGCCTGCTGAGTAATGTCAGGGAGACCGAACAATATAGAAAAGGGCTACTTTGGAGAGTCAGGTCGACAGGTGCATTTCCGCAGGTCAGGCTCAAAAAAAATAGGAGCTGAGAAAGCGAAGTGGAACGAAACGCCACTTCTTTGTCTGCCTCCGGCCCCTCATAGCGGCGCATTCTTTGAAAGTTTTATAGGCGATATTGCAGAGAAACGTACTGTTATTGTTCCTGATTGCCCCGGATATGGAGGCTCTGACCGCATAGAAAAACCGGATATTTCCATATCAGATTATGCAAACCGTCTCGCGATTTGTTTTGACGGCCTCTCCAAAGTTGACCTTTTTGGCTTTCATTCAGGGACTTTAATTGCCATTGAGATGGCACGAATATTTCCGAATATTGTCGGCGACATCACGCTCGTGGATATCCCATGTTTTAATAAATCTGTCCGTGACACGCAGACGAGCAAGTTAAAAACTGGCTTGCCGAGCGATATTGGGGGCAGTTATGACAGAGCTGTTACGCAACGCCGCGCAGGAATAAACGAAGATCGTGCATTTGAGCTTTGGGTTGAGACCCTGCGTAGTGGTCGGTTTCAATCAGATTTGTTCCGGGCAGCTTTCGCTTATGATTGTGAAAAAGAATTTCCTGATTTTGACCGCTTAGTTACGGTTATAGCAACGCAATCCGGTTTGTTGGAAGCGACCCGGCAAGCGGCCGAGTTGTTACCCAAGGCAAACCTAATAGAACGATTAGACATTCTTCCACCGACTTTTGAAATTCATGCAAATGACATTGCAGATTTAATTTAATTTATGAATCCAAAGGTCATGACAATTATCAAATTGCACCTCTTTTTAAAATTTTAGGGTAAAAAAATGGCAGCTTATATGTTTATCTCTGCGATCATCAAAGACCGCGACGCATTCATTCAGGGTTACAGCAAGGCGACTGAGCCTCTCGTCGAAAAATTCGGAGGTCGTTATGTAATGCGTGGGCCGGGCGCATCTTTATTGGAAGGTGACTTTGGAGACGGCGGATCGGTTGCTGTCTCTGAATGGCCGGACAAACAGTCTGCTCTAAATTTTTGGAATAGCTCGGAATATCAAGACGCAAAAAAACTACGCGAAGGTCTCGCCGATGTTCAGGTTTTGTTGATCGAAGCCCCTAAATTTACAAAGGACGACTTATAATGCTCAAACCGCTCATTTCTGTTTCCATTGGCGCTCTATATATGTGCTTCGCACCGACCGCCTTGGCACAGGATGGAGTGGTAAAAGAGACAGCTAAGTCACCAACCGACAAAATTCTTGATCGGGATATGGCCAGAATGATGCGGTGGTTTCCCGGTCATTATGATAATATGGAACAGGTCTATTTCGAAGAAGATTTAGGGATTGATCAGGATATTCGCCATAATCGAATCCACAGTATTTTTACGCCCGTCGACTTACCCGGTTTTCCCGGAAAAACTTTCTATGTTGAACAGTATCAGAATGACAACCCAGAGGACGTTTACCGGCAGCGTATTTACAGCTTCACGCCGGATTACACTGAACAGGCAATAAAACTAAATATCTATATACCAAAAAATGCGGATGCTATTAAAGGGGCCTATTCTGATCTTTCCAAACTAGACGGATTAAAGCTAACAGATTTCTCGCTCTACCCAGGCTGTGAAGTTTATTGGACCTATGAGAATGAAAGTTTTCGGGGTTATATGAAAGAGGGGGCGTGTCAGATCGAGAGTTCACGCTCCGGCAAAACGCTGATTATAACGGACAATCTTCAACTTTCCAAAACCAGTATCTGGATTCAGGATGAGGCCGAGGATAGTGAGGGGAATTATGTCTATGGGAATAAAGCCGGCGTGCCGCATAAATTACGGAAAGCCCGGCCCTTTAGCTGTTGGGTGAGTCCGCAAAAAGAAAACGGCGAATACGCATTTTACAACGATATTCAACTTCATGACCAAGGCGGTCGAGCCTGGGTAACGGGTGAAGGCCATGAACGTGTGGGATTGAAAATGAGAAATGTTGTTTGGCCGACTGGGAGTAACAGAAACTCACTCGTCCTATATGCTTATCGCGGGGAAGACGAGAATCACGCTGTATCTTATAGTTGGACGTCACCGGACTCGGAGCGGCTTGCCATGAATCTTAGATGGGTTCAGGCGAGTTGCACTTTGGGCAATGAAGAAATTACACCTGGAATTAATCTCGCAACTGGAGGCGGAAATGAGTACAACTAAATTTAAAAAAGTTCTTTTGGGGGCCGCCGTGGCGTGTCTAGCGGGGACATTCGTGCCGGCCCAAGCAGCAGAGCTAAATCTCGATAATCCGCAAGACGCGCTTTCTGCTATGCGTAAAATTCAGTGCTCCACAGTCGATGACAAACCAGAAACATTTTATTGGTATGGTCGGGCATATTCCCGCCGTATGGGCGAGCGTGATAAACACCTCTTCAACGTCGAGGGCATGAATATTCGTTCTTGCCGCACAGTTGAAGATGCTGAACGTGGAGTCGGCTACAAACTCGTCAGCCGTGAAATTCTACTTTATAAAGATCCCAAGACAAATGAGGTTCTTAAAATGTGGGAAAACCCGTGGACGGGTGAAGAAGTGGAAGTGCTTCATGTTGCGAATGATCCCGTCAATCACAGCCAGTATCTTAAAACCCGCTCAGGGGAAGATTTTAAACTTGGCACTGAAGTCCTTGACGATAAGTTCTTCATGAGTTTCACCGTTCCACTTTTTTATCCAAACCCATTGGCAAGCGAATACCAAAAAGAAATTGGCGGCACGTATCATGCAACCGAAATGTTCAATTTCTTTGGCGACACTGCAGAATTGAAAGACGACACAAAAGATTCAGCAATAGTGCATGTTGGTTGGGAGCGGATCAGCGACTGGTTACCTTGGATGAATATGCAAGGCCGCGAAGGTATCATGTATATGCATACGGCAGGACGTAAGCTAGAAAGTTTTGACGATCTTAGCGAGACTATGAAGGCTGAAATTAAAAATAACTATCCGGAATATTCCTCTCCTCCTCCGGGAGATGACCCTCGTAAGAACGTGACGAGCTGGCAGTATTTTAAGGATGTCAAAGAAGGTAAGGTTCAACTCCCTGAACGGTAAAATTGAACAGAGATAAATTTTAATTAAGGGGCGTTTTGCGTCCCTTTTTTAATGGCATAGATGGACTGATCCCTCTTCATAGGCGGTGAAGTCCAACCTTTATCATAAATTAATCGCCATGCTGAAAAGGCTCACTCTTACGCTTGCTTATAGTTCTGTGTTCAAATTGGTCCATCCTTAGTGACGGGAACGGAAGACTAAATATAAAAAACCCCGCCACCGTTTGGTGACAGGGTCTAAGGGAAGCTTAAAATTAGGGTTAGGGAGGTTTAGTGACCTTCCCAGCTGTCACTAATTTTCCGTTCATCGACGAGTGTACGAGAGAATAATTCATCATTTTTGAACCAATGCCAGGTTCTAGATCGTTTCTGCCCATCATCCGATATTTGAATCATTTCATAGAGATAAAGGTCAGGTTCGCCTGTGCGGGTCCAGTTTAAAACAGTTGTGCGGCCATTAGTATCAAGATCCATATCCGCGGCCCAGCCCTGAATAAAGTCATTATCCCACCAGAGGCGTCCCTCGCGAACGGTCGCGGGAAAGTCACGAGTTTCGGTCCGACCGTCGTCCCAAGTGTAAATATTGGTTTGATGGTAAAGCGGTCCGCCATCCGTCGGGAATCGGCAAATCAATTTAGATTTATGTTCGTCAATTTTGTTACCATCCTTATCATAGTGACGATACATCCCTTCCCAAATCCCTTCATGACGGGCAAGGACGGGCATTTCTTCTTTCAGCGGATTTACTGTCATCTTTTCTGCGGCACCCATAAGGTTCTCCTAAACACTAATCTGATAATGCCTTTTAGCGCCTCTGCGTCATTCGGAGTTGAGAAATCTCAATATTTTCAACGGTGATTGAGTTTGAAACGCGTTTATGCGCTACCACGATGCTGGGTGAAATCATCCCGTCCGCCCAATTCGCGGATACGATCAATTCTAAGAATCTCGCAAGAGTGAGAATCGCGAAAGGCGATGACATTTCCTTTTTTAAGGGCAGAAAAAGCGCGGCTGACCGTTTCAATTGTCAACCCCAGGAAGTCGGCAATGTCGAGACGAGTCATCGGAAGCTCAATATGCTCACTTTTCTCTCGCGGCCCTCCTGTCGAAAAACGCGCCTGATTTGCTCGTAAATAGAGTAAAAATGAGGCGAGGCGTTCAACAGCAGATCGCTGCCCGATTGTGTAAACATGATCGTGGGCACTTTCGAGGATTTGCGTCAAAACTACGCGGAAATTCGATGCAAACTTTGGCGTTGTTACAAGGGCCCGCTCCAAAGCTGCGCGGGGATAGCAAACGGCACTTACTGGGGTCAGAGCCGTCGCTAGGTTTGGGTAACTCGGAGTTGAGGAGGCTCCTAAAATCTGACGAGCACTCATGAAGGCAAGAATTTGGCGGCGGCCGTCTCGCCCGTTCCTGGCCAAGGCAACTGTACCGCTCAATATGTCGTAAAAATAATCTGTTCGTTCGCCTTCAGTAATCAAATGTTCGCCGGGGCTATAATGGCGCTCGCGTCCTTCGGCAAACAAGTGGTTGAGTTCAGGGCTGTCTTCGTCCCGGGCCATTTCGGCCAAATGTCCGCGTCTTTCCGTCATGACAAATTTATTACTTCGCTTTTTGGAGAGCTTCAAGAGCCGTTCATCACTCTCAGGGCGGTATTTTCGCTACTTTCCATCGCGGCCTCCATGCCCGTATGTAAAACTCCTAAATGCTCTCCCGCAAAATGTAATCGCCCTGCCGGGGCCCCCATTGTTTGGGCCCATTTCTCAACTTGACCGGGCGCCCAGTGCATATATGAGCCGCCGGCTAAAGGGTTGTTTTTCGTCCAGTCCACAATCTTGACGTCTTCTATGCTCCCTTTCGTGGAAGGACGAATTTCGCCTAGTTTCTCCAGAAACGCGGCTTTGGCGGAGTTAGCATCTTGATTTGCCCAATGCTTTGTTCCTTTGCCGTTGATCCAACACCTGAACAATCCAGTAGGATTGCCGTCCGGGTCGAGATTGGAAAATATTCTTTCAAGCGGTGTGTCAGACCACATATCTACCGGCAGACCGTCCTTCTCCCAAAAAGCAGAGCTAGCTTTGAAATGAAATTGAAGAATTTGTGTGTAGGGTAGGGACTTTATGGCCTGATTTTGCACCTGCGACAGAGGGGCCACTATGTTTACCCTTCGCAAAGCCGCGAAAGGCAAGCAGCATACTGCTTCGGCCGCGCGGAAAATGCGCCCATTAGCGAGCGTAATTTCAACGGCTTCCTCGTCGACTTTTATTCCGGAGATATTTGAATCATATTGAATGGGGCGTGGCAAAGATTTTGCCATAGCCTCTGGCAGGCTTTGAGAGCCCTTTTCAATTGAATAGCTGGGGCCCATTTGCCTCGACTGAGTATAGAGCTGTAGAGACCGATGGACGTTCAACATGGAGTAGGTTTCGATATCGTTACCATTTAAAGCGCGGTCAATGATGTCTTTAGCGCCTGCTGAGAAACCATATTTTGAAAGGATAGAGTTTACACTTTCGTCGGCCCCTTTTGGCGGGGTGAGCCATCCGTCAGCTGTTTCGAAAATATTTTCTCTTGCGGCTATTTGAAACAAAGGCGCCCCAGGAGGGCTGTTCTTGAAGGATTCCGGGAAAGGAGAAAGAGATTTAAATTCCTCTTCAGAAAGCCACTTTCCCTGATGGACATAACCTGTTGTTCGAGGCGTACGGCTTTCGGGAAGGAGGCCGACATTTAGCTGGCGTGCCAAATCAAGAATACGGGCATATCCTGCCCCCACCTGTTCGCCGCCACCTTCTGTGTAACCATTTTCATGTTCGATTGTATAAAGTCGTCCTCCTGCACGTCTCTTGGCCTCTAGGACGAGAACATCTTTTCCGAATTCGGTTAAAAGCTTTGCAGTATTCAGCCCAGCGAGCCCTGCGCCTAAAACAAGAATATCTGCATCCATTTTTTTCTTAGAGCTAAGACAGGCAGGAAGAGCCAGAGCGGCAGACGCTCCTGCTAAAAGGCTGCGTCTATTTATCAATTTTGTCATAGGTCAAAGCTTCCCTAGCGAGGCGTATCAAGGCTATGTGGAAAGTATAAGAGGACAGGGACGACAATGACTGAGATTTCTCAAAGCGCTACCGCACCTTCGGCTTGGCATAACTGGGTGAGGGAGTGGGCCGTCGGATGGCCCATTGTTCTGGCCAGTTTTGTGGGGATTGGTCTCTGCCTCTCTCCGCTTCCCTATTACGCCACAATCACAATATCCCCTGAGCTAGGGAAAGTGTTCGGATGGGACCGGGTTACGACGACTTCGGCCTTTATCTTTATGACGGCGGGCGTTCTGGTAGGCGCCCCCTTGGCTGGAAGTCTGACCGATAAATATGGCGCGCGCCGTGTTTTAATTCCGGCTATTATTATGCTGGGATTGGGAACGGCGGCGCTGGGTTTAACCAATGAAAACCCTCTTGTTTTCTATACTATTTTTTATCTAGCCGCCGTGTTTGGGTCGGGGACCTTGCCACTGACCTGGTCAAAGGCAATCGTAAATAATTTCGACAAGAGCCGGGGGTTGGCCCTGGGTCTTGCTTTGACGGGGACCGGCGTTTTTGGGTTTTTAGCCCCGCCTTTTATACGCTCTGTGATAGATGTCATGGATTGGCGAATGGCCTATTTCGTTGTCGGCTCCCTGCCGCTTTTGCTCTCTTTACCTTTGGCGTTTTGGCTTTTCCGGGACAAAAAAGAAGAAGCTGCGATTGCAGCGCGCGAGACAAGTAACAAAAATTCGAAGAATTGGATTGTTCCAATCATAATGATCATTGGCGTTTGGGCTTTGATCGCCGGATCCTTGGAAGCCGTTGGCGTTGTCTGGGCCGCCGTCCTAATGACGGTGTTCCTTTTAGGATTCATTGCTTTTGAAACCATTAGAGAAAAACCTGGTGATGCTTCGCCGCTGCCCGGACTGACTTTGAAACAAACCGTTCGGGATTATCGTTTTTGGGTTATTCTAGTTTCGTTTCTTTTACTCGGGGCTTGCGTCTCCGGGATTATCATCAACGTCATAAATATTCTTCTGGATAAAGGGTATAGCCCACAACTGGCCTCCTCGGGTTTTGCGGGTTTAGGCCTTATTGGGTTCTCCGTTGTAGTGGGACGCCTGCTTGGCGGGCTCGTCGTGGATTATGTTTGGGCCCCATTAGTGGCCTTTATTTTCATGGGTGTGCCTGCGATTGGGTGCTGGATATTAATGCAGGATATGTCGCAAGGCTACAATTCACTCGCTATAATACTTGTTGGCGTTGCGGCAGGCGTTGAGTTTGACTTAATGGCATTTCTTGTCTCTCGCTACTTAGGAATGAAAGCTTACGGTCGGATTTATAGTTTCGTCTATGCGGCATTCGGGATCGGATCCGGAACAGCGGGAGCAATTTTCAACGCCATTAAAGGTGATGCCCCAAATTATAATTCTGTTCTAACCTATTCGATGATTGGGTTTATCTTAGGCGCGACTATTCTGCTCACCTTAGGGCGATATAGGAATTTTGAAGAAGAAGTGCCTCTGCCTTAAACTTTAATCTTGTAAATTTAGGCAAAAAAAAGCGCTCCAAACCGGAGCGCTTTTACTTTAGAGGGAAACTGATTTATGCGGCTTTTTTACCGCTTTTCGATTTCTTCTCATAAATCGTTTCGCCTGCCTTTGCCTTGTCGCGGAACATTTGCGGCGGCGTGAAACGCGCGCCGTGACGCTGCGCCAAATTATCGGCCGTAGTCACAAATGCTTCTAAACCGATTGTGTCGATATAGGAAAGCGGCCCGCCGGTATAAGGCGGGAAGCCCCACCCAAAGATAGCGCCGAGATCAGCGCTTTGCGGATCCGGAACTACGCCTTCAGCATAGCAATTCGCAGTCGGGATGAGTTGAGCATATAAAAGCCGTTCCATAACTTCTTCGGGCGAGGGTTGCTCTTCCTTCAGTGGGTAGTGGTCGGTCATGCCTTCCCACAGTCCCAGACGTTTGCCGTCTTTGTCGTAGTTATAGAATCCGGCCCCGAAACGGCGACCTGCGCGGTCCCATTTATTGACCATATTATCCATGAACTCTTCGGTTCCAGACGGCACATAATCATCACCCATTTCCTCGCGGGTGGAGGTCATGATGTCGTAACCGAGCTTTTGCGTCGTATCGTCGGAGACGGCGAGCGGGCCAATTGGCAAACCAAGGTTCGCAGCGCAATTCTCGATAAGCGCCATGCTGATGCCTTCTGTGACCATCAGACTGGCTTCATTCGCATAAGGCGGGAAGACGCGGTTGGTAAAGAATCCGCGTACGTCTTTCACAACGATAGGCGTTTTGCGGATTTTCTTATTATAATCAAACGCGGCGGCCAAAGCGAGATCGCCTGTGCCCTCATGCGGGATGATTTCCAAGAGCGGCATTTTCTCGACAGGTGAGAAGAAATGCATTCCTATAAACTGATCCGGACGGGAAGAGTTCTTGGCCAATCCGCCAATAGGAAGCGTGGAAGTGTTAGACGCGAAAACAACGTCTTTTCCAATCACCGCCTCTGTCTTTTTAATGACATCGGCTTTGACGTCCGGTCGTTCAAAAACCGCTTCGATAATCAGATCGACGTCTTTCAGGTCGTCGTAATTATCTGTTGGCGTTATCCGGGCGAGGAAGGCGTCGGCCTTTTCCTGCGTCATCCGACCGCGAGAAACGCTCTTGTCCAAAATCTTTTTCGTATAGGCGACAGATTTCTCCGCCTCTTCCATAGAGCGGTCCAGAGAGATTACTTCCATGCCAGCCTTGGCGGTCACATGAGCGATGCCCGACCCCATCAGGCCTGCGCCCAAGACACCAACTTTTTTGATTTCAACGGTGGGGATGCCTTCTGGGCGCTGCGCACCTTTCTCAGCCGCTTGCTTGTTTACAAACAAAGTGCGGATCATGTTTTTGGCAACAGGATCGGCCAAGAGCTTGCAGAAGTATTTCACTTCAATAGCGATTGCCGTGTCCATTGGAACCGCCGTGCCCTCATAGAGGCAAGACATGATGGCTTTAATGGCCGGATAGTTATTCTTACTTTCTTTCAGCGCCATGGCATTGGCCGCGACAAAGAACTGAACCGCTTTCGGGTTCATAGAGCCTGCGCCGCCAGGCACTTTAAAGCCTTTGACGTCCCAAGGTTGGAGCACGCCTTTCGCGTTATCCTTGACCCAGGCTTTCGCGGCCTCAACCGTTTTGCCGGGCTCAACGACCTCATTGATAAGACCTTGAGCCAAAGCTTTTTTCGGGTCGAGATTTTTGCCTTGTGTGCACATCATCGCTGCATTTTGCAGACCTACGAGGCGAGGGGTACGCTGGGTTCCGCCGCCGCCCGGGAGAAGACCGACAAGCACTTCGGGAAGGCCAAGCTTGATTTTTGGGTTGTCTGCGACGACGCGGTGGTGACAGGCGAGGACGAGTTCCAGTCCGCCGCCAAGCGCAAGGCCTTCGACAGCCACAGCCACAGGTTTGGCTTTTTTGCCTTCACGTTGCATCTGGCGGACGGTATGTCCGCCCGTTTCCATCCGGCGGAATAGGCGATTAAGCGTCATGCCTTGTTCAAAGGAGTCTTTGTTCAACTCCCCGGAATTTTGCTCCAGCATGCGAAGGTCCGCGCCAGCCATAAAGGCATTTTCGCGGCCTGAGCAGATAACGGCGCCTTTGACATCGTCATCTGTGAGTAGGCGTTCTACGAAGTCAGGGAATTCGGACATCAAATGTTCGTCCCAGACATTCATGCCTTGGTTTGGCACATCAATTGTCAGTGTCAGGATTCCGTCGGAGTCCAGATCCATAGAAATTGTTTTGTAATCACTCATAATTTTATCCTTTCGTCAGCTGCGATTAAACGCGCTCGATAATTGTGGCTGTTCCCATACCGCCGCCGATACAGAGCGTGACGAGAGAAGTTTCTTTGTCAGCCCGTTCAAGCTCATCCACCATCGTGCCGAGGATCATGGCGCCTGTCGCCCCGAGAGGGTGGCCCATGGCAATTGCGCCGCCATTAACGTTGATATCTTTATGGTCGATGTCGAGGGCTTGCATGAAGCGCAGGACAACAGCGGCGAAAGCTTCGTTCAGTTCATAAAGGTCAATGTCATTCACATTCATGCCGGCGCGTTTCAGCGCTTTTTTAGCCGCAAATTCCGGACCGGTAAGCATAATGGTTGGATCTGAGCCAATAGACGCCATTGAGCGGATGCGCGCGCGTGGTTTCAGGCCGAGACGTTCACCGACTTCCTTGTTGCCGATTAACAGGCCAGCGGCGCCGTCAACGATACCGGAAGAGTTACCGGCGTGATGCACATGGTTGATTTTCTCAACCTCAGGGTATTTTTGAATAGCGACGCCGTTAAAGCCGAAATTTTCACCCATCATTTTGAAGGACGGGTTCAGAGCGCCAAGGCTTTGCATATCTGTTTCAGGACGGATAGTTTCATCATGGTCAAGAACATTGACGCCCATGACGTCTTTGACAGGCATAATCGATTTTTTGAATCGGCCTTCATCCCAGGCTTTCTTCGCCCGTTTATGGCTTTCGACGGCATAGGCATCTACATCGTCGCGGGAGAACCCGTATTTTGTGGCGATTAAGTCAGCTGAGACGCCTTGCGGCACGAAATAGTTGTGAAAGGCAGAGGCGGGGTCGGATGGCCAAGCGCCGCCGTCAGAGCCCATAGGGACACGAGACATGCTCTCGACGCCGCCGCCAATAGTCAGGTCGCATTCGCCCGACATGACTTTCGCCGCCGCGATATTTGAAGCTTCGAGGCCTGAGGCACAGAAACGATTGACCTGAATGCCGCCAGTTGTTTGGGCGTAGCCTGCATTCATCACGGCCGTCCGCGTGATGACCGCGCCTTGCTCGCCAACCGGTGAGACGCAGCCAAAAGCGACATCTTCAACTTCGGCCGTATCGATATTATTCCGGTCACGCAGGGCTTGGAGAACCTGAACAGACAAATTAAGCGCCGTGATTTCGTGCAGGCTGCCGTCGGATTTTCCTTTGCCGCGCGGTGTGCGGACCGCGTCATAAATATAAGCCTCAGTCATGAGAGAACCTTTCCTCTATTCATTCTTGATTGAATTTGCCTCCTTAGACCGTATTTGCGTTCAAAAATAAAGGGTCGTCAGGCCTTTTTTGCACCTTCACAAATGGTTGAGGTCCGTTCATTTTTGGGGCCGTGGACATCTCAATCCCTAACGTTACAAAGAGGTTGAGAGGGCGTGGGGAAGCGCCCATAAGACATTGCAAACACAGATTGGAAAAATTATGCGTGAAGCCGTCCTCATTTCTACCGCCAGAACTCCTATAGGGCGCGCCTATCGCGGCGCCTTCAACGCGACGCCGTCTCCAACCCTCGCGGGTCACTGCATTGATGAAGCCGTTAAACGCGCTGGAATCGACGGCGCAGAAGTCGAAGATGTGATCATGGGCTGCGCTATGCAGCAGGGCGTTCAGGTCACCATTGGTCGCAATGCGGTTCTCGCCTCTAATCTCCCCGTTTCAGTTCCGGGCATGAGCCTGGACCGTCAGTGTTCCTCTGGCATGATGGCGATTGGCGTCGCCGCGAAACAGATTATGGCCGACAATCAGACCATTACAATCGGCGGCGGTGTGGAGAGCATTTCCATGGTGCAGACACCCGAAATGCGGATTGCGCCCGACCCCACTGTTTTGGAAAAGCATCCACAAGCCTATATCCAGATGATTGATACGGCCGAAATCGTGGCAGAACGCTATGGCGTCACGCGCGACGAAATGGACGAATATGCGCTTCTGTCTCAGCAGCGCACACACGCCGCGCAAGAAGCCGGAAAGTTTGACGACGAGATTGTCCCGCTTGCCTCGACCATGATGGTCAAGAATAAAGAAACGGGTGAAATCTCTAAATCCGAGACAAAACTTGAGAAGGATGAGGGAAATCGTCCGTCTACGACGTTAGAAGGGCTTCAAGGGCTAAAGCCTGTTCGCGGCCCCGAAAAAACTATCACCGCCGGGAATGCGTCTCAGCTCTCTGACGGGGCATCTGTTTCTGTTCTTATGGAACGCAAAGAAGCTGAGCGCCGGGGCCTCTCTCCGCTCGGTATCTACCGCGGTATGGCGGTTGCGGGTCTCGAGCCCGATGAAATGGGGATAGGGCCAGTATATGCTGTGCCGAAACTGCTCCAGCAGACTGGCCTCAAAATGGAAGATATCGATCTATGGGAGCTGAATGAGGCTTTCGCGGTTCAGGTTCTTTATTGCCAAAAGAAGCTCGGCATTCCGACAGAAAAAATGAACGTCAATGGCGGCGCCATCTCAATCGGTCATCCTTACGGCATGAGCGGAGCCCGCATGGTCGCTCACGCGCTTATCGAAGGCAAACGCCGCGGTGCGAAATATGTTGTCTCGACCATGTGTATCGGCGGCGGCATGGGCGCAGCCGGTTTGTTTGAAGTTGCATAGCTCTAAAGACAGGAATTCGAAATGAATGAAGTTGAGTTTAAAGACCGCGTTGCCATTGTAACTGGTGCAGGTGGCGGTTTGGGCAAAAGCCATGCTTTGGCACTGGCCAAACGCGGCGTTAAAATTGTGGTCAATGATTTGGGCGGGGCTGTGGATGGTTCCGGATCATCTGCGACTATGGCGGAAAATGTCGCCAAAGAAATTAAAGATGCGGGCGGCGATGCAATAGCGAACGGCGCGAATGTGACTAATCAGGAAGACGTCGAAGCGATGGTCGGTGAAGCGATCGATCACTTCGGCCATGTGGATATCCTTGTGAATAATGCGGGGATATTACGGGATAAGTCTTTTGCAAAAATGGCAATGGATGATTTCCGCTCTGTTTTGGATGTTCATGTTATGGGCTCTGCGATTTGCACCAAAGCCGTCTGGGCGCATATGCGCGAACGCGAATATGGCCGTATCGCCATGACCTCCAGTAGCTCCGGCATGTATGGTAATTTCGGGCAGTCCAATTACGGCGCGGCTAAAGCGGGCCTTTCCGGCTTTATGCGAACGCTCTGCCTCGAAGGCGCGAAATATAATATCAAGGTTAATGCACTGTCTCCTGTGGCGGCCACGCGCATGACCGAAGATCTGATGCCGCCGGAAATTCTGGCAATGCTGGACGTGGAAAGCGTTAGCCAAGGTCTTGTTTATTTGGTTTGTGACGATGCGCCGAACCGGACTATTCTGGTGGCAGGCGCAGGCGGCTATGCGGCGACGAAAGTGTTTGAAACAGACGGCGTAAGTTTTGCGCCCGGCGAGCAGACGGCAGAAAACGTGGCGGCGAACTGGTCAAAGATCATTTCAGAAGATAACATGGTTGAAATGACGCAGGGCGGTATGCAGGGCGAAAAGCTCTTAAAGCGCGCTGCGGCTCTAAAATCATAAAAATAAAAAACCGAAACGGGGAATATAATGAAGACAGTCTCACTTGAAGAAGCCAAAGCTATGGTCGGCAAAGAATCCGGTGTTTCGGATTGGCTTAAGATTGAACAGGACCGCATCAATCAATTTGCGGATGTGACCGAAGATCACCAGTTCATTCACATTAATCCGGACATGGCGAAAATGACGCCCTTCGGCGGGACAGTCGCTCACGGATTTCTGACCTTGTCCATGCTCGTGAAGATGGGGGAAACAGCCTCCATCACGTTAGAAGGCGTCAAAATGGGCGTGAATTACGGCTTTGATAAAGTCCGTTTTCTTGCCCCGGTTCCGTCCGGGTCAAAGGTTCGCGGACGTTTTGTCGTCGCGGCAGTTGAAGAAAAACGGCCCGGCCAAGTGCTCATTACTTATGACGTAACTGTGGAAATCGAAGGCGGCGAGAAACCGGCTTTGATCGCCCAATGGATGGGGATGCAGTTTACCGGATAGACCGATTTACTTTTTGAGAATTTCTAGCGCCGCCCGCATTTTATCCGATAGTTCCACTGGGCGGCGGAACCGCTTGTCGACATAGACATGAGTGAACTGCCCTTGGGCACAGGCCTCTTCCTCGTCATTGCGGAATAACCCAATCTCGTAGGTCACGCTGGAATTGCCGAGATTTGCCACGCGCAATCCGGCTTTGATAATATCCGGGAAAGCGGCGGGCGCGAAATAATCGCAATTTGTTTTCACCACCAATCCAATGATGTCTGACGTTTCAATATCAAGAAGGCCTTTTTGGATTAGGTACTCATTCACGACCGTATCGAAATATAAATAATACACGGCGTTATTTATATGGCCGTAGACGTCATTGTCTGACCAACGTGTCGGAATATCTAAAAAATGAGTGTAATCTTTTAGGGCGTTAGGTTGAGCGCGCATTATAAAATCGATTCATAAATTTTGACCGTGGCATCATAAGTCATGGCGCGTGGGTTGTTTTGTAGAACGCGGTCTTTGGTCATCGCATCTTCGGCCATTATCGGAATAGCGTCCGCCGGAATATTGACTTCAGTCAGGGTGAGGGGAACGGCCGTCTCGTTTTTGATCCGAATAAGGTCGTCAATCAACACGCCGCTATTTGTTCCAAGACCAAGACTCCCTGCGATTTCGCCATACCATCCATCGGCTCTGGACTGATTGTATTTCAAGACTTCGGTCAGAACGAGCGCATTGGAGAGGCCATGCGGGACGTGGAAGAATCCGCCGAGAGGGTAGGCAAGGGCGTGAACCGCGCCGACCGGGGCGTTGGAAAAGGCCTGGCCCGCGAGCATAGCGCCAATAAGCATGGTTTCCCGCGCCTCCAAATCGTCCGGATGATTACATGCTTGAACAATTGAATTTCGAAGCTTGCCAAGAGCCGTAAGGGCCAGAGCATCTGAAATCGGGTTCTTTTGTTTGACAGAGGTGTAAGCCTCTATCGCGTGAACCATGGCGTCAATCCCGGTCGCTGCTGTGATCGATTTCGGAAGGCCGACCGTGAGCGCGCTGTCGAGCAAGACCCGGTCAGCATAAAGCGCGTCTGCCACAATGCCGCTTTTCTCGGTCTCGCCTGTCGTAATAATAGCGACATTGGTAACTTCTGATCCCGTCCCTGATGTGGTTGGGATGAGCATGAGTGGAAGCCGTTTGCCTGTTGCATTCCCGACGCCATACACTTCTTGGATAGGGCGGTCATGGGCCGCCATATAGGCAATGACCTTGGCGGTATCCATGGGGCTGCCGCCGCCAAAGCCAATGACGAGGCCGGCCTGAAATTCTTTGACGGCTTCAACGCCTTTAAGGACGACGGCTTCGGGCGGGTCGGCCACAACCTCATCGAACACCATGACTTTATATCCGGCGTCTTGGAGCGCGGCGAGGCCCGCATCCATTAACCCAAGAGAAGCTACGCCTTTATCCGTGATAACGGCGATACGCTTGTTCAAACAAAGTCCGTCGACATATTGGTCGAGCTTCGACGCGCCTCCATTTTCTATACGAATATCGGAAACCGTCTGGAAGGAATGTGCTTTCATGTTTCCAGTATGGCGGAAATTGCGTGGGATGTCATGTAACTCCCCCGTGTTACGTCCATGCGATTTTCTACGACCGTGGCGCCGCAAAGGGTGGGGGGAGAACTTCGTTAAAATTTGGTGCCCCATATCAAATATGGACGCTTCGTTCACACAGACCGACCAATGTGAACTCGGAACGTTCCGAAATGACGCTCGATTCCAACTTTTGATAATCATTCACCGGATAAATTATGTGGTATACCAGTAAGATAGCAAATTGGTAATACCAAATATGGTTAATTGGTAGTTGTAATGGGTTGACACTCGTATGTGGGTCGGTTCATTAAACCCAAGTAATAATATAATTTATAATCGAATAGGGGATTTGCGATATGCACTCATCAACTTCTGGCGCAGCTGTATTCGCCCGTCTGACGGCAGGCCTTTTTAAAAAATCATTGCTTTTGGGGGTGGGGATGCCGACGCTGTGCGTCGCGAGCGCTGCCTATGCGCAAGACCCTTATTTGGATGAAGACCTAGTAGATGATGAAGTGGTCGCCACGGGCACTCGCCAAGTCATTCAGGATTCCATTTCGCTAAAACGCAACTCGGATCAAATCGTAGACGGGCTCTCAGCGTCTGAAATCGGCGATTTACCGGCTTTGTCAATCGGCGAAGCTCTTGAGACAATTACCGGCGTCGCGTCACATCGCGAAAATGGCGGCGCGACCGAAGTTTCCATTCGGGGGTTGGGGCCGTATCTATCTTCGACAGTTTTCAATGGTCGTGAGGCGACGAATGGTTCTGGCGACAGATCAGTGAATTTCTCACAATTTCCTTCGGAATTAATGAGCAAACTGGCTGTATTTAAGACTCAAGACGCCAGCCAAATTGAAGGCGGCGTTGCGGGCCAGATACAAATCGAAACGCTCAAGCCGCTCGATTATGACAACCAACGCTTCCAAGTAGACCTCAAAGGTAACGTTAATCCTGACCAGCTGAACCAAGAGGATACCCGCGCGGGGGATATCGGATATCGCGGCACGCTCTCTTATGTCGACCAATTCGAACTCGCAAATGGGGGCGATATTGGTTTTTCCATAGGCGTTCAGCGTAGCGATATTTCGCAGCCCGAACAGGAGATTCAATCTACGAGTAACACAGGGAGTTCTTCTTTTGCCTGTTTGGTCGGCAGCACTCAGAACCAAGGCTTTTCGAACAGCACATCAACAGATGATGATTGCGAGGATAACCCGGCCGGTAGCAGCAATAATGGCGGTTATAATACGGCTATCGACCCTGAAACCGGAGTAGCAATCGATTCTGGTGAAACCTTTGCCGTTGTTCCGTCACAGCGACATTACCGCCAAAACGATACACGTGACGAGCGCGACGCTATTTTCTCGGCGCTACAATGGCAGCCGAATGATCGTTGGGATGTCAATCTTGACGTGGAATGGTCAAAGCGTGTCCAATCAGAAACCCGAAACAATCTGACATTCAACGGTCAGAAGAGAAATGATCGGGATATCGATCTGCCGGGAAATGAAAACACCAGCACATTTGATCAGCTTGAATTCACGGACCTTGGCGCCATTACGAATTTTGTGACAGATAACACACTCGAAGTTCAGGGCGATAATTATGAGCGGGAAGAAACCTATATCGGCGGCGGGTTGAATGTCGCTTATGACGTCACAGAACGCCTGAGCATGTCGGCCGATGTTTCCTTCTCTGAAACAAAGCGAACTGAGCAGGGCATTCAGTTCCGGGCTCAATCGGATGTGACTCCGGTTATTCAATGGGATCTCGATTCCGGTGTCCCGCAATATACTTTGTTCAATGACGAATTTGATGTGACGGATCACTCTATGTTTATTGATCGGTACCGCGTGCGGGTTGATAAGGACCTTGATCGTAGAAATACAAGTAAAGCCGCCCGACTGGATTTCCTTTACGATGCTGACTTCGGGGCTATCAAAAGCATTGAAGCAGGTATGAGATATTCTGAGTTGGAGTATCTAGCGCTGGACGGCGGAAATAATAGCCAGGGTCGTTTAGAATTTGAAATTCGAAACGATCGAAATTCTGATGGCGACGATGCAGGGGATGGCGATACGCCGGAAGAGGCGGCCGCTATTCAAGCGCAAATTGATGCGGGCAATGCGGTCATCGCAAATTTGAATTCTAGCTGCCAAACAAGCTTCCCAGAGGACAATTTCCTTAGTTCTGTTCGGGAGGGTGCGCTCGTGACCAATGTAGGTAGCGACGGCACCGTTTTAAGTGAAAGAAACTCTTGGGCGACCTTTGACCCAAACTGTATCGCGGAAGGTGTATTAGGGTTCGCGGGAATACCTTTCCAAATTCCCGACTTGATGGAAGAAATTTCTTCCACAACAGATGTAACCGAGAAGACGCTCGCGGGTTATGTCATGGCCACCTATGATACGACACTGGATGGCCTGCCTTGGCGCGGTAATTTTGGGGTCCGGGTTGTAGATACATCGGTTGACTCTGTCGGCTATCGTCAAGGCTACACGATTTCAACGAATACGGATGGCGGGTTAGAAATTACCCCCTCACAGAATGATGCAGAACGTGTGGTCGGCGGCGGCGGATACACGGAAATTCTTCCAAGCGCGAATATGATTGTTGATATTAATGATGAGGTTCTTTTCCGTGCCGGCATATTCCGCGGCCTGTCCCGCGCTGACCCCGCGGATATGAATTTCAGCCGTGTGTTTACGACGAATGACGGAGACGATGATGACCCTATCACGACCATAGACGGTTTGATTCAGGGGGTGAATGCATCCGGAAACCCGAACTCGCAGCCGCTAACGTCTTGGAATTTAGATGTCGGGGTAGAATGGTATCCGAACCCAGACTCGATCTTTGCACTCAGTACTTATTTCAAACGTTTTAAGGGCGGGTTCGAGTTTGCGCGGTCTACGGAAAACTATGTCATTGATGGGCGGGACGTTACTGTTCCTGTGACTTTGACGCAGTCCAACCAAGAGACCAGCCAGCTTTTCGGTGTTGAACTTACAGCTTCCCATCGCTTCTCATACCTTCCTGGTTTCCTAAGCGGGTTGGGAACTAAGCTCAGCTATAATTATGCAGAGTCGGATTTTGAATTTGAAGATAGCTTATATGGCGATATTGGGTTCAGAGACGAGAATGGAGACTTCGTTTTAACAAATGAAGGAATCGTTGCGCCAGCCAGTATCCCTGGCCTGTCGAAACATGTTTTCTCAGCCCAGCTCTATTATCAGATTGGAGACTTAGATCTCCAAGGTATCTATAAATACCGGAGCGATTATTTCCAGCCTTTCACCTCCAACAGCACACGTATTCGTTATGTCGGAGATGTAGGTGTCTTCGAAGCCAGAGCGTCCTATAAAGTGAATGATAATATCAGGCTATCTGTTGAGGCGATCAACCTCTTTGACGAGCCAAAAAATCAATACAAATGGACACAAGATGACCTCTATGAGGTGAATGTTTACGGTCCGCGTGTATTCTTCGGAATAAGAGGAAAATTCTAAGAGCCTCCTTACAAGACTCCTTGCACTTGCACGCTTTTCGGCTTCGAGGAGCGTGCTTTTTGATGGAAATTGGTATGGCTGCGCTTCCCAAGATGAACATATTGGTTGTATTTGCATAACAAAAAGCATCAATATGGTGAAATATTTTATTGGATATCGACCTGGTTTTAACAACTCGCGCTACGTCTTCATGAGGCGCGAAAAGATTTAACTTCCGCCTCAATTCCCTTTCTTGCGCTAGAGTTTAGACACATTCGTCTTGGCGCGTTAAGGGCATGCAGGGACTACATTTTTTAAAAGTAAGTAATCTACTTTCAAGCCGGATATCCGAAGCTTCTACCGAGAAGATAGGTTTCATCTTGCCACTATTTAACCGTTGTATTTTCAGAAAGTCACCGGAACTACGCTCCGCCCCCTGACAATTGGTATGACCAATAAAGCTAAATTTGGTCAATCAAATAGGTTGACAGATTTCAAAATATTGGTTTTTATGCGGCAACAATAACGGAATCCGTAAAAATTCGGTTCCACCACTATATAGGGGAATAATTATGACGCAGCTACGCGACACCTTCGGGCACTCATTTTTCAAAAAGTCTCTTTTACTCAGCGTCGGGGTTTCGACTCTAGCCTTGCCCCAAATGGTGATGGCGCAAGACGCGCAGGTTGAGCAAGACATCCAAGCAGAACAAAATGATCCTACAGATGAGGTTGTCGCTACCGGCATTCGCCAATCGCTCGAAAACGCGCTTGTTGAAAAACGTCAGGCCGATAGCCTTGTTGAAGTTATTATCGCTGAAGATATCGGTAAGCTGCCGGACCAGAACTTGGCCGAGGTTCTAGAGAACATAACAGGTATTCAAATTACCCGAACAGAAGGGGTAGGAACAGGCGTTCAGATTCGCGGATCAGATCAAAACCTTATTCAGTTCAACGGTGTCACAACGGTCGGCGCCGGAAATGGCCGCGGCGGTATCAATTTTACAGATGTTAATCCGGCTATCATCGCGGGTCTTGAAGTCATCAAAGCGCCTGAGGCGCACCACATTGAAGGCGCGGTCGGCGGCACAATCAACCTGAGAACAATCCGTCCGCTTGATCTAAGAGATACCCTGGCATCGGTTCGTATTCAGGGCGAAGACAGTAGCCTGACAGAAGGTATTTCGCCGAGAGTTTCGGGGGCCCTGGGCAAGAACTGGGAGAACGCGAAAGGCCAAGAGATCGGCTTTGTTTTGAGCGGGAGTTATACCGAATCTGAGAACACGGCATTCCGTCCTCGTCTGGACAGAGATAATTATACCGATTGTACAGTCGATATGCCTTCTACGGCATGTCCAGCGGGCGTAGATGGCTTTTTAGGGGTGCAGTTTTTGAACCAAGTTCAAAGAACTCAGCAATTTGAGACTTTGAATGTTGCGGGTTCTGTCGAAGCCAAGCCTACAGAGAATTTGAGACTTTTTGCAGATGTCGTCTTTAACGATCAACAACGCCGTCTATCAGGCTCACGCGTGCAGGCCTCTAATGTGAGTCGTCTTAACGGGCCTGGCGATCGTGCGGTTACTCCTGGCGGTAATATCAATTTTACGGCTTTTGATGCTGTCGACTTAGGGTCTGCTCCGGGAGAAGATGGTATTCAGAACTTTGGTGATATTGCGATTGTGACGCAGGGAACTTTCACGCCACTTCAGGCTGATGCGCAAGTTAATGATGGCCGCGGCGCTCCGTTCCTTCGGATTGGTTCAGATGCCGGATCGCGTTTTACCGAAACGACGACCTTGAGGCTGGGTGGAGAGTGGGAGGCAACGGAGGCCTTAACGCTTAAGGCCGAGTTCGCAAGATCAAGTTCTGATACCATAAATCCAAATCTATTCGTCAACCTCAATTTCATTAACCCGAACTCCTATATAGCCCCAAGTGGCAGTGATTTCCGAGATGAAAATGGCACTCCGTTCATCTTTGACCTAACGGATGGCTTCGGGTTTGATATCAATTTCAACGATCCTTTCGCGCCGACTGAAGCCCAGCTTTTAGACCCGGCTAACTATGTGTTTGATGGGAATCCCGGTTACAGTGCCGACGTTCGAGAAAATATTGATAGAGCGTGGCGTTTCGACGGGATCTACGACTTCTCTCAGACCAGCTTGTCTGACTTTGTAAGTTCAGTCGAAGTGGGGGCTCGCTTTGGTGAGCGTACGAGTATCAGAGATGACCGGTCCGCCTCCGTCAGCGGCAGCAGCACACTTTCAGGGAGCTTGAATGCCTCAGGCATTACTCAGCTTTTAAGTGAAATCCCGGACAATTTTGCTTCCGGAACAGGAAATTCCCTGGCAGTTGACGGAGTATTGCAGGTAAGCCCGAATTTAACGCGGGACACTTCGGCGGCTGTCGCCACGATCAATGCCGCCGCTGCGGCGCAAGGTCTTGGACCGATATTCACTTCTGGTTTAAGCTCGGATGAATCGGCTTTCTTTAATATTAAAGAAAAAACGACGGCGATTTACGGCCAGGCAAATTTTGGCTTTGGGAGGCTCAGCGGCAATGCAGGTCTGCGCTATATAGATACGGACCTAGAGTCGACGGCTAACCAATTTACCGACGGCGTCGCGACATTGGTCACAATCGACAGCAGTTATGATCATTACCTACCGCGCGTGAACCTTGCGTTTGATGTGACCGACGACATTATCTTGCGTGGGTCATATTCCGAAGATATTCGCCGTCCCGACTTCAATGACGTAACAGCCGCAAGAACATTCCCTGATTTTGGTGGTGTTAATGGCAATTCTATTGGTGGTAACCCGTTCCTCGTTCCAGAGGAAATTGAGAGTTGGGACGCCTCTGTTGACTGGTACTTTGCGCCAGAAGCCGTGCTGAGTGTCGGCGTTTTCCGTAAAGAACGAAGCGGCCTTTTCGGAAACGTCGTTGATACGCCGGATGAGACGGGCGGTGTTCGTGATACGACGGCGCCTTGTGAAAATGGCGGAATTTTCTCTCCGGGAACGGAGGCCGGTATCTTCGGGAATGGCGAGGTCGGCGTTTGTGTCGGCAACCAATCAACTTTTAACTCTGATAATTCTACCACGCAGGAAGGTGTTGAAGTCGCGCTGCAATATAACTTTGCAGATTGGGAGGATAGACTTGGTAGTTTCGCTTGGGCATCTGGCTTTGGTCTACTTGCCAACTACACATATCAAAATGAAGATAATAATACCGGTTTTGTCCCGGTTTCGGGAAGTCGAAATCTTGCCATCTTGGCTGCGCAGGGGTTTAACAATCCAACGCGTGAGGCGGCAACTTTACCAAATCTTTCCAACCATGCTTACAACTTGACTGGATATTACGAGAAATATGGTTTGTCAGCCAGACTGCGTTATACGTGGCGGGATTCTTTTGCGACTACTAATTTACCGGGAACGGGTAACGTCCTAACCCCAATTGGGTTCACCGGCATCCAAGAAACTCGAGGTCAGCTCAATGGGTCGGTCGCCTACGATGTTACGGATCAATTCACTGTCCAAGTTGACGCGGTTAATCTGACGGAGGCGTCGTCAGACGTCTACTGCGTAAGCGACGGCGGGCTGCTGTGCTACCAAGGCGTCACTGATCGGCGTATCGTCTTCGGAGCCAGTTACACGTTCTAGTAAAGACGGCTTTTGCCATCACTCCTTATATAAATTCAGACGTCTCGCCACGGCGAGGCGTCAATATCCCGGTGAACCGAATTAGATATTAAATTAAAGATTCGGACTATTGGTATAGACAAATGGAGAAAAATGTTAATATTGGTATAGATAACATTTGGGAAAATCATGGCTGAACAACGTTTATACCACAAAGTAGCAAATCAGATTTTAGAGCTTATCGACTCGGGTGTGTTTCCGCCTGGAAGTCGCCTGCCCGGGGAGCGGGACCTAGCCGAAAAATTTGGGGTGAGCCGCGTCGCTATTCGCGAGGCCGAAATCGCCCTTCAGGCGCAAGGACGGCTTGAAATTAAGGTTGGGTCCGGAGCTTATGTTTTGGACGGAAGTGAGTATACGGCGCATGGCTTGCCAAAAGTCGGTCCCTTTGAATTGACCGAAGCCAGAGCGCTTTTCGAGGCGGAGTCCGCAGCTTTGGCTGCTCCAATGATAACCGATGAGACCATTGCAGAACTTGAGCGGTTAATCCAAGTGATGATGGGGAAAATCGACTCTGATATGACAGCCGATGAGGCCGATGAGGAGTTTCATCTAACGATCGCCAAAGCGACAAATAACCCCGCTATCATTTATGTCATCGGCAGTATGTGGGGGATGCGTAAAGAGGCGTCGCAATTGCAAAAGGTCTACCGTTCGGTATGTGACAAAGATCCAAGTCATCGCGAAGATGAACATCAAGCTATTCTGGATGCGCTTAAGAACCGGGATTCCTCGGCCGCGCGTACCGCTATGCGCGCGCACTTCACGCGCATGATTGAGGCGCTTTTAGTAGCCTCCGAAGAGGAAGCCTACAGGGCGGTCAAGAAAAAGACCTCTGAAAGCCGCTCTCGCTTTTTGCTCAGCGCGCAGCTGGACTAATCCCAAAACGCTTTTCGAGGTGACTATACCAATCCGTTGAAATTGGTTTAATATATTGGTTGACAATATTGTCTGGATTGTCGATATTTCCCCTATAAATAAAATATTGGGGAATTTGGTATGAAACGCTTTTCGCGCCTATTGTGTATGTTCGTCTCAACGACGGCGATTATGGGGGCGACCTCTTACAGCGCCCAGGCGGAAGAGTTTCTCGTTAAAGACCAAAAGTCCTTCAAAGAGATCGTAAAAGAGCTGGAGCCGGGCGACGTCGTTAAACTCGCCAATGGAAAGTGGGAGGATTTTGAAGTCCTCTTCATCGGCGAAGGCGAAAAAGACAAGCCGATCCGATTAACCGCCGAAACTTCTGGCGAGGTTTTCCTAACGGGTCAATCCAATCTCAGAATTGCCGGAAATTATCTTGAGGTCTCAGGTCTCGTGTTTAAGGACGGCTATACCCCAACCAGCGAGGTCATCTCCTTTCGGCGGAATTCCAAGAACCTCGCAAATAACTCCCGGGTGACGGAAGTCGTCATTGATAATTATAATCAGCCTGAACGCCAAGAAGTCGATTTCTGGGTGATGATGTATGGAAAAAACAACCGTTTCGACCACAATCACATCGTTGGAAAGCGCAATAAGGGCGTGACTATGGCTGTGCGGCTCAACACCGAAGACAGCCAGGAAAACAATCACCGCATTGATCATAATTACTTTGGGCCTCGTCAGATCCTCGGGTCCAATGGCGGCGAAACCCTGAGAATTGGGACCAGCCACTATTCACGAACGGATTCGCTTACAGTCGTCGAAAATAATTATTTCGACCGATGCGACGGCGAGTTGGAAATTATTTCCAACAAATCTGGCCGGAATGTTTTCCGGAATAATACTTTCTTCCAATCCCGCGGCACCTTAACGATGCGCCACGGAAATAATAATCTTGTCGAAAACAACGTGTTTTTTGGTAATGGCGCAGACCACACTGGCGGTATCCGCGTTATCAATGCGGGTCAAACCATCCAGAACAATTATATGGAGGGCCTTAAAGGCACTCGTTTTGGCGGTGCATTCGTCGTGATGAACGGCGTGCCAAACGGCCCTATCAATCGGTACGACCCGGTAAAAGACGCGGTCATCAAAAACAACAGCCTCATAAATAGCGATAATGTTCAGTTCGGAGCTGGAAGCGATGAAGAGCGAACCGCTGTGCCTTCGGACAGCGTGTTTGAAAGTAATTTGATCTTTAACGAAGACGGCCGGGACGTGTTCACCGTCTATGACGACATGTCTGGGATTGACTTTAATCAGAATGTATTGGGGTCGATGGATCCGCCAGACTTTACGACCGGGTTTTCTCGCGTGCGGCTCAAGATGGAACGGGCCGAGAACGGATTAATGTATCCTCAATCCGAGATTTCTGCCGGGGTGCCTCGCGACCTTTCCGTGACACAAAAAAATCAGACCGGGGTTTCTTGGTATCCTAAAGCCGAGCCCGTGATCGCGTTTGGCTCTGGTGAAACGATAGCTGTGACACCAGAAGAAGGGAGCTTAACTTCCGCCGTAGAGAAGGCCAAAGCCGGAGACGTTATTTCGCTGACTTCCGGGAATTATGTCGTTCGCAAGTTTTTGAAAATTGACAAGCCGCTAACCTTCCAAGCCGAGGGAGAGGTTAATCTCACATTTGAACGAACCACTTTGTTCGAGATCCTCAATGGCGGGAGCCTTCAGATAAAGGGATTAAATATCTCCGGCAAATCGGCGCCTGACAATGCTGGAAATTCTGTCATCAGGACAAGCCCTTACTCCATGCTCGAGAACTACCGTCTGGAAATAACCGATACAAATTTCACGGAGATGGACGTCAATCACTCTTTCAATATCATCTCAGTTTCCAAAGGCACATTCGCAGACAATATCGCAATACGTAATTCTAGCTTTAAAGATGTAACGGGGGCAATTCTAAAGCTGGATAAGGAGACTGATGACTACGGAATCTATAATGCAGAATATCTCACCATTTTAGAGTCTGATTTCGAAAACGTCCAAGGTTCGATTGTGGATTACTATCGGGGTGGTACCGATGAGAGCACATTTGGCCCGCATTTCAACCTGGTCAATTCTAGCCTTACAAATGTCGGTAGTGGTAAACGCAACAAGACAGACTCCTCCCTTTATCTGCAAGGGGTTCAGGTGACGAATATTTCCAACAATACATTCGATGGCGTTGAGCCATTTTTGATTAAACACACCGTGGGCGAGCCCAAAACCAAAATATTTGAAAATACTTTCAAAGATACACCTGCGCCAGTTGTGGTAGAATTAAATAGCGGATTAGAGCCCACTGCTCTGATAACAGATAATGAGGGGTTAAACCGATGAGTCGCCCCGTCCTGCAGCTGGCCTCAGCTTTGGCGCTGGGCATCGTACTGGCGTCTTGTGAAAGCCGTGCCCAATCCCGCCCCATTGCCCAGACGCCGCAGGCGGATGGGTTCGAGCAAACTCTTTCAAATGCTAAGCAGAGCCTGGACGCGCAGATGAACTTGCCAATATCACTGCCTGTTCCGAAGGACGCAGGCGGAGGCTTTACGCACGAAAAACATAAAGAGAGCGCCAAACTTATTTATAATGCTGGGCAGCTCTATAAATTAACGGATGAGGAAAAATACGCCGACTACGCCGGAAAGCTGATGCAAGCTTACGCCGAAGTTTATCCGGGTTGGGGTCTTCATCCGGCTCAGAAAGAACAGTCACCGGGCCGAATGTTCTGGCAGAACCTGAATGAAAGCTGGTGGCTTCTTCATGTGGCGCAAGGGTATGATGCGGTCAAAGAGACACTTTCCGAAGAGCAACGCCAGTTAATTGAAACGGATTTGCTTCGCAACATGGCGGACTTCCTCTCCGACGGATCTCCTAAAACCTTCAACAAGATTCATAATCACGGTACATGGGCAACGGCAGCTGTCGGCCTAACCGGCTATGCGATAGACGATCAAGACTATGTAGAGCAGGCCTTGATGGGCTTGGATAAATCTGGAGACGCCGGCTTTCTGAAGCAGATGGAAAAGCTTTTCTCTCCGGATGGATATTATAATGAGGGGCCATATTATCAGCGTTACGCGCTCATGCCGTTCGTCATTTTTGCTCAAGCCGTAGAGCAGAATAATCCCGAACGAAAAATTTTCGAGCGCCGCGACGGAATTCTTAAGAAGGCCATCTATACCACCATTCAGCAAAGCTATGGCGGTCTGTTTTTTCCGATAAATGACGCCTTGAAAGATAAGGGCATTGCGACGGCAGAGCTGCTGCACGGCGTCGCGATTGCCTATGACCTGACGAGCGATGCGGGACTCCTCTCAATTGCCGAAACGCAGGGAAAATTTGTCCTGACACCAGAGAGCCGAAAAGTTTCACAAGATATATCTGCAGGAATGGCAGAGCCTTTTGATTATAAAACGATGCGACTCAGAGACGGCGAAAACGGCACAGAAGGGGCCTTGGATATTATAAGAGCGTCAAGCGATCCTAACGATCTTTCGCTAGTTGTTAAAAACACGTCTCAAGGTTTGGGCCACGGTCACTTTGATAAGCTCGGTTTCTTGCTTTATGATGCGGGCCACGAAGTCATACGCGACTATGGTGCAGCCCGATTTCTAAATGTTGAAGCAAAATATGGCGGACATTACCTCGCCGAGAATAACAGCTTCGCAAAGCAAACCATTGCCCATAATACCCTGGTCGTAGATGAGACCAGCCACTTTGAGGGTGATACCGAGACAGGCAATCAATACGCGCCAGCTCTGGGGACCTTTTCGAATGGCGAAACGCTCAAAATTACGTCTGCCGAAATTAACACAGCCTACGCCGATGTAGCCATGGACCGCACAATGGCGATGGTCACGGATGCGGCGTTTCCAAATCCCATCATTATCGACCTCATAGAGGGACATTCTGAAAGTTCGCATCAATATGATTTGCCATTTTATTACAATGGTCAGCTCACAGAAACGAATTTCGAGTTGGCGGCGGAGACTACCTCTCGTCGGCCTTTAGGCGATAAAAACGGCTATCAACATTTATGGCGTGTCGGTAGCGGGCAGGCGGTCAACGGCTCTTCGCAAGTGACGTGGCTATTGGATAAAAAATTCTACTCCGTTATGTCGTCTGTCCCAAACAGCTCGGAAATTATCTTCGCCGAAATTGGCGCAACAGATCCAAACTTTAATTTACGCCGCGAGCCGGCCTTTATAATCCGGGCCAAATCAGCAGACGGCATTTCCATCGCGTCCGTCATTGAGCCGCACGGCGAATATAATCCGACAGTCGAGTTCACCGTAAATAGTCATTCGATTGTTAAATCCGTAGATCACTTCGAGAACGGATCCGACGATTATATTCGAATTGAGACCAAAGACGGCGAGGTCGTAGGACTCGGTGTGTCCGGCGACATGGCGAAAGACGCAGCTCATACAGTTGATGTGGGCGGAACTGCCATGAGCTGGACAGGGCCCTATAAGCTCTTCCATTCTGAAAAACACAAAACCGGGGGGAATTAATCATGCAAAGTCCGAACTTTCTATTTGGAGACAAGGTCCCGTTTGAAGACGTCGACCCCGGTATTAAACGTCAGATTCTCGGCCATAATGACGAGCTGATGCTGGTGAAGGCGGTTTTTGAAGCCGGCGCTGAAGGCTATCAGCACGAGCATTATCATTCTCAGGTTTCCTATGTGGAGAGCGGAGTTTTCGACGTTACAATAGAGGGCGTCACCAAACGCCAGACCGCTGGCGATAGCTATTTCATTCCGCCGCATGTGCGCCACGGCGCTGTCTGTATCGAAGCGGGAGCATTGCTCGACATGTTTTCGCCCATTCGCGAGGACTTTTTCGAAAATTATAAAAAAGGGGAAGCGTCGTGAAGGGGAATCTACGTTGGTTTGTTGTCGGTCTCGTCGCCTTGGCGACGATCATAAATTATATTGATCGCCAAACCTTAAATGTCTTGTGGCCAAATCATATTGCGCCCGATTTATTTCCCGATATGGACGCCGATGGGCATAAACATATTCTGGGTATTATCTCTGTCGTTTTTATTTTTTCCTATGCCATCGGTCAGGCGGTATTCGGAAAAATTTTTGATTGGATTGGAACGCGTCTTGGCTTCGTTCTCTCTATTGGTGTGTGGTCTGTCGCGACAGCATTACATGCCTTTGCGCAGGGCATTTTGACCTTCAGCTTCTTCCGCGCGCTTCTGGGTGTGGCCGAGGCCGGAAACTGGCCAGGCGCGGCAAAAGCCAATGCCGAATGGTTCCCGGTCAATGAACGGGCTCTGGCGCAAGGGATATTTAACTCCGGCGCCGCCATTGGTGGTATTATATCTATTCCGCTGATTGCTTATCTCGCCATTATTATGGACTGGAAGCTAATCTTCCTCCTGGTGGGCGGCGTTGGCCTCGTCTGGCTGGTGCCGTGGTTGGTGATTGTGAAAGCTCCGCCCAGATATCATTCATGGCTTACAGATGAAGAGCGGGAATATATCCTCAGCGGACAAATCAATGAAGATCTTAATGAGGACGGCAATCTTGACGGCGGATATAATCCGTCCACCGCAGAGCTGCTCTCTCGTAAACAAAGCTGGGGCGTCATTGTTGCCTCTGCCGCGATTGATCCGATTTGGTGGTTGTTCATTATCTGGATCCCAACTTACCTCTTTGAAGTTCATGGGTTCGACATCAAACAACTCGCCGCGTCCGGCTGGCTTCCATATGTGGGCGCTATGCTTGGAGCTTGGTTCGGCGGTCTTTTGGCGCAGAACCGATTCAAAGCGGGTTGGAGTGTCAACAAAACACGCAAATTTACCATCACATTGGGGTGCTTGATTATGCTCCCCGCATTGTTAGCCATGTCTGTTGCCGTTACACCTGTACTGGCTCTGACCCTAATGTTCATTATCTTGTTCGGCTTTCAAACCGCCATCGGCAATGTCCAAACTTTGCCGAGCGATTTCTACGGCGGGAAAACAGTCGGCACCTTGTCTGGGTTTGCGGGAATGGCCGCAAAATTTGCAGCGGCCGGGCTGACCTATCTCGTGCCGGTGCTGACACTCGGCGCAAACTACGCACCCGTCTTTATTTTAGGTGCCGCTTTGGCTCTGACCGCAATTGCTAGTGTCTGGTTCTTATGCGGCAATATCGGTCCACTTAAACCCCTCGGCTATCGGCCGGCTAAATAAAACTAACTTTCACCTTTAATTCAAAAGAAACAGGAAAAATCATGACAAATCTAAAAGGAAAAGTCGCTATTGTGACAGGTGGAACACGCGATATTGGTCGCTCTTGTTCCATCAAATTGGCCGAAGCCGGAGCGCACGTTGTCGTCAATTATCACAGCAATAAAGACGCGGGCGATGAGACCGTGGCCACGATTGAAAAGAACGGCGGCAAGGCCATTCTCGTGAAAGGCGACATGACTAAAAAAGCGGATGTCGACAACTTGGTTGCCGAAGCCCGCAAGGCTTTTGGCGGCAATATTGATATTCTGGTCAATAATGTAGGCGGTCTTGTGGCTCGTAAAAAACTTGCGGAAATGGACGAAGAGTTTTTGAACAAAGTTATGTCGTTGAACATGAACTCGACGTTCCTTGCCACACAGGCCGCTGTGCCGCATATGCCGTCCGGAAGCGCTATCGTTAATCTGGCCTCTCTGGCTGGCCGCGACGGCGGCGGCGGCGGCGCGTCTGCTTATTCTGTTTCCAAAGGCGCCGTTGTGACTTTCACGCGGTCAATGGCAAAAGAGCTCGGTCCGCAAGGCATTCGCGTCAACGCGCTTTGCCCCGGCATGATCGACACGACATTCCATGATACATTTACGCCGGACGCCGCGCGTAAAAACGTGGAAGCTTCTGTTCCTCTGCGCCGTCAAGGGCATCCAGATGATTGCGCCGATGCGGTCGTCTATCTCGCCTCTGATGCCTCCAGCTATATCACAGGCGCAAATATCGACATTAACGGCGGCATGTTCTTTTCATAGAATTATGACCGAGAAACTATTCACTCGACTATCAGAGGCGCCCATCGTGCCTCTGGTTCAGTCCAATGACCCTGAAGAAGCCGTAGCCGTTTCGAAGGCCTTATTGGGGGGCGGTCTCCAAGTATTGGAGGTCGTCCTCAGAACTGAAGCGGCCTTTGACTGCCTGAACGCTATTACCAATGCGTTTCCAAAGGCCCTCGTTGGAGCCGGTACGGTCTTGTCAGCAAAACACGCGGAACAGGCGATAGAAGCCGGGGCTAAGTTTATTGTTTCGCCGGGACTGAACGAAGGCGTTGTTGCTATGGCCAAAAAACATGACCTGCCGATACTTCCGGGGATTGCCACCGCGACCGAGCTCCAGACGGCTTGGAATATGGGGCTGCGTACCGTGAAGTTTTTTCCGGCGGGTCTCGCAGGCGGCCCTAAAATGCTGAAGGCTCTGTCATCCGTATTTCGAGATGTTCGCTTTATGCCGACAGGCGGAGTGAACGCCGAAAACCTTATGGATTATCTTGATATTCCGGCCGTCGTTGCTTGCGGCGGTAGCTGGTTGACTCCCATGGAAGCCATTCAAAAGCGGGACTTTCAAGCCATTGAAGAGTTGTCTCGCCAAGCCCTGAATATCCAGAACAGAGAGAAATAGTTATGCCGGGCGTAAAGATTGCTCTTATGGGCGAAGCGATGCTGGAACTAACGCACCCGACAGGGCAGGGCGCTAAACTGTCCTATGGCGGAGATGTTTTAAACACCTCAATTTATCTGGCGCGTCTGGGCGTGCTCCCCCAATTGGTAACCGCCTTGGGGCGTGACCCATATTCAGATGGCTTGGTAAAAGATTGGCAGCGTGAATGTGTCCAGGTTTCGCATGTGTTGAGGGACCCGGAGCGCATGCCGGGAATTTACGCCGTGCAAACGGACCATCAGGGCGAGCGGTCATTTTATTATTGGCGGCAGAATAGCGCTGCCCGAAACTTTTTCAACTTGGATGGTTCCGACTCTTCGGTTGAGTATATGAAGCAAGTTGACTGGTTCTATATTTCTGGAATTACCCTGTCGATTTTCAATGAATCTGAGCGGGCGCAACTGGCTGAGATTGCTAGAAACGTTAAAGCGAGAGGCGGTCAGGTTGCGTTTGATCCGAATTACCGCCCCAATGGATGGCCGGACCATGAAACGGCCCGTAAAGCCATTGAAAATTTTGCGACCCATGCAACCTTGATGCTGGCAACCATCGACGATGAAAATCTTCTTTACGGCCAAATGCCGGGCGAAGCACATGTTGCGCGCTGGCATGAGCTCGGCGTCAATACCGTGGTCTTGAAATGTGGGCCGCGGGGCGCAATCATTTATGAAAAAGGACTGGGGGCGCAAAAAGTTCCTGTCGCTGTGTGCGAACAACCTGTTGATACAACGGGCGCCGGAGACAGTTTTAACGCAGGATTTATTTTCGGAAAATGCTGCGGCTATGACAATGTAAAAGCCGCCCAAGCTGGCAATCTTCTTGCCAGTCATGTCATTCGCCACCCGGGCGCGATTATGCCGATCTCTCAAATGCCAGATATTTCGACGGCTTTATAGGGCGTTAGTCTCTTAAGCATGCGGCCCTAGACTATCGCCGGTATGACGAGGTCGGAAGGGGCATAGCAACTGACGGTTAGATTCTCTCGTCTAACCTTTCCGTGCTTTCAAATATCAATTCTGCTTTTCGCGCCAATGGTTTCGCCGGCTGCTTGTGATTAGGGGCGGCTAATGAAGCTCTCGCTTCTTCGAGGCAGGGTATTTCTCTCGTGTTCGTACCATCCCCAATAATGCTTTTTTTGGGGTCTAATTTATCAGGCCATTCCAATCTCGTGACCAAACGCGTCGCTCCAAAATCAACGTCTGAGACACTTCACGAAAATGGCCTAAAAGCCTCCCACAGAAAGGAAACAGGAACGCGTTTAAGGCGCATAATGTCGCTAACCAGTTATTAGTAGGGCGTAACTTACAAGTGTTGAGGTTGGTCGGTTTGGGCCAGAGGGGACTGGCGGAGACGAAGGGATTCGAACCCTCGATGGGCTTTTGGCCCATACTCCCTTAGCAGGGGAGCGCCTTCGACCACTCGGCCACGTCTCCGTCGGCGGGACTAGCGAATTGCGGGGGCAGGGGCAAGCTATAACTGCTCTGGAACTGCGAGAATATTGAAGCAGCTATATCGGGAAGTTTTTGGTGACGTCCACGCCGTAGATTTTGTCCAATCTGGAAAATGCGATCGCCGGGATTTTCGTCGCAATTTTAAATTTAGCCTTGCGTAGGGCGCGACCTATTGTGCTGCTTTGGTGATACAAAGCCGCATTGTTTCTGGAAATCATTTGTAGCTCAGTGGTGCGAGGTTTCCTAACGGCTTCATAACCTTGGAGAGCTTGCGAGATACTAGATGTGTTTTGGGTCAAACAACGGGTCAGAACCCAAGCGTCTTCTATCGCCATAGCGGCGCCCTGAGCCATAAAAGGGAGCATGGGGTGGGCAGCATCGCCCAGAAGTGCCATCCGTTCCGTTGTCCATGTCTCCAGAGGTGGGTGATCAAATAGTCCCCAGAGATAAGCGCTTCCACACGCCTCGATCAAAGAGGTAACGCGCGGGTCCCAGCCCGTAAACGCATTTTGCAACTCGCCCATATCCGCTGGGATGTCCCAGCTTTCTTCGACCCAGTCTGCTCGTTCCTGGACAGCAACGAAATTAATCATCTCTCCACCGCAGACATAATAGCTGACAAAATGCTGTCCGGGGCCGAGCCAATTATTTGCCGCAAAGGGGATTTTGTCCGGCGAAAGGTCTGAGGTCGGAACCAGTCCTCGCCACGCGACTTGTCCGGTAAAAACAGGGCTGCTCTTTCCGGCGATTTTCTCACGTAAGGAAGACCGCACGCCGTCAGCGGCGATCAGTACACCCCCATCATAAACTTTTCCGTTGTTCTCAATCTGCACGCCCGTTTCCATTTCTTTGACGGAAGAAATTTCGGAGCCGAGATGGGTTTTCACGCCGGCCTCCTGCGCTGCCTTCGCCAGGCAATCTATCAGGTCGGCGCGATGTATATGGAGGTATTTGTGACCGTATCTCTGTTCATAAACGTCCTTCATTTTCGTCGTGAGTAAGGCCTTGCCGGATTTGTAATCTCGTAAAATTCCGGCTCTGGGTTCACAGCAAATGGCTTCAATCTCTTTACTTAAACCCAAAGAGGAAAGAACCGCATTGGCGTTTGGACTGAGTTGCAGACCTGCCCCGACATCACTAAATTTTGCCGCTTTTTCAAATATTTCGACGTGTACGCCATTTTGGGCAAGCGCGAGAGCCGTCGTCAGACCGCCAATTCCTGCGCCGATGATAAGAACTTTGAAATCACCCGTTTTCAACTTGGCCCACTTTCAATTTGCATGACCGCAATGTCTGAATGCGGGTTTGATATGACGTATAGCGGGTATAGATAGGTTCTCAAACAGCGTCGAGCCCAGACTTTGAGGCCTATTAATACAAGGAATACTATGTCCCCGCTTTTTAAACCCTTTTCGTTGAAGTCTCTCGACCTGCCAAACCGTATTGTTATGGCGCCTATGACCCGCTCCATGTCGCCGGACGGCATTCCAACGGAAGGCGTGGTTGAGTATTACAAAAAACGCGCGGCCGCGGATGTCGGTTTAATCCTGTCCGAAGGCACAACGATTGACCGGCCCGGTGCATCATTTGATCCCAAAATCCCCAACTTTCATCAGGAAGAAGCTTTGGCAGGGTGGAAGAATGTGATTGACGCCGTGCATTCGGCAGGCGGGAAAATGGGGCCGCAAATCTGGCATGTGGGGATGGCGAGAAAGCCAGGAACCGGGCCTTACCCAGAGGCTTATTCCGACAGTCCTTCCGGTATAACCCATACAGGGAAGCTTGTTCAGCCCGTTCCGACGCAAGAGGAAATTACTGACATCACAGACGCATACGCCTCTGCGGCGGGCAATGCCAAGAAGCTTGGTTTCGATATGGTCGAGATTCACGGCGCGCATGGTTATCTGGTGGATCAGTTTTTCTGGGACGTAATGAACCGCCGCGAGGATAAATATTCCGGCACTTTAATTGATCGGGCGGAATTTGCGCGCGAAGTCATACGAAAATGCCGCGCGGAAGTTGGCGAGGACATGCCGCTTTGCATTCGTATCTCGCAGTGGAAGCAACAGGAATATACGGCTAAGCTTGCTCATACTCCTGAAGAGCTGGAAGCGTTTCTGACAAGTCTGACCGACGCGGGGGTCGATATGCTCCATTGCTCGCAGCGCCGTTTCTGGGAGCCAGAGTTTGACGGATCTGATCTTAATTTTGCCGGATGGGCCAAGAAACTGACAGGTGTTCCTACAATTTCTGTCGGGTCCGTAGGTTTGAAGGGCGATTTCTTTGGCGCCTTTCAAGGGGAGGGCTCGGAAGTCGCGAGTCTGGATAATCTCTTGGAGCGTATGGAGCGCGATGAGTTCGACCTGATTGCTGTCGGGCGTGCTCTCATCCAAGACCCGCATTGGGCGACGAAAGTCAAAGAGGGTCGCTTGGAAGATTTGCAAGCGTATAATGCGGAGTCATTGAAGGTCTTGACCTAAGGCATATTCCTTCCCTTAATACGAAAAAGGGAGATAATATGACGGTGGTTTCGAAAAGTAGCTCCGCTGCATTCTTAGCATTTGCAGGGCTTTTCTTATGGGCGTGCCAACCGCAAACACTTACTGCAGAGCCTTCTGAAATCGATAGCAGCGAGAGGACTGCTGTCGGGAGTTTTCGTCCCCTTGGCCGCTATGTTCTGACTGAGAGCGGCGGGTATCAAATGGGGTGGCCGGCGAGTGGCCTCGCTCTGACCTTCCATGGAAAGACCCTGACGTCGACGATAACAGACAGCGGAGAGGGGATAATGGACCTGTCCGTGAATGGACAAATGTCCACACTGGAATTAGGGGCCGGAACCAATAGATACACTCTTATTGAGAGTCCGACAAAGCAGACGTTTGATGTAAAGCTGACCCGCCGGACGGAATCTTACGATACCGGATTATTTACAATTGAATCCGTTCAATCGGACGGTGAGGTCCTACCCACGCCCGCGCCAAAAAAGAAAATACTTTTCTTAGGAGACTCCATTACGGCGGGTTTTGGCCTGCACGGCGATACGAAAGATTGCGCGTACGCGCCAAAGACAAACGCTCCATTGCAAAGTTACGCTAAATTGGCAGCAGGTCAGTTCGGCGCAGAAGTCCAACTGATTGCTATTTCAGGCCGAGGCGTGGTCCATAATTGGGATGACAATCCAGCCCCCGTTATGCCGCTGCAAATCGATTCAGCATTGCCGGATAATGGAGAACAGTGGGACGATAATCTGTTCAGACCGGACGTAATTGTGGCGGCGTTGGGGACGAATGACTGGTCAGTTCAAAATCCCGGAATGGAAAAGTTCCGTCTGGGATATAAAAATATGCTCAGAGACTTACGGGCGCAATTTCCAAGAGCCCACATCGTGACGGTGAGCGGACCGCTCTTGGAAGGGGGGAAACGAGAGGCCGCCAAAGATGGGATAAATTGGGCGATGAACGAGCTTCGTGATCCTGAAATATCGACAGTAGATCTAACCCTATCAGAAACGGGCTTAAAGTGGGCATGCCAGTATCACCCCGGTCGCGACAGTATGAAAAACATGGCCAATCAGCTCGGCGCGCACATAGCGGACCAGATGGATTGGACTTACCCGGCCATTCAGATGCCCATCAAACCTCAACATGACTTGGCTGATGATGGCAAAAAAGTATTTACCGAAAGGCTCTCGGAAATAAGAGAGCTTCCAGAATTGAGGGGAGGGACACTTCTGGCAGGGGACAGCATCACCCAAGGATGGCGCTGGCAGAAAAACCTCTTGGACGGCGAGATTTCTAATCACGGCATAGGGTGGGACACAGCCGTTGGATTGCATGCCCGCCTCCCGGAGGTTTTGCGCCACAGGCCTGATCAAATGTTTATCCTGATTGGCACGAATGACATCGGTTACGGACATACGGCGCAGCAGGTGGCTGGTCCTGTGAAATCCTTTATTGAAAGGGCTTCGGAAGTTACCCCCGAAACTAAAATTTACCTCCAGTCGATCCTCCCGAGGGAGAGCGGGTCTCTACCTTTGGTGCAGACATATAATGATGCCTTAAAAAGTGTAGCTGCGGAGACGGGGGTGGAGTATCTGGACCTGACGGCGAATTTTGCGGCACAAGATGGGACTTTACGGAAAGATCTCAGCACGGACGGCCTTCATTTAAATGAGGATGGGTATAAAGTCTGGGCAGATATTCTTAACCCAATCATCAATTCTTCACACAAGCCAGATTGACAATTCCAAGATTAAGCTGTTTATAAGAGGTTCTGAAAGGGGTGGGTTTATGATTGAAGTACTAAAAAACATTCTACTTGCCATTGTTGTTGCCCTAATGGCTATTCTTCTTGGCCTTTAATTAAGACTGACGCGACGCGTTTTCGTTTTGTATTACCTGGAGAGCTTTTCAGGGTAATTTTCCTTGTCCGCTATGCAGTTTTCACGAATAAATTCCATGTGGGTCGGCATGTAATCCGCTGAGTTTACCACCGAATTATAAATATCTTTAAGCCGCATCTCTATTTCTTCGGCGGACAGTACGTTGACTACAGGGTGATAGCTTTTTGGCTTTAAGCCCTGACCGTGCATCACGGCGAGCCAGCTGGTTTCATTGAAAAGTTCAAGATCTTCCCGGAAAATTCGGCCATTTTCTTCATATAACTCCATCTTTTCCTTAAGTTTGTCAGGGAAAGGCATGGCTTGAATGTGTTGCCAAAAAGGCGTGTCGTCACGCTTGGTCGCTTTGTAATGCAAAACAAGGAAGTCCCGGACCCGTTCATATTCCTGACGGGTGCGCAGATTATAATAATCTATATCTTTTTGATTGAAGTCTTTATCGGGAAATTGCGCCATCAAGCGGGACAGTCCTGATTGAATCAAGTGGATGGACGTCGATTCCAAAGGCTCCATAAAACCTGCCGAGAGACCTAGTGAAAGGCAATTTTTCTCCCAGAATTTCTTTCGGTGTCCTGTCACAAACCGCAGATGTTTTGGCTCGGCTAGAGGCTTGCCCTCTAAGTTGTTCAATAGCTCGGCCTCCGCTTCCTCTCCGGAAAGGAATTTATCACAATAGACATATCCATTTCCTAGGCGGTGCTGTAGCGGGATACGCCACTGCCACCCGGCTTCCTTTGCTGTAGCGCGAGTATAGGGAACAGGGTCTTCTGTTGGCTCACAGGCACACGCCACGGCTCGATTGACGGGGAGCCATTTCGACCAATCTTCGTAACCGGTTTGCAGAGTCTTCTCGATTAAAAGCCCAATAAAACCTGTGCAATCGATAAAGAAATCTCCGGAAATAACCTCCCCGTTCTCCAGCGTCACAGACTGGATATGGCCTTTTTCAGATTCCTGCTGAATGGATGTGACCCGGCCCTCTATTCGTTTCGTTCCGGCGTCCTCAGCAATTTCCCGCAAATATTTAGCGTAAAGGCCGGCATCGAATTGAAAGGCGTAATGGATTTTGGAAAGGGGCGAGCGAGCGATATCCAAAGGCCGAGTAAATTTGTTGTTTTTAGCCGCCAGGGCCTGCAAGTTGAAGTCGGCGAGATCAGGAAGGTCTGGGTTTATGTCTTTTGCTTTGAGCCAAAAATGGTGGAAGTGAACCCCTTCCATGTCGATGCCGTAGCCTCCAAATGGGTGGATATACCGCTCTCCTTTTTGGCCCCAATCCACAAATTCGATGCCGAGTTTAAACGTGGCCTGTGTGCGTCTAATAAAGTCATTTTCGTCCAAGCCAAGAAGTTCGTTAAACAGAGCGATTTGTGGTATGGTCGCTTCTCCAACCCCTACGGTGCCAATGGCTTCCGACTCGACGAGCGTTACTTTTACATTGGCACGTTTCATGATGGAGGAGAGGGCGGACGCCGCCATCCAGCCTGCTGTGCCGCCGCCAATAATGACAATATTTTCGATTTGGTTGTTGCTCATTGAGAGAATCCTATTCGGACTTTGGCGCAGGGCAATAGCGCGAAAGAAAAACGTCATGTTCCGGCATTTGTGGCACAGCTTGCGCCAGCTCCGCCCTCATGGCGTTTAAGCGGTTTTCAACTTCCTTCTCTGGTAGACTGTCTACGAGAGGGTTGTAACCTTCAGGCACAATATTTTGTCCCAGGAAAACAGCGATCCAACTTGTTTCCGTGAACAAGTCTCCATCGTATCGAAAATACCTACCCCGACCTTTGAATAAGTCAATTTTTCGTTTTAGACTGTCCGGGATAGACATGTTTCGCACGTAATCCCAGAAGGGCTCGCCTCGACGCTCATTCGCGACATAATGCAAAATTAAAAAGTCTCGAACCTGCGCAAATTCCAGATCCATGAGCTTGTTATACTCATCGATTTCAGTTGCATTGAACCCCGTATCAGGGAAGAGCGCCAAAAGCCTGCTGATACCTGCTTGAATCAGATAAATAGAGGTAGACTCCAGCGGTTCCAAAAAACCCCCGGAGAGACCAAGAGCAAGACAATTTTTTGTCCACATTTTCTCTCTCTGCCCCGTTGTGAACCGTAGCTGTTTCGGAGATGCTAAAGGCGCGGAAGCGAGCGTTTTAAGGAGTATTTCGTCGGCCAATTGATCCGACATGAAATCGGAACAATACACATGTCCATTGCCCGTACGGTGCTGCAGAGGGATTTGCCATTGCCACCCTGCTTCTCTAGCTGTTGCCCTGGTGTAGGGCGGGGAGTCAGGCAGTTTCTCACTGCCGACGGCCAAAGCGCTGTTGCAGGGAAGCCAATGGGACCAATCCCTAAACGATGTTTCCATCACCTTTTCGGTGAGCAACGCCCGAAACCCGGTACAATCAATAAAAAACTCGCCGCTTAAGGTTTTGCCATTGTCGAGTAAGAGTGTTTCAATAAACCCGCTTTCCGAATTCACATCAACATTGGTGATTTTTCCTTCCACTCGCGTCACGCCATTATTTTCAGAATATTTCCGAAGGAAGGCGGCGTAGCGTCCGGCGTCAAACTGATAGGCGTGTGCCAATGTCGACATCAGGGAGTTGCGATCCCGGGAGGGCAGACAGGCTTTGCCTTGCTTTGCCGCCATGGCAGTTGCCGAATAGGTCTCAATCCTGCTCGCCTTGCCCAAAGCGTGCATCTTTCGCCAAAACTGGTGAAAAGACATTCCCATCATATCTCGTCCATGGGTGCCGAACGGGTGGAAATAACTTTCACCGTCTTTCGTCCAACCGACGAATTCAATTCCGTATTTAATTGTGGCGTGGGTGTTCGCCATAAAATCGCGCTCTTCGATACCCAGCATTTTGTTGAATGTAGCGATATTGGGGATAGTGGCTTCCCCCACGCCGACTGTGCCGATGGCTTCGGATTCTACCAAGGTAATATCGACCTCGGAACTGTCCAACATACGGGAAAGGGCGGCGGCGGCCATCCATCCCGCCGTTCCGCCTCCGGCAATAACAACGGACTTTATGGGCGACTTAATCGACATTACGTCGGCTTTCATAGGAGCCTAAAGCCGGGCAGGTGTTTTGAATGAAATCGACCGTATCTGGCATTTGGCGAAGCGCCTGATCGACGATGTCTCCATAGTCTTTGCGAAAGGCGTCAATCTGATTGTCTGACAGGCCCTTGGAGATCAGATTCAGGCCGTTTGGCCAAATACCCTGTCCAAGCAGCATGGATATCCACTGATCTTGCAATAATGTGTCGCCGTCTAAAACGGATAATCGCCCCCGGGCCGAAAAAACTCTGAGCTTAAATTGAGCTTCGTCCGAGAGAGATTCAAAAGACTGCGCTTTGAAGCTCGAGCTGGCCAATAATATGGATTGGAAATCTGCAAACCGTGAAATTATTTCGCCCATAATACTGTTAAACTCAGCTCGCTCGGCCCCCATCGTTTCACCTGAAGGAAACAGGCTGAGAAGGTGATGCAGTGAAATTTGAATTAGGCGAGACGGAGTCCCTAAAAAGGGAAGTAAGCGTGGCATATAAGAAAGATACAGAGTATTTTCTCTCCATAGCCTGCCCCCGTCTTTAGGGATAGCAGGCACAAACTCATCCGCATTGATTGACATCTCGTATTGTGTTTTTTGGAAATTGATCTGGGTCGTCACATATTCGCCCGTAATATGATGTCGGACATGGTTGAACATTTCGCTACTCTCAGGCGCAAGGTCTGTGTCCCAAAAATGCGACTTTTCGCAATCTATAATGAAAAAGGCCTCGGAATGGCGTTCTGGAATAAACTCCGATATTGGATTGATTAATACCCCGAAAGCCATCGCCTGCTTTAATAATAGCTCCCTATAGGATGCGGGATTGACTTGGTATCCATAGGTGTAATCGCCAATAACGGGCCGGCCCTGAGGGTCAGGCGGGAGGAATTTGCCCTTACGGGCCATTCTCGCGGCGAGATTGCAATCTTCCCAATCAGAGAGTTTCTCAAACGCTCCTAATTTTTGAAGCGCGGATCGAAAACTTACACCGCCAATCGACAAACCATAGGGACAGAAGGTGTTTAAATAGTCATGCCCTATTTCATCCGTAATTTTGTCTCCCAGGGAAAACACACCGTCGCAAGACCGAAGAAAATCGACCTCTTTTATTTTGAGAAGACGATTGAACTCCCGCGTGTCCGGGTGAAGCGTCGCGAGATGAATTTCTGACTCTAAATCGCTGGCGTCGCTATAGCATGAAACATGGTAGTATTGGGACGGCAGCATTCGGCCGAGATAGGCCGCCGCCATCGCGGGAACGAGGCCCACACCTTTTATAAGAATGTTTTTAATCTCGTTCATTCTGCCCGACACTCTTGATCTATATAGGCTCCGTGACCGGACATAAGGGCGACCGCGTTGGAGACGGTTTTTGCGACGGAGTTCAATTGCTCGGGTAGAACCGAGTCAGGCATATGAAGGCTAAGCGGGTCGACACCTTTTGGAATAATGTTTTGGCCAAAATAAACTGATAGCCAGCTTGGTTTTTTAAAGGCTCCGATTTCGTAACTCACGACTCGGCCAGTGGATTTAAAAAGATCCATCTTATGTTTCAGACTCGCCGGCAGGTCCATCGACGTCAGGTGTCGCCAAAATGGACTATCACTGCGAGTGGTGGCCACATAGTGTAGTAATAAGAAATCCCTTACCCTTTCGAACTCAATATCCATGAGCCGATTATACTCCTTGCGGTCAACGTCATAACTTGTTTGCGTTGGAAACATTTCGATCAGATTTGTTATCGCTTCTTGGATTAAATAAATGCCTGTAGATTCCAAGGGTTCAAGAAAGCCGCCGGATAGGCCTATGGCGACGCAGTTTTTAACCCAGCTTTTTTGACGCTGCCCCGTCGTAAATCTCAGACGCTTTGGTTCGCTGTTTGGCGGCGCCTCCAAGTCGCCGAGCATTGACCGCTCAGCCTCTTGATCACTGATGAACTCACTGCAGTACACATATCCGTTTCCGACGCGGTGTTGCAGGGGAATGCGCCATTGCCAACCGGAGGATTTAGCTGTGGCTCTCGTATAGGGAAGCTCCGGACCGGCCGCTGAGCAGGCCGCCACGACCGCGCGGTCGCAGGGAAGGTGCTCTGTCCAATTCCGGTAAGGCACGTTAAGGGTTTGAGAAATCAACAATCCTCGAAAACCCGAACAATCTACGAAGAAGTCTCCGGTCAAGCTCTCACCGTTCTCCAAAATGACACATTCAATTTCGCCGCTTTCTTTGTTTTGTGAGACCTCATTTATCCGCCCTTCAATCCGCGTGACACCGCGGTTCTCACAAAACTTACGAAGGAAATTTGCGTAAAGCCCTGCATCAAACTGATAGGCATATCCGAAAGTAGACAGGACATTTTCGGTATCAGAGTGGGGCGGTTGGAACTTCGCGTTCCGAGCCGCCATTACGGGCACGGAATATTGGTCAAGATGAGACGGTAGGCCCATTTTGTGAGCCCTGCTTAGGTAATGATGGAAACCACAGCGGTTAATCGGAAATCCGAAATCACCAAAAGGGTGAATATAGCTGTCGCCGATTTTACCCCAATCTCTGAATTCAATGCCGAGTTTATAGGTTGCTTTTGTCGCTTTCATCAGTGCGTTTTCATCAATACCGAGCTTACGGTTAAAAAACCGGATATGGGGCAGGGTGGCTTCGCCGACCCCGACGGTTCCAATCGCTTCTGATTCCACCAAAGTGATGTCCAAATTCAGAGGGGCAAGCACGGAACATAGTCCGGCGGCCGTCATCCAACCTGCGGTACCCCCGCCAACAATTACTACCTTTTTTATCGCTGGCGTATCGTCTGTTTTGAATGAATTCGTACTGGACGACATCATTTATCCCCATGCGCAATTCACGCTTTTGGACGTCAATGTCAGAGAGAAATCGGATCGACAAGGCCTAAAACAGAGGGTTTTGACCTAAAAATGCGATAAAAACAGTCGGATTGTGACATTTTAACAACAGTTTGGCCTTTTTGTAAGACTTTTCATATTTGGAATTGACAACGCTGTCAGTTTTGGTTTCTGATAAAGCAATTCACAGAGTCGGCCAACGACTCGCCACATTACGTTCGAGGGGATCACCGTGACAATAGAACCGAATAATGATTTTGACCATAAGGCCGTGATGCGTCGCATGCTTCGCGGAGGCTCTGCTGCAGTTTTGGTCGCGGCTATGATGACCACCACCGCATTTGCACAAGATTCAGGCATTGAAGAAGAGGACGACGTCGATGAGGTTGTTGCAACGGGTATTCGTCAGTCACTTGAAAATGCGCAAGCGATAAAACGTAATGCAGACACATTTGTCGACTCGATAACGGCCTCGGATATCGGGGCCTTGCCGGACCGGTCAGTACTTGAAGCCATCCAACGCGTGCCGGGCGTTTCTATTTCTCGTTTCGCAGCGGGCGATGATCCGGATCACTTCTCTGTCGAAGGCTCCGGTGTCGTTATTCGCGGGCTCTCTTATGTTCGTTCAGAGTTTAATGGTCGTGACGCTTTCACAGCGAATAATGGCCGCGCCCTTGGTTTCCAAGACGTTCCGCCTGAACTCGTAGGCGGTGTTGATGTTTACAAAAACCAAACGGCTGACATGATTGAAGGTGGCATTTCAGGCATCGTAAATCTAAAAACGCTCAAGCCGTTTGATCGCTCTGAAGATACGTTCGCGGCCACACTCGATGGAACCTATACCGACTTGGCCGAAGAGTTTTCACCTTCCGTCTCCGGTTTGGTAACAAAACGGTTTGATACGAAGGCAGGCGAATTTGGATTTTTGGCGTCAGGCTCTTATTCAAATCTGAAGTCTCGTTCTGACGGGGTGCAGTTTGGTGGTCTATATCCTTATAACCCAACATTCACAGGGCCGGGAGACCCTGCCGCTTCGAACAATTTGTTAGCCCCGTCAGGCGTGAATATTCGGACGCAAAACTTTGACCGCGATAGAGTTGGTCTTTCTCTTGTTGGACAGTGGGGCTCGAACGACGGCAAAACTGTTGCAACTGCCGAGTTCATTCGGTCAGAAACTACCAACGCTTGGACAGAGCATACGCTACAAAGTGAAGAGGATCCGATCGAGCGTTCCGGCTTTTTCAATCGGGGTGACTTCACCGCATCGCCGATCGGAAGTCCAACAACGGTCTGCCAGACCCGCGATACATGCGGCGTTCAAGTGGCGGGTGACAGCCTTTTCCAAAGCGGAATACTGACCTCTGACGCAGCAGGGTGGTATGGCCGTCCGGGCATTCGTATGACTCAATTCTCACGTGTTTCTGATACGGAATCCGTGACAAATGATCTAAGCTTTAACTTGAAGTATACACCAACAGATCGTCTTAAGTTCAATTTTGATGCGCAATATGTGAAAGCCACGACCGAAAACTCTGATATCACAGGTTTAGCGGCGCAAATGGTTGATCAAATCGTCAATCTAAATGGAGCAGAGATAAATCAGGGAAGTTATCCCGACCCGACGCTTGAATATATTCTGCGCCCAGGAAGCCAATATTCCAGTCTGACAGACCCGGCTAGCACCTATTGGCGTGCGGCGATGGACCATTTCGAAGATTCCGAGGGCGATGAATTGGCGCTGCGTGGGGACGTCCAATATGATTTCGATACGGACGGGTTCTTTAAAAGCGTACGGGCCGGTTACCGCTTCGCCGAACGTGATCAGCTAACTAAATGGTCTAATTATAACTGGGGCAACTTGTCCGAAGCCTGGGCCGGGGGTGAAGTTGATTTTTCTGAAGTCGGAGCCAATACCGAAAGCTTCACTTATGATAACTTCAGACGGGGGGATGTCTTGCAAGGTAACAACGAGTTTTTGTTTATCTCAACAGACCTTCTCGCTGATTATCGTTCTTTCGTAGACTTTACCCAGGGAAATGCGAATTTCCCGAGCGCCGGAAATCATTTAAGAGGTTATGGGGGTAGAGATGCGTCTGGTGGTCTAATCTACCTAGAAGGTGATGACCGCTTCACACCAGGCGAAATTACGGATGCGGTTGAGACAACCCACGCCATCTATGCACGTGTCGATTTCGGAGACGATTCAGTCGACGCCTTGGGCGGGATTTCGATAGACGGCAATTACGGCGTGCGAGTCATCAATACAAAACTAAAAACAATGGGCGCGGCTCAATTCCAGCCAAATGGCGTCTGTTCTCAAGCGGATGTCAATTTGTTGCCGGATGCAGTTGCGGCTTGTCAGGTTCTTTCTCAACCATCTACGGATGTGACAGCGGAAGTAGATCGAACAGATGTTCTCCCCTCTTTTAATATTAAATTTGGACTAACAGATGATTTGGTCCTTCGATTGGCCGCCGCGCGGGGTCTTAGCCGGCCTTCCGTTGGGCAGCTAAGGGCGTTCCGGAACACAGCTGGTGAATTCACCGTCGAAGCTCCGCCTCCTGGATCCGATCCGGCGACGTTCGTACCAGATGTAACTTTCAATCGTTATGTCGTTTCAGGCGGGAACCCGGCCTTAGCGCCTACACTGTCTAATAATTTCGATGCGTCTCTTGAATATTACTTCAACGACGTCGGATCATTCACCGCCAGTGCATTTTACAAGGATATTGAAAATATTATCATTGTGGCAGACGCACCCGGTAGCTCTATTGGCGGACCTGTTGTTGCAGGGGCAAGTTACAATGGTCCACAAAACAACGGAGATGGTAAGATCAAAGGTTTCGAGCTAGCTTACCAGCAATTCTATGACTTCCTGCCGGGCTTCTTCAGCGGCTTTGGACTTCAGGCGAACTATACCTATGTAGATCAAACGGCGATCCCGAACTCTACGGCAGATATAAACAGGGCTAGCGGACAACAAGACTTCGCAGACGCCTTTACCCCGTCAGGCTTGGAAAACCTTTCCAAACACACAGTTAATCTTGTGGGTCTGTATGAAAACGACAAAATAGAAGCGCGCCTCGCCTATAACTGGCGATCAGACTTCTTGCTCACAACACTCGACGTAATTTCTCGTTTGCCGATTTATAACGAGAGTACTGGGCAGGTGGATGCCTCGTTTAAATATCAATTTACGGATAATTTCCAATTGGGCGTTCAGGGCGTGAACCTACTGTCGGAAGTGACGGAAACAACCAGTCAGATTAACCCGGAAGGGGATCGCTTCTTACGTTCGCGGTTCGAAAATGACCGCCGCGTTTCGATTGTTGGTAGCTTTACTTTTTAAGGCATCGCAAGAAAAATTTGAAGGCCCGCGACCTCGTCCCGGGCCTTTTTCATAATCGTTATCCGCGCTAAAAAGTTTTTATGTGCTGGAAAAATTTGAAACTACCTTAGCTATTTAAGCTTTCTATATTTCGAGGCCATTATGCGTCACCTGTTACTCAACACTACTGCCAGTTTGTTGGCAATTTTCGTTTTAACCGGATGCGAAACTCCTACGGGAAGTGACAATTCGGATGTTCAGGTGCCGGCATCCAATAAATCAGCGCAGGTCAATCCCAGAATCTGGCCTAAGGTTGAAAGTCCGGTAGGTCTGGATCCGGCCATGGAGCAGCGGATCTCAGATATCATGTCCCGAATGACACTACGTCACAAAGTCGGGCAGGTGATCCAAGCTGATGTTGGGTCTATTACTCCGGAAGATATCCAAAAATACCCTCTGGGCTCCATTCTGAATGGCGGAAATTCGGCACCGAACGGAGATAATCGCTCGCCTGCTTCGGATTGGGTTGCCCTCGCAGATGAATTTTATGAAGCCTCTAAAAATGCATATCAGGGCGACACGCCGTTTATTCCGATGATCTGGGGAACGGACGCTGTTCACGGACATAATAATATTCCCGGCGCCACTGTTTTCCCGCATAATATCGGATTGGGCGCGACACGAAACCCGTCACTTCTCGGTAAAATAGGCGAGATTACGGCTCGGGAAATTCGAATCGGCGCTCAGGAATGGACTTTCGCTCCTACGCTTGCTGTGGTGCGAGACGACCGTTGGGGCCGCACTTACGAAGGTTATTCCGAAAATCCCGAGGTAACAGCTTCTTATGCGGGCGAATTAATTGAGGGTATTCAAGGCCCGGTCGGCAGCGATGATTGGTTGAAGGGCGATCACGTAATTGCCACTGCGAAACATTTTATTGGCGATGGTGGTACTATCCAAGGCCGTGATCAGGGCGATAATGTTGATACTGAAGAAGACCTTCGTGACATTCACAATGCAGGCTATCCGGCTGCCCTGGAAGCCGGCGTGCAATCTGTAATGATTTCATTCTCAAGCTGGCAAGGTGAAAAATTAACGGGCCATAAAGGCCTAATAACAGATGTTCTGAAAGGGCGAATGGGCTTTGACGGATTTGTGGTCGGAGATTGGAACGCTCATGGGCAAATCGACTCTTGCACGACAGAGGATTGCCCCGCCGCGCTTCATGCCGGCTTGGATATGTATATGGCGCCGGATAGCTGGAAAGGTCTTTTCGAAAACACTTTAAAACAGGCTGAAAATGGCTTGCTTGACCTGGCGAGGTTGGATGACGCCGTCCGCCGTATTTTGCGGGTCAAACTGCGCTCCGGACTTTTCGAGGCCGGTAAGCCAAGCAGCCGAGGCGTGGCAGGCCAGTATGATCTTTTGCAAGATCCGGAGAGTAAAGAAGTTGCGCGTCAAGCCGTGCGTGAATCTTTGGTTCTTTTAAAAAATGACGGTGTTCTGCCTTTATCTCCTACATTGAATGTTCTTATGACAGGGGATGGGGCTGATAATATCGGAAAACAATCCGGAGGATGGACACTGTCATGGCAGGGCACCGGAAATGAGAATTCCGATTTCCCCGGGGGGAGCTCAATTTACGACGGTGTGAAACGCCATGTTGTTGCTGCGGGAGGAAGCGTAACTCTGTCAGGAGACGGAAGCTATACAGATAAACCCGACGTCGCGATGGTTGTTTTCGGGGAGGAACCTTATGCCGAATTTAAAGGTGACATTGATACCCTTGCTTACAAACCGGGCGATGACACCGACCTTAACAGACTGTTGAAATATAAAGCAGAAGGTATTCCTGTTGTTGCTATATTCCTCTCCGGTCGCCCGCTTTGGATGAACCGCGAAATCAATGCCTCTGACGCATTCGTTGCCGCTTGGTTGCCGGGCTCTGAAGGTGGCTATGCCGCAGATGTTCTCTTTAGCGAAAGCAGTGGGAATATAGCTTATGACTTTAAAGGGGTCTTACCCTATTCGTGGCCGCGTACGCCTCTTCAAACTCCGCTGAATTATGACGGCGAATCGTATGACCCGCTTTTTGCCTATGGTTACGGATTGTCCTACGCTCAGCCCGGAGAGGTCGGGCAGCTTTCTGAAGAAGCGGGAATTGAGCTTTCTGCGAAAAATGATTCCGAATTTTTCAAAGCCGGTAAAGCGGTGTTCCCATGGACAATTGTGTTGAGCGATGAGACCGGGAAAACGACGGTCAAAACAACCAAAGCTACATCTCCAGCGCAGGGAGTGTCTATTATCTCGGCTGATGACGGTGTTCAGGAAAATATACGGACACTGACATGGTCCGGAAACAGCAATGCACGATTTGAACTTCGCGGAACGCCTGTTGATCTTTCACGCCAGAATACCGGAGATATGGCTGTATACATCCGGATGCGAGCTGAAGAGCCAATAAATGGAGAGCTTATGCTCGGAACAGACTGCGGGGGAACCTGTCAAGAGACACAAAACCTGACCTCATTTCTAAAGGAAGGCGAATGGACTGATGTCTCCGTGAAGCTGTCCTGTTTTGCCGATGGGTCGGAAATGGAATATGTCGCGGCGCCATTCATTTTAGAAAGCGACGATCCGATTAAGGTTTCTATCTCTGACGTCAGATTGGTCTCTAATGAAGGGCAGGCAGTTTGCTTGAATTAAATGTTTCAAATTTTGTTGCAAAGAAGCCCGGTCAATTGGCCGGGCTTTTTGATTTGATCATACCAAAAACGCAGATGAAATTTCGCTTATAGAGATTGAGCAATTTTTGCGTTTTCTGTAATTGCGTCCCAATTCTTATCGGCCAGATTGCCCTTGTCTGCGACCCAAGATCCGCCAACTGTGACCACCGATGAAACGTCAAGATATGAGCGAACTAGACCTTGATTAATACCGCCTGTTGGCATGAACTTTAATTGTGTTAACGGACCGCCAATTGCTCTCAGGGCCTTAATTCCACCGTTCGCTTCTGCCGGGAAAAACTTCACAAAATCATAGCCTGCCTCAATCATAGCAACGGCTTCCCCGGTTGTGCTGATACCGGGTATGGCTGGTACTCCAGCTTCGGCTATGGCCTTAATCAGGGTGGGGGTGGTCCCGGGAGTGACAATGAAGTCGACACCAATTTCGGCGCAGGCCTTAACATGACCTTTATTAATGACAGTTCCAACGCCTAGCAAAATACCAAGGTTTGCATCTTTGATGGCTCTTATTCCGTCAAGCGCGGCTTCGGTACGAAGAGTCAATTCAATAGCGTTTATACCGCCGGCTTGCAGCGCTATGGCAAGCGGGACAGCATCTTTTGCGTTGTCCAGAGTGACCACTGGCACGACATTGATGCCTTCAAGCTTTTTAAGGAGGTTGGTCATGATTGTTAGCTCTTATTTCATTTTGAAAACTGTGTTCGAAAAATAGCTACGCAGTCGTTTTTGCGCTGTCAAACAAGGATAAAGTAAATCTACGTTTTAGGTATTGGAGAAATACAGAAATTAGGCGTTTTAGTAGAGAATATAATCGCATTTTATTGATTTTTTGACGAATCTGTTTCACTCTAAAGAAAAGCGAGGCTGCGTTTTACTTATGCGAAAGAACGCAGATGAGAGGGCCATGAAAGCAACTATTACCGATGTAGCTAAAGTGGCTGGCGTTTCGATGAAAACGGTATCCCGCGTCCTCAACAACGAGCCTAATGTGGCGACAAAAACGCGGGAAAAAGTTCTCGCGGTTGCCACCGAGCTCCGTTACTCGCCGAATTTGGCGGCAAAGGGACTGGCGAGTTCAAGGTCATACCTTGTGGCTCTCGTCTATGACAATCCTAGCCCTTACTACATTGCAAAAATTCAGTCAGGCGCCATCGATGCGTGCCGCAAATTCGGATACCATTTGGTTCCTGAACCCTTAGATCTTACCGACGAGGCAGATGAGGCCAGCCAAGAAGAAGCGGTTCGCCATCTCTTACATCGCTTGCCAGTCGACGGTGTGATTTTAACACCACCGCTTAGCGATTCCCCGGGGGTTGTGAAAGCTCTGGAAACGATGAAAATTCCGTTTGTTTTGGTCGCGCCGTCTGGAAGGGAAAACGGAATTAGTTCGGTTAAAATGGATGATATCCAAGCCGCTCAGGAAATGACGGAGTTTCTCATTGCGCAGGGTCACAAATCCATCGGATTTATAAAAGGCCACATAGAACATAGCGCCACGGCACTTCGTTACGAAGGGTATCGCAAAGCGATGGCTAACGCTGATTTGCCGGTGGGTCGCAATGAGGTCAAACAAGGCGACTTCTCTTTTCGCTCAGGGGTCACGGCGGCTGAAGAACTTTTGAGAAATCGTAGCGCTTGCCCCACGGCAATTTTCGCGTCAAATGACGACATGGCCGCAGGCGTTGTTTCGGTGGCTTCTCGACTCGGAATAGCTGTACCCGATGACCTCTCGGTTTGCGGGTTTGACGATACGCCTCTCGCAAAAATCCTTTTCCCCCAACTCACGACGGTTCAGCAACCAATCTATGAGATGGGGTATCAGGCCGTAAAAGTTTTGGTGGATCCAGCCTTGAAAAACAAACCAGCCTCGACGCACAACCTTGATTTTAAGCTTGTGGTTAGGGATTCCGCCCTTATTCAAGGCAGCTAATTCTTTCAAATGGTTTGACAGCGCTGTCATACTCGATTTATCTCTGTGTATATAACATAAGGGGAAGATGTCAGTGACTGAGAAGAAAAGCCAGCGGTCCAACACGGAAACGGAAAGTGAGGCTGAAACGCCGCGTTCTACCTTCGTACCTGTAAAACCGTTTGAGATGATCATTTTTGGCGCGACCGGAGATTTGGCGCGTCGAAAGATTTTTCCGGCGCTTTATCACCGATTTGTAGACGGACAGGTTCCCGCTAATTCCCGCATCATTGGAGTGTCGCGTAGTGAGCACAGCCGAGAAGAATTTATTGAGATTATCCATGAAAATTACTGCGAGTTCGAAAAGGACGACAAGCTCGATCCGGAAAGTTGGAAGCAATTCACGAATCTAATTGAGTATGTATCGATTGATGTGCTGAAAGATTCAGATTGGTCGAATTTGGACCAAGCTGTTGATGATGAAAATTCACTGATCCGGGTTTTCTATCTCGCTATGCCGCCCTCTATGTTCGCGGGGATTTGTCAGGGTCTGAAAAAAGCCGGGCTCGCGCATAAAAAATCCCGGGTCGTTTTAGAAAAGCCTATCGGAACGGATTTTGACTCTGCCCATGAAATTAATGAGGGGGTTGCGCAGGTTTTTGATGAAAATCGAATTTACCGGATCGACCATTATCTGGGCAAGGAAACAGTTCAGAACCTACTCGTTTTAAGGTTTGGAAATATCCTTCTGGAGCCTCTGTGGAACAGCAACGCCATTGAACATATCGAAATTACAGTGGCCGAAGATATCGGCGTGAGCGGCCGCGGAGCTTATTACGACTCTGCTGGAGCCTTGCGAGATATGGTTCAAAACCACCTGCTGCAACTTTTATGCCTCTCAACGATGGAAGCCCCGTCTTCTTTGGGGGCAGATGATGTGCGTACTGAAAAAATCAAGGTATTACGGGCGCTTGAGCGTATTACCGTTGAGAATGTCAAAGAGAAAACAGTTCGAGGGCAATACACGAATGGGCGTGTCCACGGCAAAGCTGTGAACGGCTATCTTGTCGATGTAGATGTAGAAGAAAGCAAGACGGAAACTTTTGTGGCCATACATGCCGAAATTAAAAACTGGCGCTGGGCCGGGGTGCCGATCTACTTGCGGACAGGCAAACGCATGAGCAGTCGCCGTTCCGAAATAGTTATACAGTTTAAATCTGTTCCCCATTCTATTTTCGGGGGAGACACAAAAATAAACGCCAACAAGCTGGTTATTCGGTTGCAGCCAGATGAGGCTGTGCGCTTGTTCATGGAAATTAAAGAGCCGGGGGCAGGGGGACTTCGGTTGAAAACGCTTCCGCTCAACCTTTCCTATGCTGATAATTTTACTGTGCGATATCCGGATGCCTATGAGCGTCTTTTGATGGATGTGGTACGAGGCAATTTGAGCCTGTTTATGCGCCGCGACGAAGTGGAAGCCGCGTGGCGTTGGGTGGACAGCGTTTTAGAGGCTTGGGATGAAACAGGTCAGATTACCCGCCCTTATTTTGCCGGGACAGACGGCCCTGAAGCCGCAAGCGAGATGTTGATGGACTTGGGCGATTCTTGGTCGGAGGCTTAGACATGCCAACATCAGGATATAATTATCACGTCGCAAGCAATGCCGAGGATTATGTAAGCGAGGCCGCAGAAGCCATTCGGGTGCGGTTAGAAGACGCTCTACTGAAACGCGGAAAAGCGAGTCTCCTAGTCTCCGGCGGTTCTAGTCCCAAACCTGTTTATGAAGCATTGAGCCGCGCACCGTTGGATTGGAAAAATGTAACAGTAAGTCTGGTGGATGAACGCTGGGTTCCAGAAGGGGCAGACGGCTCCAATGCCAGTTTTATCAAAGAATCATTGCTACAAAACTTCGCCGCTGCAGCTACATTTGTGCCGCTCGTCAATGACGCGCCAAAGGCCAAAAACGCCGCTCCGGATATCGCGAAAATATTTGATAGCACCTTTCCTGGGCCATTGGATGTTTGTGTCATGGGTATGGGAACCGATGGCCATACTGCCTCATGGTTTCCGGGATCAGAAACACTTGATGCCGCCTTGGAAATTGGCGGCGTTGACTCACTCGTTTGGCAAGACGCCTCGGGACAGGGCGGAGGCAGTGGTTTTGATGATCGGATTACGGTGAGCCTTCCCGTTGTCATGCGTGCTCATAACGTGTTTTTATTAATTCCAGGGCGGGCAAAAAAGGCCGTCTGGGAAAAGAGCGCGGATAAAGAAATCCACGAAACCCCTGTTACGACTTTGCGCGCCGCCGAGGCCCGCCTCCATGTTTTCACTCATGAGGGAGCATAGATTATGAACCCGACGATCAAAAAAGTAACGGACCGAATTATCGAGCGGTCAAAAAAAACTCGCGCTGCTTATCTACGCGATTGCGAGCAAAATATGCGGCCCGGTCCGCGCCGCAAGCGTCTATCCGAAGGCAATGTAGCCCATGCGAGCGCCGCTTGCCCAGTCTTGGAGAAAACAGAAATATTAGGCGCGAAATGGGCTAATATCGGCATCGTCACCGCTTATAATGATATGCTGTCTGCGCATCAGCCTTTTGAGACATTTCCGTCTATAATTAAACATGCCGCGCGCCGCGCCGGGGCGACAGCCCAAGTCGCGGGCGGCGTTCCAGCCATGTGTGATGGGGTCACCCAAGGCCAAGACGGAATGGAATTATCGCTCTTTTCACGCGATGTTATTGCCTATTCAACCGCAATTGCCCTCTCGCATGACATGTTTGACGGGGTTATGCATCTTGGGGTTTGCGATAAGATCGTCCCGGGGCTGCTGATTGCGGCCTTACGTTACGGATATCTTCCGCATATCTTTGCTCCGGCAGGCCCAATGCCGTCGGGCATAACCAATCCCGAAAAGGCCAAAGTTAGACAGCTCTTTGCTGAGGGTAAAGTGGGACGCGAAGAATTGCTCGCAGCTGAATCCGCGTCTTATCACGCTCCAGGAACCTGCACGTTTTACGGCACGGCAAATACCAATCAGATGCTGATGGAAATCATGGGGATGCAATTGCCCGGCGCATCTTTTGTTCATCCGAACACGCCTTTACGAGACGCGATTACGGCGCAAACGACCCGCCGTCTCGTCGCGATTACAAATATGGGGGAAGAGTTTACGCCCGCTTGTAACATCATTGATGAAAAAGCGATTGTGAACGGTCTAGTCGGGTTGATGGCAACCGGAGGGTCTACCAACCTTACCATTCATTTGTCCGCAATTGCGCGCTCTGCCGGGATTATAATCAACTGGGATGATTACGCCGAAGTCTCGCACGCTGTGCCGCTGATTTGTAAGATTTACCCGAATGGTATTTCAGATGTGAATCATTTCCATGCGGCGGGCGGGATGGCCTATCTGGTCAATGAATTGATTGAGGCCGGGCTATTAAATACGGATGTCACGACTGTGGCGGGAGGGGACGGCTTGCATGAATACACGCGCGAGCCCATCAAAAATGCCCATGCTGACCCGGACCCGGTTGTTTATCGTCAGGGCCCCAAAGAAAGTCTGAACCACGAAATCGTCTCTTCAGTTGATAAACCATTCCGCAAAGATGGCGGGCTGCGCTTGCTGGAAGGAAATATCGGGCGCGGCGTGATCAAGATTTCAGCCGTGGAAGAAGAGCATCATTTGGTCGAAGCTCCGGCAATCGTCATTTGCAATCAAAATGAATTGGTCAAAATGCATAAGGCTGGAGAGTTGGAACGCGACTTCGTTGCTGTTTTACAATTTCAAGGACCTGCGGCCAATGGCATGCCAGAGCTTCATAAGTTGACGCCGATTTTAGGCGCTCTTCAGGATAAAGGCTTCAATGTTGCTCTGGTAACGGACGGGCGTATGTCCGGCGCGTCAGGTAAAGTACCTTCTGCCATTCATATCCATCCTGAGGCTCTCCATGGAGGCCCAATTTCGAAAGTTCGGACGGGGGATATTGTTCGCCTGGATGCCGCCAATGGAAAAGTCGAAGTCATCACAGAGGACAATCTACGAGACCGGGAGCCTGCTATCATGCCGAAAGCGGAAAACCTTTCTGGTCTGGGCATGAATATGTTCGAACCCATGAGGTCTCGTGCAGATAATGCCGAAGCCGGAGCGTCAGTCCTGGGGGATCCGCATTGGGCGCAAAATCTGAGGAACCCTAACGGATGAGTAATGCGATACTTGTCGGAGACGTTGGGGGGACGAATTGTCGGTTTGCCTTCGCAGAGCTTAGCGCTCAAGGCACAATAGACCTTCATCATTCAGAGCGTTTTTCTGTCAAAGATTTCCCTGATTTCAATACGGCTGTGAAGTTTTATCTGGAGAACCAGAGCGTAAAACCGACTAAGGCTGCTTTTGCTTTTGCTGGCCCGAAATTCGATGATGAAATCAAAATGACCAATATTGATTGGATCGTTTCGGAAAACGATTTGCGCAGGACATTCGGGTTTGAAACTGTGGTCGTTCTTAATGACTTTGTCGCGATGGCCAATGGGGCGACCGTAGTGCCAGATGATGGGTTTGATATTCTTATGCCTGGAAAGGTCAATTATAACAAACCGGTAGCTGTCCTTGGCCCGGGAACCGGACTTGGCATCTCTTTGATTGTTCCGGGAAACCCGCTGCGCATTTTGCCAACCGAAGGAGGGCATGTCAGCTTTTCTCCGCAAAGCGATCTCGAACGCGAAGTATTGCTTCATCAGCTAAAAGAAATGCCTTATGTGTCCGTCGAGAGTCTTGTTTCCGGGCCCGGCCTTCTGCGTCTCTACAAAGCAATTTGCTCAATTCGCGGAGAAGATTGTCTCTGCCGCAAGCCGGACGAAATCGTCGCCTCTGCCGAAGCCAATCCCAAATCCGTTTCCCGTTTAGCCGTCATTACCTTTTGCAATATTCTCGGCGGATTTGCCGGAAACGCGGCGCTGACAATGGGGGCGTCCGGAGGGATCGTGGTTGGTGGCGGTGTCTCTAGGCACGTCTCTCCATTTCTGGATGAATCAGAATTCAAAACCCGTTTTCGGGAGAGAGGCCATGGATCTTGGTTTGTGAAAGAGATTCCGGTAAGGCTTATTAAAGCACATTTTGTCGCTCTTTACGGCGCCGCCGCCATGGTACTGAAAAAATGAAACAACTCTTCCTGCTCGCCGCTTCAACTCTTATCCTAGCATCTTGTAGTAATGAGGAACACAACCAGCCTCCTGAACCGCCTGCTTCGACCGAGGGGCAGGCATTCGAGACGGAGCAATCAAATTCTGAAAATTATATCGGTTCTATCGAAATGAACGCGCCGGGTATCATTGCCGAGGACGCTAAAATTGAAAACCTTGGCGGGTCTTTTGGATGGTCAGAAGGCCCGGTCTGGATCGCTGAAGACGAGCGTTTATTGTTCACAGACGTTCCTGGAAATATCATCTGGAGCTATAAGGACGGTGAGGGGCTAACCAAGTTTTTAGAGCCTTCCGGCTTTGCGGGTGAGAAACCAAATTGGATGGGGTCGCCCGGGGCGAATGGCCTAATCCGGTACGGCGAAAATGAAATTTTGCTGCCCAGCCACGGCGAACGCGGTCTTTATGCAATGGACCTCGACACAAAAGACAAGCGCCTGATCGTGGATAAGTATGAATGCAAAAAGTTTAATAGTCCGAATGACGCGGTTGTTCATAAGTCCGGAGCGATATTTTTCACGGACCCGCCTTATGGATTGGCTGAAGGGAACGACTCTGAAGCGAAAGAGATCTCTTTCAATGGGGTCTATGCTTACACGCCCGGCGGAGACGTCACGCTGATTGATGATAAGCTAACTCGCCCTAATGGAATTATTTTGTCACCGAACGGTTCAACGCTTTATGTTGCCAACTCTGACCCCGAAGATACAATATGGAAAACATACCCTGTTGCGGATGACGGCACGGTTGGAGACGGCGCAGTCTTGTTGGACGCCACAGAGGACATTGCGGCCGGAGTGCGCGGTAATGCCGATGGTATGGCGGTTGATATAGAAGGCCGCCTTTATGCTACGGGGCCTGGCGGCGTTTTAATGATCTCGCCCGAAGGTGAACGTTTAGGCCTCATCCAGACAGGGAAGCCCGTTGCCAACGTAACTTTTGGCGGCCCTGACGGGAACGTCCTTTACATGACATCTGCTGACATATTGGCGCGCGTGCCAACGCTCGTAAAAGGTCACGGCCTTTAGGTTTTAAAGCTCTAGCTTGACGTAAATTGTAGCGCGGCGAGACGTGCGTAAAGGCCGTCTTGGGCCAATAGGCTTTCATGTGTGCCGATTTCGACAATTTTGCCTTCATCCATGACAATAATCCGGTCGGCCTTTAACACAGTTGCCAAACGGTGGGCGATAACTAATGTCGTTTTGGTCTTGGACATGGCTTCAAAAGCGGATTGAACGGCGCGCTCACTTTCGGCGTCAAGAGCGCTGGTCGCCTCGTCTAGAAGCAATATAGGCGCGTCGCGTAAAATCGCTCTTGCAATGGCGAGACGCTGTCTTTGTCCGCCCGAAAGAGTGACCGCAGACTCGCCGAGGTCGGTTTTATAACCCTCAGGCAGTTTTTCGATAAACTCATGCGCAAAGGCAGCCTTAGCGGCGGCAATAACTTCGTTATCTGTCGCGCCTTCTCGACCATAGCGAATATTTTCCAAAGCAGTCCCGGAAAAGAGAGGCGTGTTTTGTTGCACAATAGCAAATTGCTCACGCAGATTTTGCGGGGACATTTGGGTGATTGGCAGATCGTCTAACTTAATCTCGCCGGATTGAACATCGTAAAAGCGTAACAAGAGCTGGAAGACGGTGGATTTTCCTGCCCCGGACGGGCCGACCAGAGCGACGGTTTCTCCGGCCTGAATGTTGAATTGAACATTTTGCAATGCTCTCTCGGTCGGACGGGACGGGTACACAAAGGTGACATTCTCAAAAGCGATTGCGCCCGTTGCAGAATTGAAGTCACTGGATTCGGATGGTGCCAGTATAGCGGGGTCTTCTCCCAATAACTCCATGACCCGTTCTGTTGCGCCTGACGCACGGAGGAGCTCCGTCCATGTTCCTGTGAGAAACCCGACATTTGAGACCGCCGTAATAGCCAAAAATATGAATTGGGCAATTGAGCCACCAGTCATGTCTGAGCCAGGCTGGCTGACAAGCTTGGCACCGTACCAGAGAACGCCTACCATGCCTGTCAGGCCAACCCCAAATATAACGAGTGTCATAATTGATCGAACAAATATCCGTTTTCTATTTGCGCTGAAGGTGTCTTCGACTGCGACATCAAAAGACTTCCGCTCATAAGCCTCTCTCGTAAAGGCCTGCACGGTCGCAATCGCGCCGATAGCTTCTCCGGCCCGGGCAGAGGCGTGTGCCAGATTGTTTTGGCTAGTCATGGAGAGCTTTCGGATAGACCTGCCGATAAATATAGCCGGAACAAGTATTATGGGGCCAATAAGGAGAACCAGCAAGGTTAGCTCCCAACTGACAAAGAACATCCACAAAATGGCCCCAATGGTCACCGCAGCCGAACGGAGAGCAAATGACACCGAAGACCCAATAACGGTTTCGATCAGCGTGGTGTCAGTCGTCAGACGGGACAGAACTTCCCCTGTTCGCAAGGTTTCAAAGAAGGTGAGATCAAGGCGGGTAAGTTTGCCGAAGACCGCTTTGCGGATGTCAGCAATAACGCGCTGGCCCAACATGCTAATGAAATAAAATCGTGCTGAACTGAAAATGGCTAAGGTGATTGCGATAACAATAGCGAACCCGAAATAGGGTGTCAGACTTTCAACATTACCACCCAAGGCGTAGGTGCTACAATATGCCAAGGGCTCTGTATCACCAATAAAGCCACAATCAATTATCACTTTGGCTGCCAACGGCAAGGCGAGGTTTAGTCCGGCTGCAATCAATAGAGCGATCAAGAACAAGGTAAGGGTGAGGGGATAGCGGGCAATGAACGGCCAGAGCTGCCGCAGCGGCTTTATGCTCTTGGCTTTACCCCTCTTAGTCTTGTCGTCTTCGATTTGCGCGGTAAGAGCGGCCCCGCTGCTGCGGGATATATCGATATCCTGTTCGTCTGACACGTTTGCCTGACCTTTCAATAACGGGGTCAAATAATTTAAGGGGGGCTTTAACGCGAACGAGACGCTCGGGCGAGGGTTAAATCAGCGCAGTTTGCACCTTAGTCTAGGGCCAGAGGGGAGCTGAAGATGAGAAAAGGCTCTTGCAAGACCGGCGCATAAATCTATGACCACGCAAGCCATGCCGACTCCTCTTGATATCTTGCAATCCACATTCGGATTCGACGACTTTCGTCCCGGACAGGAGGATATAATTCAAGGCGTTTTGAAAGGAGAACCCGTTCTGGCCGTTATGCCGACCGGGGCCGGGAAGTCACTTTGCTATCAAGTGCCGTCGCAAATTTTGCCGCGCCCGACCATTGTTGTCTCACCCCTTGTGGCGCTGATGGATAATCAGGTCGCAGGCCTACGAGCGAACGGCATTGCAGCCTCCTGTCTTCACTCTAGCCAAAGCCGCGAAGAGAATATTGCTCAGTGGCGAGACGTCACAAACGGCAGGAGCAAGATACTGTATGTCTCGCCTGAGCGGCTTATGACCGGGCGGATGTTATCCGCAATGAAAGCCTTGAACCCTTCCTTGTTTGTCGTGGACGAAGCGCACTGCGTGTCTAAATGGGGCCCCGCTTTTCGTCCCGAGTATGCCGACTTGACCCGACTCCATAACTTGTTTCCCGAGAGTAATTTTGCCGCCTTCACAGCGACGGCGGACGACGCTACGCGCGAAGACATCGCGCAGCAATTATTCAGCCGACGTGGCAAAATTATCGTGCACGGGTTTGATCGTCCCAATCTGTCTCTGACTGTCCTTCCCGTGGATAATCGGCCTCGGCAATTAAATAATCTTTTGATCAATCAAAAAGGTAATTCGGGAATTGTCTATTGCCTTTCCCGTAAGAATACAGAGACTTACGCAAAGTCTTTAAATGATGCGGGCTATACGGCCTTGCCTTATCATGCGGGTATGACTTCCGAAGATCGGTTCGAAAACCTTGACCGGTTTATGGCCGAGCCCGGCATTATAATGGTCGCAACAATCGCTTTCGGAATGGGTATAGACAAGCCGGATATTCGTTTCGTTTATCATACAAATTTGCCGTCTTCGATGGAAGCTTATTACCAAGAGATCGGTCGCGCAGGTCGGGATGGCCTCCCAGCGGAGACGGCGCTTCTATTTGGTTTGGATGACATTCGTTTGCGCCGTCAGTTTATTACCAATGACGGGAGTGATCGGGATCATCAAATGCGCGAATTTAAGCGTCTGGATGCGCTTATTGGATATTGCGAAACGTCCGGCTGTCGCCGTCAGGCCCTGCTGAATTACTTTGGCGAAACAACCGCGCCCTGTGGGAATTGCGATAACTGTCTTAACCCGCCGGAACAGGTTGAAGCCACGGCTGCGGCGCGGGCCATTTTCGCGTCCATTGCTCAGACGGGTCAACGTTTTGGGACGACCCATATCGTGGCGGTCGCCCGCGGTGAAGACACCGACCGCATCAAACAATTCAATCATGATAATTTGCCGAGCTTTGGGCGGGCGGAATCGAGCGGGAAGGCTTTTTTGCAAGCGCTTATTCGCCAAGCGGTAGCGCGGGGTCTACTGGGCATGGATATTTCCCGTTACGGTGCTCTGACACTCTCCCCCGAGGCGGAGGCAATGATTGAGGGGCAGGGCGAGTTTCACATGAGACCACCGATCAAATCCACCCGCCGCGCCGAGCGTACGGCGCAAGCCAAGAAACAGACTGATTTGTCTGATAAGGATCAATCTTTGCTCATTCAGCTTAAGGCGCTTCGATCGGAGATAGCGCGGGCACTCGGGAAACCGGCCTTTGTCGTATTTTCAGATGCAACTTTAATGGATATGGTAGCAAAACGCCCGACCCACCGACATAATATGCTAGAGGTATCGGGCGTTGGAGAAACGAAATTCGACAGGTTTGGCGAAGCGTTTCTAGAAGTTATTTCTAAATCTTAGAGAGGGTCGACCTAGTTAGAGTCGACATCAATACCATTTTCATCGACTTCAATCGCCAAATCAGGCTCGTCTGCAGATTGGCCACTAATATACATATAGCCTAAACCAAGTACGGCGATGACAAGTGCGCCGACGATGAAATATATCCCTTTTCCGGATCCGTTATTATCAGACATTGAGTGTCCCCTTATTTTTAATTCACCCCTCATTGGGTGAAGTTTATACGCTACCTATAGCATTCTGTTCCCTTTAATCCACTTTAATTTGTTTCGCTTGTTTCTTTTGCAAAAGGTAACGTGGCCCGGTCCCGCTTTGTGCGGCCATATCGTCAGTATTGTACAAGGCGCAGTGCGACAGGGACAAACACCCGCACCCCATACAGCCTGTTAGCTTTTCCTTGAGGCGCGTGAGAGCAAGAATACGGTCTTCAATGTCAATGCTGAAACTTTGACTAATCTTTTCCCAGTCTTTGAGTGAAGGTGTTCGCCCGTCTGGTAAAATATCCATCTGGGCTTTTATTTGCTTTAACGAAAACCCTAGTTTTTGTGCAATGATGATAAAGGATATACGGCGTATGTCAGACGATTCAAATACGCGTTGTCCGCTTTTATTCCGTTCGGGCGTTACGAGCCCAGCTTCTTCGTAAAACCGAATGGCGGAGACGGCGACCCCTGTCCTTTTCGCTATTTTGCCGATCGAAATGACTTTTTTGGCTTTTTTCATTTTTGCGCTTGACCTCAACTTAACTTGAGGTCGTAGCTTTAAACGGCGTTAATGACAAGAGAAGGAAAAACGCCATGGAAAAAGCAACATTGGAACATGTAAATATAACAGTCGAGGACCCTAAAAAAACGGCGTCTATGCTCCACCGATTATTTGGGTGGGATATAAGGTGGGAGGGGCCTAGCCTCGGCAGTGGTTATACCGTCCATGTCGGTAATGATCATAGTTACCTTGCCCTCTATAGCCCGGGCGGCATTCAAGAGGGGGCTATAGAGACATACAATTTACGAGGAGGGCTTAACCATATCGCTTTGGTCGTTGAAGATTTGAACGCCGTTGAAAAACGTGTTGTTGCAGAAGGCCTCATACCAAGAAATTACGGAGATTATGAACCGGGGCGGCGCTTTTATTTTTATGATGCGGATCAGGTAGAATATGAAGTTGTCAGCTATATCACTCAGAAAAAGGCTTTCAAAAACCAAGTGATCAGAGAGCTTGGAAAAATGTCGCGTTTTGGGGCTTTGGCTCGATGAATACCTTGAGGAGCAGGTATAAAAAAGGCGCCGTTGAGGCGCCTTTTCCAATATTCTTATGGTCTAACGCAGGCGTTTTCGAGAGGTTGGGTTCGGGCCAATGGCCTTGGTATTACTGGACGACCCTCGGCGGCGGCTCGGTTGATAAGCTACACGAGAGTGGGCCACGCAATAAGGCTCATCTTCCTCTGTTTTCCGGCCACAGAAACGAAATTCGGATTTGGAGGGGTCACCAATTGGCCACTTGCACATATGATCTGTAATGGTGAGAATTGTCGCAAATTCCCCATTAGACATTTTCTTGGCTTCTAGGGGAGGCGGGGCCGGAACGGCGGCAGCGGCCACGATCTGCTCGGGTGTGCGGGGCGCCGACGGCGTGCGCGGCGCGCGCGGCTTTGGCGCAGGCGTCGTTCCCGTCGCTGCTTTTTTCGTCGTTTTACGTTTAGGCCGAGACGGTTTTGCGCGGCCAGATAGACCAAGGCGGTGAACCTTGCCAATTACAGCGTTACGTGTCACTTCGCCAAGCTCCTTGGCGATCTGGCTGGCCGATAATCCTTCGGCCCATAATTTTGTCAAAGTCGCAACGCGGTCCTCAGTCCAAGCCATAATTCAGGTCCCTTATTAGCCTATGTGCCAGCCGAAAGGCCGCTGACACTATATATAGTGTTCTTCTTAAGGTTTTTACGCCTTATCCTCAATATATCGTATCTACTGAGAGCTAGACCACAAGATGGGGGAGGTAGTTCTCCACAAGATTCAATATATAGTATTGCGATAAGCTGTGGATGGATTTGGAAGCAGAGGTATCTGGTTACAGACGCGCAAAGCTTGGAATTCCCGAAACTGTAAGTCGGCGCATAGAAATTCTAAAAACAGTCACAGATAAATTAGGTTTAAACTTCAAAGAGTTGAACGAGAGCTGACAATATATATTTTGCTTTCAACGCTCTGACGTTCCAAAAGCTAAGTTATGAAAAAGTCTGTTCATTTCTCTATTTTTATACTCTGCTTTGCGCTCAGCATATGTGCGAATTTACCTGCATTTTCTCACTCTAACAATAGCTTGCGCTCCGAGATTGAGACGGCCCTTACGGCTCTAGAAACCCAAGCGGATTCTCCTTCTAAAACCGCCCGGGAACAAGAGCTTCGGGCTGCTCAGCAGCTTTTGGAAAATGCAAGGGAACTCGAGGCAGAGGCCCAGTCTTATAAACAAGCTGCGGAGGGCGAAGAAGCGACACTGGCGAGTATAAATCAACAACTAAAAGAGCTGGAAGGGGCACCGGTTCAATTACTGCCAGCCAATATTGATGAGCGTCCCCAGCAGCTTAATCAGTCTGAGAGTGAGCTGTTGGAAACACGCAACACCTTGGATCAATTGGACGCCAAAAAAACGTTTCAGGGAAACCGCGCAAACCTTATTTCGACGGAACTTTTTCGACTGCAAGCTCAGCGGGATGAAACTGCAAATGTTCCTGAGAGTGAAGACACCGTCAAAACTCTGGCGACACAAGCTAAGAACACTGAGTTGCGGCAAAAAATCCTGACGCTGCAGACTGAGCTTTCCACCCTTCCGGCAAGACAACGTATAACGGAAGCCCAAATTGAACTAACCAATGCCAAATATGACCGACTTCAAACCTATGTTGCGAGATTGAAGCTATCGGTGAGCGAAAATAGAGTTTTATCCTCCCAGCAAATTGCGATCAGGGCAAAAGAACAAGTCGAGAGAGCGCAATCAACTTCACCTGGCCTTATAGCCATTGCAGAAGAGTCTAGTCGTTTGGCGGATAAGCTCTTGGAGATTACCCAGAATACGGCGACATTGGGAAATATATCTTCTCAGATGAATGAAGTTTATCAGCGAGTTTCTACCTCTAGCTCAACAGTTGAACGCGTTCTAGCGGCAGAAGAATTATCAGATGAAACGGCCGGGCTTTTGCGCCGAGTCAAATCCGGTTTAGCGGATACGGATGCCATGGAACTGTCCTTGGAAAAGAGCGAGGCGACTCGGACGGACTTGCAACTTAGAACAATACTTTGGGAAGATCGATTGCAACTTATCGGGCGTTCAATGCAGCCAGGTGGGGAGTTCCTTATGACTCAGCTCCCAGATGCCAACTCCGCTTTTATACTCTCTGAAAAATATCCTGACCTTGTTCAAGACTTACAGGCATTGCGCCGGGAATTACTCGTCAACCTTATTGACGCTGCGCGGATTGATTTGGAACGCCGTGCGAAAACAGTGGTTGTAACGCGAGAAACGATCCAATTAACCGAGAGCGTCGAAACGCGTTTGGATCGACGCCTTATTTGGTTGCGAACAAATGACTCATCGCCCTTGATGGCGTTGAAAAACATACCAACGGGTTTGGTCTATATTGGAAGTCCATCTAACTGGAAATCAGCCGGAACAGTTTTTAAAAATGAACTTATAAAATCGCCCTTATCATTTTTTTACTTGTTGGGTTTCCCCTTGCTCCTATGGGTGTTGCGATCTTCAATGAAAAGGCAGCTATCGTCCCTTGCCGAGCGTGTCGGTAAAAGTACAAAAGGTGAAAGGTCCGATGGGTTTTTGGTGACCCCCTTTGCGCTTATTCTTTCTTTCCTTATCGCCGCCCCGCTGGCTCTTATCTTAGTGAGTGCAGGGTCAATATTATTCATTTCTGACTCCCCACCGAATTTCACTCAAGCCCTAAGCGCCGCTTTGACGTCGACTGGATCGCTCTTCTTTATCCTTTTCACCTTCAAAGTAATATGTGGGGATGACGGTCTTTTGGGCGCGCATTTAGGGTGGAGCGACCAAGCGAGAAATTCATTGTCCAAACACTTAGCGTGGTTCACGCCCGTTGTTTCGGTCATGACATTTCTGTTGGCTATGGGGTTATATGAGAACGAACCAAGCTTAAGGTATGGCCTCGCACTTATAGCTTTCGTTTGCGTTTCCGTGGCTATTTCTGTGATGGCGTATTTGTTCTTTCGGCCAAAAGGCGGCGTCGCAGCTTCTATTGTTATGGAGACTTCTGCTTCTCCGCGCATCACGTCCATTTTCCCTATACTTGTTCTTATCCCCTTAGTGGTCGGGCTAGCCCCTTTAATCGGGTATTTTGATACCGCTATTGAACTCCAGATCCGAATTTTCAGAACCGGAATTTTAGGGCTAACAATTTCTATTTTATACGGATTGTTACTTCGAACAATTAACGTGGCACATGACAGATATTTGCTCTCAAGGGCTGCTCGGCGGAGACATCAACGCCTTGTGGAACATCAGGCTAAATCCGAAGCGGACCAAAGCGGCGAAGCAAGACCTTCTACGCCCGAACCCGTGGATTCTGTCTCGCTTTCCATGCAAATTCGAAAAACCTTGTTCACCCTATCTATTCTGGTGTTTCTTTACGGGCTCTGGAAATTATGGGGCCCGCTTCTCCCTGCGCTAGGGATCGCAGAAGACATCACGCTCTGGCAACAAAGCCGGACCGTCAACGGCGAAGACGTAACTCGTTCTGTTACTCTTTCGCACGTTCTCGTTTCGACTTTGATCTTAGTCGGCTCGCTCATTGCGGCGAGAAATGTAAAAGCGATCTTAGAACTTCTGGCCTTTGACCGTTTAAACTTAGATTCTGGCACGCGTTACGCCACGGTGACAATTGCGGGCTATATATTAATTGGGACTGGCGCCGTTGTTTCTTTGGCATTGCTCGGCCTTGATTGGTCAAAGCTACAATGGATCGTCGCCGCGCTCGGCGTTGGTATCGGGTTTGGTCTACAGGAAATTATAGCCAATTTCATCTCGGGCATCATTATTCTTTTTGAACGTCCAGTGCGGGTGGGCGACGTAGTAACCATCAACAATCTCACCGGAACCGTCAATAACGTAAAAATTCGTGCGACGACGATCACAGACTTTGACAATCGCGAGGTTTTACTACCGAATAAGGCGATTATTACAGGGGAGGTGACCAACTGGACGCTGAACAACGCGGTCACACGCATCATCATCAATATTGGTGTCGCTTACGGTTCGGATATTCAGCAGGTTACGCAAATTTTGACAAACGTATTGGAGGCGCATCCGGATGTTTTAAGCGATCCTCCTCCGACGGTCTTTTTTATGGCTCACGGAGACAGTTCACTTAACTTTGAAATTCGGATGTTCGTTTCGGCGGTCTTTCAGCGTTTGCCGGCCACGCATGACGTCAACTCAGAAATCAACGCGGCTCTCACGGCAAACAACATCGAAATCCCGTTCCCGCAGAGAGATATTAATATCAAGCGTGAGACATGAATAGGTTGGAGGGGCGAGCCTTTATCGGCCCCCTTTGTCGGGAGGTCGATGAAAGTTGAGATTATCCGCCAAAATGCTTGATTTTAAGTTTAGGAAATTAATGGTGCTAGATAATTTTCACCGCTGGGAACTGTTGCATCAGAACTGAGGGGGATTGAATTTTGCCAAATGGTTGTCGAGAAATGGTCGAACTCGCTGTAGACGGAACCGGGCTTTTCTCTGTTGCGACAAAATGTGTTGGTTCTACAGAATAGAAACTCCGCAGAACCAACTTGCCCCGTTAGGCTGTCTTAAAGGAGTTACACCGCGAAACCCTACCCGTTCGGGTGGCGTTAGGCACTTAAAACAGCCAAAATTACGAATATAGCTGTTTTATATCTTAAATTGCGTGCAAAAGTCTTTTTTAGAAAGCAAAACATTGTAATTTTCGGGCCCGAAGTTCGACAAAACTTATCGATTTCGGTAAATAGGGACGCACACGGCACTACATTTATGACTTGGGTCGGAAAACATCTATAACGGTCGATGAAAAGAAAACGTTTAACCCTCCAATATTTGAAGTCTCAATGCCGCGATGCGGCGATGGGGGAGCTTCCGTGGGACATACTATTGGGCAATATTTGCGATTGGCTGGAAGGCGACCGCGCCATGATGCTCTCGGCCCATCATGGGAAGCCCTACAGTTCCACCGTTTCTTATAATCACGACCTATCGAAAGTAATGAAATATAATAAAGGGTTTAATGGAAGCGATCCCCGTATGCCCTTTTCGAAACTGACCTTGCCCGGACAAACGAGAACAGGACAGCAATATGTTCGGAATGAGGATATAAAGCACACAGAGTATTTTAACGTTATTTCCCGCGCAGGAGACCAATTGGATAGTCTTCATTCCGTTATTATGGATACACCTGGTTCAGGGCGCCAGGCAATAAGCATCCATCGGAGTTTCAAAAATCAACTTTTCGAAACGTCAGATATTGAAAACATGGGCGCCTTGCTTCCGCACTTAACAGAAGCCTATCAATACGCGGTCAAAGTTTCAGGTAAGCTCAGCGCTGATATCGGGAGGCGAGATTGCGCGTTGCTAATCAAACCGGATTTAAAGACTAAACCCCTGAGCGGCGACCCGCTGGACGTATTACTGGGAAATGACTTTCTGGGCTGGAACGGGGAGTATTTAAGACCTCGAAGCGAAGCCTTGGTAAAGTTTCTCGATTTAACAATAAAGCGCGCTAGAAATGGCATATCTTCGCAATGCCGTATTCGAGTAGATTCTCCTTCTGACATTGAAAGAAACCCATTCATTCAAATTACTATTTCTCCTCGGCCCAAACTGATAGACTGGCTGTCCGATGCGCAGGACACAGTCATGCTTTATGCCTCCCGGCTGGAAGAAAATATCGACACTTCCAATTGTGAAATCTTTTCTGCAATCTACCAACTCACCAAATCAGAATGCCGCACTCTGATAGCGCTGCTGGAGACCAGTGATCTCAAAAAGGCCGCTCTGCAATCGCAGGTGACCTATGAGACCGTCAGGTGGCACCTTAAAAATATATTCCAGAAAACGGGGTACAACACCCAGGAAACCTTGTTGAAAGCGGTTAAGGAAATGGATTTATCCAATTCAAATTAAGTCGCTAGCGCTGAGAGGCGCATTTCTAAGTATTCCCTAGCTTACGTTAGGGAGCAATCGCTTCAAACCTGCGTCTTCCCGCGAATCCTTGATTGCCCTTGCTGCCATTCCCGCCTAGACCCCACCCATGTCTGATATGTCCTCTCTCCACACGTCGTCTGCTCCGTCCGCTCGGAAATTCGGGTTCATAAATTGGATGGGGCTTTGGACGCTCTATAAAAAAGAGTGCCTCCGGTTTTTGCGGATTGCGCCGCAGACCTTGCTGGCGCCTATTATTTCCAATCTGCTTTACATGACCGTGTTTGTTCTTGCGTTCGCCGCATTACGAGACGACCCAGATGCCTTTATTGCTTTCTTGGCGCCAGGACTGATCATGCTGGGCGTGCTAAACAACGCGTCGGCGAACAGCTCTTCTTCGGTCATGCAGGGCAAGATTATGGGCAATTTGACCGACTTGCTCGTGACGCCGCTTTCCTTTTACGAATTGGCCATTGGCTGGATAACCGGAGCGGCGACTCGCGGGATTTTGGTGGCAATTTCTACGGGCATAGCTTTGGCTTTCTTCGCGCCGCTGATGCCGATCCATTTCTGGGCCGTGATATTCTTTAGTGTTTCCGCGGCGCTCATGATGTCTATGGTCGGCGTGTTATCCGGCATGTGGGCAGAAAAGTTCGACCAACTTGCCGTGGTAAACCAGTTCATCATCTTACCGCTTTCTTTCCTGTCGGGAACATTTTACCGGATTGACGTTCTGCCCGAGACTTTTCAGACTTTGATTTTAGGCAATCCATTATTCTACGTCATTGATGGATTTCGTTATGGATTTCTGGGCGAGGCTGACAGCAATATTGCAATCGGTGTTGCCTTTATTTCCGCAATCAATATCGTGCTGTTCATTACCGTCCTGTTGGTGCTTCGCGCAGGCTGGCGGATCAAGTCATAATTTAAGAGCATAAAATGGCCAAAGGTGACCACCTCTACAATACATACGCCCCACCCCCGCAAGAATTTGTCCGCGGAGAGGGCGCCTATCTTTACACAGCCGACGACAAGAAATATCTGGATTTCATTGCCGGGATTTCCGTCAATTGTCTTGGGCACAATCATCCCGCCCCGAAAGCGGCGCTGAAAGAACAAGCCGACAAAGTCTGGCATCTCTCAGGCATGTTTCAGTTAACGAATGCCAAAGAGCTCGCCGCGAAATATTGCGCGGCGCTTCCTTTCGCAGACAAAGTCTTTTTTACAAACTCCGGCGCAGAAGCTCTGGAGTGCGCGATGAAAACGGCGCGCAAATATCATTTCGACCGCGGCGACGAAGACCGCTATGATATCATCACTTTCTCTGGCGCTTTTCATGGGCGAACTTTCGCAACGATCAATGCGGGCGGCAATCCAAATTATCTAAAAGGCTTCGGCCCGTCCTTGCCCGGTTTTGTCCATCTGCCATTTGGAGACCATGAGGCTTTCAAAGCTGCCATTTCCGAGACGACGGCCGCCATTTTGGTGGAGCCGGTCCAAGGGGAGGGCGGATTGCGCCCGCTTCCAGAGGTTTGCTTGCGCGGTTTACGCGAATTGTGCGACGAACACGGCATTCTGCTTATCTATGATGAAGTGCAATGCGGCGCGGGACGGACGGGCAAGCTGTTCGCGCATCAATGGGCCGAAGGCGCAGAACCCGACATTATGGCCGTGGCCAAAGGCGTGGGCGGCGGTTTCCCGCTTGGCGCCTGTATCGCGCGCGAAGACGTTGCGGCCGGCATGGTCCCGGGTACGCACGGCTCGACCTATGGCGGCAACCCACTGGCAACGGCTGTTGGTATTGCGGTTTGGGACGAAATCTCCAAGCCGGAATTTTTGGATCAAGTTGTTCGAGTGTCTAACTTCCTCAAGCAACAATTTGAGGGGCTTAAGGATGAGTTCCCTGATGTTGTGGAAGAGCTTCGCGGCAAAGGCTTGCTTTGCGGTATGAAGCTTAAAAAGCCCGCCAAAGAAGTTCGCGGCCTCTTGCTCGATAGAGGCATGCTAGGAGGGTCTGCCGGTGATAATGTTCTGCGCTTGGCTCCGCCGCTTATAATTACCGAAGATCATGTTCGCGAAGCGATAGCGATTATGCGTGAGGCTTTTGAAGAAGCGCGGGAGATGGAAGACTTCGTTCCGGCGTAATTCTTTTACGCGAAGACTACTTTAAAAAAACAGAGCCGCCTGCGGGCGGCTCTTTTTATTCTTACGAAAGGAAAGAGGGTTTACTCTTTGCTTTCTGTCTTGGCGATATGATACTCGCTTAAAGCTTCAAGAGAGGCGCTTTGGACGAACTGTTCCAAAAGATCAGAGGCACAGTCTTCTTTCGAAATGAGCTCGCCCTCATCATTGACGTTTCGCCCGAAATAACACGCCCGCTTAGCCTTTTTTTCAAGCTTTTGATATGCGCTCGCAATACCGTCAGCTGTTTGCATGGAGGCCCGATCAAACCTGACATTGTACTCTGTTACAGTAACGTCCAGCGCGAATGCAGACATAGGCGTAAACGCTAAGCCCCCAAGGAGAAGGGGAAGGGCGACGCCTGTCTTGACAGAACGTGATTTAAGGCTCAAAAGTTTGTGTAGTCTATACAGCATTGTCGGTTCCTTTCGTCTAATGCTTTAGGCTTGTAATGGCGGGGTGGTAGCCCCGCCGTTTTTTTACAGGCCGTCTTGTTATGCGAATGACAACATCGCCTTCCGCACTCCCTCTTTATCAAGCAATGGAATTTTAGGGAGCGAAAAGGCGCCGCTACGGCCGAATGGGGCTCGGATGGTCAAATAATGCGGCTCTAATTCAACAAATGTCCAATTTTTACACAGACGGTCGGCATTTTATTGCTCAAAATGTGAGTTTTCGCCCTTAGAAAATTAAGCGCCATCGCGAATTTAAAAATCTAATGACGATCCATATTGTTTTCCGGCAACTCGCTTCCAAATATGCAAGGCGCCTCTGATTATATGCAGGGCGAAGCTTTTTCTCTTCTGGCGGATGAAGAAAACGAACAATTTTTGAGCAATATTTTTTGTTTTCATGATGGGGGAAGCCCGTTAAACATGAGCTTTTATCGGTAGACACTATAATGCCAAAACATTTTCTGACACTTGCTGACCTGACCAAAGGCGATCTGCGCGCTATTCTGGATGATGCGCATGCCATGAAAAAGGCTCGTAAAGGACAGCCCAAGGGCGCCGTAGACTCAAAGCCTGCTTTATACGGTCATACTCTGGCGCTTATTTTTGAAAAGTCTTCAACTCGCACCCGGTTCTCTTTTGATATGGCGATGCGCCAACTCGGCGGCAGCTCTATTACCGCTACTAGTAGCGACATGCAGCTCGGGCGGGGGGAGAGTATATCCGACACGGCCCGTGTTTTATCTCGTTTCGTGGACGGCATCATGTTGCGGGCGAATAGCCATGAAACTATGAGCGAGCTGGCCGCTCATTCTGATGTGCCGATTGTTAATGGCCTGACAGATTATAATCACCCTTGCCAGATCATGGCCGACCTCATGACTCTCGAGGAACGTTCGGAGAAACTTTTGGAAGATATGACTCTCGCCTGGATTGGGGACGGGAATAATGTGCTGATGAGCTTCGTGAACGCGGCAGCGCAGCTCGGCTATAATCTTCGGATTTCGAGTCCGCCCGGTTATCGCTTAAAAGATGCGAAGTTAAATGCCGCGCGCGTGCAGGGCGCGAAAATCGAAATGGGTTTGTCCAGTGAGGAAGCCGCCAAGGATGCAGACGCCCTTATTACGGATTGTTGGGTCTCCATGGGCGATACAGATAAGGACGAGCGTTTGGCCGCGTTCCCCCCCTATCAAATTGATGAAGCTCTTCTGGCAAAGGCCGCTCCAGACGCAACATTCCTTCATTGTCTTCCGGCCTATCGGGGGCAGGAAATGACCGCAGGCGTCATAGACGGGCCGCAAAGCGCCGTTTGGGACGAAGCTGAAAACCGCCTTCATGCCCAAAAAGCCATTATCAAATGGTGTTTCGCCGAATAAGGGCTGATTTAATGCGCGTCAAATCAGAATCGGGAGCTTTTTGCTCGCGTTCTCGTCTGTCCGGTTTGTAAGGTTTGCTCTTGATTGTCGCAGTTTTATGACTTTTGTGTCATCTAAAATGCGGCGCTGCCTTGCTCTTGCCACGGTCTCTGACACATTTCTGCCACGTCTCTTACAATGCGTTTAAAACGGCATTTTTCACTGGAACGTTCGGTCCTAATTGGGAATAGGACAAGCAATCGAGACGCTGTTGTCTCGATATCAAATGGAGAAGTCCAAATGAAAAAATTAGCTACAATCACAACAATCGCCGCTTTTGCAATGGCCCCCGCCGCATTCGCCGGTACCGGTCCTGCCTTTGCAGACATCGACACAAACGCAGACGGTTTCTTGAGTGTTTCAGAAATCCAAGCAGTTGCTCCTGAAGTCACAGAAGAAGAAGTTGCGGCTTATGACGCCGACGCTGATTCTATGCTCTCAGAAGTAGAATTTGAAGCTTGGAAAATGGATCAGAAAAAAGACTCTGATACTGAAACAGAAACAAATTCTGACTACTAAGATTCAGGTGCTGACGCACTAAAATCTGTCGCCAAAATCATTTCCTGTATTTTGGCGATAAAGAGCCCCGTCCGAAAGGCCGGGGTTTTTTTGTGCTTATAAGGAAGTGGTAGAAGTCTTCTCCCCAAGCGCGGTTCGGGGCGTCATGCCCTTCAAGAAAAGTCTTAGAGCGCCAGACGCATATACCGGCTCTGATCTGCTAGCGGGTTTTCATAATATTGAGGAATATCCTCAAACCCCAATTTCTCATAAATCGCATTGGCATGGATGAGGCCAGGGTCGGTGTCGAGATAAAGGTGATCATAGCCGAGTTGGCGCGCTTCATTGATAACGGCTTGGCTAAGCTTGACGCCAAGATTAAGTCCGCGTCCTGCCGGCGAGACGTAAAGGCGTTTAAGTTCTATCACCTCCGGGCGCAGTAGTTTGAGACCGACGGCCCCGACTGGCACGGGGCCTTTTTTCGCTAAATAAAGCGCCGTGTAGGTTTCCGGAAATTTGGCGAATTCTTTCTCTGTGCCTTGAAAGGACAGATCTTGTCCCAAATACTCTGTGACGAAGGTCAGATAGTATAGGAAAAGCGATTTTACGGCGGCGATATCCTCCGCTGTTTCTGCCCGCAAAATTTCTAACGTGTCTTCAGGCTCTACTGGCATTTTCCAGACGCTCGATGAGTGCGCTGTTGACTTGTCCGGTTTCAGAAAGGTTGTTGGCGCGCTGAAAGCTTAGAATGGCGCTGCGGGTTCTTTCTCCCATTATGCCGTCTGCCGGACCAATATCAAAACCCATGTCTGTTAATAGGGTTTGAGCTTCTGTGATTTCTGCTTTGCTTTGCGCGGCGGCTGTGGGGCCAGTTTTGGACCAGGGTAGATCTTTAAAAATTCCGTTCGCGGCAGCATTGATTTGAACAGGACTAAAGCTCGCAACGCGGGTTTTGGCGGCCTCAACATCGCTTTGGGACATTTGCCCTTCTAGGGCAGAAATTCGGGCGGCGGCTGTTTGATCACCTTGCTTACCAGCAACAGAGTACCAGAAGTAAGCGTCAGGGAGGCTTTGCTCGACGCCTTGTCCATTTTCAAACAAAATAGCGAGATTAAATTGTGAATCGACAACGCCGCGTTCTGCGGCTTTGGCGAACCACCCGGCGGCGGTTTCCATATCGACAGAGACATCTCCGTTTCCGTAAGCGTAAAAGATGGCAAGATCATGCATTGCGATGCGATTACCGGCCCGGGCGGCGCGTTCGGTTAGGTCGCGAGCGAGGGATGTATCTTTTTCAACTCCAATCCCGTTTTCATATAGCTTGGCAAGACGGTACTGCGCGGCAGGTAGAGTTTGTGAGGCTGAACGAATAAGGTCTACGCCGTCAGTGACGCGGTTTTGCTCGAGGTAAGATAGGCCAAGCTGGAGCTGAGCCACGGCGTCACCGTTTTGAGCCGCGGATTCCAGAGTGCTAATGCCGCCTTCAGAAATTGCCGGCATCGCGGTGTCTTCATAAGTTCCGATAGGGGCTGTCGGTTCCGCTTGAGGGGCGCCCTGACTATTAGGCGCCGAAGTTTCTTGTGGTGAGGTCTCTAAAGCTGGAGTTCCTGGAACCATCGATTCCGTCGAGAGGGGCTCCTCTGTCATAAGGTCAGGCGGAGTAGGAGCCTGATTTAATGATTGTTCGACAGACGAGCTTGGAGCTTTTGGTTGCAAGGCAACCGGATTATCAGAGTCATCCGTCAAAAAAGATTTGACGATAAATAGCGTGACAAGGGTCAGGCCGGTGGCCAGCGCTGCAACGCGCAAGTTTCGGGCTGTCAAAAGAGAAGACCCTCCCGATGCGGACTCAGTGTTTTTAGCTTTTCTCTCTTTACGGCGGCTTTTCCGGCTCTTGCCAGTCTCGCCAATGCGAACGGTCTCTAACGGTTCGTGACCGGGTTGAGATCCGTTTTCAGCATAGGCCGGGTCGGCATAGGGCAAAAGAGGATCGCCTGCCGGCATAGATTCAACATTGCGGTAGTTTTCGCCCGAATAAGAATCTTGAGTATACGCTTCCTGAGAACAGCCTTCTTCTGAGTAAGCCTCCGCCATATAGGCTGGGGGTTCATTTACAGGGTATTCTTCGGCTTCTGGCGTTAATTCAGGCGCGAATTCAGGCTGGGTAAAAGCCGTCGCCGCGGATTGCTGCATCATTTGCGGCATGTTCGGTTGAGCGTAGGGATTGGCTTGGTGGTAGCTGGAGGGATCGAACTCAACGGGCTCATGTGCCGCTAGCGCCGACTGTTCACCAGAGGCGCTTTGACTGTAAGGGTTTGCCGAAGGCTGAGACGCTGGAACCATATTGACGACATTGCTCACGCGGGACGGACTAGGCGCTGCGTGGGGGCGGGGCGTTTGCGTCGCCTGTTCGGACGGATAAGGGGGAGGCGGCGTTTGAGCCTGCGCTCCACCGGAATTTTGAGGCACGTTTTGATTATGAGATTGCGCGTCTTGCAACTGGGCTTGGGTTTTGACTAAATCCTGCCCCATAATGTCTGTCTGGGCCTGCAAAGCGGTAAAGCTGGCATCTATCTCGTCAAGCCGGGTTTGAAGCGTTTCGATTTGTCCTGATAGGGCTGAGACATTGGCAGATATCTCTGCAGACATTCCATCCGGGCGTTGCAAGGCAGCTTCGCGTTCAGCGGCTTCGAGCGATTTGATCCGCTCTTCCATGGAATTTGTTTTTTTATCAAACTCAGCTTGTGTTTGAGCGGCGAGGTCGGACACTTTTTCAGCCAGAGAGGCATCCATGCGGGACTGGCGCGCTTCCAAGGCTTCGGATAGCGTGGCAACCTTTCCGCCAATAGTCCCTATGGCTTTGGCAGATTCTGATTCCACAGACTCTATTTGGTCTGAAAGCTGGGTTTGAACACGGTGAAGCGCTTCGGTCGCCGCGATTTGGTCTGTGACAATTCGATCTTCGACGGCTTTCGCCAAATTGGCCAAATGTCGATTGATTTTGGCTATTGCCTGAGCTTGGGATGTCTCTGTATCATTCAAGCGAGATATGGCCCGAGCAACCGCCGCTTCAACGTCAGAAGGGTTGGGATTGGCCAGAGCAGAGGCGAGCGCCGCTTTGATTTCGACTCGGGTCGTGGCGAGGCCTTCCTCCAAATCGTTGGAAAGGCGGCCAACCCGGCGTGACAAGGCAGATTTTTGTGTTTCGTTATCTTTTTGGGTGCGGGCGTCTAAACTTTCTACAACGCCTTCCAGTGTCTTAACGCTTTTACGGGTGAGCGTGTCGGCGCGCTTCATTCGAGTCTCAAGCGATTTCAAAGAGGACTGCATTTCTGCCATGGTCATCTTTTTCGGCGACGATTTCTTAGGCGCTGTCTTTGATACTGTTTTTTTGCGTGAAGACGGTTTTTTGGTTTTGGCTTTTGATTTTTCAGGTGAGGGTGAGGCAGCCGCTTTAGACGCCGATTTGTCGGGCGCTTTGTTCTTTTGGCTCTCTCCTGATGACTGGCTCATTAAGTACTCAAAATTTTGTGTGTCCCACATGCCATGAGAAATTTAGAATCACCCATGCCCTCTAGGTCAAAATGGCCCCAACGTAGTTAACACGTGGTTAAGGCGTTAACCTTTTGCGTCAAAAGCTATTGGTCGTCGTATTTAATCAGGAAAAATATGTTATTGACGTTTACGTCAACGTAAACTATAGGGCCATTATGACAACCGATACACATCCAGCAAAAAGCGCCAATTGGGGTATTCGCCAATTTGCCGATATGTTTGATGTTACAGCTCGAACTCTGCGGTTTTATGAGAGTAAAGGTCTTCTCAGCCCGGATCGCGATGAGGCCGGGACAAGGCTTTATAGCGCGGCTGATAGGGCGCGCTTCGAACGCATTATGCGGGCCAAGAGAATGGGCTTCTCCCTCGACGATATTAAAGCTGTTCTGGATGTCACCGAAGGTAAGGTCTCGGATCGAGAGGAGCTGGAAAACCGAAAGTCCAACTTCCAGGCTGTATTACGCGGTCTAAAACGTCGACGTGAAGATATTGATATTATGGCGCGCGACCTTTCCGAAATTGTAGAAATTATTGACGAGCATCTCGCCCAAACCGAAGAAGAACCAAGCGTAGAGAACCTTGCCGCCAGATACGAAGCGGCTTTTAAAAAGAGCTTTGCCCATTCAGACGGCGGGCAGGGCTACAGCTTTGACTACCAGGCCGACGATTTTGCCGCTCCCAAACACACTTAGATTCCGTTACGTAGACATTAAAAGGAAAACCAATGCCAAGTTATAAAGCCCCCATTCGCGATATGCAGTTCCTCTTGCACGAGGTTCTAGGCTTCGAAGATCTGCAATCCTATGAAGCTTTTTCCGAAGTAGATCGCGACCTTGCAGACGCTGTGCTGGAGCAGAGTGCGAAATTCGCCGAAGAAGTCCTAACGCCGCTCAATGCTGTGGGCGACCACGAAGGGTGTACACGTCACGAAGACGGGTCTGTCACAACCCCAACCGGTTTCAAAGACGCGTTTAAGCAAATGACCGAAAATGGCTGGACTGGATTGTCTCTCGATCCGGAATTTGGCGGGCAAGGTATGCCGGGTATGTTGGGCATTGCCGCGTCTGAAATGTGGACGTCCTCCAATATGGCGTTTGCTATGTATCCGGGCCTGACTGGCGGCGCGATCAAAGCCATTATGAGCAGCGGAACGCCAGAGCAGAAGCAGACTTATCTGCCGAAAATGATCGCCGGGGATTGGACCGGGACGATGAACTTGACCGAGCCGCATTGCGGCACGGATTTGGGGCTGCTTAAAACAAAAGCTGTTCCAAATGGTGACGGCACTTATAAAATTTCCGGTCAGAAGATTTTCATCTCTGCTGGCGAACATGATATGTCTGAAAATATTGTCCACCTTGTGCTGGCCCGTATCGAAGGTGCCCCTGCGGGCACCAAAGGTATTTCACTCTTTATCGTACCGAAGTTCAAACTCGACGAGAATGAAAATCCGGGAGAGCGAAACGCTGTGTCCTGTGGCTCTATTGAAGAGAAAATGGGCATTCACGGCAATTCAACTTGCGTGATGAACTACGACGACGCCGAAGGTTATCTGATTGGGGAAGAGAACAAGGGCCTTCGGGTCATGTTCGTGATGATGAACGAAGCCCGTATTGGCGTTGGCCTCCAAGGTCTTGGCCAATCCGAAGTCGCTTATCAAAATGCCGCTATCTACGCTAAAGACCGTCTGCAAGGCCGCTCCTTGGCTGGACCGCAAGAAGAAGATAAGCCCGCCGACCCTATTATCGTTCACCCTGATGTCCGCCGTATGTTGATGGAAACCAAAGCCTTTAACGAAGCGGGCCGCGCGCTCCTTTACTGGGCCGCTAAGCAAGAGGACATCGAGAAGCATTCAGACGATGAAAAACTTGTTGAAAAATCCGATGATTATCTCGGTCTTCTGACCCCGGTTATAAAAGGCTATCTCACAGATGTGTCGATGAAGACGACGATTGATTGCCAGCAAATCTTTGGCGGTCACGGCTTTATTGAAGAGTGGGGCATGAGCCAGTTTGTTCGCGATAACCGTATCGCCTTGATCTATGAAGGCGCCAACGGCGTGCAGGCTCTCGACCTTGTGGGCCGGAAACTGGCCCGCAATGGTGGACGCGCTCTGATGGCGCTCAACTCTGAAATTGGCGAATTCCTGAAAGAGAACAAAGATAATGAAAATCTGTCCGAATTCATGGACGGTCTTGGCGGGGCCCAGAAAAAACTGACCGAAGCCACCATGTGGTTGATGCAAAACGGTATGTCCGATCCGAATAATGCGGGCGCTGGCTCTGTCGATTACATGCACATGATGGGTCTGGCGACATTGGCTTACATGTGGGCGCGAATGGCCGTCGTCGCCCAAGCGAAAATCGATGAAGGGTCGAATGAGAAGTTTTATCCGAACAAACTCATTACAGGGCGTTTCTTCATGCTCCGTATGCTGCCAATGCTCGATGCCCACCTCGCGAAAATCAAAACAGGCGCTGAGCCTGTTATGGCCCTCGAAGAAGCGGCGTTTTAAATTAAAATATAAGAATAACTCGCCCGGCCGCGTGGCCGGGTGAAAATATAAAAAAGGGAAAGACCACATGGCCGACAACGTACTCGATTTCAAAAACCCCGATTGGTATGACGAGGAGGATATCAACATCTTCCGCGAGGCCGTTCACGGTTTCTACGCGCGTGAAATGGCGCCGCATTCCGAAAGTTTCCGCAAGAATAAAAAAGTGGACCGGAAATATTGGAATATGGCTGGCCAGATGGGTCTCTTAAACGCGGCTATTCCCGAAGAATACGGCGGGGGCGGCGGAGATTATCGCCACGAAATGATTATCATGGAAGAGCTGCCCCGCGCCGATGTGGACGGCTTTGGCTTGTCGCTCCATAACGCGATCGTTGCGCCTTATATCCTGCATTACGGCACGGAAGAGCAGAAACAAAAATGGCTTCCGCGTATGGCCTCCGGCGAACTGGTCGGGTCTATCGCCATGACCGAACCGGGCACAGGGTCAGATCTTCAAAACGTCAAAACCACCGCCAAAAAAGACGGCAATGGCTGGGTTATCAATGGCTCAAAAACCTTCATCACCAATGGCGGCACGTCGAACTTGGTTGTCATCGTCGCCGATACGGGCGGCGAAGGCAAAATGTCCAAATCGCTCTTCGTTGTTGAAACGGATGACCTCGAAGGTTTCCGCCGCGGCCGCATTCTCGACAAGGTCGGGATGGACGCGCAAGACACAGCCGAGCTGTTCTTTGATGATATGAAGGTCCCCGCTGACGCGCTTCTCGGCCCGGAGCCGGGACACGGCTTCATCCAGCTCATGAAAGAGCTACCGCAAGAGCGCCTTAACATTGCCGTTCAAGGCGTGGCGCAGATGGAAGAGGCGCTTCGCCTTACCATTGAATATTGCAAAGAGCGACAGGCCTTCGGAAAGCCGATTATCAATTTCCAGAACACGCAGTTCGAATTGGCCGAGTGCAAAACCATCGTCAAAATCGCCAAGACATTTGTCTATGACTGCGCCGCGAAACATCTCAAAGGGGAACTCGACACGGTGACAGCGTCCATGGCGAAATATTGGGTCACGGACAAAGAATGCGAAGTCATTGACCGCTGTCTCCAACTCCATGGCGGCTACGGCTTCATGAATGAATACCGCATTGGCCGCATGTATCGCGACAGCCGCGTCCAGCGGATTTACGGCGGCACAAACGAAATCATGAAAGTCTTGATTGGCCGGAGTTTGTAAATAATTTCCCTCTCCTATGGGGAGAGGAGGCCCGAAGGGTGGGTGAGGGGGTCCATACTCTTTAGGGAATGCTGTCGTTAAATTCGGAGCCCCTTATCCGCCCCCATTCGGGGCCACCTTCTCCCCATGGGAGAAGGATTAAAAAGGAAATATGAAATGACTGATCTCGTAACCTATACCCTCGACGGAAATGTCGCCACAATCGCCATGGATGACGGCAAAGCCAATGTCCTCTCCACCGCTATGATCGGTGAATTGAATGATGCCTTTGATAAAGCCGAAAAGGACGAAGCGATTGTTATTTTGACGGGTCGCGACGGGATGTTTTCTGGCGGGTTTAACCTCAAGGAAATGCAGGCTGGGCCGAAAGAGGCGATGACTTTGACGTCGCTCGGCTCAAAATTGGCGCGGCGTATTCTGGAATTTCCGCGCCCTGTTATTGCGCTCTCCACAGGCCACACAATTGCGATGGGGGCATTCCTCCTTCTGGCTTGTGATTACCGCATGATTGCAGATGGTGAGTATAAAGTCGGTTTGAACGAAACCCTTATCGGTATGACCATGCATAATTTTGGCATCGAATTGGGCCGCTATCGCTTGGCGAAGAATTATTTCAACCGGTGCGTTATCAATGCCGAAATATTCAATCCTAAGGGCGCTATGCATGCGGGCTTCATTGACCGTATCGTCCCGGCCGATCAAATGCCAATGGCGGGACAACTCGCGGGGCAAATGTTCTCACAGCTGAATATGACGGCTTTTGCCAATACAAAGAAGCGGTCTCGTAAAGAAGTCTTTGCGGTTCTGGATCAGGCGATTAAGGATGATCTTGACCCGGAGAAAATTCACGCCGTTTAGGAATAAGCCAACCCATCCTTCATGCACAAACTGATCGCCAAAAATAAAAAGGGCCGAGACTTTGTCGTGGGCGACATTCATGGCCGCTATGATTTGCTGAAGGCCGAGATGAAAGCGCACAGCTTTGATAAGAAGTCCGACCGTCTATTTTCTGTCGGCGATATAATCAATCGCGGCCCGGACAGTCTCAAATGTCTGAATCTTTTGAAAAAAAAGTGGTTCTTCATGGTGCTCGGCAATCATGAAGAAATGATGGTCGAGGCGGTTCAGTCAGGAAGTCTCAAAGACTGGGCTCGGAATAATGGAAAGTGGCTCGGCAAAATACCTCGTAAAGACCAAAAGAAATGGGCGAAGACACTTGCCAAACAACCTGTCTCTCTGACGGTTAAATCAGATGCTTACCGCGTCGGTATTTGCCACGCCGAACCCGACGGAACCTCCTGGCGAAAGACGCGGGATAAGGAAAAAAGCCGGACTACTATGCTTTGGGGACGCCGCGTTCTCCGAAATCGCAAAAAGACAAAAGTTAAAGGCGTCGATTTTACCGTCCACGGTCATACCCCGCTGGATTCGGCCCGCTGGCTTGGTAATCGTTACTTCCTTGATACAGGGGCTTGGTATTCTGACAATTTGACCTTCCGCCCTTTGGATGAGGTTTACGCAGAATACCAACAGCGATCAGAAAAATGATGCCCCCTATTTCAAAAGTTGACCGCCGCGACCACGCGGTGAAAGACGGCGTTTTATCTGCCGTGCATTTCGGCCCGACGGAAGAGCCCATCCGGCTCATCATGCTTCACGCCAACGGGTTTAATGCCAGAAGCTATCGTGTGATTTTAGAGAATCTTCCAATCCATAGCGTCTCTCTGGACTTGCGCGGTCATGGCTTTTCCACCTTGCCGTATAATCCCGAAAAGCTCAGGACATTTTATCAATTCCGCGATGATGTTCTGGATTTTATTGACCGCTACGTCGACGGAGACGTTGTTATTGCTGGCCATTCCCTTGGCGCTTCTGTCGGCGCGTTGTGCGCCCCCGCGCTTAAAGGAAAACTGAAGGGTTTTGTCGGGTTTGATTCCCCTATCATGCCGTTTTGGATGAGGCCTTTCTTTCACATCCCCGGTTGGGTCGAGATGATGCAAAACCGCTTGGCAATTGCGTCCAAGGCAGGGCGGCGGCGATCTGAGTTTGACTCAATCAAGCAGGCTTATGAACGTTACCACAAGCGAGGCATCTTCAAGAAATTTTCTGATGAAGTTTTAATGGATTATGTGCTCGGCGGATTAAGGCAAGACGGGCAGGGGTGGCGTCTGGCCTGTGATCCGAAATGGGAACAAGCCATTTACCCGGCGCATGGACACAATCTTTTCAAAGCGGCGCGGAGCCTTCCAAAAGACAACACACAAATTATTTTTGCGACGATTGATGCTCCCAACACTCTTCTCTCGCGGGAGAGAATGAAAGCCATCGTTGGAAAGAATAATGTTCAAAGACAAGACGGGTTTGACCACATGTTTCCGTTAAATAATCCGCAATTCGCCGAAGCGGCCCTACGGCAGGCAATAGAGACGGCCCGCTTAGGCGTGTAAGCCGTCGATCATGGCTCTGTTGACTTGCTTCACCTGTTCCGGCGTCGTTTTGACCAAGCTCCGAGTATTGGTGTTAAACAGACAACCGACAGCGACCATGCTCATATAGCTCTGCCCGGTGAGCGGGCTTAACAGGTTATGCAAAATCGTTCTCGTATACGTATTCGCTCCCAAAAAGCCGGGCACGTAGACATAGGCGTCGCCCGCTTCGGGCCAGCCATGGAAGACTGCACGCGCCTCCAATAAAGCTGCCATCCCGCCGCCTTTGCGGTAGTCTGCGTCATGGATTTCGGGCCAACCATCATTGAACCACCCAATGGAGGAGGTGGTGCGTCCAAAAAAGGCCTGCGGCGTGACGCTGCCCGTACTATCTGTTTCTTCGGGGCCAAAGACGCCCGCGCCAGCTGTTTTAGACCCAACCGCATGCAACTCAGAAAGGCTCATACCGGTTTGCGGATCGGTTAGGTCAATATTGCGCGGTTTTGCCGGGCTTGGCAGATCGACTGAAAAAGCCTCGACATTATTGCGCACGCGGGACGGCCACGCAAATTTTCGTCTCTCACGAAGGTAAATATGCTCTACCGTTTCCACAACCGTAGACGCGATACGCCCATTTGCGTGATACATAATGTGACAGAGCTGTGCGGTGTCTTCATTGAGGGCAATCACGGCACTTTCGATTTTCAGAGGATCGCCGGGCCGTGCTTCGCCCTGATATTTTATATGAAAGTCTTTTACGCGAATCGAACTTGACGTTCCGGCTTTGAATGCTTCGGTTAATCCCATCCGGATAATTAACCCCGCTCTGGCCTGTGCTGTTTTGTAAACGTAATGACGCATATTGAGGTGGCCAAGCTCATCACACTCCCAAGCGGAACACTCACCCGCCCATGTCAAAGTAAAAGCCATATTTCAGGTTAGGCAGCGCATTTCGCGCATTGGCCGTAATGCTCAACCACACTGCGGCGGATATTAAATCCGTCAGGTTTACAGTCGGCATGATCATGCGCGTGCCGCTCCTCTACAGATTGGCACTTTTCGCAAATGAAAAACTCGGCAAGATGGCCCTCATGGCTATGATCACAGGCGATAAAGGCGTTCAAAGCTTCGACGCGATGGATCAGGCCATGTTTAGAAAGAAAGTCCAACGCCCGATAGACGGTGGGCGGTTTAGGGGAGCCAAGTTCGGGGCTGAGGCGATCTAGAAGGTCATAAGCCTTCACCGCGCCGCCGTCAGTTATAATCAGTTCCAGAACGTGCTCGCGAAGGGGCGTAAATCTCTCACCCTTGTCCAGAACAATTCCTCTGGCCGATTCTAGTCGGTCTTCTAGGGTATTTGCTGTGCCATCTTCGTTCATAGTCAAAGGTCTTTAGACTGTTTTGCGTCGCTGTGAAAGGAATCAATCCATTATTGAACGCGGCATTTAAATTGTCTAAAGCCTTGCACAGATTGAAGCTCCGCCAATTTGAACGGGTGGGGCCGGTGTCGTTTTGACCACCGGAAAATATGAAACTGCCATTAGGGGAAGGACCACCATGGCCAAGAAACCAGTCGCCCAAAATACGGGTAATCAGGCACCTGCTATTAGCGGGAATGTAATGTTCTATAAGAACCCGCAGCCCCTGACCAAAGAAAACCATTCCAAATTTGGTGTGAAAGCCGTTGACCGGCCCTTCGAATTTATGGCGGATCAGCATTTTCTGCCTATGACTGCCCCTGAATTCGGGTCTGCAGCAGCTTCCATGCCGATTATTTTTGCTGGCGAAGAAAAAGCTCCTCTGGCTGTGATGGGCATCCGTCAGGAAGAGAACCTCTTCGTACAGGAAGGCCAGTATAACCAGGATTATTACATGCCGGCTTTTGCCCGCCGCTATCCTTTCGTTCTTGCTGGCGACAAAGCCAATGATCGATTCATTGTCTGTGTTGACACCGAAGCAGAATGCGTAACGGACAAGTCGCCTAAAGAGACTTTCTTTGATAAGGACGACACATCAGCGTTCACTAAGGAAGCTTTCCAGTTCTTGCAAAATTATGAGCGCGACCGTCAGGCGACCGCGAAAATGATCGAAGACTTCAAAGCCGCCGATTTGTTTGAATCCAAGGTTATGAATTTCCGCGGAAATAATCCCGATGGTTCCGAAGCGCCACTTCAAAAAATCGCGGATTACTTCGCCGTCAGCGAAGAGAAAATGAAGGCCTTGCCTGCTGAAAAGCTAAAAGAGTTCTCAGACAAAGGTTATCTGGCTGTGGCTCACGCTCACCTCGTTTCACTTGGGAACTGGCAGCGTTTGGTCAATATGACATTGCGTCGTCAGGCGGCAAAATCAGCGGCTTAATTTCTCAGCCTCACGAAATTGAAACCCGGATTGGAAACAATTCGGGTTTTTCTTTGTCTGCGCCGCTGAGCTCACTTCACCTCTGCGTTATCTGGCGGTTTATACCGTTTCAATAACGGCGGATATAAAGTAGGAAATCGATATGAAAGTCTTTTTTCTTAGCCTCTTTTTGTTCTTTGCTGCGCTCGTTCCAAGCTACGCGGCCGAAAGTGAATCCGTGGATACAGGCAAAGTTGTTGCCTCTCTGGTCAGCTCAAATGACAGCGCTGCGCCTGGCGAAACAATAGAGGTCGCCCTTAGAACGATATTGGACACAGGCTGGCACACCTATTGGCGCAACCCCGGCGATAGCGGGGAACCAGTTCAGCTCGATTGGCAATTGCCGGAAGGCTGGGAAGCCGGGGAAATAACCTGGCCGCTGCCCATGACCCTGCCGACAGGGCCGATTATCAATTACGGATTTGAAGGAGCGCCGCTCTTTCCGGTTTCAGTGACCGTGCCGGAGGCAGCAGAGCCTAGAACAATTCAAACTCTGACGCTCGATTTTTATTATCTGGTTTGTGCAGATATTTGCATTCCGGAGAACGGAAGCGCCTCCATAGACGTTGCAATTGGCGAAACCATGAAGGACGCACGTTGGGACCCCTTAATTCAGGACGCGCTGAATAGGGCGCCAAAGCCCGCTTCGTTCCCTGCGGCAATCAGACTAGAAGGCGAAGAGGCTGTTCTGACATTAAAAGATCTGCCGGAGGCTGATTTCTCTGACGCTTATTTCTTTCCTTTCGACCAAGGCGTCGTTCAGCACTCTGCGCCGCAGAGAGCTGCGATAGGCGAAGAGGGGGTCGAAATTCGGGCGGCCTCTGATTTTGCCTGGACCGACGGGCTTCCGGACGAAATTGTCGGCGTGCTGTCCTATGTGGAAAATGGAACGCGGACGGGCTCTGAAGTAACCGTTGAGGTTGGCGCCGCTCTGGACGTTGCGCTTGGCGAGAATGCTGCCGGCGCCGGGGCAGCTAGCGCGACGTCTTTTACGCTACTGGGCGCCATTTTCGCTGCTTTGCTCGGCGGGCTTATTCTGAACCTCATGCCTTGCGTTTTTCCGGTCATATCGATGAAAGCGTTGAGTATTGCCAAAACGGCGCATGGAGAGCGGGCCGTTATCCGCCGCGAAGCTTGGGCCTATACGGCTGGGGTTATAGCGACTTTTCTCGTACTAACGGTCCTTCTTATCGCCTTGAAAGCCGCAGGCAGCGAAATCGGTTGGGGATTTCAATTGCAGTCGCCTTTGGTCGTGGCCGGTCTCGCGCTTTTAATTTTCACGGTTGGCCTCAATCTTCTGGGCGTATTTGAATTTGGCACGTCTTTTCAAAATGCCGGCTCAGCCCTGACCACCAAGGGAGGCGTTCGGGGATCGTTTTTCACGGGCCTCTTGGCCGTCATCGTGGCCACGCCGTGTACAGCGCCTTTCATGGCTGGGGCGGTAGGCTATGCAGTGGCTCAACCCGTTGCCGTGACAGTCGCTGTTTTCCTCGCACTGGCCGTCGGGTTCGCCTTGCCGTTTCTCTTGATTGCATATGTACCCCGTCTTTTGAAGATTTTGCCCAAGCCCGGTCCTTGGATGGTGCGGTTCAAGGAGCTACTTGCTTTTCCTATGTTCGCCGCCGCAATATGGTTGGTTTGGGTCGTGAGCCTTCAGGCCGGTTCGGCGGGTCTATTGAAGGTCTTGAGCGCCATGTTGCTTATCGCTCTAGCAGTTTGGGCGTTCAAAAGCCCTAAAACGCTAGTGAAGGGTGTTGCTACTTTTATCGGTGTAATCGCTATCTTTGTCATAGCTTCCATCCGGCCCGGTACACCATCTACGATAGATTTGACACAAGAGGCTTGGTCTACAGAGCGGGTAGCAGAATTACGGGGCGAGGGCCGTCCGGTCTTCGTCGATTTCACGGCGGCCTGGTGCGTGACCTGCAAAGTTAACGAAACCCTCGTCTTGGACAAAGACAAAACCAAGCAGCTTTTCCTCGATACGGACACCGCGTTTCTCGTCGCGGATTGGACCAATAAAAACGATGAAATTGCGCAGGAACTGGAACGCTATGGCCGAGCCGGCGTTCCTCTATACTTGGTCTTTCCATCCGGTGACAATTCCGTGAGCGCAGAAGTTTTGCCTCAAGTTTTGACATATGATGTGGTAAAAGAAGCCATTGAAAGAGCCAAAAGTGGCTCAGCATCCTGACTCTCAGTATAAGTGAGCCGGATTTAAAACAAAATGTGAGGACAGTTTCATGCGTATTATGACAAAACTTGCTGCCGCAACTCTCAGCGTCGCAGCATTAACTCTCTCTACAACTGCTTTGGCCGAAGTGGCCACCGGAAGTCAGGTGCCGGATATGACCGTCACAGATTCCAACGGCGAAACGCATAACCTGTCCGATTTCGAAGGTAAGCGCGTTGTTCTGGAGTGGACGAATAAGGGATGCCCTTATGTGCAAAAACATTATGACTCCAACAACATGCAGGAATTGCAAAAATCAGCGACTGCTGACGGCGACACCGTCTGGCTGACTGTCATTTCCAGTGCCCCAGGTAAGCAAGGCTATGAAACCGGAGAAAGCGCAAACGCATTGATGGCGGAATGGGACGCGGCGCCTACGGCCGTTATACTCGACCCAGAAGGAGATATGGGCAAAGCCTTTAGCGCTAAAACGACACCGCATATGTATGTTATCACACCGGATCAGACTTTGGTCTATCAAGGCGCAATCGATGATAACCGTTCTTCAAATCCCGCGACAATTGAGGGAGCTGAAAACTATGTGGCCTCAGCCTTGGCGGATTTGGACGCCGGACGCCCCGTCGCCACGCCAGAATCTGCGCCTTATGGCTGTAGCGTGAAATATAAGAGCTAGACCCGATTCACATATCTAATAATTTAGCCCGCTTCATGCGGGCTTTTTTATTCAGTTTAAATTCAGATTTTCTACGCCATATAGTTAGAGCTAAGCCAAAGAGACTTGGAAGCGTCTCACTATGAAAGGTGTTAGAAGAAATGATAAATGAATACAGGCAAGGAAACAAATTCAAGACGATGTTATTGGTCGGTTCCCTATCGCTTGGCGTTGGTGTTTCCGCTTCCGCGCAAATGGAGCCTTCAAGCGCTTTTTACGACCCTGTACCCGCTCCCTCAGGAGACACTATTTCGGCAACACCGCGCGATCCGGCGCCTATTAGCCTTCGCCCGGTTGTGGACTGCGAAGAGAATGTCTGCACCATAAAAATGAAAACGAAATGGGGCGGCTCAACCTCCATTAGCGAGCCCTTGGCCTATGAAGGCAGATTATATGCTGGGGATGATTGGTTCCCGCGCGCCATTTCCGAAGAAGAGCTGGAGGGTCGAGGGCCGGAGGGGGCGAGCTATGGCTGGACGGTTGGTTACGACGAGGGCGAAACAGACATCTTTGTCACGGATATCAAACCAGACCCCTATGCGGATGCCATGTCTGGGCGTTTCATCGTCGAACAATGGGCCGGGTTTGAGCATATTGGTCGTCATATTCGAGTATTGGCCACAGACTATGAAACCGGGGAGCTTTATACAGCACTAGATTTGCCGCACGCGAACGGCCCGGTTCGCGTTAGTGTCGAGCCGCATTTGAATGAAGGCGTGCTTGTTAGTTATGATTGGCTCGATGACACAATACCGACTCCATATCCTAGGAGTATTTTTTACGATTGGACCCAAACGCCGGAGTCAAATGGTCGACAAATCCTCGCGGTCATTGAAGAGACAGACAATGATCATTTCGATGAGTTCTCAGAGGAATAAATCCTCAGAATTGGCTTGATGAGGTTTAAGTGACTTTAGAACGGGCATGAAACTCTGGGGCGTCCCAGCTTTTCGTGTCCAATATTTCTTTCAGGGCCTCCATCAAATCCCAGACATCAACATAGCGCAGATATAAAGGTGAAAAACCGAACCGTATCGTGTCAGGGCTTCGGAAATCGCTTTGAAAGCCTTGTGCGTGAAGCGCGCGCGTGACGGGGTAGCCGTTCTTGACTTTCAAACTGACATGACCCCCACGTTTGGAGGCTTCGCGAGGGGATATGACTTTAAGCCCGATCTCCTCAGCGCGAGCGATACACAAATCACCCAACGCGCCAGCTTTGGCGTCTAGGGCCTTCATATCAATGTCGTCAAAGGCCTCCAAAGCGCCCTCGAGAGCCGAGAGCGATAATATTGGAGGTGTGCCTGAGGCAAACCGCGCGGCGTCTTCTCTGGGGACGTATTGCCCATTAAATTCAAATGGGGCGGCGTGTCCCATCCAGCCGGGGAGGGGCGTATGTAACTTCGGCAGCAGGTTTTTTTCGGCGTATAAAAAAGACGGCGCACCGGGGCCGCCATTCAGATATTTATAGGTGCAGCCTGTCGCGAGTTTCGCGCCTGCGGCTTTCATATCAAGGTTGATGACGCCCGTTGCATGGCTAAGGTCCCAGAGGAGCAAGGCGTCCGCCTCGCGCGCCTTTGCTTCATAGGCTTTCATATCGACCCGTTCGCCGGAGCGGTAATTCACGGCACTTTTGATATAAATGCCGCCGTCAGACAGGGCGTCGAAATCTTCGCCGGGCTTAACGCGCCGACACGCCACGCCTGTCAAATCCGCAAACGCCTCAGCAATATATTGATCCGTTGGAAATTCTTCGGCGTCGACGCAAATCTGCCGCTTGCCTTGCGTCAGGGGCAGGGCGCTAGCCGCAAGTTTGAAGAGGTTGACGGAGACCGTATCCGTTACCATCACCTCATCCGGGTGTGCCCCGATGAGGCCGGAAAGTTTTCCGCCGAGTTTTGCCGCGAGATCGAACCATCCGGCACTGTTCCATGACCCAACAAGACCTTTAGCCCAAGAGTCTGTCGCGCAATGATTCAGTTTCTCTAGTGCCGCGCTGTGCGGCGGCCCGAGAGAATGCCCGACAAGGTAAGTGACATTGTCCGGCAATTTAAATTGGGCTCTGGCATGGGCCAAAGGGTCTTGGGCATCGAGGGCTAAAGCCTCATCTCTCGTGGTTGCAATTTTCATAAAATTGTTTTGCATGACATACCTTGGATTGACCAGTAGAGTTTCACACACACTTTAAATGAGACCTGATGTCATGACTAAATGCAGCTTGCCTGTCCTGCTTGGTTTTACCGCACTTACTCTGGCGGCGTGCGAAACGACCCCAATCCAAATGTCCGAAGCTTCAATGGCCGAAAAGGAGATTGTTATGAACGAGCCTGCCCCCCTGATGAGCTGGCCAGATCTGACTGACCGACCGAAAGCAGAGCCAACGAAAACGGTTCGTACCGGGAACGGCGAAACCGATATCGTGGATGTTTGGCTTCCGGATGGTCCGGGGCCGCATCCGGTCGTTCTTATGGTGCATGGCGGGTGCTGGCAGAAATCCATCGCTGATCGCACTCTGATGAATTACGCCGCCGAAGCGATGCGCCAAGAGGGACTTGCCGTCTGGAATATTGAATATCGCGGCGTTGATGAAATGGGCGGCGGATATCCCGGTACGTTTCAAGACGTGGCCCAAGCGGCGGACGCAATGCGGGACTATGCCGAGCAATTTGACCTTGACCTCAACCGTGTGGCCGGGTTTGGGCATTCCGCCGGAGGGCATCTCGTAACGTGGCTGGCAGGACGGAAAAATCTTCCTGATACAAGCGCTCTAGCGGGCGGAACACCTTTGCCGATGGTGGGCGTCGTAAACTCTGGAGGTCTGGCAGATTTACAAGCGTCCGAGCCGCTCACGCTGAAGTCTTGCCTCGCCGATATCAAAGATAGCTTAATAGGCCCAGCGTCAGAAAACCGGCCTGACCCGCTCTCCGATACATCGAGCGATCGCCTCCTGCCGACGGGCGTTACACTCTACAGCGTCAACGGCGAAAGAGACCGCATTGCGCCGCCCGCTTTGGGGGATGACTTTACGGTCATAGCCGAACAGGCAGGCGATAAAGCCAAAGCGTTTATCATACCGGGTGAAGGCCATGTGGAACTCATTGCGCCGGGCTCCGACGCATTTAAAAAGCAGGTGAGCTTGTTAAAAATGATGCTGGACGTAAATTAAATCTCTGAACTGCGCGGGATTAGTCAATCGAACGGTCTGGCAGTTCAAACCCAAATCTTTCGCCGTTTCCCCATGCATTTCGGTCATTTCCATATTTGGGAAAGCCCCCATTAGATTTGAGAAGGTGAGCCAGTTGCATTAAATTCCAAGTCATTATCGTCGTGTTTCTTTGGGTGAACTCGCTGTCGAATCCAACTGGCCCATTTTCTTGCTGATCTCCGAATGATGGTCCGGGGCCTATTTCTCCAATCCAGCCACAATCGGCTTGCGGCGGGATCGTATAGCCCAGATGCTGCAAAGCGAACAGGAGGCTCATAGCCGTGTGTTTGACGCCGTCTTCATTCCCCGTAATGACCGCGCCGCCTGTTTTCCCATAGAAAATACTTTGTCCGTCATCGTTTAATTCACCGCTCATCGCGTAGAGCCGCTCGATAAGGATTCGGCAGACCGAACTTTCTTCCCCAAGCCAAAGAGGGGTGCCGATAATCAGGATATCTGCCTCTTTGACGGTTTTCCAAATCTCAGGCCATTCGTCCTTGTCATAACCGTGTTCAGTCATGTCCGGATAAATCCCAGGCGGAACGATATGATTGACCAGGTGAACGGTCGTGACATCGACTTCTGCTTTTTCCATCAGATTGGAAATCGCGTCTAAAAGTATTTGCGTATGGGATTGCCCTGGTTTGAGTTTAAGAGACGTATTAAAAATAACGGCTTTTAAATCAGGCAATTTGGGAAAGTTACTCATGGATGCGTCTCCAGCGAGGGGTTATGTAAGAGTAAAGACCCAATACTGAATATGGTTCCGAATGGCTGCGGGACGACAAAGGAACCATCTCGCTTGTTCATGTGTTCGTAAAATAGCTCTGCTAAGAAGGACTGATTATGACTGCTTCCCCAAGCTTGGACAAAATTGGCGCTGACCAACTCGAGTCAAAGTGGGAAAGTTTTGAAAAAGTCCGATCGCTTACCGAAAGTTTGGCAGAAAACTTAAGCGATGCGGACGCCACCGTACAATCCATGCCGGATGCAAGTCCGATGAAATGGCATTTGGCGCACACAAGCTGGTTCTACGAAGAATTTATTATTGCCCCGGAATGCGGTGAAGACGCACGTTTCGATACAAATTTCTCCTATCTATTTAACTCCTATTATGACGGGGTAGGGGAGCGCCATGCAAGAGATCGCCGCGGCATGCTTACCCGTCCTGCGTTGGAGAAGGTTTTAGAATATCGCCGTCATGTCACGTCACATATGAAGTCGCTCATCTTGAGCGGAAATCCTCGTTGTCTTGAACTGCTCGAGCTCGGCAGAGCTCATGAAGAACAGCATCAGGAATTGGCGCTTACCGATATCCTACACTTGTTTTCACTAAATCCGCTTCGCCCCAATTACCGCCCCACGCGGCCAGTGTCTTATGACAGAGACACGACGGAGATTGGATGGACGACGTTTGACGGCGGCATTGAAGAAATTGGCCATGACGGAGACGGGTTTCACTTTGATTGCGAAGCGCCGCGTCATCAAGTGATTGTGCGCCCCTTTGAGCTGGCAAATCGAACCGTGAACAATGCTGAGTGGATGACCTTTATGGAAGCAAAGGGCTATCAAGACCCCGCTCCTTGGTTGTCTGATGGGTTTGCCGTGTGCGAACGCGAAAATTGGGAGGCGCCGCTCTATTGGTATCAGAATGACGGGGAGTGGTGGAGCATGACCTTGCGCGGGCCGCAACCGATTGATCCCGATGCCCCCGTGCAAAATATAAGCTATTACGAAGCCGACGCGTATGCCACTTGGGTTGGAGCTCGCCTGCCCACAGAAGCTGAATGGGAATTTGCGGCGAAAGATTATGCGCTGGAAGGAAACTTTTTAGGCTCGGAGCGATTACGACCACAGCCGCAAATCACCGCTGGCGGGCAGTTAAGCGGGCTTTTCGGCGATGTATGGGAATGGACAGCCAGTCCGTTTACCCCCTATCCGGGATTCACGCCGTCCGAGGGCACGATTGGTGAATATAATGGAAAATTTATGAGCAATGTTATGGTGTTAAAGGGCGGGTCTTGCCTCACGCCGGATCGGCATATTCGAGCAAGTTATCGAAACTTTTTCCACCCGGATAAACGGTGGCAGTTCTCTGGCTTGAGGTTAGCGAAATAGATGTCTGATGATTTTGCGAATGATGTAGCCGAAGGCTTATCGGCCACACCGAAAACCTTGCCCTCCAAGTATTTTTACGACGCGGCGGGAGATGACCTCTTTATCCAGATTATGGACTTGCCGGAATATTACCTGACCCGGGCCGAAATGGAGATATTCAGAGAGCAGACGGACTCTTTGATCAAAGCCCTTGGCCAGAGACCGGAAAAGCCTTTCGAATTAGTTGAACTCGGGGCAGGGGATGGCCAGAAGACGTTTCACCTTTTAAAAAAACTTCTCTCCGATGGATATGATTTCACTTATGTTCCCGTCGACATTTCGGCGAATGTCTTGGAGCATTTGAAAAACTTTCTGAAGAAAGAGCTTCCTGATCTGAAAATTAGGATAGAACAAGGGGATTATTTCAAACGTCTGAAGGGGCTGCAGGAAACCGCACAGCCGAGAGTCATACTCTATCTGGGATCAAATCTCGGAAATCTGACGGATGAAAAATCCAAAGCCTTCATGGAAAAGCTCTCCCGCCGCCTGACGCCCGGGGATCGACTTGTTCTGGGCGTAGATAAGAAAAAATCGGCGGATATTGTGCTGCCGGCCTATAATGATTCCAAAGGCGTGACAGCGGCTTTCAATCTGAATCTTCTGACGCGCATCAACCGGGATTTGGGCGGTGAGTTTAAATTGGAGCAATTTCGGCACGCCCCGGAATATGACGAAGAGAACGGGATTGCGATCAGCTATCTGGAAAGCCTGGTCGACCAAGACATAATAATCGGAGCGTTAGACCGCACATTTAACTTTACCAAAGGCGAGAAAATTAAAGTCGAAATTTCCCGAAAATACGACCTCCCGATTATTCGCAAAATTATCGCAGATACGCCGTTTGAAATTGAAACCGTTTTTAAGGATTCTCAAGATCTTTACTTGGATATTGTCCTTTTGCGTGACTAATGTTCGAGCAATCGACGTTAGATAATTCCATGTTTCAACGTGTGAACCTCAAATAAAAAGCCCGGCCAAATGACCGGGCTTTTCAAATTCGAAATGAAGCGAAGACTACTCTTCTGATTTCTTTTCTTCTTCTGTTGCCGCTTCTTCAGCCGGCGCAGCGTCTTCCGCAGGGGCTTCTTCTTTGGGTGCTTCAGCTTCCGCTTTTGCGGCTTCTTCAGCGGCCTTTTTCGCTTCTGCTGCGGCTTCTTTGGCTTCGGCTTCAGCCGCTTTGCGAGCTTCGGCTTTTTCAGCGCGCTCTTCTTCGCGCTCTACAGCTTTTTGACCCGGCTTCCCTTTTTGCGGGTTGTTGCCGTGTTTCCAGTCCCAGAGACCCGCCGCGCCGAGGAAACGAGCCACGCGCTCTGTCGGGCGGGCGCCTTTTTCGAGCCAGGCTTTACATTTTTCAACGTCAAGCTGGACGCGGTCTTCGGAATCTTTCGGAAGCATTGGGTTATAACGTCCTACAATTTCGATGAAGCGGCCATCGCGCGGAGAGCGGGAATCCGCCGCCACGATACGATAATAAGGACGTTTTTTGGCGCCGTGACGGGCCAGACGAAGTTTGAGAGCCATGATGTTTTCCTTTTTAATCTAGCAATCGTTTGAAATTCTAGTGTTACTTTTTCTTCCCAAAGGGATTTCCGCCCCCGCCGAGACCGGGCAGGCCGCCGCCCAAGCCTGGAAGCTTGGAGCCGCCACCAAGACCGGGCAATTTGCCAAGCCCGCCGGGGAGTTGTTTCTTGAGTTCTTCAAGCTGTTCTGGATCCATTTTGGACGGGTCGGGCATGCCGCCCATTCCGCCTTTAGAGCCGGGCATCATCCCACCGGGCATTTTCGGCATGCCGGGCATTCCGCCCATTTGCTGCATCAATCCGGCCATGCCGCCTTTGCCCATCTTTTTCATCATATCGGACATCTGGCGGTGCATTTTAAGTAGCTTGTTGACTTCCTGCACGCTCATGCCTGACCCGGCCGCGATACGCTTTTTACGAGAGGCCTTCATCAATCCGGGATTTCGGCGCTCTTCCATTGTCATGGAATAGATTATGGCTTGCTGCTGTTTGAGCAGCTGGTCATCCACCCCGCCTGCGGCGTCGAGCTGCTTTTTCATTTTGCCCATACCGGGCAGCATTTTCATCAGGCCGCCCATGCCGCCCATTTTTTGCATCTGGCCGAGCTGTTTAGCCAGATCATCGAGGTCAAATTGACCCTTACGCATTTTCTCGGCAGAGGCCGCGGCTTCCTTTTCGTTGATAAACTCAGACGCTTTTTCAACGAGGGAGACAATATCGCCTTGCCCCAGAATACGGCCCGCGAGACGTTCCGCGTCAAACGCTTCCAAACCGTCGAGCTTCTCGCCTGTGCCGAGGAATTTAATCGGAAGGCCTGTAACCGCCCGCATGGACAGGGCCGCGCCGCCGCGTCCGTCGCCGTCAATCCGGGTGAGGACAAGTCCGGTAAGGGGCAGGCGTTCGTTAAAGCGTTTAGCTGTTTCGACGGCGTCTTGTCCGGTCAGGCTGTCGGCCACCAAAAGGGTTTCGGTCGGCTTGGTTTCTTTCGCAATGGCCTCGACCTCGTCCATCAATTCGTCATTAATGGTCGTCCGGCCCGCCGTATCGAGGAAGACAACGTCATAACCGCCCTTGGCGCCTTCTTTCATGGCCCGCTTGGCAATGTCGAGCGCGCTTTGGCCTTGAACGATAGGAAGGAAGCCGACATCCGCCTGTTTGGCAAGCATGCCAAGCTGCTCCATAGCCGCCGGACGATTCGTATCGAGCGAGGCGAGGAGAACTTTTTTCTTGAGAGACTTGCGCAGGTAAAGCGCTAGCTTACCAGAGGTCGTTGTCTTACCGGAGCCCTGGAGGCCGGCCATCAAAATGGCAATGGGCGGGCGCGCCTGAAGGTTTAAGAGGTTCGCCTTGGCGGCTTCTTCTTTGTCCGCGTCTTCATCGGACAGCGTCCCGCCGAGCATGTCGATAAGCGCGTCATTAACGATCTTGACGACCATCTGGCCGGGTTTGATGGATTTGATAACTTTCTCGCCCACGGCTTCGCGGCGGACTTTTTCGACAAAATCCTTAACCACGGGCAGGGCGACATCGGCTTCGAGAAGCGCGACGCGAATCTCGCGCATGGCGGTATTAACGTCTTTTTCCGACAAAGCCCCGCGGCCTGTCAAATTGTCAAATACGTTTCCGAGCTTATCACCAAGCGTCTCAAACAAATCTTTACCTCAATCTCGTTGGCCCAAAGCAGAAGAGCCGCGGTGAACGTAACACGTCGACCACGGGACCCCGTCTGCATCATGCACAGCGCGGAGCGCAGGAGTAAATCTGCGCAGAATTGCGCGGCGTTTACGGGAAGTTGGGGGGATAGTCAAGTGAGAGGTGGGAGCTATCGTATCGTTCTGGAAACACTCACATAGGGTAGCATGTCTACTTTGGGGGCATTGCGGACCTTAGACTATAAGCCTTTCTCGGTAGGGAAAAGCTGCTTTCAGCAGTGAGTGGTAGACAATCGATCTTGGCGGGAGTCTCTTTGGAGACAGGCGCGCGCCTGGAGGTGCCCCCCGGTTGTCGGCCCGTCAGCCGACCATCTGCTTGGCAAGCCACTTCGAGTCGTATTTACGGTCGCCGTCGAAGTGGGGGGCGTAGCGGTCGAATGCCTGCGTAAGCTCGGCGGTGTCTTCGACGACATAGTCCTTGGCCCACGGGTGCGAAACGATGTGGAACTCGCCGTTCTCGATCTGCGGCCAGATGATGTCGATGAACTCGTCGGCAGGCATCCCGATCTGGGTCATCTCCTTGCTGCCACCCAGTTCCGATTGAACGCCACCCGGATAGATCGCACCGACCTGGACATGCTTCGGCATTTCCAGCCTCAGAACTTCACTGATCGCGCGGCCTGCATATTTTGACGCAGCGTAGCCGCCCATCATCGGACCCGCCACAAACAGTCCCGTCTCTGAAATGACGTTCAGGATCATCGCCGGCGTGCCCTGCGCGATCATGCGATTGCCGAAGGCCCAGATACCGTTGAGCTGGCCGAACACATTGACATCGAACACGCGCTGATAGGACTCACGGGACGAATCCAAGAGCATCTCGGGGATCCCCGCGATACCGGCATTGTTGACGAGAACATCGACTTGTCCGAACTCAGCCCATGCGAAATCTGCCAGGGCCTTGGTGTCTTCAAGATTTGATACGTCGCAAACCTTGTAACGTGCATCCACGCCTTTATCCCTGAGATCCTTTACCGCCTCCCGAAGCCTGGCTTCGCGCCGGGCAGCGATGATCACTTTCGCGCTTTCGGCACCAAACCTGTTGGCCATTGCCTTGCCAATACCGGTTGCTCCACCTGTAATGACGACGACTTTATCTTTGAAATTCTTCATGACTTTCTCCTGATTTGCTAAATGTTCCACTGGAAACCGGTTGCCTTTTCCGACACGTCCCAAAGCCGTTCCATGACCGGTTTGTCATAGGCGTGGGGGTGCAACGTGCCCTTGTCGACGGGGCCAACGACCTCCAGGCGGCCCGTGGGGCCGTAGAGCGCGCGCTGTTCCAGGCCCTTTTCTGTCGCGCACATCACCTCTGGCCAGGAGCCCTTCTCGGCGGATTGCACCAAAGGCGTCATGACCATCAGACGGAACAGTATCCGCGAGATCAGGTTGCCGCTGGTGGTGATCAGCGACGTGGCCGACGAGCCTGGGTGGCAGACGTAAACCTTGACGTCTATCTTGCCCGCGGCCGCCAGCTTGTCCTGCAATTCGTAGGCAAACATCATCTGCGCCAGTTTGCTCTGCGAGTAGGTACTGTTCTGGTGGTAGTTATTGTCCCAGTTCATGTCGTCGAACTGGATGGTTTTGAGGCCCATCTTATACCCCAGACTTGCGACAACCACGATACGGCCCTTAGATTTTTCAATTCGCTCAAAAAGCAAGCCGCTTAGAAGAAAGTGGCCGTAGTGGTTGGTACCAAGCATACTCTCAAAGCCGTCGACAGTCAGCCTTTGTTTCGGCACCTGAGCAATAGCGGCATTGCAGATGAGAGCGTCTATGCGCGGAACCGTCTTCATGACCTCATCAGCCGCTTCGCGAACACTCGCTAATGAAGCCAGATCCATGCGTATAAAACTCACCTCGGTTTTGTTGCCAAATTCTTTCTTCAGCTTTGTAATAGCAGCTTGTGATTTCTCTACCGACCGGTTGAGCATGACCACCTCGGCGTCTTTGTTCAGTAGCGCGCGTGCAGCCTCAAACCCCGCGCCAGAGTTCGCGCCGGTGATAAGATAGGTCTTGCCTGCCAGAGAGCCCAAGCGAGCCGGGGTCCAGCCTTGCGGTCCAAAATTTCTGTCTGTCATGTCATCCTCGTCATCGTACTGATGTTTCGTTTGCAGACAAATCAGTTGCTGCATCACGGTAACATATAATGATCGAAATTTGGCATAAGTAGGTGAAATGCTCGCTAATACTTGCCTAATTGTATCACAATAGTTGTGAGGCGGCTTTTGAGCCGTTAAGGCTTCAATATGAGACAAGAACAAATAAAACAGCTGATAGAGACCTGTGTTCCAGAGGATGGCATGTTCGACACAGGGGTGAGCGGCGTGCGACTTTTTCGAGTGACCGACCCTGTGCGTTGCGCTCCGGCCGTTTATGAGCCTTCCGTCATTGCGATTGTAACCGGGGTCAAAGAAGCGATTCTGGATGGAGAAAGGTACGAATATGACAGCAGTAAATATATGTGCTGCTCAATGTCGATGCCGGTGGAGGCAGGGACACCAAAGGCGTCAAAAGACAACCCTCTGCTAGGTGTATATATCTCTCTGAGCACAAAAGTGATGACCGAACTGGTCATTGGCATAGAAAGTGCCGGAAACGTAATCAGAAAGCCGAGTGGCGGCCCGGTGCCGCAAGGCATCGCGCTCGCCCCATGGGACGGCGCATTTACCGAGGCCCTCTTGCGCTTACTTCAATTGTTGGAAAGCCCGGAAGATACGATGGTCTTAGGGGAAGGGCGGCTTCGCGAACTTTATTATGCAATACTTACAGGGGGTGCGGGGCATTCGATACGTCGTGCTTATGGAGTGGGTAATGAGATTGCCCGATCAATTGAGTATCTATCTTCCAAGCTAGACCAAGCCGTCACCATAGAGGATTTAGCGGCAAGGGTTGGTATGAGCCGAGCGGTCTTTCACCGTAAGTTCAAGCAAGCCACGACGATGTCTCCTATTCAATTCATGAAGTCTATGCGATTGAACGACGCTGCGATGAATATAGCCAATGGAATGCAGGTCAACGAAGCGGCCATGGGTGTCGGCTGTCTAAGTTCTTCTCAATTCAGCCGTGAATTCAAACGGCTCTACGGACAGTCCCCGAAACAGTGGAGCCAATCCAGTCAACTTCCCTCGGAAATGGTGTAGATGACTGCTTAGTCCAGAGGTAATATTTGCAGTACTTAAATGTCCGCATTGGGGATTTAGCTCAAAATTCGTCATCAAAACTTTTTTGCCGTATTGAATTTTTAAAACTACCTCGTGAGAGTTCTCAGTCTATTATCAACTCTCGAAAAATAGGGATGCAGATTCAGTTTTTGAAACTTAATCCGTGTTTATCGTTTTAAAAAACCCAACCGTTTCAATCGTCTATTATAAAGGTCAAGAGAAAGATCCTCACTTTGCATTTTGCCCGTATGTTTAAGATGTTCTTTTGAACACGGACAGGAACGCGTCAGGTTCTGGTTCAGGAGACAGCGAGGTTGAGCATCGTGTTGTGACACATCCGACTGTGCCGGGCCTGCTACGAGTGTGAGCCTGCCGTACCGTGCAGTGTCGGGCTGAGATAAACCCGGTGAGCGCGACTGTCGGAGAAACAAGAGGCCGCTCGGGTATAAAATCGCTGCTGCAGAGCGTGACGCTTTGTGAAAATAACTTTTTGACGTCTTTTTCGGTTGCTCCGATAAGGCGTCACGCTCTGCGGGCTGTCCACCTTTTTTTGTGGCAGGTTGCCGCCCACCAACCCAACCTGCGTTGGGATGGGCGTTGAAAGTTAAAGCTGACCCCAAGATGGGCAGTAGGACGAAAGCCGTGAGCAATTTACCATTTTAAAGCACTCTCGACCTTCCGCATCGGCGCCCTTCGGGCTTGTGCAGAATGACAGGAAAAGAGAACGAAGCTCTCAACTCGTCATACCGACCCAACTCTTGGGTTGCCCCGTAAAGTATCTTGTCGGTTCGGCGTAAAATGTCATTCTTATTTGGAGCAGACAGTTTTAAGGCCCAACACTGGGCATATTTCGTCTGCGCCAGTGTGACATTAAGACGTTTACGAAAAACTAGGAACCGAACTGACAAACAAAAAATGATAATATAAGGCAACTACAACTCATTCCTTTACGTATCTAAGTTATTCCATTTGAGTTCTAATAGACCTTCAGTTTTTCAAAGAGAATTATGTCCTTCCCAAATTTCCTTCGTTTTTCCTGCCAATCCGTCATGCTCGGCTCTACGGCCTGCTACCTTGCTCTGGCATTGCAGCCCCAACTGGCGGCGGCCCATGAACCATTAGGCCAGTCGGCAGATGAAATTATTGTTTACGGCCGGGCGCTCGATAAAATCGGTGAGGCGAAAACAGCTTCGGAAGGCACAGTCGGCTATTCCGATTTTGAGGACCGCCCGCTCAGCCGTTCCGGGGAATTGGTCGAAGTCATTCCCGGGGCTGTGGCAACGCAGCATTCCGGAGAAGGGAAGGCCAATCAATATTTCCTCAGAGGGTTCAATTTGGACCACGGCACGGACTTCTCTGCCAGTGTGGACGGCGTCCCCGTGAACTTGAGAACGCACGGTCATGGACAAGGTTATCTGGATTTGAACTTTGTGATTCCCGAATTAGTAGAACGTGTCGATTACCGAAAAGGGCCTTATTCTGCTCAAGACGGGGACTTCTCCTCCGCCGGATCAGCGCGTTATCAAACACGAGACGAGTTGGATGAGAATTTTATCGAGCTTACAGGCGGTGAGTTTGATTACTTTCGCGGTGTTGTCGGGGTTAGTCAGAAACTGTCAGATACGACCTCCCTCTTATTGGGCGGTGAATTTCAAAGCTATGACGGGCCTTGGGTATTGGATCAGGACCTTGAAAAATTTAATGGTCTGGCCAAGCTCATCCATATCGGCAGCAAAAGTCGTTCAGAGCTGACCGCAACATATTACGAGAGCGAGTGGACGGCGACTGACCAAGTTCCTCTCCGAGCGGTTGAAAGCAATATGATTGATCGGTTCGGGTTTATTGATGATGACCTCGGCGGAGACACTCAACGCGCCTCCTTGGCTTTTCAGACAAGCATTTATGAAAATGATGGCTCCGAGACGGACATAAACCTTTACTTCGTAGATTATGATTTATCGCTCTTTTCTAACTTTACATATTTCTTAAACGATCCCGTGAACGGCGATGAATTTGAGCAATTGGACAGTCGGCAATATTTTGGCGGGTCGGTGAAACATTCTCGGAATTTGGCGTCCAAGCTGGACTTCAGAACAGGTGTCGAATTCAGGCAGGACAACATCAATGATGTCGGTCTTTTCAACACAGCAGATCGGAACCGTTTATCGACCGTCCGGCGCGACGATGTCACAGAGAGAAGCGGGGCCCTCTGGGGCGAGCTTGAATATTCTCTGACAGAGACTTTTCGGGTGAATGGAGGGCTGCGCGGCGATTATTTTGAGGCGGATGTGGACGCGGTATCATTGCCGCAAAATAGCGGAGAGAGCGATGACACATTGGTCTCTCCGAGTTTGGGCCTCGCGTGGCAGGTCAGGCCGGAACTGGAGCTTTACGCAAATTATGGGCAAGGCTTTCATTCTAATGACGTCAGGGGAACGACAATCTCGGTCGACCCTGTAAGTTTAGAAGATGTGGAACAGGTTCCGCTTTTGGTGAAATCTGAAGGTCAGGAAGTTGGTTTGCGGTTTGAAAAAGGGCCGTTCCGGGCAAGCCTCGCGGCTTTTTACTTGGAGCTGGATTCCGAATTGGTTTTTGTCGGCGACGCCGGAACGACAGAGGCAAATGATGCATCGGAGCGGCTTGGCGTAGAAGGAAGCCTGTTCTGGCTCCCTACCGATTGGCTCGTTTTGGATTTGGGCGGCGCTTATACGGACGCCAATTTTGTCGGTGTCGGGCCGGATGATAAAATTCCCGGAGCCGTTGAGAGCGTGTTATCGGGCGGGGCTCTTATGAAATTCGACAGGCTGGCTGTAAACGCAAGATTACGTCATTTCGGATCTGCGCCGCTCATCGAAGATAATAGCGTTCGCTCCGAGCCGACGACCCTCGTGAACCTCTCAGCTCATTATGACATTCAAAATATCACTTTTGGTCTGGAACTGTTGAACGCTTTTGACGCGGAAGACTCCGACATCAGTTATTTGTTTGAATCGCAACTTTCATCGGAGGCATCCCCAATCGAAGATATTCACTTCCATCCAGTTGAGCCGAGACAAGTGAGAGCCTCTATACGATATAGATTCTAATCGAGGAGCATTTTAGGGGGGCTCTCTCCCATAAAAAAGCTCCCTTGCGGGAGCTTTTGAAATTCTTGGTCTGTTAAAAAATTTATTTAACAGTGTGCGGTTGGCTCGCATTTTTCTTGGCGGTTTCAACCAAAGCTTTGAAGCTTTCTGGCTCGTTTCCGGCCATATCGGCAAGGACTTTACGGTCCAGAGAAATGCCGGCTTTTTTCAGACCATCCATGAAACGACCATAAGTCATCCCGTGAAGGCGGGCCGCCGCGTTGATCCGCTGGATCCAAAGGGCGCGGAATTGGCGCTTCTTCAGCTTACGGCCGATATAGGCGTACTGACCGGCTTTTTCGACAGCCTGGTTCGCAATACGGAAGGTGTTTTTACGGCGGCCGCGATAGCCGGAAGCCGCATCAATGATTTTTTTGTGACGTGCGTGTTTAGTGACGCCGCGTTTTACTCGTGACATAATATTACTCCAGAATAGAAAGGGCGGCGATTAGCCGTTTGGCATGAATGATTTTTTGATACGCTTGGCATCGCAGTCTTTAAGGACTGTTGTGCCGCGCAATTTACGAATTTGGTCATTCGTACGTTTGATCATTCCGTGACGTTTACCGGCCTGGCCAGCTTTCACTTTACCACTGGAGGTGATTTTGAAGCGCTTTTTGGCGCCTGATTTGGTCTTCATTTTTGGCATTTCGGTCTCCTTGATCTGCGCCGTTCTCCAGACCCGGAGGTCGGCGCTGCCTTTAGAGCAGTTAGGCATGCCTTTAGCCCAAACTGCTGCAATGTTTCCGGCTCTCACCGGAAGTCGCGCTTTATAGACACTCCCATCTATAGGTCAAGCTCTGCCGTGCAGAGCAATCTCAATGTTTGGAGTATATAAAGAGTGTAAATTTTACCTTGGAGCTAGCACCATGGTCATCATCCGGCCTTCGGTTTTAGGCTCGAATTCAACCTTTGCCATTTCGGCAAAATCTTCTTTGACACGCGCCAGCAAATCCATACCGCGATCCATATGCGCCATTTCGCGGCCCCGGAAGCGGATAGTCACTTTTACTTTGTCGCCGCGATCAAAAAATTTGTTCATGGCTTTGGTTTTGACTTCATAGTCATGCGTGTCGATATTTGGACGCATTTTGATTTCTTTGAGGGCTTGGGTCCGCTGATTTTTACGGTTTGCGGCTTTCTTTTTTTGGTTCTCAAAGCGCATTTTCCCGTAGTCGAGAACTTTACAGACCGGAGTCTCATTCGGAGCGACTTCAACGAGGTCTAATCCGGCGGCGCTGGCAGCGGCGAGGGCTTCTTCCAAAGGAACGACACCACGTTTCTCTCCGTCTTCCATAATGAGTAAGACGTTATTGGCGGTAATGTCCCTGTTAATGCGCGGCCCCTTTGGCTTCTTGGACGGTGGGGCAGCTAATGGGCGTCTGGCGATGTGAATTCTCCTAAGATTATTAGAGTCGGACAAGAATATGGCCGTATCATCCAATATATTCAAGGGCTATGCTTAGCTGACTTAACGGTTTTTTGCTGTGAGAAGTTCCGAATATACAGCTAAAACACGCGCCTGAAGCGATTTTCGGGAGAAATAACGCATAATTCGGGTTCTGGAGCGTTTTGAATCATAATCCGGCCAAGCCAAGGCTCGCTTAATCGCCCTGGCCATAGCGTCCGAATCTCCTACGGGAACGAGCCATCCCGTCTTTCCGTCTTCGACAGTCTCTAGAGCACCACCCAATGCCGTAGCGACAACAGTGCGGCCCATGGCTTGGGCTTCTGTAGCTATCCGGCCAAAGGCTTCTGGTTCATTGGAAGCGCTTAGAACGACATGCCCGCTAGCTAGAACGAGAGGCATATCGGATCTGTGGCCTTCAAGAATGACTCTGCCGTTTAGGTTCAGGGCTTGAATACGCTCTTTAATCTCCGAGACGTAATTGTCGCGGCCCTGATCGTCTCCTACCAGAATGAGCCGACAGGATTGAGGGAGTTTTGCAAAAGCTTCCAAAGCGTCCAACTGCCCTTTCCAACGCGTTAACCGGCCGGGGAGCACTATAAATTTGTCTTGCGGTCCTCCCCAAATATTTCGTTGGTCCGTAACCGCGTCATGGCTAACCTTAGAAGGGTCAAAGAGATTCATATCAACGCCGCGCGGGATCACCGTAATTTTTTCTGTCGGGATATGATGGGTTTTGAGAATGTGATCTCGGGTAAACGTCGAATTGGCAATGACAGCATCGCCTTTCGACATGATGGAGTTGTAAAATCGTTTCAGGCTTCCTTTTGCATTGTAAATGCCATGATATGTAGTGACGAGAGGCGTCCGAGTCCATTTAGCCGCAAAATATGCCGGCCAGGCGGGGGCGCGAGAGCGGACGTGAACAATATTGATGTCATGTTCTTTAATGAGCGACCTGATTTCGAAAATTCGGGGGATTAGGGTCAGAATATTCTTACTGCCGATGTGGGATAGGTGGAGATGTCCGCCCAGGCTTTTAATCTCGCTTTCTAACCTTCCACCAGCGGACAATACATGCGCAACATGTCCTCGAGAGCAGAGGGCTTCCACGATGTCCACGGAGGTTCGTTCCACGCCTCCTGTCTCCAGAGCAGGAAGGATTTGCAGAACGCGCATGGCGGGTTTATCGGTCTGGTTCAGACTCATATTTAGAATCAATAAAGGAAATTGATGACTAACGCACCTGACTTTCTAGACCTTTCTGACGGAACGAGACTAGCCTATCGTAAAACTGAAGGGCGCAGCCCGACTGTTGTTTGGTGCGGCGGGCTTAAATCCGATATGGAAGGGTCGAAAGCTACTTTCTTGGAAGATTGGGCACAGGAAAGAGGGCAGGCTTTCATTCGCTTTGATTACTTCGGCCACGGCGCAAGCGATGGGGAATTCCCGGACGGAACGATCAGCCGATGGGCGTCAGACACGATTGCGGTTATTGACGCGCTTTGTGACGGAAAATGTGTTTTTGTTGGGTCTTCAATGGGGGGCTGGGCCGCCTTATTGGCCGGCTTGGAAAGAGTCGACTGTGTTGAGGGGATGGTTCTTATCAACCCGGCCCCTGATTTTACTGAAAAGTTAACCTATGCCGCTTGGACAGAGGCCCAAAAAACGGAGCTTGAGGAACAAGGAGTGGTTTATGAACCGTCCGGCTATGAAGAACCTTATGCCTATTCAAAAGCGTTTATCGACGACGGAAGGGCGCGGCAAATACTGGATGCCTCCATCGCCCTAAAATGTCCTATTCGGATTTTGCAAGGCGCGGAAGATTCTGTCGTTCCTCCGAAGCATAGCCAGAAAATTGTTGAGGCGGTGGAAAGTCAGGATGTAACTTATACATTAGTCAAAGGCGCCGACCATAGCCTGTCAAGAGAGCAAGATTTGAAACTCTTAGCCCACACTTTGAACGAGTTGCTCGGTTAATGTGTATTAGTGACAATGGTTCATATTCAGGACTCAGCGCGCGGTCTGCCAAACGCTTTATGACAGAGCAGTTTCGGAAGGCGGGGGTTTCCTTTCCTGAAGAGGACGCCTTAGAGTTAGTCCTCGCTGCGACCGGAATGAACCGAACCGAAATTGCTTTAGAAGGGCCGTCACTGTTGGAGCCGGAGGTTGCAAATACTGCCGCTGTCTATGCGTCCCGCCGCCTATCGGGAGAACCTGTTGACTCAATTTTAGGGTGGCGAGAATTTTATGGTCGTCGCTTTAAAGTGACTAAGGATGTGCTTTCACCTCGAGCGGATACAGAATTGCTTATCCGGTGCGGACTAAAAGCTCTTGCAGGGAAGAAAACGGCGCCGACCTGCCTCGATCTGGGTACAGGCTCCGGTGCAGTGCTGATATCGATACTTTCGGAGTGTACAAATGCGGCAGGTGTCGGAGTCGACATTTCTGAGGAAGCTCTATCAATAGCGCGAGAAAACGCATCTGATTTAGAGGTTTCGAACCGAGCCGAATTCATTCGAAGTGAGTGGTATGAAGCTGTGGTTGGTAGATATGACCTGATACTTTCTAACCCTCCCTATATAACGGATGCCGCGATGGAAGAATTGGAAGCTGAAGTCGTTCAATTTGACCCGGATATATCTCTGCGGGGCGGCCCTGACGGCCTAGAAGCGTATCGAGCCATTTTGTCGGGAGCCGGTAGGTATCTCAAATCCGGCGGATATCTATGGGTCGAGATTGGATATGATCAAGCCGAAACAGTTCAGGACCTTTTTGTTCAAAGCAATTTCGCCGATATTGAAATAAGAAAGGACTTGTCCGGGCAGACCCGTTGCGTTGGAGGAAAAAAACCTAGCTGAAATTAAACGTAAAAAAAGCTTTGCGCTTGCCCCTGACTTTGCTACGCCGAATGGGCAAGGCGAGGCCCATTCCAGTAAAAGATTCGACAATAACGTTCGAAGAAAAGGGAACACCGCTCATTGCCCCATTAGAATTGCCTTTTTTAAAGATTAGGCCCTGTCGTTTGCCTGACACATTCATTTTGGGTGATCAGAGTGTGAACGATGAAAATATCCGTATAGGAAAAGATCATGAAGCGTCAGCGCGGTCGTAATCGTAATAAGAACAACAATAATAATAGTAATCGGTCTATGGACAGCAATGGTCCGGACGTAAAAGTTCGCGGCAGTGCCAGCACCATATACGATAAATACACTACTTTGGCGCGTGACGCCGCCAGTGCGGGCAACCGGGTAAAAGCGGAAAATTACCGTCAACATGCCGAGCACTACCTTCGTCTGGTAAATGCGCAAGAAGCGGCGAAACAAGCGGCTCAGGAAGCTCGTGCGGCACGCAATGAGGCTAAAGATGATGAGAGTGAAAATAGCGAGGATAGTAATTCCCGCAGAAATTCACGTGGACGTTCATCGAACTCGCGCCGCAATCAAAGTAATGATCAGAACATTTCTGACCAGAACAATACACCTCGAAATTCTGACGAGAAAAGCAAGAAAAACGAGCCAAAGAAAAAGAATAAATCCGATAAAGGTGACTCCCAAAATACGCCTGAGGGTTTGGAAGTTGTCACACCGGAAGCTGAAAAACCTAAGCGTAAGCGTAGTCCGAAAAAAGAGGAGGCGACGGCGGGTGATGAGTCTGATTCTGGTGAAAAGCCTAAACGGCGCCGGAAGGCGCCGACGCGCGATAATGATGACAAGGAAAGCGTTGTCGCAGCTGAATAAGGCGCTTCAAAATATAAATCGAATTTGCCCGGCGGTTTCGTCGGGTTTTTTTATGTCTTATAATATCTAGGTACTTGTAGTTCAGGAATAAAATCCTACATGACGCATAAGTTAAGTTGTCAATTTTTGACTATGAAAGAATTGCACAGGATTAAAAATGGATATTCAGGCATACACTCAAAGAGGGCGTAGCGTTATTCAAAGCGCTCAAACGGAAGCCATTACCCGTGACCATCAGCAGCTGGTGCCGCTGCATATAATGTCGGCCTTGCTTCATGAGGAAGGCGGATTGCCGCGCAACCTTATACAAATGTCCGGGGCACAAGTGAGCGCGCTGGATAATGCGGTGTCCACAGGGTTAGGGAAACTGCCGCAGGTCGAGGGCGGACGGGGGTTATCTTTATCTAAAGACAGCGCTAAGATATTTGCCAATGCCGAAAAATCGGCAAAAGCAGCCGGGGACGCTTTTGTAACAGTTGAGAGGCTTTTGCTCGCGGTGATTTTAAATGCGGATAAAGATTTGCGCCAAGCGCTCGACATCGCCAATATTGATAACACCCGTCTACAAGAGGCTATAAAATCAGTGAGAAAATCGGACGATCCTGTGACATCTGATGCGGCGGAAGATCAATATGATGCCCTGTCCAAATATGCTCGCGACCTGACTCAAGCGGCTCGAGACGGTAAACTTGATCCAGTAATTGGGCGGGACGAAGAAATTCGCCGCACGATTCAAGTCCTCTCCCGCCGTTCTAAAAACAACCCACTGTTGATTGGCGAACCGGGTGTAGGGAAGACCGCCATTGCCGAAGGCTTGGCTAATCGGATTGTGTCTGGCGATGTTCCGGAAAGTATTCGAGACAAACGCTTGCTCGCGCTTGATATGGGGTCCCTCATTGCGGGGGCGAAATATCGCGGAGAATTTGAGGAACGTTTGAAATCCGTTCTAAAAGAAGTTGAGCAGGCAGACGGCCAGATCATTCTATTTATTGACGAAATTCATACGCTAGTTGGGGCAGGCAAAACCGACGGCGCAATGGACGCGGCCAACTTACTTAAACCTGCCCTTGCCCGGGGGGAACTGCACTGCGTGGGCGCGACCACGCTTGATGAATACCGGAAACATCTTGAGAAAGACGCGGCTCTTGCGCGCCGATTCCTAACTATTTTTGTCTCAGAACCCACTGTAGAGGATACAGTTTCTATCTTGCGAGGATTGAAAGAGAAATACGAAGTGCATCACGGCATTCGAATTTCTGATGCGGCGATTGTTTCCGCGGCCCAACTCTCCAACCGGTATATTACCGATCGTTTTCTGCCGGATAAGGCTATTGACCTTATGGACGAAGCCGCCTCTCGCCTGCGTATGCAAGTGGATAGTAAGCCTGAAGCACTTGATGAAATTGACCGCCGTTTAGTACAGCTGAAAATCGAGGTCGAAGCCTTGAAAAAGGAAAACGACAAAGCGTCGAAAGATAGGTTGAAGAAACGACAGGCAGAGATTGAGGATCTAGAAGCCCAGTCAGATGAGCTTACATCCGCTTGGCAATCTGAGAAATCTAAACTCGCGTCTGCCACGGATGTGAAAGAGCATTTGGAGCAGGCCAGATTCCAACTACAAGACGCTGTACGACGCGGAGACTATGAAACGGCCGGGAGGCTTCAACACGAAGATATTCCGGCTCTGGAAGATCAAGTTCGGGATTTGGAAAGTCAGAATACGAATGCGTCCGCTCTGTCATCGGAAACTGTGACCTCCGAAACTATTGCCGCGGTTGTGTCGCGGTGGACCGGAGTCCCGGTTGAGAAAATGCTTGAGGGTGAGCGTGAGAAACTCCTTTCTATGGAGGATATTCTTGGCGCGCGGGTCGTGGGACAAGACCGAGCTGTTGCGGCTGTGTCTGATGCCGTGCGCCGCGCCCGAGCAGGTCTCCGCGACCCGGCCCGGCCCATAGGCAGCTTTATGTTTCTTGGGCCTACGGGTGTCGGGAAAACAGAACTGACCAAAGCTCTAGCCGGATTCATGTTTGATGATGATCAGGCGATTACCCGCATGGATATGTCGGAGTATATGGAGAAGCATTCGGTCGCTCGATTGATTGGAGCGCCTCCGGGATATGTAGGCTATGATGAAGGCGGCGCTTTGACGGAGGCCGTGCGGCGACGCCCCTATCAGGTCGTGCTATTTGACGAGATTGAAAAAGCGCACCCTGATGTGTTCAACGTATTATTGCAGGTGCTGGACGATGGCCGTTTGACGGACGGGCAGGGCCGGACAGTGGATTTTCGAAATACGCTTATCATCATGACGTCAAATATCGGGTCTCAACATTTGCTCAATTTGGGCGAGGGTGAGAATGTGAATTCCGCCCGTGTCGGAGTTATGGCCGAAGTGAACGCGCATTTTCGTCCTGAATTTCTAAATCGTTTGGATGAGATTTTACTCTTCGAAAGGCTCAAGCCTGAACATATGGGCGCAATTGTTGATATTCAGATCAAGCGTCTTCAAGGCTGGTTGAAAGACAAATCCATCACCTTGGAATTAAGCGATGCGGCCCGGACTTGGATTGGCGAACAAGGGTATGATCCGTCTTACGGTGCTCGTCCGTTGAAGCGGGTCATTCAAAAGAACGTTCAAGATGCCCTTGCCCGGGAACTATTGTCTGGGCAGATTGCGGATGGAGACAAGATAAAAGTAGATATGGCCGGTGGAAAAATTCAAATCGCTAGGGCTTAATGAAAAACCCCGCTCACGGCGGGGTTTTATAGTTTTTGATCTTACGATTTAGATTTTGGTCCCGGTTTCTTTCGGGGTGTGCCGTCTTTTTTCAAAAGGTTTCCGTCTTTATCACGCGGCGCTTTCGATCCAGGCTTTGGCCCGCGCTTTTTGGCGGCACCCTTAGATGAAGTTGTTGATTTTTTCTTCGCCGGGGCCTTCTTAGCAGTCGGTGTGGTCGATCGGGTTTTGGGTTTAGCCGAGGGCTGGAGCGTTTTGACCGGTGTCGGGTCTTTTGACTCAGTCGGAACGGAGCCTTTGCCCATTACATCTTCAGATTTTGTATCATCGGATTTTGAAGTAGATTTACGCTTACTTCGGACATTTTCCGAGAGATCGTCAAAGCTATCCTTCGCCTCTTCGAAAGATGAACGGGTTCTTTCAGTGGCTGTATGGGTGAATTCTTTAGCGCGTAGCGAGGCCGCTTCTGCGGCTCTTCGCGTTTCCGCCATAATATCAATATTAGCAGATTCCGAAGTTCCGCCATCAGGAGACAAATTATCATTAATTCGAAAAATCGCGACGGCCAGCTCTGACAGCAACCGGATAGTCACCAGTGCGAGTAAAATGGAGGCGAAAAAGTTGATGAAACTCACAAAAGCCGCAAGAGGGTCTAATTGAATCCCGTCTAAGGCGGTTGAGAAAAAAGAAAGGCCTCCGACAATAATCGCAAGCCAAAAAAATGGGATGATAAGCTTTTCTTTTAAAAGCTTATCGAATGAGAAAAAGAAATTGAGAAAATTCTTCACGTCAGCTGACCCCTTATAATGTTATCGGCCAAGTTTAACGCGTGACTGGATTTAATCAATAGAGCACTAGGCTCGTTCTTGATCGCTCTTTAAGGGGCCACATCCGCCATGACGGAAAGTTCCGGCTCAGGCGTTAAAATCGTAGAAGAGGCTCTAAGAGTTTCGATCTCGCCGCGCCGATTAGCAAAGGCAGCCATTTCAGATTTAGCGAGCGGTTTTCCATCAAGCTGAGAAAGACGGCTCGGATTGATTTTTTTGCCGTGGTGTATCACTTCATAATGGAGGTGAGGTCCGGTTGAACGACCCGTTGTTCCGACATATCCGATGATTTGATCTTGGGTGACGCGGCTACCGGCGCGAATGCCACTGGCGAATTTGCTCATATGTGCATAAGCCGTTTTGTATCCGTCCGTATGGCGGATGCGAATGTAATTCCCAAAGCTGCCATATCGGTTCGCGCGTTCAACTGTTCCGGAACCGGCGGCCATAATTGGTGTTCCACGAGGGGCAGCAAAATCAGTGCCACTGTGCATTTTTGTATAGCCTAGAATAGGGTGTTTACGCCGTCCGAAGCTAGAGGAGAGGCGCGCGCCATTAATGGGCGTTGTCCGTAATTTTCGTTTGGCGGTTTTGCCTTCTAGATCGTAGAAATTTTCCAAGCCTTCGGAGTCTTCATAGAGCCAATAACTGGAGGTTTTACCGCGCGGAGAAAAGCTTGTGTAAAGCAGGTCGCCGGCTTTAATGATCTCGCCTTTATGGTCGAGGGCGACTTCGAAGAACATTTCAAATTCATCGCCGGGCTGGATGTCGCGTTGGAAGTCGACGGAATATTCATAAATATTGGCAAATTGAGCGACCACTTTGTCCGGAGCGCCGAGACGGGTCGCGTCAAGATAAAGTGAATTGTCAACTCTCGCCTTTACACCAATCGTCTCATATTTGAATTCGGCTGAGATTTCACGGGCGCTAAAATTATCGTCGTGGCGGTCCACGAAAACGGTTTTCTCTACGGTCGGGCGGAATGTTAGGTTTTGAAGTTCGCCGTCCTGAAAATAGAGGTCAAATTTTTGCCCGACGCGAACTTTTCTGGGTGGGAAGACTTCGGCAAAAGCTTGTGTCACTCTATAGGCTTCTGTGCCGCTCAACCCGTTTTCTTGAAGAAGGGGGCCCAGGCTATCGCCTGATTTGACGGTGAGGGTTGTTTGATCGACAGGTGCAATGGCAAAACTTTCATCCAGAGCAAGATCGTAACGGGTTAAATCAATATTAGGTGTCGGCAATTTGACGGTTTCGGCGGCTTGGACTGTTGGGACCTCATTATTCGGCAACGCAAATAGACCTGCCAATGCAACAAGACCTGCGACACCAAGAAATTTTAAATGATTCTGACGAGGAATTGCAGTGTTGGAAAAGTCTTTAAAGGCAGAGGCCCTGATCAATAAACCTGATTTAAATGCGTGCAGCTTGCTAGGCGTGCCAGCTTGGTGATCAGAATCAGACATATGTAAAACCCTTTTATGAGACCGAACTCTTTTATCCGATGTTAACGGATAGGTTCAGATACTCCCCGTTTATCCCTAATCTATGGTTAACCGAATGCAGACAGTTCGTAAACTTACGAAGTTTTTATAGTCCTGCGTCTCGCCACAGCGTAAGGAGGTTAAACCAAATTGGAAAGGGTCAAGCAAACGCGAATGTCACTCCAGACGGATACCACATCCCAAAAGTCAAAATCTGAGCGTCATTTGCGCAAAAAATGGTCTGTCTGGAGATGGCTAGGCGTAGCTCTGCTTTGTGCATTGCTTGTCATTGCCATTGTGGTGGTTTGGACTTGGTCGAACAGATACTCTGTTTTGGAAAGATATGTCGTGTCTGTCTTGCACGACCAAGGCATCGAGGCTGAACTGTCTATCAAAACCGCTAACCTTGAGACAGTCACTATCGACGACGTCAAGCTGACCTATCAATCGGACAGAGATCCATTCTTTACCGCCCGACGGATTGAGGCTGATTATCTTTGGAAGGAGGCGATGCAGGGCAAAGTAAAGCGTCTTCGTATCGTTGAGCCAGAGGCGCGGATTACGCTCGACGAAAACTTCAAAATTGTTGATGGCTGGCTTCCCCCGAAAAGTGAGAGTTCCCCTGGCGGTCTTTCAATTCCTGAAAACGGATTCTTTCTGGAAGATGCGACGTTTGATTTGGAAACGCCGTATGGATCCCCTGAAATTGATGTGAGCGCCACTATTCATCAGACAGACGAGTTTGAAGCGACATTAGTGATCGATGAAACCGATCTTAATTACAACGACTGGGCTCTGAAAGGGAGTGCGCGGCTCGACCTGGATGTGAACGGGAATACAAAAAATATCGACTCTTTGATCCGTGTGAGGTCTCTTGCACGCGAAACCCTCCGCCTGAGTGAAGCCACATTGGAGGTGAATGGCGTTTTAATAGCGGATACGACCCTGCCCGTTGATCTTGAGGCGCTCGACATGTCGTTTAATGGGCAGGTTAACGGTACGGCGGATCGGTTGGAAACAGAGCCTTTCACTCTGGACGGCAGCCTGTTCAATTGGACGGGGGACATAACGCGGCAGACCTCGCTTTCATCTCCAATTGGTCTGAAGGGTCAGATTGAGCTTTTAACAGAGCAGTTCACATTTGCCGACAAGAGCCGGGCCCAAGATTTGGCTAGTATGCTGACATTATCTGACGCCCTCTCGAAAACACCTATTGCTCAGCATTTTGCGCCTTCTCTGACGGAAGCCCTAGAAGGCGTTCTAGAACAATCAGAGATTAAAGCGACAGCTGATGTCGATTTTCAAAATGATAAAGCCGTGATCTCGCTACTCTCCCCAATGGATGTGGTTCGAGATCAAACTGAACTTTTGATAACGTCAACACCAGGAGAACCCGTTTATATTTGGGACCGTGTGAATGACAGGGTCACAGCCAGTTTTGATGCTGCGCTTAATCGGCCCATTCCCATGACTCTAAAAGAAACGCGGATAGAGGCTGCCTCGGAAAATGGATGGCAATTATCGGATATAACTTTATTTTCAGGGAGCATGTCGACGTCTCGCCCTTGGCAGGTGACTTCAAGTAATGAACTTGCACGTCTAGCCCCTTTCAATGCGACTATCGATTATCGAGTAGGCGTTTCGCGCCTGCTAAATATTACTGGAGGCGTTGACTTTGATGGCCGCGTGCCGGGCGGATATGTCGAAGGTTTTAAAACAGGAGGGGAGTTGAATCTCAGACTGCCGTCGCCGGGAGAGGAAGGCTTGTCAATGTCCTACTTTCCGAAAGTTAAAAAGGTCATTGTGGAGACTTTGCAAACAGAAACGGACTGGAATTTAAAAGACATCGCACTCGATTTAACGGATGGAAAAAATATTTTTGCGCTCAATGAACCCCGTGCGACAATCAATGCCGGATTGGAAAATGTGGAGTTCACCGCAGTGAACAAACTAGACGGGCGTGATTTTGATATGACCCTCGGTAACACGCGAGCGAAAGGGCTGTTGAATTCAAGAACAGAAACTCAGAATTGGACGCTCCTATTTGAACAGGCGACACTGCAATCTGATAGTTTTCCTGTCGAGGGAACACGCGGAAGCGCCCCAAAAGGAACTCTTAACGTTCTCCGCACGAATGAGGCTCTTACATTCGACTTCAATTCAGAATCTATCGATATCACCGTTTCACAAGGGTCTGTTAAAGGCATGACGGTTGCCGCCGCGGGGACCCCGGAGGATTACGCTGTTGAACATGAGGGCGGTGACTTCACCTCTGATGCCATGGACGTTCCAGACTGGCCAGTTACCGGGACGGTAGAATTCGAGGACGGCGTATTTACCGGAGAGGCTGTCGCTCGGGTCCCAAAAGCCAATAATACACCCGTAAATATAAGTTATAATTTCTCCGATGGCGAGGGAACGGCACATATTGTCCTAGAGAGTCTCACTTTCAAACCATCTGGTTTGCAACCGCAAACATTGGCTCCTGCTCTGGCAGGTAAAGTTGCGGCTGTTGAGGGAAATGTTTCTGCCGATATGCAGTTTAAGTTTGCTCCTGACACCCCGCTGGAGTCCGGAGGGGTTTTAAACATTCTGGACATGAATTTTGGTACTGCGCCGGGGCCTGTGACCGGGCTGAATACTCAGATTGAGTTTTCATCTTTGATGCCATTCCAAACTAAAGGACGGCAAATTCTGACAATGGAGAATTTTGATCCAGGAATTCCATTGGATGACGGCACTATCGAATATGAGTTGGTTCCAGAAGGGGTTAAAATTTACAATGCGCGCTGGCCGCTCAATCTTGGGGCGTTTGAGCTTGACCCTTTCACATGGATTTATGGAGCTGATGAAAACAGAGTTGTCATGCGACTTGATGATATCTCTATTAATGAACTTCTTCAAACATTCGGAAATGAAAAGCTAGAAGCGACAGGGACAGTGAGAGGTGTATTCCCAATCGTTATTCGAGGATTAAACGTTCTCGTAGATGATGGGTATTTAGAGGCAAAAGACGGCGGCGTCATCCGGTTCGTCGCAGATGAAACGGCACCGGACGATCGTTTTCAAGGGGACAATATTCTGGAGACTTGGTCGTCTGGCGATGAGGGCGTCTACAATGACCTCGCCAAAGAAGCTTTGAGAGAGTTTAATTACCGCGAGCTTACGGCGTCTATAGACGGTCCTCTGGACGGAGATGTTGAGCTTGGCGTTGTGTTTAACGGAGCTAATAAGAAGGTTCTGAACGGGCAACCCTTCGAGTTTGATATCGAAGTGCAAGGCGAACTCCTTAATATTTTGCGGAGCTTTAATTCCAACGCTCAGATAAAATCTGAACTTTTGAAGAAAGAAAACGTCACTGGGAACTAAAATATTAGTTTTACTGACTTATCCCGGCCCGCTGGTATTAGCTTTTGAATGTTTGACGACGTCATCCGCGACATAAGGATTATCTGCGCGCTCAGCCCCGAAGGTTCCCATTGGGCCATGACCTGGCACAAAACGCATGTCAGAGCCGAGTGGCCAGAGCTTGGATGTAATGCTGTTGATTAGTTGGGCGTGATCGCCTTTCGGGAAATCGGTGCGGCCGATCGAGCCGCGAAATAATACATCGCCGACGAAAGCAATTTTCATATCCTGATTGTAAATGACAACGTGCCCGGGGGTGTGACCTGGGGTATGTGCCACTTTAAAAGTCACGCCGCTCAGTTCCAACTCGTCTCCGTCATTGAGATAACGATCGGGTACGACATTGCGTCCCATTCCCGCGTGGCCGTAGCGCGCCCAGTGCTGCTCAATATCATCCATCCAGAATTGGTCATCTTTGTGAGGGCCAATCACTTCAATGCCGAAATCTTCACGTAAGGTTTGCGCGCCGCCGGCATGATCCAGATGACCATGGGTGAGCCAAATCTCTTTCAAGGAAACGCCGATCTCTTCCATAGCGGCTTTCAGTTTTTCAGGTTCGCCGCCTGGATCGATCAAGACGCCGTCTTTTGTATCCACGTCATAGAGAAGGGAGCAGTTTTGGGAAAAAGGGGTGACGGGGAGCAGTTTTAGATCGAGACGGGCCATACGCTTCATGTGTGCGTTCAGCATAACTAGGTCAAGGCTTGGTTCAGCTTAGGTTCAGAGAAAGACCTCTAAAAGGTCATAGGATCAATGATCCTCTCTCTCTAAAAACTTAGACCCGCCTGATGCTTTCAAGCGGGTCCTTTTTTAAGATCTCTTAATTTTACAAGCTTGTCATCTTTTAGACACAAAGCTGTTAGGTGAAGGGGTGTATAGCTAAACATCCCTTCGAACTGGCGGTGCAAAGCGCACCGCCTATTTTTTTGTTTTAAGCGGCTTTCTTGCGCTCTTCGCCGTTTTTCAGCCAATCCATCATAGTGTCCGCATCGGAGACTTCGTATGGATCCGTTGGGCAATCATCGCCAAAGCTGTCTTCTACGAACATTTTTTTGATCTCGCCATCTTCGACATACATGGAGTAGCGCCAGCTGCGCATCCCAAAGCCGAGATTGTCTTTCTTAACCAACATGCCCATTTTGCGGGTGAAATCGCCGGATCCGTCAGGCATCAAAAAGATGTTTTTGTTGTCCTGATCTTGACCCCATTTATACATAACGAAGGCGTCGTTCACGGAAAGGCAAACAACTTCGTCAACGCCTTGAGCTTTAAACTCCTCATAAAGTTCATCATAGCGAGGCAAGTGGGATGTCGAGCAAGTTGGTGTGAACGCACCGGGAAGAGCAAAAAGCACGATGTTTTTGCCAGCAAAAAATTCAGCTGTTTCGAGATCTTTCCATTCAAATGGGTTCGGGCCATCGAGGGCGTCGTTTCTCACGCGGGTTTTCAGGGTGACATTAGGGATACGATTTCGCATATGGTTTCCTCTTTTCTTGAATTTCAAACGTCATATAAGTGGGTAAAGTTTGCCTTCAAGAGGGAAGGCGTGGGATATGTGTGCGAAGGAATGTCGCAGGCCTTTTTGAGGCAAAGTTCGGACTCTTTGCCCAAATTACGATCAGACGCCCATTGGATCATTTCGAACGAACCCGGGAACTATTCTTCCATCATTGCTCTAACAGCCGAGACGAAATTATCCCGTTTCACCGTTTCCTGAGCCGGGCGGGAAGATTTCCATTCTTCATTGGACTCAATCGCCTTCGCCGCTTTTGCGCCCTCATAGAGATCTTTCAAAGTGACTTCGCCTTTGGCCATTTCATCACTCCCGACCAACACAGCAATCTGTGAATTTCGACGATCCGCATATTTCATTTGCTTGGTAACATTGCCAGACCCGACAAAGACTTCGGCCCGAACATTTGCAGCGCGAAGTTCAGCAGCCATTTTGAAATATTCCCCCATTAACGACTTATCAAAGGCGCAGATAATGACAGGCGGTTTCACGCTCTGTTCGAGCGCGTCCATGCGGTCCAAGGCGGATAGGAAACGCGAGACACCGAAACTGAACCCGGTTGCTGGTACTTGTTGTCCTCGAAAACGAGAGACTAAGTCGTCGTAACGGCCACCCCCGCCGATCGAGCCAATGCGAACAGGGCGGCCTTTGCGGTCGTGAATTTCCGCGAGGAGTTCGGCCTCGAATACAGGGCCGGTATAATAGCCGAGGCCGCGAACAATTGAGGTGTCGAAGCTGACCCGATCCGGCCCGAACCCAGTAGAGGTCAGGATTTTATCAATCGTGGCGAGTTCCGCGCAGCCTTCCAGGCCGCGTTTAGATTGTCCGACCAGTCCTTCTAAAGTCGCTATTGTTTTTCCACGATCCTCATTCGACGCTGTGGTAAAACCAAGCACAGCTTTGATACCTGCCGCGTTGAGTTTCGCGCCGTCCGTATAGTCGCCGCTCTCATCCTCGCGCCCTTCGCCGAGCAAAGCTTCAACTCCGTCTTCACCGAGACGGTCAAGCTTGTCGATGGCTCGAAGCACTTGAAGCCGTTGAATAGCCCCTTCATCCGTATTTGGGACACCTGAACTTTCCAAAATACCGTCGAGCAATTTCCGGTTATTGACCCGCACAGCATATTGGCCATCTTTGAGTCCGGCTGCGCGCATGACTTCCGCAGCGAGCATGATCATCTCGGCATCGGCGGCCGGGCCTGCCGCGCCGACGGAGTCGGCGTCACATTGGACGAATTCGCGGAACCGACCTGGACCGGGTTTCTCATTCCTAAAAACGCTCCCGGCTTGGTAACGGCGATAAGGTTTGGCGAGGGCGTCGTAATTTTCGGCCACAAAACGGGCGAGGGGGGCCGTCAAATCATAGCGAAGCGACAACCATTGTTCATCATCGTCTTGGAGCGCGAATATCCCCGTATTTGGACGGTCATCATCGGGCAGGAATTTTCCGAGCACATCAGCAAATTCAAACGCCGGTGTTTGAAGAGGTTCAAATCCGTTCATATCGTAAACGGAAAAAGCCGCGTCTATAAGTTTGCGCTCTGCGCGCAATAGCTCGGCAGGCTTATCTTCAAATCCACGAGGACGACGGGGCTTGGGCCGGAATTGTTTTTGCTTCTTACTCATGTGCGGGCTTTAGCGGGGTAAAACGGCGGGGTGAACCTTTATTTACGGTACGCGACGTTGATTTTCACTGGGACAGTCAGAATTTGTCCCGTCGTAACGTTATCACCGGATAAACCCTTTGCGTCCATTGCTTGTATTTTACGCACCGTGTCCATCCCTGAAATAACTTTTCCAAATGTCGCGTAGCCCTGACCGTCAGGATTTCTCTCGCCGCCAAAATCAAGAAAAGAATTATCGCCGATATTGATGAAGAAATAGGCGGCGCTACCTGTGCCGGGCTCAGACCGAGCTATGGACACCACGCCCTCTGTATTGGACAGTCCTGTTTCTGTTGTGAGTTCATGTTTAATGAAAGGAGGGATGGGTTCACTATCAAGACGTCCGCCCTGTATGAGGCTCATACCCATTTTTAACGGGTCATTATCGGCCCGGACAACCCGGTAAAAACCTTCGCCGTTGTAATACCCATTCTCAACATAGCGGAGAAAGTCGCCGCCTGAAACCGGCGCTTTGTCGGTATATACCTCTATTTCAATATTACCCTGAGTGGTTTCGAGAACCGCTATGGGGCGTTCTTGCTGCCCTGAACAGGCGGACAGAAAGGCTGCGAATAAAAGCGAAAATATTAAAGGCAAGCGGAACATAATAGTTGGCCTTTCTGTGCACCGGGTAGGCTAAGTCTTGGCTAAACCCATGAGCGCCGTTGTGCTCGCGTCATGGTTTCCCGGATCGTCCGTGTTCATTTCTTCCAAAATCGTTGTGGCAAGAACTTTTCCAAGCTCTACGCCCCATTGGTCGAAACTGTTCACATTCCAGATAACGCCTTGAACAAACACCTTATGTTCATAGAGAGCGATGAGATGACCGAGGGCAAATGGGGATAATTCATCTAATGTGATCGTAGTAGACGGACGGTTGCCGGGGAAAGTTTTTTGCGGGGCGAGCGCGTCTATATCGTCTCTGTCTCCGAGCTCCTGCCGAACAGCGTCCTCTGATTTACCCAGCATGAGCGCCTCAGACTGGGCAAAACAATTTGCCAGCAAGGCTTTGTGGTGGTCAGGGCGGTTTTCGTGATCTTTCAATATAGCGACGAAATCAACCGGCGCGCCGCCATATTTCCCTTCGCTAGGCCCCTGGTGTAGCCATTGGAAGAAGGCATGTTGACCATTTGTGCCTTCGTCTCCCCAGATGATGGGGCAGGTGAGACCTGCTTCGTTGCCGTCACGCGTTATGCGTTTGCCATTACTTTCCATTTCCAGCTGTTGAAGAAAGGCCGACAATTTGCGGAGGCGGCGGGAATAAGGAATGACGGCGAGGCTGGAGTAATTAAGGCAATTCCTATTCCAAATTCCTGTCAGCGCCATCATCACAGGAAGATTTTCTTGCAAAGGTTGATCCCTAAAATGCTTGTCCATTGCGGCGGCGCCTTCGAGGAAGTCGGAAAAGACGTCCGGACCATAAGCGATTTGAAGGGATAAACCGACGGCGCTCCAAACGGAATAACGTCCCCCAACCCAGTCCCAGAAATCAAAGATGTTTTCTTCGCGAATACCGAAATCAATTGCGCGGGTACGGTTGGCTGTCACGGCGAGCATATGATCCCCCGCCGCCGCGCCGACCCCGGCCGTCAACCAAGCCCGGGCAGATTCGCCGTTCATTTTTGTTTCCTGCGTGCCGAAACTTTTTGAGACAATAATGACTAGAGTTTCTGCTGGATCGAGACCTTTAACAGCATCGTTAATAGATGCGCCGTCAACATTTTCTGCAAATCGTAATGTCAGGCTCTGCTCGGCGCAGGCTTCGAACCCGTCAGAGACAAGTCGAGGGCCCAAGTCTGATCCGCCAATACCGATATGGACGATGTTTTTAAATTTGCCATCGCTACGGATTTCATCCGCATAGGCCGCCATATGCTGACGCATTTGACTCACGTCTCTCTGCACATCCTTAGCGCCGCCGACGCCGCGCAAAGCCATGTGTAACACAGCCCGATCTTCTGACGTATTTACAGCCTCTCCGGCAAAAAGTTTGGCGCGCCATTCCTCTAGGTCACATTGTGCGGCCATACTAAGAAGCGCATCTAGCGCCGTATTAGGTATAGCCTGTTTCGAAAAATCCACTCTCAAAGGGCCTTCGCGCATGACGAAGCGATTTAGCCTATCTGGCTCTTTTTCAAAAAGCTCACTTATGGAGACCTCGTCTTCAGCGAGGGCTTCTAAAACGTTAAATCGCGATTTTGTCGTCATTTTAAATCTCAAAATCTTCGGGTTTGAATCCAGGGTCCGGATATTGCGGATCCATTTTTTCAAGGCTTTCGCGAACGATAGAGCTCACTATAGCGCCGCGGGTCTTCCGGCAGTCGGAGGGGATCACATACCAAGGCGCATGATGCGTAGATGTGCGGCGCAGCATTGTTTGATACGCGTCCATAAACTCGGGCCAAAGCGCGCGATCTTCCAGGTCACCGGGATTAAACTTCCAGAGTTTATGGGATTCAACCAACCTTTCGCGGAGACGCTCGCCTTGTGTCTCATGGCTGATATTTAGCATAAATTTCAAGATTGTCGTGCCGTTTTCAACTAATAGACGTTCGAAATCGTTGATTTGGTCATATCGTTGTTCAATGGTTGCCGCAGAGACAAAGTTTTTGACTTTGACAACAAGGACATCTTCGTAATGACTGCGATTGAAAACGGTAATCTGTCCTGCCCCGGGGCAGACATTGTGCACCCGCCAAAGATAGTCATGGGCAATTTCTTTTTTTGTGGGGGCTTTGAAACTCGCCACATTCACATTCAAGGGCGGAGTTCGATGAAAGAGCGCTTCAGTCGTACCGTCTTTACCTGATGTATCCATCCCTTGCAGAACAATTAGAACGGAGCGTCCCGCCTCAGCATAGAGCTTATGAGCTAGATCTGCTATCTCCTTGGCATTGTCCTTGATCGTGTCTTTTGCGTCATCCTTATCGTCAAAAAGATCAATCCGTGTCGGCCTCTCAGAAAGGCGGATGTTTTTGTCTGTGACGATAAAGTCATTGGCATTCACATTTGCCATGTCATAATTCCCGTCTAAAGCTTCGTAGATGTGTCGTAGACAGGCTATTGATAAATTAAAAGGTGTAACATGTTGAGTCTGAGATATTTATCACTCTTACTAGGAGGAATTCTTCTAGTCTCCTGCGGCCAGTCCGCAGAGACATTGGTACAGAGCTCGCCTCCCGCCGCCGAGCAGGAGACGAACTGGATGGTCAATCCGGACGGAAGTTTCATCCGGTTTACTGCCCAGCAGCAGGGGAAGGAATTTGAAGGGGAATTCACAGAATTCAATGCATCTATCCTGTTTGATCCTGATAATCTGGCAGACTCTGAAGTCACTGTTACGATCCCCCTGCAAGGCATAGATGCGGGGGATAAGGAAAGGAACGATACTTTACCAAGCAAAGCTTGGTTTTCGGCAAAAGAGTTCCCTGTCGCAACATTCCGGTCGGACCAGATTGCCGAGGTGGGGCAAGGCTCTTACGTTGCAAATGGCTCTCTTTCTATAAAAGGCATGACCCACGACATTGAGCTGCCTTTCACACTCTCTCCCGCAACGCCCGCTATCGGGGAAACGACAGTTATGACCGGAATGACCAGCCTCGATCGGACGCAATGGAAAATCGGAGAAGACCCTTGGAATACGGGTGAATGGGTCAGTAAAGGTATAAAGCTAAATATTCAAATTACCGCTACACGAAAATAAACCCTTATTTAACCGTGTTTTAAAAGCACACATTCATTCTTGTTTCTTACTTATAGTTTTGGGGAAGGAGAAGGATTAATGTGTTTAACAAAACAACATTTACCCGTTTCCGAAAAGATGAAAACGGGCAATATGCTATAATGACGGCGATTTTATCGTTGCCTCTTCTTGCGGCTTCGAGTGCCGTACTGGATTTCACGAGTGCAACAAGCGAGCATAAAGCGGTAAAAAACGCTTTGGATAACGCTGTTCTGGCGGCCGCAACGAACAATAGCGTGTCAAATGATCAAAAAGAGGAATTGGCAAGAAAGCACTTTCGAGGCAATTATTCCGGACGCGCTGATGTCTCACTTGATCCTTACGCCAAAGACGGGATGGTTTCGATGGTCGCCTCCGGTATCGTTCCATTTTCCGTTTCAAGAGCATTTGGCAAAGATGGTATAAAGATCAAGACCAAGAGCGCCGCACTACGTTCTGAACAAAATATAATTTGCGTTCTCGCTTTGGCAGAAAATGAAGATGAATCCATAAAGTTTTCTGGCGGTCTCGAGTTTTTAGCTCCCGAATGTTCGGTTCATACGAATTCCGTTTCTCACAAAGCTCTAATGTCAAAAACGGACACCATGCCGATTGCGAAATCTTTCTGCGCGACAGGCGGTGTTGACGGTGCGTTTAGTCCCTATGCGAAAGGGGAATGTCTACTCGTCGAGGATCCTTATCTGAACACGCAGCTACCTGAGATCGGAAGTTGTGTTTCTGAATTAAAATTCAAAAAACCTAAGAAAAAGGGACGCGACGACGACGACGATGATGACGACGATGACGATGACGATTCGTCGCCATATGGTGGGGGATCATCCGAAGCCGGAAGTGAGATTGAAGAGTCCGAAAACGGGACCGGAAGCTATGCGACCCTGCTGCCAGGAACGTATTGCGGTGGTCTGACAGTTGACGGCCGAAGCGTGACGTTCCTTCCGGGGGATTATATCATGCTTGACGGCGCGCTTACATTTAAGAACGGCGCGCAGGCTATGGCGGACGGAGTGACATTTGCCTTCTCCGGCGAAAAGTCACGCTTGAAAATCGAAAGCGGTTCGAATGTTCGCGTGAAAGCTCCGGCATCAGGTCCGCGCAAAGGTTTGGCGTTTATGGAAATGGCCGACTTGCGCAAAAAGAAGAAAGATAAAAAGGGCAAGAAGAAAGAGAAGAAATCAATTGCGAATACGATTTCCAGTGGAGGGCGGCTCGAAGTCTTAGGGACGGTTTATTTTCCTACCCAAGCGCTCGTTGTAGAGGGTGAAGGCAGCCGGATGGGCGCCAAGGCTCCCGCGACAAGTTTCATTGCTCATACGATTGATTTAGATGGTTCGGCGGGTTCCCGCGTGCAGGTGAATGTAAATCACCGCGCCGCAAATTTACCTCCTATTCTCCCCAGAGCTGAAAATGGAGCGATTTTGATAGAGTAATTGTGCCTTTATCTCTCTGACTCTTCTCGGATCATTTCTAACTCTAGCCACTCTTCTTCTGCCGCATTCAGTGCCGAGCGAGTCTTTTGGAGCGCCGCATTCACTTTTGCAAAGGCGCTGGGGTCTTTGCTGTAGAGTTCGGGGTCTGCCATTTCTTGCTCTAGTTCGGCAATCAAGGATTCAAACTTTGCCATTTCCTGTGGCAGTTTCTCTAATCGAAACTTATGTTTATAGGACAATTTAGGGGGCGACTGTTTGGGGCTGGAATCTGTGGTGCTTGGAGACGATGATGATTTCGTCGGAGACTGCTGCGAATTGGTTTTCGTCAAATCTCTCGATTGAACCCCAGCGCCTCTTTGGGAGACCATATCGGAGTATCCCCCGGGATAGACTTGCCATTGACCCGGTCCTTCGTAAGCAAGCGTGCGGGTCACAGTTCTATCTAAGAAGTCACGATCATGGCTCACGACGATAACCGTGCCGTTATATTCCGAAACCATTTCTTGGAGCAAATCCAAAGTCTCCAGGTCTAGGTCGTTGGTAGGCTCATCCAATATAAGAAAATTGCTGGGGAGACGTAGGCCCCGGGCCAGCTGCAATCGACCGCGCTCACCGCCTGATAAAGCGTGGAGGGGCGTTCGGGCCTGTTCAGGCAAGAAAAGAAAATCTTTCATATACCGCATGACATGAACGGAATTGCCGCCGACTATGACGGTGTCATTCGCTCCGTCTGTCAGTGCGTCTTTCAACGTCCAGTCAGGATTTAGACTTTCCCGTTTTTGATCAATCACCAAGGATTCTAAATTCAAACCAAGCTCAACCTGACCTTCATCGGGATGAATATCGCCCATGATAATCCGAAGAAGTGTTGTTTTACCGGCGCCGTTCGGGCCGATTAAACCTAGGCGTTCTCCGCGGTTAATACGCAGGGAGAGATCTTTCACGATCGGTCTCTTATCGAAGCTGTGGCTGACATCAGTTAATTTCACGATCTGCTTGGAAGAACGGTCTGCCTCCGTCACAGTTATTTTAGCGCTGCCTGTGACTTGGCGCTGATTTTTTATAGTCTTACGCAGATCTCCAAGCTCCTTCAGGCGCCGGACATTGCGTTTCCGGCGTCCCGAAACGCCGTGAACGACCCAGCGTTGCTCACGATGAACCTTACGGTTCATTTTGTGACGTTCGAGTTCTTCCTGTTCCAGAAACTCATCCCGCCAATCTTCAAAAGCCCCGAAACCTTCATCTAGATCACGGGTTTCGCCGCGGTCCATCCAGACGGTTCGTTTAGATAAATTATCGAGAAAGCGACGGTCATGTGAAATCAAAACGATTGCGCTCTGACTTCTTCCGAGTTCTTTCTCAAGCCATTCAATAGCGGGCAAATCGAGATGGTTGGTGGGTTCATCCAACATTAAAATGTCAGGGTCAGGTGCCAAAGTGCGCGCAAGAGCGGCGCGCCGCATTTCCCCTCCGCTCATGACGGAAGGGTTTTCTTCGCCGCTTAATCCCAGAGCGTCCAATAGATAAGGAATTCGGCTACCATCATCCGCCCCGATTAACCCATCTGCTATATAATCGTAAGATGTTTGGAAGGCAGATAAGTCTGGCTCCTGTGGTAGATATCTCCAACTAACGCCGGGTTTGACAAACCGCTCTCCCGTGTCGGCTTCTACCAACCCAGCAGCGATTTTCATCAAAGTCGATTTACCGGAACCATTGCGTCCGACCAGACAGAGACGCTCTCGAGGATAAACCATGAGGTTGCCATCCTCCAGCAAAGGCGTGCTACCAAAGGTCAGGGCGATATTGGAAAGCGTTAAGAGGGGTGGAGCCATGTGGCGTGGTTTAGGCAAGGTGCAGCCGAAAGGAAACAGTCTTTATGCTTAAGGCGTATATCAAACGCATCTGACTATTGCCCTTCAGAGGATGTCGTTTGAAGAGTGAAAGGAAGGGATAGCAAAGGCTTTCGCTCTTTTTTGTCTATCTTATTGAAATGACAGTGCCAAATCGGTGAACGGACTTGCACGGCGTTGATGTTTGTTTATCAATGAAAATGAACTTTGTTGATAAAGGCCGACTCTTTTGATGCGTCATTTTCTGATTACAATATCAGTGATCCTGTTCAGTCTGGTTCAGGCATCATTTTCGTTCGCTCAAACGACCCAAAATACATCCGTTCCGTCCAGCTCTGCTATCGAAGCGAGTATAGCGGATTTGGAAGATAATTCAGAGCTTTCCGAAGAGCAAATTCAGACAGCAACGGATTTATACAAAGAAGCGCTTCAGCGCTTGCGGGATATTGCCTTGGCTCAAGAGCAGGAAACGCAATACCAATCCGACTTAACAAATTCTGCTGCAGTACTTAGAGGTCTGAATGAAGAGATCGAACTAGCGAAAGAGCAACTTGATACACCCCCCCTCACGGAGATGGAGTTGGGGGAAGAGCCCATGCGGGAAGAGGATCTGCTTGAGCTTGAGCAGGAACTGGCTTCCCGAGAATCCGAACTTCGAGGCCTGCGCTCTGAGATTGATGGCTATCGGGCTAGTTTACAGGCGCTGAGTACACGTCAGGTAAATGCTCCAAAAGAACTCATAGAAGTTAGGGCCGAGCTGGGAACAATCACGTCAGGCCTTGCCGATTTAGGAGAGGTAGAAACGGCGTCAGATGTGCTGGGGAGGGCGCGCCGCGTAAATCTGAGGGTGAAAGCTAAATACCGCCGTCAGCAAATTGCGACCTTGGAGCGTGAAGTTGCCAGCCTACCCCGCCGGAATGAAATTATTAATGCCCGACAAATGCTCGCTGAACTACAATCGCGTGAATTATCCCGCGAAGTTCAGGTTCTTCAAGAAAGAACTGGTCAGCGGCGGTTGAACGAGGCTTTGCAATTTCAAAGCACTGTCTTGGCGGAGGCGGATCGCTACAGCGATTTACATCCGGTGCTATCCAAAATGGCAGAGCGAAACAAGGAATTGGCAAAACAGGTTATAGGCTTGGCTGCAAGTGAAGCTGCTATTTCCCGAAACACGGCGTCAGCCCGGTCCCGCCAGGATGATGTATTGGAAGATTTGGAAGTCGCCAGAGACCTTGCCAATCTTGAAAGTTTGGACCGGGATGCTGGCGCAACATTACGACGATTGGGCAATCAACTTGTTTCCCCGCAGGCAATTCGAGCGGATTTAAATGAGACGCAAACCCTGTTGGTCAATGCGACCCGTCAGAGATTAGTGGCGCAGGAAGCTCTGCGCGATTTGCCGGTCGGGCGCGTAAACCCAGAGACGGTTCTGAACGCGGCAAGACGCATCAACCCAACCTTGCCCGCTTTCAACTCTGAAGAAATTGCGGCGCTTCAAATCCTCAACGATTCTCAACGTTCGCTTCTTTTGCGCATTTCGACAGAAGGAACTGACCGTGTTACGGATATTCGCCAGCTTCAAGCCGCACAGGAAAAGTTGCTAGAGACCACCCAAGACTTACAGTCCTTACTTGATGAAAAGCTATTGTGGATTCCTAGTGTGCCGGCAATCGGCGTCAGTTGGCTGCCAAAAATTGTTAATGGGAGTCTGGAGTTATTTGCGCCTGAACACATCGTTTTAGTTTTTGAGACTCTAACCTCACAGCTTCAAAAATATTGGCCTCTCGCTTTTATTTTCGGCGTTGTAATTATCGGTTTGTATCGGACGCGGCCTTGGCTCTATGCAAATATTCAAAAGCGTTCGACTGAAGTCGGCCGGGTAAAAGTCGATAGCGCTTGGCATACACCGGCGGTTCTTGTGGCGGGGTGTCTCATAGCATTACCGCTACCACTATTATTTTTATTATCGGGAATTCTGTTCGATCTTGTTGATCTCGCCGACCCTGTTGTCGACGGCGTCGAAAACGCCTGTTATTTTTTAGCCATTTTCCTCTTTATCGTTCTGACTTGGCGAGTTTGGGACCGAGATAAATCCCTATTCGGGACCCATTTTAAAATGGCGGCAATTGTTCGTCAGACCGTCAATAAACAACTTAGGTGGTTCGTGCCCGTCGTCGGCGTGACCTCAGGGTTATTGGCCCTGACGACAGATATGACTAGCGCTGGCATCTATGAAGGCCTGTCTCTACTACTATTTATTTTAACCTGTCTTGTGCTCGGCGTTTTCGGTTTCAAGATCACATTGTTGGAAAAAAATAAGTTTTCAAATACGTCAAACGACCCGGGCTGGTTTGTTCGGTATAATGGACTTATCTCTGTATTTATTATCGGTATCCCGATAGGCGCAGCGGCTCTTGCCGCGGCAGGATATTATGAAACTGCAGACGAATTGCTGTGGCGGTTTTTCATGTCCGCCCTGCTTCTGTTCCTAACTTATTTAGTGTGGGGAACTATTCGCCGGGTAATTGTCGTGGCTCAGCGCCAGCTTCGTTATCGTCAAGCGGTTGAGCGTCGCGATGCTGCCATCAAGGCCCGCCGCGAGAAAGAAGAAGCCGAAGAACGCGGAGAGGAAATGTCTCCGCCGCCGAAAGTCGATACGAAAGAAATCGATGTTTCGTCATTGACGCGTCAATCTGCTCAATTACTTAATACGCTTATTATTATTGCTTTTGCGGTTCTTATGTGGGCGAACTGGTCCTCTTTATTGCCAGCATTATCTATTTTCGATGGTATTGATGTCTGGACATACAAAACCGGCGAATTGGATGAATTGAATAATCCGATTGAGACGGCGGTTACCCTTTGGAACGTGCTTCAATCACTCGTCATATTGGGACTAACATTTATTGCAGCCCGTAACTTGCCGGGCTTTCTGGAGATTTTCGTTTTAAACCGCCTCGGGGTTGATCCAGGCACACGCTACGCTGTTGTCACAATTTTGGGTTACATAATCATTGCGCTTGGCCTGATCGTTGGGGTTAACAGGTTAGGTTTGCAGTGGTCGCAGTTGAAATTTGTGGCGGCCGGTTTGTCGGTTGGTATCGGTTTCGGTTTGCAAAAGATTATCGCGAACTTCGTTTCCGGCCTCGTAATTTTGTTTGAACGGCCTATTCGCATTGGTGACTACGTCACAATCGGAGAGGAAAGCGGATTTGTTTCTCGAATTAAAATTCGGGCGACGACTCTAAATGATTTGGATCATCGTGAAATTCTGATTCCGAACGAAGCCCTTATCAGTGAAAGGGTGACTAATTGGACGCTTTCAAATTCCGTAACACGACTGATCGTCAAGGTTGGCATTGCCTATGGGTCAAACACGGACAAGGCGCGGGAGTTGATGTTAGATACGGTCAAGAAATTGCCTAAAGTTTTAGATACGCCGCCCCCGTCGGTCTTGTTCATGGGGTTTGGGGACAGTTCACTAGATTTCGAAGTCCGCGTATTTCTGCGTACTTTTGATGAACGCGTGCCAATGACACACACCATTCATACTGAAATCAATAAAACACTCGAGAAAGCAGGCATCCCGATCCCGTTCCCGCAACGCGACCTCAATATTGTTACGCAAAATGTACCGTTAGAATTTTTACAGAAATCAAAATCGGCTCAGAGTCAGGCTAAGAAAGCATCAACGTCAAAGGCCAAAGGCAAGACGGGGAAGGCAGCCAAAACAGCCCCTAAGTCCAAATCTGCGCTTAAGCCTAAAACTAAGACGGCAACTTCATCAAAATCGAAGACAGGCTCTTCTCCTAAATCGGAAACCTAAGAAGAGCCTAAGCGATCAGACCGAGGCAGAATTGCGTGTGGATGCTTTATTTGCTTCGGGCTTAACGACGGATTGTTCAGCTTCCCATTGGCAGACGAGGTCTTTCGTTAGAACCTTGTTCATATCACCGTTTACGCCTTTGAGGACAAGCGGGTCCATAACCCTGCGAAAGAGCGGCGGAACATATCCAATCAGGAACATCAGCATATAACCAAAAGGCAGAGCAGGAACCTCCTGAAACTGCCGCAGATATTGATAATGCCGAGAGGGGTTAGCGTGATGGTCTGAATGACGGGCCAAGTTGAAACTTGTCAAATTAGTGACGAGCAGATTGCAATTCCAGCTATGGTGAGGTTCGCAAGGAAGGAATTTTCCGTCCGGACGTCGATCACGTAGCAGGCCATAATGGGCAATGTAATTCTGCGAAGTCAGGGCTGTGGCAGAAACAAACCAAGCCAAGAGCATATAGGCAAGGACGGAGACACCGAAAATAACGATCATTACGCTCCAGAGGATCAGAGCCATATCTGTGGCGAGAACGACTTCATTCTTTAGAGAAAAGCGGGAATAGCCTTTTCGGTCGGCGCGCCGTTTCTCAATTTTCCAGGATCGTTTCCATGCACCTGGATATTCGCGACTCATAAACTGATAATAGCTTTCACCAAATCTCGAGGTCGCATGATCGCGCGGTGTGGCGACATCGGAATGGTGCCCCATGTTATGTTCGACTCGGAAATGGCCGTAAAAGCTTGGTAGAAGCATGAAAAGCGCGAACCACTTCGAGACTTTATCCGTTTTGTGCCCGGTTTCATGTCCGGCATTGATTGCAAAGGCCAGGCCCCAGCCATGGCTTAAGCCTAAAGCCAGATAAACATCCCAAGGCCACGACTGTTTAGTGAAAAACCATGCTCCACCAACCCACGTCAAATAGATGGCAGGTAACATGGCGTGGACCATGAATTTATAAAATTTCGAACGACTTACTTCGTCCTGAATGAGGCCCAGGAGGTCATATTTGTCATCTCCGACAAAGTAATCCAGCGCTGGGACGAGCACATAAAATATTGCGACAGGTAGCCAAACCCAGTGTGGATTGCCCGTCGCAAGAGCTAACGCAATTCCCAACAAAGGCGTGGTTGGAAACGTAAGAGATATAAGCCAGAGGTGACGTTTCCATTCCGGTTTCGTCCTAAGAGTTTCAATAAACGCCATTCACTTCTCCCCTATTGATAAATTTATCATTAATTGGGAGGGAGGAATTGTCAAGGTCGTCGCAACGGTCTAAACGAACATCTTGGTTCTCAACTTACTTTAATTAGGCCTCACCATGCGCAGCCGAAATCGATTAAGCCCGGAAGCCCGGCGCCATCAATTAGTGGAAACAGCGATCGCGACCTTTGCAGATATAGGCATAGAGCGAACAGGGCATGGCGACATAGCAAAACGGGCAGGGGTTTCGACTGCGACGGTCTTTAATTATTTTCCGACGCGGGAAGAGCTGACACAAGACGTGCTGAATGAAATTGAGGCTCACGTTGTCGAGATGTTTAAAAACCTACCGGAGACTGGATCAGCAGCGAAAGACCGGGTTTTGTCGATGTCCGTTGCCTATGAAGAAATGATTGAGGAGCGCCCCGCGACTTTGAAAGCCTATCTTAGTTGGTCGGTGTCATTTAATCCCGACCTTCGGCCTCAATATTTGGCTACGCGGAGCCATATTCTTGAATTGATAAAGACATCTATGCCGGCTCCGCTCGATAATGAGACCGATGCTCTGATAATTTATAATGCTGCCAATATGATGGCGGTTATGAAATTTGACAAAACGCCTCGCGACGTCATGGTGAAATTTATTCTACGTTTGATTGATGCGCTCTTGGCTGAGCCGAAATAGTCACTTGATACATTGAGCCTCTCTGGCCATAGGGCGGTTATGAAAATCAAAACCTCTCTCTTTTTATGTCTTTCGCTTTCGGCTCTTTCTTCTGCCGTGTGGGCGCAGGACTCCCAAACTACGCCAACGCCGAAAGAATCTGATTCTTCCGGTGAGATCAACGAAATCATCGTTAGGGGCATTTATGACGCTGATTTTGCTATCTGGGACGTCCCGGCAAGCGTAGACGTTTTAGGTGCTGAAAGCTTGGAGCGCATATCCGCCGTACATCCAGCCGAGGCACTGAACCGAGTTGCGGGCGTGAATATTCATCGCGGGAGCGGTCAGGAGCATTTGACCGCTATTCGTTCTCCGGTTTTAACCGGGGGGGCCGGGGCCGGTAGTTTTCTGTACCTCGAAGACGGCGTGCCGCTGCGGGCTGCAGGTTTTGCAAATGTAAATGGATTGTTTGAGGGCGGTACCGAATTCGCGCAAAGCCTTGAAATTTTTAAAGGGCCTGGCCCAGCGCAATATGGCTCGAATGCCGTACATGGGCTCATTAATATCACTTCTAAAGGCGTCGAAGGTAAAAACACATTAAAGGTATTGGGCGGCGAGGATGGCTTTATTTCGGGTCTTGCAAGTGCGTCGAACGGAGCGTTTCGTCTCTCTACGTCTCTTGCCCATGATGACGGTTTTCGTAACGATAGCGGGTTTGATCAACAGAAAGTCCAGCTTAAATACCAAGGGGAATTGGGACCTTGGTCTGTCGATTGGCTAAGCTCTTTTAATAACCTTAATCAGGAAACAGCCGGATTCATCGAAGGAAATGCCGCATATAAAGATGACGCCATCCGCTTTACCAACCCTAATCCGGAAGCGTTTCGCGACGGTAAAAGCTATCGTACTCAAGCCCGTTTTACTCGAGGTTTTGGGGGGAACACGCTTACAATGACGCCTTATGCGCGCCGTGTTGAATTACGTTTTCTTCGCCATTTTGTCCCCGGCCAAGCTCTGGAGAAGAACGGGCATAGTTCCTTTGGTTTGCAAACTGCATTTTTCGGGGAGGACTTCAATGTCGGGGCCGATATTGAGTATACTGACGGCTTCTTATTCGAATTCCAGGACAATCCTGACCAATTCTCATTCACTCAGGGGCTTCATTATGATTACGAAGTGAAGGCGCTTGTCGGCGCGGCTTACGCGCAGCGGGACATTGAACTGGGGGCTTCAACGACACTGGATCTCGGCGTCCGGGCGGAATACACAAATTATGAGTATAATAACCAAGCAAACACGGGCCAGAGCGGACGTTTCATCCGAGTAGCTGACCGAAATGATGATTTCCTGACCGTGACCCCAAAAGTCAGTCTGAGACACCATCTGGATGATCGCTCCCTAGTTTACATACGGGCTGCCAGAGGCTCCCGCGCGCCGCAAGTGACGGATCTGTATTCCGTTCAGCTTAACCAAGTTGCGGGCGAAGCAGATGTAGAAACGCTTGATAGTCTGGAGGCAGGATTCAAACGGGACTTCGGGAAAGCGCAAGTTGAATTTGCTGCTTTTACCCAATGGAAGGACAATTTCTTTTTCCGGAACGCAAATGGGTTTAATGTGGTGGACGGCAAAACGCAGCATACTGGGCTGGAGGCAAGTTTTTCAGCGGAGCTAACGGATTGGTTGTCCGTGTCTGGTGACGGAACATTAGCGCGACACACTTATGATTTCTCGTTAGACGAAGGGTCTCCGGCGAATAATATTACGCAAGGCGACCGCGTTGACACAGCGCCGGATACGCTTTGGACAATACGCGCGACAGCCCGTCCAAATGACCTTTCTACCATAGAAGGTGAATGGCGCCATGTCGGAAGCTATTTTACGAATCCGGGCAATACAGAAGACTATCCCGGACATGATATTTTCGTTCTTCGCGGGGATTATAACCTGACAGCGGCTCTTAAACTTCAGGGCCGAATTGATAATGTCTTTGATACACGATATGCAGACAGGGCTGACTTCGCTTTCGGGAATGAGCGTTATTTCCCCGGACGGCCCCGCACGCTGTTTTTAGGCGTGAGCGCTGATTTCTAAGAATTGACCAACCCACTTTAACGGACTAACCCGCCCTGATGCACATCCCAGATATTAAACTCGCCCAAGTTCTTGACCGTTTCGAACAAATCGAAGCGCGGATGAGTGCAACTATGGACAGTGATGAAATCGTCCAACTTGGTAAAGACTATGCCGAGCTAAAGCCTGTGGCGGACGGCGTTCGAAAACTTCGCGACGTTCGTTCCGAGATGGCTGACCTCGAAGCTATGGTTGCGGATCCGGATAACGGAGCTGAGATGAAGTCCATGGCGCGCGAAGAAATTCAGACGCTCAAAGAAACGCTTCCAGGTTTGGAAAAAGAAGTCTCGCTTTTACTCTTGCCTAAAGACAAAGATGACAACGCCTCTATCGTTTTGGAAATTCGGGCCGGAACAGGCGGGGACGAAGCCGCAATTTTTGCTGGCGATCTTTTTTCCATGTATGCCCGTTATGCTTCCATTCAGGGATGGAAGGTCGAAATCGAGAGCGCAGCCGAGGCCGATATGGGGGGATACAAGGAAATCGTTGCCTCTATTTCCGGCGCAGGCGCTTATGGGAAAATGAAATTTGAATCCGGCGTTCACCGGGTGCAACGGGTTCCGGTGACTGAAACGCAGGGCCGAATTCATACGTCTGCCGCAACTGTCGCCGTTTTGCCTGAACCCGAGGATATTGATATTGGCTTCTCCATGAGTGACGTTCGTGTCGACACAATGCGCGCCTCAGGCGCAGGCGGTCAACACGTCAATAAAACTGACTCAGCCGTTCGGATGACACACGTCCCAACAGGTGTTGTCGTAGTGTGTGATGCGAAATCCCAGCATATGAACCGGGCAAATGCCGAGCGTCTCCTGAAAATGAAGCTCTATGATATGGAAAAGCAGCGCCTTGATTCCGAACGCGCCGAAGAACGTGCGGGTCAGGTAGGATCCGGAGATCGTTCAGAACGGATACGGACTTATAACTACCCTCAGGGCCGTGTCACGGATCATCGTATTGGATTAACTTTATATAATCTGGATAAAATCGTTGCTGGCGACGCATTGAACGACGTGGTCGACTCACTTTTGGCTGAAGATCAGGCCGCTCGTCTTGCCCAAATGGAAATGCAAGGCTAGGGCAGAGCATGTTTGCTATAAGTTATAAATTCGCTCTGAGCACCCCAACCCCTGAAAACGAAAAGAAATTTGCCGAGTGTTGGAAAGGCGTTACCCAGTTTTTTCAAAATAATGCCGGTGCTCTGGGAAGCCGCCTTCACAAAGGCGAAGACGGCGCGTTCTACGCCTATGCAGAGTGGCCAGATAAGGCGACTTTTGAAGCCTCACAACAGGTTTTACCGACAGAAGACTTCGTTAAAACCCGCCTCGTTTGGGCTGAAATATGTGAACCAAGCGAGATATTATGGGCCGGGGAGGTCGTAGCTGACCTCCTCAAATCTTAAAACAGGCTTAATTATGCGTCCGGGTCAGGAATAATTTCGCCGACGCCCGGGCCCACTTCGCCAATTTCAATATTTGTCTCGCAAATATCAACGATTTCGCTCCCTTGTTCATTGACATAAATGACTTCGGCAGGCTTGACGACTTTGATTTGTTTCACCTTAGTCTGAATTGGCTCGTAAGGCGGGTTTTCTATTTGTGTAATGGCGTATTGAACTTTTGTCTCAGCCGGAATGACTTTTTTGGTCAAGCCTTCAACCGAGACGCAAGTTTGAACCGGCTCGGGCGCAATAATTGTTGTCCGAGCTTCTGGTTGAGTCGTTTGACAGGCGGAAAAAGCAGTTCCGCAGAGTAAAGCTAGTAGAGTAAAGCGGCGCATATCGGCCTCCCATAAAGATTTGTTGCCCTTGTTATCAGCTCTGACAGGACAAAACCATGACAAGTCTGCGCCAATTTGGTGGCGAAGAGCAAGCCTTTTACACCCGGAAAGCAGTTTTCCGAGGAATTGCGGTTAAGGTTAAGACTTTCTTTCCAAGCGTAAATCTATGTGTAAAGGCGAAAAAAGGCGTGGAATGGGATGTTACAGCCTGTTAATTGGAAGAGTGGTGTCGCTCTGCCTATTCTGCCCTTGAATTGACATAAATTTTTATAATGGGTCGCCCCTACGCGAATCCCGGCAATTGAAGGCCAATATTATGATGATCGACCTTATCTTTCAGACGACAACGGCTCTGGAACCCATCTCGAGCACCGAGTTTTCTTTTTGGTCACTGTTTTTACGCGCCGATTGGGTGGTAAAGGGTGTAATGGTCCTGCTCGCTATTGCCTCCCTTTGGTCTTGGGGCGTCGCGATAGACAAGGCGATTATGTTCTTTGTCCTGAAGCGGCGCGCAACGGATTTCGAGGATACCTTCTGGTCTGGACGTACTCTTGAAGATCTGTCGGCATCGCTCGGCAATGATACCCGCGATCCGATGGCACGAATTTTTTCAGCCGCAATGCGCGAATATAATGAGGGCCGGACGTCTCCTCGCACCGAAGGCGCCCTGCAAAACACTCGCCAACGCATTGATTCAGTCATGAACCTGATTATCAACCGCGAAATGGCCAAGGCGGAACGCGGCATGGCGGTACTGGCAACGGTATCTTCAGCGTCTGTTTTCGTGGGTTTGTTCGGGACGGTTTGGGGCATTATGAATGCGTTCCGCGCGATTGCGGCGAGTCAGAACACTAACCTCTCTGTTGTCGCCCCGGGTATTGCCGAAGCCTTGTTTGCGACGGCTTTGGGTCTAATTGCAGCGATCCCTGCGCTGGTTTTCTATAACAAATACAGCAATGATTTGGACAGCTATGGCGGCCGTATTGAAGGTTATGCTGACGAGCTGTCTGCCATCCTTTCACGTAAAATAAGCAAGGGGCAGTAATATGGGGGCTTCCGTTTCATCCCGCGCCGGACGAACCGGGCGCGGAAGTGGACGCCGCCGCAATCGCGGTGGGCGTCTGAATTCAGATATCAATGTGACGCCGCTTGTCGATGTCATGTTGGTCTTGCTCATTGTGTTCATGGTCGCGGCGCCGTTGCTCTCGGTTGGCGTTCCATTGGAACTGCCAAAAACTGATGCGAAAAGCCTGCCGAGCCAGACGGAGCCGATTACAATTTCTGTCGACAAAGATGGCGGTATATTCATTCAGGAAGCTGAGGTTAGCCTTGACGACTTGGCATCCAAGCTCTCTGCCGTGGCCGCCAATGGCTATGAAGAACGCATTTATTTGCGCGCAGATGAGAACTCTGATTATGGCGCAGTGATGAAAGTCATGGCGCGGGTCAACGCTTCGGGCTTTTCTAACCTGGGCTTGGTAACAGATCCGGTGTCGCAATAGAGTTATGAAGCTCGGTCTCCCAATATCCATTGGCCTTCATGTTGCGGCCGTGACGGTGGGACTCGTCACCTTTTCCGGTGATGTGACGCCGTTTGAGGAAACGCGGATCATTCCGATTGACCTGATTTCAGTCAGTGAGACGACAAACATTTCTGCGGCCATTCGTAAGCCCAAGGAGGCATTGCCGGAACCTGAACCGGAAGAGCCCATGATGCTGGAAACGCCCATGGAAAATTCCGAGGAAGAGTCCCCTGAAATAAATGAGCGCACGGAAGAGCCGGTCGAAAAGACCGCGGAAGCCGTCATACCGGAACCAGCCAAAGAACCCACTGAAACGCCGGATAAACCGAAAGAAGAGCCAAAAGAGCCGGATGAACCTGCATTTGACCTCGATAAGCTCTCGGGACTTGTCAATAAAACGCGAGATACGTCTCCGGAGAAGAACAAACAAAAAACTCTTGAATCAGAGCAGAATACCTACCGCTTTGCCGATGCTGCCCGCGCCGGAACAGGTGAGGGCACGGATATGACTCTTTCGGAACTAGATGCTCTGCAGTCGGCGATGTATAAATGCTGGCGTATCCCGGCCGATGCTCAAAATCCGGAAAAATTAATCGTCAAGTTAGATGTAAAACTCTTACCGGGCGGCTTTGTCGAAGATGTGAAAGTCAAAAACCGTATGGCGGCCCGCCGTAATGATCCCGGAAACCCTTTTTGGGAGGTTGCGGAACAACGCGCGGTTCGGGCCGTATCGCAATGCGCGCCTTATGATTTTTTACCGGATGATAAATACGCTAATTGGCGAAACCTCACATTGAATTTTGCCCCTCAATTGTAAGATAACGCTAAAACTGATAGCCAAACCCTAAGAAGCAAACCTATGAAGGATGTCTCTGTGAAATTGTTTTTCCGATTATTACTTACCTTAGCTGTCTCGATTTTTGCCTGGCCTCTTGCGGCTCAGGCTCAATTGGAAATTGATATTACCAAAGGCAATTTAGAACCGACCCCGATTGCGGTGCCGGATTTTATTTCTCAATCCGATAGCGGCCGCGCAATGGGGGCGCAGGTGGCAGAGGTTATTCGAGCTGATTTGGAACGGTCAGGGCTTTTTGAATCACTCAATCCGGCGAGCTTTTTGGAAGTTCAAACCAATATTGATTATGAGCCGACTTATGCAGACTGGCGAATTATCAAGGCTGAGGCGCTCGTTTCTGGTCGTGTAGTCGAAGAAAACGCCAATAGAATACGCGTTGAGTTCCGTCTTTGGGATGTCTTTGCGGGCAAACAACTGGCTGGAATTCGCTTGGCTGCGACCCCTCAGAATTGGCGCCGTACGGCTCATAAAGCTTCGGATGCAATTTATAAGGCTTTGACAGGCGAGGAGGGGTATTTTGATAGTCGTCTCGTCTTCATTGATGAAAAGGGCTCTAAGGTTGATCGGGTGAGACGCCTTGGAATCATGGATCAGGACGGCGCAAACCCTCAATATCTCTTGGCCGGGTCAGACTTGGTCTTGACGCCAAGGTTTTCCCCCAGCAGCCAGAAAATTGTTTTCCTGTCATATGAAAATACCTATCCGCGTCTTTACATTCTCGACATCGAATCTGGCCGCCGGGAGCTCTTAGGTGATTTCCCGGGAATGACCTATTCGCCAACATTTTCGCCGGATGGCAACAAACTAGTTATGTCTATGGAGCGACGCGGAGATTCTGATATTTACGTAATGGATCTTAACTCCCGCTCAACGAGCCGCCTGACGAATGATCCGGCCATTGATGTGTCGGGAAGTTTTTCTCCGGATGGACGCCGTATCGTGTTTAATTCTGACAGAGGCGGCTCGCCTCAGCTTTATGTCATGAATGCGGATGGGAGTGGTCAGAAACGCATCAGCTTCGGTGAAGGGCGTTACAACGCGCCTGTTTGGTCTCCTAGAGGCGACAAGATTGCCTTTGTTAGAACTTTAAGAGGGAAATTTTCTATCGGCGTCATGGACCCAGATGGTAAAAACGAACGCATTTTGACCGAAAGCTATTTGGATGAAAGTCCGACATGGTCGCCGAATGGCCGTGTCATCGCCTTCACCCGTGAAACCCGCGGACGGGGCGCTCGTAGCGAGATATGGTCCGTTGACCTGACGGGACAAAACCTTCGCCGTGTTGAGACGCCCGGAGAGGCTTCAGACCCTGCTTGGTCACCATTATTGCCATAACTTAACCTAAATTGCCGAGAAATTTGGTAACTTTGTCGTAAGAATAGCGTTTAATCGAACTGCGACCTTGATTTTGCCGCAATCTCGTTCTTAATCACCGTCATGTGTTGGCCATGTTTTATTGTCAGCCTCACGGAATACATATGGAGACTCTGATGAAACCTCTTAAACTACTACTGTTAGGCGGCGTTGTGCTTGGCCTGACTGCCTGTGCAAGTAAACCGAAACCCGCCCCAGTACAGGAACGCCCTGTTACGCAGGCCCCGCAACCTGCTGAGCCTCAGACTGTTGAGCAGGCGCCCGCGCCAACCGAACAGTATGTTGCGCCCGATCAACCTGCACCCGGGTCAATTGAAGACTTTGCGTATCAATCCGGCGGTGAGCCACGTGTTTATTTCGGCTATGACCAATATACACTGAGCAACGAAGCCCGGAATAAATTGATGCAACAAGCGAACTGGCTCTCAAATTACTCCAACATGAATGCGATTATCGAAGGCCACGCCGATGAGCGCGGAACCCGCGAATATAACTTGGCTCTTGGCGCGCGCCGTGCGGAGGCAGTTCGTGCGTTCTTGGTGGCTCAAGGTATCGCTCCAAACCGTCTCAGCACCGTATCTTACGGAAAAGAACGTCCAATTGACGCTCGTTCCAATGAAGAAGGTTGGGCCCGTAATCGTAATGGCTTTACGAATTTGACATCTGGCGGCGTCTCCTAGGCGACCTCCAAATCCGTTCATGACGGATTAATAATTATGGCTGATTCTTAACGCTCATTCTTCTTGGATGGGCGTTAAGTCTATTTGATGACCGCGATCGGAGACTCACATGTTTAAATATTTGCCCGTAAAATCTTTTGCTTTTTTATGCGTCGTGACGGCAATGCTGACCGCATCGTCCGCGCAGGCCCAATCAAAGAGAGAACTAGCGGCGCAGAACGCACAATTGGCGCAACGCATTAGTATCTTAGAACAACGCCTCTTGACCGGAGATCCAGCGGCAGAGCGTCTCATGGCGCGTATGGACACACTTGAAACCTCTCAACGTAGCCTTACGGGCGAAATTGAGCGTCTCCGTTATGAGCGGGACAATCTCGTCTCAGAACTCGACGCGCTGGAGGGGGATATCCGCGCCATGCAAGAGCTCTCCAACCGCATCAGAATACATTTGGACGCAGTCGACTTGGTTGCTCAAGAAACACAAGGCCGTTCGGAAGCCTATGAATACGGCCCGGAAATGGAGGGGCAGCCCTCCGCTGTGCCCGGCGCCCCAGTTTTTAAAGAAAGAGACCTAGTGGTCGGAAGCGGTTCAGATGCTTCAGAACCTACTGGGAATGAACCGGATGTGCCCTTGGGGCAAGATGTAAGCCAACTTGGTGAGATAGGAAAAACGAAACTGGCTGAAGGGGACTTTGCCGGAGCGCAAATATCTCTCAGCCAATATCTTGAGTTCAACCCCGAAGCTTCTGATGCTGGGGAAATGAGTTTCTGGCTGGGTGAGAGCTATTTTGTTCGGGGTGGCTACGCAGATGCTGCGGATGCTTACATCACCTCTATGCGGAAGAATCCAGACGGCGCCAAAGCACCTGACGCTATGGTTCGACTCGCGGCTGCACTGCGGGAACTTGGAAATACATCAGAATCTTGTCAGACTTTGGCGAGCTTCCCGGAACAATTTCCCAATGCTCGGGACGCCGTGAAAGAAAAGGCCCGTATCGAAGCTGCCCGTACAGGATGTTAAACTCTCCAGTTTTGTCTTAAGTCAGCCTCATGTTGTATGAGGCTGTAGCTCCTTATTATTCTAAGACAAAAGACGCTTTCGCTGTTGCTCTATCGGGCGGCGGGGATAGCATGGCTTTGCTTCATGCCTTAAAAGACGCTCCGCAATTACGCTGCGCTTTAATCGTGGATCACGGCTTAAGGAAGGAATCAGCCGAAGAAGCCAGGCAAACTAAATCGCGGGCTGAGAAATTAGGCGTTGAAGCCCACATCCTGACATGGGTCCCTGAACCGTTACAGGCAGGTCTGCAGAAAAAAGCTCGGCAGGCTAGATATGGGCTGATGGGGGCCTATTGTCGCCAGCACGGAATTTCATCCCTATTGACAGCGCATCATTTGGGGGACCAAGCGGAGACCCTTGTTATGCGATATGATAAAGGGACGGATTGGCGCGGCGCCGCCGGAATGAGTTCTGAAAAGTATGCTCCAATCTGGCCAGAGCTTGCCTGTGTTACCGTGTGCCGTCCGCTGTTATCCGTCCCAAAAAACGAAATTCTGAAATATTTGAAAAAGAATAGTTTGGAGTGGGTGGAGGACCCCAGCAACACAAATCGTGATTTCACGCGGGTCAGAATACGTCAGCGATTGGCTGTATCGTCAATCTATCTCGGGGCTACTTTGGAAACAGCGCAAGACTTACGTCAGGCAAAGTCTTTAGAACAGGAAATTCTTGCAAACCAAGCGTCCAATATTTTGAGAGTTGATGAAAATGGATATGCTTTACTCTCAGATGTCCCTTATCCTGAACTTTTAACGCATTTATTGCGTCTGGTTAGCGGTACTGGCGGACCTATTGACGGCGCACAAATCCGGCGCGTCCTGAAAAAGTTGCGGCGTCCCGACTTCAAAGCCGTTACTCTGGCGGGCGCGCAGATATCCAAATTTGAAAATAAGTATCTTTTATGCCGGGATCCCGTCGCTGCGAAGGGACGGAGAAATAAAGAACAGACAACACATACTTCCTTGGCTGTAGCTGTAAATTCGCCCTTTATCTGGGACGGGCGTTTTTTGGCGCGAACAAGGAAAGAGGACATCATGGTTTCGCCTCTTTTCGGGCAAATGTCGAAACTGCCAAACGAACTCGTGAGAGAAGTTAAGCGGCATCCTCCGAAGGTCAGAATGACCTTACCTGTCTGGAGGGCGGGTCCCAATGTTTTAGGAATCGGAGTCGGAAAATTTGACGGGCTTTCCGTTGAGTGTCTCGCGCGGGAGCGTCTCGAAGCAATGTTTGGAAAATCAGTCCCGAAAATGAACAAAAACGTATGAAGAATTAAGCTTGCGCAGGCTTTTTTTTGGCGCAGGGTTTCTTATGTGGTAGGATAGCTAGATTATGCACAAGGCAATCAGATGAAAAACGAAAACCCACCCCCTAATTTCAATATGCGCAATGTTGCCGTTTGGGGGCTAATCATTGCGATGTTTCTCGTTATGATTACAGTGACTCAGGGAAATTTTAATTCCGTCCCAGAGGAAAACGAGCTAAATTTCAGCCAGTTTTCTCAACAAGTTCAACATGGCAATATCGCCAGCGCTAAAATTGACCAGGACGCCCGTATCGTCACAGGTGAACGCAGTGATGGCAGCGATTACGTCGCCAATATTCCCTTTTTCGACGACAAGGCCGGAGACCTCCTCGCTACAACAGATATCCCTTACGAGTATGCAGAGAAAAAAGAGCAAAGTGTTCTCGTTGGATTGTTGATGAGCGTTTTGCCTCTGCTTTTAATCGTAGGTATCTTCTTCCTTTTCTTCCGGTCCATGCAAGGCGGAGGACGCGGAGGCGCCATGAGCTTTGGGAAATCCAAGGCGAAAATGCTTACGGAAAATACCCAGAAAAAGACATTCGAAGATGTTGCGGGTGTTGAATCCGCTAAAGAAGATTTGAACGAAGTTGTGGAGTTTTTACGCGATCCGTCCCGTTTTACGCGTCTTGGGGCGCGCATTCCGACGGGCGCACTCTTGGTGGGCCCTCCCGGGACAGGTAAAACGCTATTGGCCCGCGCGGTAGCCGGCGAAGCCGAAGTGCCGTTCTTTACCATTTCAGGTTCAGACTTTGTTGAAATGTTTGTGGGCGTCGGCGCGTCCCGTGTTCGGGAAATGTTTGCCGATGCGCGCAAACACGCCCCATGTATCATTTTTATTGACGAGATTGATGCTGTCGGCCGCCACCGCGGTGTCGGCACCTCCGGAGGACATGAAGAGCGCGAGCAGACTTTGAACCAGCTCTTGGTCGAAATGGATGGATTTGATGGTCAGGAAGGCGTTATTATTATCGCCGCGACCAACCGTCCTGATGTTTTGGACAAAGCGCTTCTGCGTCCGGGTCGTTTCGACCGTCAGATCGAAGTCCCATACCCCGATATCTCTGGACGGGAGAAGATTCTCGAAGTCCACATGAAGGGCAAACCGATTTCTGCTGATTTGGATGTCAAATATATTGCGCGCGGAACCCCCGGTTTCTCGGGCGCGGACCTTGCCAACCTCGTCAATGAGGCGGCTCTTTTGTCGGCCCGTCGCAACAAGCTTAAAATCACGATGCGCGAGTTTGAAGACGCGCGTGACAAAGTTATGATGGGCGCCGAGCGTCGCACACTTGCCATGTCGGATGAGGAAAAACAAATGACGGCCTATCACGAAGCGGGCCATGCTATTGTTGGTCTGAATATGCCAGGCAGCCTGCCGATCCACAAAGCAACCATTATCCCGCGCGGCCGGGCCCTAGGGATGGTTCAATACCTGCCAGAGCGGGATCAGATTTCCCAAAGCCGACAGGAAATGATCGCTTCCATGGCTATGGCGATGGGCGGACGCGCGGCTGAGGAGATCAAATTTGGCTATGACAAAGTGACCTCCGGTGCGAGTTCGGATATCGAACACGTTACCAAAATCGCCACAGCGATGGTGACAGAATATGGACTGTCTGACGCGATCGGCCCAATTGCCTATAAAGACAACGATCAGGGCAGTTTTGTGCCCGGCATTGGGCGCGGTTCTGCGATTTCTCCGGAAACGGCGAAGTTGATTGAAACAGAGATTAAGCGTTTTGTGACAGAAGCTCACGAAAAGGCACTTGATATCCTGAAAAAGAAAAAGAAGGACTGGAAAACCTTGGCCGAGGCGCTTCTGGAATATGAAACGCTTTCCGGTGATGAAATCAAAGTTCTTCTCTCTGACGGCATAAAGCCGAAACGCCCCGATGGCGGGAAAACCAAGCCGGCTGTGTCCGCGGTCCCAACGACCAAAAAGCCCAAGGGGTTAGGCGGGGCCGCAGAAGCTTAATTACAAATCACCCCGCCTCGGCGGGGTTTTTCATTCGTGACTTGATTACTATGACCCCTAAATTCTCCCGACCAAAAATCATGGGCATATTAAATGCCACGCCGGACAGCTTCTCAGACGGCGGACTTTATGACGGGTTGGAACTGGCGGTAAAAGGCGCCATGCGGCTCTGGGAGCAAGGCGCCGATATTATTGACATAGGCGGCGAAAGCACACGTCCGGGCGCGGAAGAAGTGTCTGTTGCTGAAGAAATAATGAGAACGGTTCCCGTCATTGTGGCCTTGCGCGAAGGGACAAAAGACAAAGAAGTAGGTCCGATAATTTCCATAGATACCCGCAAACCCGAGGTAGCTCAGGCCGCTATACTCGCAGGCGCTGATATTTGGAATGACGTGACGGCGCTGACTTTCGACGCCTCATCAGAAAAGATTGCGGCGGAACTTGGCTGTCCCGTTATCCTAATGCATATGCAGGGATCACCGGAAACCATGCAGCATAATCCGCATTACGGAAACGCTGTAGCGGAGGTAAAAGATTACCTGGCGAAACGTATAGACGCGCTCGATTTTGCGGGGGTAGAACAGAAAAATATAACGCTCGACCCCGGGATCGGATTTGGAAAACGTCAGGAAGATAACCTTGCTATCTTACACAATCTTTCCGAATTTAAGTCGCTAGGGTGTCCACTATTAATGGGGGCGTCTCGCAAAAGCTTCATCGGGCGCATTGACGGGAGCAGCGCAGATGACCGATTAGGTGGGAGCCTTGCCGCCGCGCTCTGGTCAGCCCAAGCTGGCGCCAATATTGTGCGAGTGCATGATGTGAGTGAGACGGTGCAGGCGATAAAGGTATGGGAGGCTATGGCGAATGGGTAATAGCCGAAAGCCCTGGTTGAAGTATAAAAATCCGGAGAAGCCTGCACGAGAATACCATTCAGTAAAACCAAAGCGCCGAACAGTTCGGCTCGCATTATTTTTCCTCGTATTTACCGGAGGTGTTGGCGGCCATAAATTCTATTTGGGAAGAATGAAGCAAGGCTGGTGGCTATTCGTAATCTATCACTTGCTTTTTATCTTTTATAGGATCGCTTTTGATTCTAATCCGGCTTTTGTAATTGGTGTTTACTTTCTGCTGGTTTTCCTTTTGGAAGTGGGAAGCCTGGACAAACAGGTAAAACTTAGAAATACCGAATTGGGATGTGATGACTGAAAACGTAGAAAACAAGCCCCAAGGCCGCGTTCTTATCATCGCTGGCTCCGACTCCTCTGGCGGGGCGGGGATACAGGCGGATATCAAAACTTGCGCCGCGTTTGGCGCCTATTCCATGACGGCAATTACAGCGATTACCGTTCAAAATACTTTAGGGGTGGAGCAGGTCGAATTCTTGGACGCAGAGCTTGTGCGGGCGCAGATTAAAGCCTGCGTGTCTGATATTGGCGTCGATGTCGTTAAGATTGGTATGCTCGGCACGAAAGAGATTATTGAGGTTGTTGCCGAAGAGGTTGAACCTCTCGACGCCTTTATTGTTCTCGATCCCGTTGCTGTGGCGACCTCGGGGGACACATTACTTAAAGACAATGCAATGGAGGCTCTGAAGACGAGACTGCTGCCTCTGGCTGACCTCGTGACGCCCAACGTCCCGGAGGGTGAATGGCTCTCAGGCGTGAAAATTGAAGATGTCGATGATTTGACCAAAGCTGGCGACGCACTTCTTGAGCGAGGTGTTTACGCAGCGCTGATGAAAGGGGGGCATTTGTCGACCAAGTCTGTCGTTGATGTTCTGGTGAGCGAAGAGGGGGCGAACGTAATGTCCGGCCCGCGCATTCGTACGCGGCACACGCATGGCACAGGATGCACATTGGCAAGCGCTGTAGCGGCCAATATGGCCCAGGGGCTTTCCTTGGACGCGGCTGTCATGGTGGCCCGAGAGTTTGTGTTTGAGGCTATTCGCACCGCTCCTGGATTAGGGTCGAAAGACGGGCATGGCCCGCTCAATCACGGCTTGGCAAACGAAGAAAGCGCGGAAGAGGAAAGCCCTAAATCGGACAATCCTTTTGCCGCGCTCAAGTCACTTAAATAAGCGAAATTAAATGTCCTCGCTCAAGACTTAAACGGATCCCGCATGAGGATAACGTCTTCGCGTTCCGGAGACGTTGAAACCATAGAGACCGGACACCCGATCAGTTCTTCTATGTGGCGAACATATTTGACGGCTTCGGCCGGCAGGTCGGCCCAGCTTCGGGCGCCTTGTGTACTGCCTTGCCATCCCGGCATGGTTTCATAAATCGGTTCGACATTGGCTTGATTGGCAGCTCCAGCAGGGAGGCGTTTAATCTCTTTGCTGTCAAGTTTATAGCCAATGCAAATTTTTAACTCTTCCAATCCGTCCAGTACATCGAGTTTGGTCAACGCAATGCCTGTTATCCCGCCTGTAATGACAGCCTGACGCACCATAATAGCGTCAAACCACCCACAACGGCGTTGCCGCCCTGTGACTGTACCGAATTCGTGACCGCGTTCGCCTAAACGTTGCCCAACGTCGTCGTTTAGCTCTGTTGGGAAAGGGCCTTCGCCGACGCGTGTCGTGTAGGCTTTGGTAATGCCCAAAACATAATTCAGCGCGCCTGGGCCCATGCCCGATCCCGCCGCAGCTTGGCCGGCAATGGTATTGGAGCTTGTGACAAAAGGGTAGGTACCGTGGTCAATATCAAGCATGGCGCCTTGTGCGCCTTCAAATAAAATTCGTTTTTCAGCTTGTTGAGCCTCGTGAAGGGCGTGCCAAACAGGGGCGGAATAAGGTAGAATTTCCGGAGCAATTTCGAGCAGCTTCTCCGTCAATTCGTTGGCGTTCGTTTCCGGCTTTCCCAGTCCTACGCGAAGCGCATTATGGTGGTGGAGGAGGTTTTTAACGCGAGCCAATAGATGCTCTTTATCCGCCAAGTCGCAAACTCGAATAGCTCGCCGGGCGACTTTATCTTCGTAAGCGGGGCCAATGCCGCGCTTGGTTGTCCCAATTTTAACGCCGTCGACACGATTTTCGCGAATGCCGTCCAGCTCGGAATGGATTGGAAGAATGAGGGCGGTAGATTCGGAAATCAGTAAGTCTTCAGGCGTGATTTTAACGCCTTGTTCCTTGATGCGCTTTACTTCGTCCAGAAAGGCCCAAGGGTCGAGGACGACGCCATTTCCGATGACAGAGAGCTTGCCCCCGCGAACAATACCGGAAGGAAGCAGAGAAAGCTTATAAACCGTCCCGTCGACCACAAGCGTATGTCCGGCATTATGCCCCCCTTGGAAGCGGACGACGACATCGGCGCGACTTGAAAGCCAATCGACAATCTTGCCTTTTCCTTCATCACCCCATTGGGACCCGACAACAACTACATTGGCCATATCATACTCGCATAAAAAAGGCGCCCACTATAGAATAGCTGCGCCGGCAATTATTCCTCGCGTGAGTAACTGAAAAAGTCTCTCAATGCGAGTCTCTGTCGGGAGTTATCTCCAATTTAGAAGCGTTTTGCGACTCTTCCGCCGATGACGTCTAACCCCTCATTACTTCGAGACGAAAGGATTCTTCCATGGCTTAGGTGTTCGATGAAAAACTCCGCCGAGTAAGTTTTGTTGAAGCGGTAGCCAAGGGCAATCTGTTGACGGAATAAAATCCGGGAACCGAATTCTATATTTTCGCGAGTTTGTTCTTGGAAAACAAGGGATTCAGCCGGAGTGGTTGGACGATCAAACTCTAAATTTCCATTGTGAATGACCAAGCCAAAAGAAAAGTCGCCGTAGAATTTATTCCCAAATCCCTGACGCCACAAAAGTCCACCGCCGCCATAGGACGTATTACCTTCGAGATTATACGTGCCTCCGATATAAGGTTGCGGGCTGAGCGCCCATTTGAGAAACTGGGGTTCTTCGAAAACCAGTTCGGCATTAATGGCGACACTGTTTTCTTTCTCTTTATTTGTTCCAAAACCAAGTATTTCAATGTCATGGATGTTTGCGCCGACGCGCATTTCTGCCGTCTGCGCTTCTGCCGCGGAATAAACAAAGAAAAGTGATATAATAAAAACCACAGCCGAGACAATGCGAAGCGGAAGTAACATTAAACGGCCCTGAATATCAAAATCATTGTTTCATATTAAAAACGGGGCGCGAGCCCCATTTGAAGTCTTAGCTGTGAATTCAGCGATTATAAAGAGACAACGTCGACAATTTTTACGGCGTCGAGAGATTTAATCTGTTGGGCGACGGACTCCGATATCGGTTCATCAACGCTTACGAGGCAAACAGCTTCATCACCCTTTTTCATCCGCCCTAGAGAGAATGTCGCGATATTGACTTTGTTATCTCCCAAGACGGCCCCGAGACGTCCTATAAATCCAGGTTTGTCTTCATTTCGGACGTACACCATATTCGGAGAGAACGCGGCGTCCATTGGTACCCCAAAAAGACGAACAATGCGAGGTTCGCCGCGATAGATCGTGCCGACAACTACATATTTGCGTTCCGTTGTCGTCACCGTTAGGCGAATGAGTGACTCAGCGCGCTCCGCTTCATCAACATAGGACTCCTTGACCTCTATCCCGCGTTCTTTTGCAAGAACCGGAGCGGAGACCATATTCACATCCGGCATAGCGGCCTTAAGGAGTCCCGCAAGAGCGGCGGCTGTTACCGGATTGGTATTCAGCTGCGTCACAGCTCCTTTATAAGTAAATTCCACAGATTTAATCGGTGCGTGCAGAAGTTGGCCTGTCATGGCGCCAAGGTTATCTGCCAGATTGACAAAAGGCTTCAGGCGAGGGGCTTCTTCAGCCGTAATAGACGGTGTGTTGAGTGCATTGCTTACCGCGCCGGTCAAAAGGTAGTCCGCCATTTGCTCTGCAACCTGCACGGCCACATTTTCTTGCGCTTCTAGTGTAGAAGCGCCGAGGTGAGGGGTCGCAATAAAGTTTGGTGTGCCGAACAGGGGATGCTCTTTTGCAGGTTCGACAGCAAACACATCCAACGCTGCCGCTCGCACGTGACCGGCGTCTAAAGCGTCTTTCAACGCTTCTTCATCAACCAGTCCACCCCGGGCGCAGTTCACAATAATGATGCCTTTTTTGGTCATGCCAAGACGTTCACGAGATACAATGCCTTTCGTGCTATCCACTAAGGGAGTGTGTAATGTGATGGCGTCAGCGCGTTGGAAGAGGGCGTCTAATTCAACCTTCTCTGCGCCGAGTTTTACAGCCCGTTCAGCCGTCAGATAAGGGTCAAAAGCAATGACTTTCATTTTGAGACCAAGCGCGCGTTCGGCGACTAGAGCCCCAATATTACCGCAACCGATAATGCCAAGGGTTTTATTAAACAGCTCAACACCTTTGAAGTCACTTTTGGGCCATTCGCCGTTTTGGGTACGGGTAGAGGCGGACGGTATCTGGCGAGCAGCGGAAAAGAGCATGGCTATAGCGTGTTCAGCCGTTGTGACAGCATTTCCGAACGGCGTGTTCATAACGACGACACCTTGATCGGTGGCGGCTTTGATATCGACATTATCGACCCCAATACCCGCGCGGCCAATCACTTTCAGGTTCTTGGCGGCCTTAATGATTTCAGCATCAGGACGTGTTGTAGATCGAACCGCAAGTCCGTCATATTCTCCGATGATGTCAATTAGCTCTTCCTTGGAAAGACCCGTAATAACATCGACATCAACACCGCGATTTTTGAAAACCTGAGTTGCCGCAGAGGACATTTTATCAGCAATTAGAACTTTAGGCATGAATTAGCCCTCCTTCTGAATAAGAGTTTCAAACGCCCAATCAAGCCATGGGACGAGGGCTTCGAGATTAGATTTTTCAACGGCTGAACCACACCAAATTCGTAATCCTGCAGGCGCGTCGCGATAGCTGCCAAAATCCAATGCTACATTCTCTTGCGCGAGGAGTTTTACAAAAGCCTTTGAAAAGGCTGCATTATCTTCGATTCGTTTGTCGTCAAAGACCAAGCAAACGCCAGTATTGGACCACTCGTCTTTGTTCGCGGCGAGGTTTTTAATCCATGGCGTCGTCTCTACCCAATCCCAAATAACTTTCGCATTTTCATCAGCGCGTTTTAGGAGGGTTGGAAGACCGCCGATTGATTTAGCCCAGCTTAAGGAGTCGATATAATCCTCAACGGCTAGCATGGACGGCGTGTTGATTGTCGCGCCTTCGAAAATGCCTTCATTGATTTTATCGCCTTTTTTCATCCGGAATATTTTCGGGAGCGGCCAAGGCGGATTGTAACTTTCCAAACGCTCGACAGCGCGCGGAGACAGGATGAGCATGCCGTGACCCGCTTCGCTGCCCATGACTTTCTGCCAAGAAAAAGTGACCACATCGAGTTTATCCCAATCGAGTGGCTGCGCGAAAGCAGCAGAGGTTGCGTCGCAAATCGTAAGGGCTTCTCGATCCGTTGGAATGAAATCCGCATTTGGAATTTTTACCCCGGAGGTTGTGCCGTTCCACGTAAAGACCAGGTCACGCGTTCCGTCATAACCGGAGAAATCAGGGAGGTGGCCGTAATCGCCTTTCAGAATAGTTAAGTCGTCGAGCGGAAGCTGTGTCTGGGCATCTGTAATCCAGCCAGCTCCAAAGCTTTCCCAAGCGGCGACGTCAACACCGCGCGGCCCGAGAAGGGACCACATCGCCATTTCGACGGCGCCAGTGTCAGAAGCCGGAACGATCCCGATGCGGTAATCTTCTGGAACCTCGAGGACTTCTCTGGTCAGATCGATAGCAAGCTTCAAGCGCTCTTTGCCCAAGGCAGAGCGGTGCGAGCGGCCCAGAACGTCTAAGTTTAAATTGGAAATGTCCCATCCGGGACGTTTAGCTGTCGGCCCGCTAGAAAAATGCGGACATGCAGGTTTTTTGGCCGGCTTCTGAGCCGGTTCGGTGGCGATTGCCATAAGACTGTCTCCATCGTCTGAGTTTTTGTACAGACGTCAAAGTGCGTTCCAGTGGGGGAACGTGACCCAAGCGCGCTATGCAATGAATTTGGGGGAGATGTCAATATAGCTCTTGTGCACCCCTTGGCTCTGAAAAGGTCGAAAAGTAAAACGATAACGGTCGTATGATCAAAGTCTCGTTTTGCCAGAATGAATTTGTCTGTCGTAATAAATTCAGTCGTATTCAGGTCTTATTCAGGCTAGAAAAAACATACTGATTAAAAAACGAGACGTTATTCATGAACAAATACACACAGATTTCAGGGAAATTATTGGCCGCAAGCGCATTGGCGCTTGTTATGAGTACAGGTCTTGTCGCTTGCGGCGGTGGCGGCGGGGGATCCAGTGTGGTCACACCACCGCCTCCAGCGTCTTCGGTAACAATTTCCGGTACCATCACGTATGATCGGGTCCCGTTTAACACGTCGACAAATGGACTGGATTACAGTTCCACGCGGCAAGAGCCAGTGAGAGGCGCTATCATTGAGCTATTGGATGCCTCAAATGCGGTTGTTGCTAGTTCTGTTACGGGCGACGACGGGAGTTATTCTTTTGCAGATATAGATGCCGATACAGATGTAAGGGTCAGTACCAAAGCGCAACTGCTCAGCACAACTGGTTCCGAATATGATATTCAAGTTGTCGACAACACGTCCAGCAATGCGCTCTACACTCTAAACGGGTCGCTTGTGTCGTCTGGAACGGCTGACTCGACCCGTAACCTCAATGCGTCTTCAGGATGGGGTGGGACATCCTACACCTCTACACGTGCGGCTGCGCCTTTCGCCATTCTGGATAATCTCTACGAATTTGTTACTACCTATCAGGCTGTTGATCCGGATATAGATTTCCCCATGCTCAATGTATATTGGAGCGTCAATAACCGTGCCGCGAGCGGTGACGTTACGGCTGGTGAAATAGGAACTTCGAATTACACACGGTTCAATGGTGTCCCGACGCTTTCCATCCTGGGGGACGAGAATAACGATACTGACGAATATGACTCTCATGTTATCGTGCATGAAGCGGCGCATTATTTTGAGGATCAGATTTCTAGATCGGACTCTATCGGCGGCGCCCATGGAGGTGGGGATCGTCTAGATCCAAGAGTGGCCATGGGAGAAGGCTGGGGTAACGCCATGTCTGCCATTATTTTGGAAGACCAGTTCTATCGTGACAGTAGTACGTCCATGCAAGCCCGCGGCTTCCAGATTGATATAGAAAATAATAATGTCACTAATCCGGGATGGTTCAGCGAGTTTTCCGTTCAGTCGATTATTTACGATATCTGGGATAGCGCAGACGACGGGACTGATTCCGTTTCATTGGGACTGGAGCCAATATATGAGGCTTTCATTGATGCAGAATATACAAGCTCTATAGCCACTACGACTATTTTCTCTTGGCTCGATTCACTTGAACAACAATCCGGCGTTCCGTCTGCAGCTATTACGGCTCTAAAAACCGGACAGACCATTAATGGGACAGGGCCTTTAGGAATTGGCGAAACAAATAATGGTTCAATTCCGAGCTCATTACCTGTTTACAAACCCGTGACCACCGATGGCAATCCTGTAAGAATTTGTTCTGTAAACGATGCAGGTGTTTCTAATAAACTCAATAACAGAGACTTTTTGTTTTTGAGTGTTCCAACGGCTGGAAGCTACACACTCGAAATGTCGCGTGTGTCCGGCGCGGCAAACACCGACCCGGATTTCAGGGTCTTTGACGAGAGCAATACATTCTTTTCTGGCAGTAATAGCGGAGATAATAATGTGGAGACTGTCACACTTAACTTAGAAAGCAGGAATTATTTCATCTCAGCATTTGATTTCAATAATTTAAGCGATCCGGGTCAGGACAGCTGTTATGATTTTACAGTTCAATAATTGTAAGAGGACTTTGGGAATGAAAACTCTTCAAGCTTCGAAAGCATTGCGAAGCGCTGTTTTATTAGGAAGCGGGGCTTTCCTATTGGGATGTGTCTCATCCCACGACTCCCATACCGCAACGACGTCAGATACCTCGGTCAATAAAACGGTTAAACCAGGCGCCGCTATAACTTTAAGTCATGAGGGGCCCAAAGATTTGCGGCCCGGACAATACGGCGTTGTAACGGTGAAAGTGACCGATAGTTATGAGGCAGGCACGCTAGTTTTGACAGCTCAGCCGGAGGAAGGTTTAAGATTGGTCACAGAAACAGCTGAAACGACTTTCCCTTTTTCCGGAGATGACGCCCATGAATGGGAATTAGATGTGACGTCCGAAACAAGCGGAGTGTATTATTTAAATATTTTTGCGACGGCCAAACTGCCAGAGGGGCCCGAAATGATGCGGAGTTACGCGGCTCGAATTTTAATTGGGGATGTCACCGAGGCCGATATTCAAAACTCAATGAAAAAAAACGGCTCTCTCTCTGAGGACGGCAAAACAATTTCTATGGAAGCTGAAGAAACCATACAATAAAGCTATCTTATTTGTTGCCTTCATTTTGTGGTTTTAATATTTTCTAAGCTAGCCTTGAGGGACAGACATGCCGCTTCTTTTTTCCTATGGGACACTTCAATTTCCGCAGGTTCAGAAAGATACATTTGGTCGGCTGCTTGACGGGGAGGAGGATGCGCTCGTTGGGTTTTCTCACACAATGATAGAAATTACTGATCCGGACGTGTTAGCCAGTAGCGGTGAACGGTTTCATCCGATTGCACGACGTTCGAATAACGCTTCGGATAGAGTAGACGGTAGGGTTTTTGAAGTAAGCGAAGATGAATTGATACGGGCGGATTCTTACGAAGTTTCTGACTATGTCCGCGAGCGGGTTGATCTCGCGTCAGGGCGGGCGGCTTGGCTTTATGTCAAATCAGAAAAATCTGTCTGAAAACAGGTGATTCATATATTTTTAAGGGCAGGTCTTAACAAAATCGTAAGGCCAGTTTGCGATTGGTAAGTCTCTATTTTCTAACGGATTTTCAATTATTACTTTCAAACGATTTTCCGCCGTTTGAACCTTTCAATGACTTGAAAACCCAGCCCCTTACCGTTCCCACGGTTAGTACGAAAGGCCGCACGCTTCCGAGGTGCGGCCTTTCTGTTACGGTCTAAACTGTCTTCGAAACTTCACCTCGTTCAGCAACTTTTTTCGTTCGTAATTCGTAACCAGTTTGTGAACTGATAAAGTGAGGGTTGACGGGAGGATGAATTGCCGTCCACACCTGAAAAAACTCACAGGAGCTTAGGATTATGTTTCGAACTGGATTAATGGCAACCGCTATGGCGGCGCTGATGGGGACAGTTTCTTGTGCACCTGTCAAAATCCTCAACGGGATTACGCCGTCGGGAAGTTTTGAAAAAACCAAGAATATTTCTTATGGCCCTTTAGAACGTCAAAAACTAGACATTTACATATCTGAAACCCCCCGCGCGGAGAGCCCTGTTTTAGTTTTTATACATGGCGGAAGTTGGGATCACGGAGATAAAAACCTGTACAAGTTTCTAGCCGAAGGTTTTACCTCGGAAGGTTTTGACGTTGTCGTGCCGAATTACCGTCTCTACCCCGAAGTCATTTACCCTTTGATGATAGAAGATAGCGCCAAAGCGGTAGACTTTGCTGTGAAACGATTTCCGGATCGCGAGATTGTTTTGATGGGTCATTCAGCCGGAGCTTATAATATGCTCATGGTCGGTCTGGCCCCTGAGTATCTGGAAGCGGCAGGCGGCGATCTCTGTACCGATATATCGGGACTCGTTAGCTTGGCCGGCCCAACGGGTGCCGTAAAGCTCAAAGAAGAACCTTATATTAGCATCTTTCCAGACCGTTTTACCAGCACAGATGCCCCAATCAACAATTTAACAGGCCCGCGGCCGCCTCTCTTTTTGGCTCACGGATCTGAAGATGAGACGGTTCATCCTAAAAATTCCGAAGATTTGGGGGCGAAGATCTTAGAGAAGGGCGGTATGGCGACCGTCAAAATATATGAGGGTGATAATCACACAGATATGGTCAAGTATCTTTCCCGTCTATTTGACGGTGATTCCACTCTCAAAACTGATATTTTGGAGTTCATAACGACATTACCGCCCAAAGGGGAAAAGGGATATTGCCGTTAGGAATGCGCTAACGTTCTTATAATCCGTTTACCCGAGCATAAGTCCGACTAATAGTTTGAAGTTCAGTGCTGCTGTTCGCTGGGATAACGCGTCTGAGCGTATTATGAGTGAGCTTGAAAAGGGAAGAATCCCCTTCATTGTTTGCGGCATGTTTGAAGCCCATGCGCCAGCCGTCAAACTCACGGCTTTTTGATATCCGTCTCATCAAAACCATAATTTGGATGTGGCGGTTATCGTTTTCGATTTTGGCAAAGAGAGTTTCAACGGCCTCTTTTTCGCCCTCAAGAACCTGTAAAATTGAACCGTCATGATAAAGCATAACGCCAGTTATACCGGCCTCGCGATTATTCGTACGCGAGACTTCGGCAATTTCGTTCAACACAGAAGGCGTCAACGCCTCTGTTGCGTAGCTGGTATAAATTAATTGATATAGCACTATGTGGTCCTATGGGCTTCTTATCTTTATCAATCCCACACACACCTTGGGTCGCATAGAAGAATGAATAAAGTGTAACGATAGCGCTGTCAGTGCCAATAAAATCGAAGGTTATTGAAGTTTCAATTATTCTGTAAACCTGAGTTAAGTCTCTGGCCTTTCTGTGCCGGAAATCGGGCCCGAAACCCTACCCAAAACGGTCCGATGGGCTGGGGCGGCTCAAGAATAGGTTGACACTGGGAGCGTTTATTTGTCGGATAAACAAAGAAAACAATCAGGGGTATAAAAATGTTTCCAAAGTTAAGGTTTAAAAAGCTTATCGCGCTGCCGCTTATCGGGGCAATGATTGTCACGGCGTGTCAAACTGCGCCTCAACCCACTCAATTGCCGGCCGCACAGCCCGCCGCCACATTCTTTCTTGTGCGGCATGCCGAAAAAACGTCGGATAAAAATGATCCGGCGTTGACAGCTCAGGGGCGACAGAGAGCAGAGCTACTGGCCGATACTCTTCAAGATGCTGGCATCACTCGAATTTATAGTAGTGATTATATTCGTACCCGAGACACGGCCGCGCCATTGGCAGAGCGGTTGGGTCGGCAGGTAGAGATTTATGATGTGGGAGACCTTCAGGCGATAGCGTCAAAACTTAAAGCAGAAGGTAAACGCGCATTGGTCGTTGGACACAGTAATACGACGCCCGAGCTTGTAGACTTACTTGGCGGGGAGGGCGGCGAGCCCATCGTCGAAGCGACAGAATATGATCGACTTTATGTCGTGACCCTCGGCAAAGGCGGAAATATGAGCACAACTCTTTTGCGTTACGGAGATTAGGGGGCCGGGCGATGATAGGCGAGGGAGAAAGCGCAATTGACCTTCAATCCGGTGAGGCAGTTATATGGGAGCAACTGATTTAGGATGAGATTATGCCGGAGATGTCGCCAAGTATTTTTAAACTAGCCTGACGCCTTCCTAGAAGAATTCGCCCTGAGGTCTTGCGCAGACGCACAATGCCGTTATGGTAAATCTATATCCGAGGGGCCCCTGACGCGTGTCAGGGCGAGACGTACCCTTTGAACTTGATCCCGCGACAAAGCGGGCGGAAGGACGGATGCGTAGGTTTTTTCGCGCCCGTATTCCGTTATTTAGGAGTGCACAATGAACAAGCCTGTTGACCAATCCGAATTTGAAACCCCCAAAGTGACGTCCGGCCCATTGCCGAGCAGCTCCAAGGTTTACACGGCGCCAGAGGCGGATCCGAGCCTTCGCGTGCCGCACCGCCTTGTCCACCTCCACAAGACCGCAAATGAGCCCGATGTGCCCGTCTATGACACCTCAGGCCCGTATTCCGATCCCGATGTGACGATTGATGTAGAAAAGGGATTGGACCGTTACCGCACGGCCTGGGTGAAAGAGCGCGGTCATGTCGAAGAATATGAAGGCCGCGATGTAAAGCCAGAGGATAATGGCGGCGCGACGGGACGTTTTCTTGCCCGAGAATTCCCCGTGAAGAACCGTCCCTTGCGCGGCACAGGCGATGGCCCTGTCACGCAATATGAATATGCCAAAGCCGGAATTATTACCAAAGAAATGATTTATGTTGCCGAGCGCGAAAACCTTGGCCGCAAGGAAATGCTCGAGGGCGCAGAAGAGCGCGTCGCCGCGGGCGAGAGCTTTGGCGCCGATATCCCGGCTTTTGTCACGCCGGAATTTGTTCGAGATGAAATCGCCAAAGGCCGCGCGGTTATTCCGTCCAATATCAACCATGCGGAGCTTGAGCCGCAAATTATCGGGCGAAACTTCCTCGTCAAAATCAACGCCAATATCGGTAACTCCGCTGTGGCCAGCTCGGTCGAGGAAGAAGTCGAGAAAATGGTCTGGGCGACCCGTTGGGGCGCGGATAATGTCATGGACCTGTCCACGGGCCGAAATATCCATAACACACGTGAATGGATCATCCGAAACGCGCCCGTGCCGATTGGGACGGTACCGATTTACCAAGCGCTGGAGAAGGTCAACGGCGTTGCCGAAGATCTAACCTGGGAAGTTTACCGCGACACGCTTATTGAGCAGTGCGAGCAGGGGGTCGATTACTTTACTATCCATGCCGGGGTACGCCTGGCTTACATCCATCTGACCGCCAACCGCGTAACGGGAATTGTTAGCCGCGGCGGCTCCATCATGGCGAAATGGTGCCTGTCCCATCATAAGGAAAGCTTCCTCTATACAAAATTCTCGGAAATCTGCGATATCATGCGCGCCTATGACGTGACCTTCAGCCTTGGCGACGGCCTCCGGCCCGGCTCTGTCGCAGATGCAAATGACCGCGCGCAATTTGCCGAGTTGGAAACGCTGGGCGAGCTGACCAAGATTGCATGGGAGAAGGGCTGTCAGGTCATGATCGAAGGCCCCGGCCATGTGCCGATGCACAAAATCAAAGTGAATATGGAGAAACAGCTCCGTGAATGCGGCGAAGCGCCTTTCTATACGCTCGGCCCGTTAACAACGGATATTGCGCCCGGCTATGACCACATCACGAGCGGTATCGGCGCGGCCATGATCGGCTGGTTTGGCACGGCGATGCTCTGCTACGTCACGCCGAAAGAACATTTGGGACTGCCCGACCGCGACGACGTCAAAGTTGGCGTGATTACCTATAAACTCGCCGCCCACGCAGCCGATTTGGCCAAAGGCCATCCGGCGGCGCAAATCCGTGACGATGCGCTGTCACGCGCGCGGTTCGAATTCCGTTGGGAGGATCAGTTCAACCTGTCCCTCGACCCTGAGACCGCCAAGGATTATCACGATCAGACCCTGCCGAAAGACGCGCATAAAGTCGCGCATTTCTGCTCCATGTGCGGCCCGAAATTCTGCTCCATGAAAATCACGCAGGACGTTCGAGATTATGCGGACGGTTTGAGTGATAATGAAAAAGCAGCGCTCTACCCCGAAGCTAATGATATGAGCCAAGGCGAAATCATTGAGGGCATGAGCGAGATGAGCGCGAAATTCCGCGAGGAAGGCGGCGAGATTTATTTGGAGAAGGCGGAGTAACAGCCCAAAGATAGCAAAAAAATATTGCCAATAGGTCACCTTGGTTTAAAATATGGGTCATGAAAAAAATCTGTGCCCTTTTCACTCTGGTTTTTACACTCATTTCGGCAAGTATGGCTCATGCCCAGGCAGGCAAGACTTGTCCGAATGGTATGGCGCTCGCAAATACGTTTGAGGCTAATTTCGCGAGCGGGCCGAATAGCTGGGGGCAAGCTATTTTATATTGGCAGGACTATGGGGTGGCGGCAGTGGATTCGCCGACCAAAATCGTACGCTCCCTTATGGAATGTTACGGAAAATATTGCGGTATGGGCGATGGTGATACGACTGCTCATACGACAATGAAACAATATCATAAGGATTTAGCCGCTTATAAAGATGGGCGCATCAATACGGCACCTGTGTTGGATGAGGCTGCCGTTTCCGCGCCGCCGCCTGTGATGCTAGAATGGGCAGAAAAGCGGTTCGGTTGCAAAGCCGGGCCGACAAGCGAGCAGCGCCAAGCCAAGTTTCTTGCAGACTATCAGGCACGGAACGCTGTTGCAAAGACGGCAGCTAGACGTAAGACTGTAGGCGTGAAAGACGATTGGGAGTTTTACGAAAAAGCCAGACGAAATGGCGGCCCAGATTTTTACCGCTGGTGGGACGCAAATAAGAAAATGCGTACAGTTCAAGACGCCTATGATATGTGCTATTTACACCCCGCAGACAGTGTAGAATGCACCGCGCCAAAAGCTTGGGCCGATAGAATGACAGGTAAATATGTGCCTCGTACTCAAGGCTTGTCGCCAAATACGCCTTATACCGAAAGCTATACTGACAAATACGGCTATAAAGGCCCCGCACGCAGCGGTCCGTCAGCCCCCGCCAAGAGCAATAAACGCCGATGTTACAATCAAGGTGACGGCACAGAGAAGTGCTTTTACGATTAGAAAGCTGAGCAAACCAAACTGTCGGCTGGAGAGCCTCTATCAATAAACGGTTTGCGCTTAACCTTTCATCCGTTCTGCCGATTTTCGTATAAATTCTCAAAATGACATCGGGCTTATTTTAGTGGCGATATAATCATGTGAAGGCCTATCACCGCGGTCGCCTTGACGGGCTGTACGATGGCGACAAGGTAAAATTTGATACATTTATAGACAGGCGCCCCGGACAAATCGCCGGTCATCAATATCGAAGAGGTCTAAGCTATTCGTGGTCGAGCGCTGACACAGTCAGACTCATTTATTTGCAAGACCCTCTTCTGGGAGGGCGCGTTTTTTATGAAAACAGTTTTCGGCGATTAACTTTCTTGACCTAAACGCCGCAGTTCAAAAGTCCCGCTCGCGCCATCACATGCGCAGTCCTTAGGATCCAAGCAAGGCATATCCCAATTTCCCTCGAATCGTTCTTTTCGGATCACTGCTTGGCCGCAGCATATGAAATGTGTGTGTTTCAAAAGGGGTTCATTGATCCAAAGGTCGATTTTCGTTTCGTTGTCTTGGATGCTCCCCTCAAAATCGGTTGGCAAAGGCGGCAGTGTCTTCCCAGATCCTTCCAAACAAAATTTTGTGGAGCCGCTAATTTGTTTGCCAATAGAAGTGCCCTCAAGAGTGGCTGTTCCTGTCATGGGGCCGAAACTAAATGAAAACTTCAGCGAGATTTGCCATGGTCCGGAGGATTGAGTCTCAGGCACAAATATAGTTTTATGTTGAGACGATCCCGCGGGATGTAGAAGGTCAATCGACATAATAGGTAGATTCTAGCACAAAAAGAATGAGAATTTCAACTGACGCGTTCCCTATTTAGTGGGGGTGCCTTTCGATTTTAGTCTTTGATTAACCTCGTCAAATAACCCTCTTTCAAGGTCTGTGACTTAAACCCCTCCAATGGAATTATCACAACTGATCTATACCTCGACCTGCACAGATGCGATGACGCCTAGAATGGCGTATCAGGTATCGGCACAAAGTGTCGCCGTCTGCGAACAGCTAGGTCTGACTGGGCGGGTCTTCGCGAATAATCGACAAGCTCTTGCGATGACAGAAGGCCCCACAGAAATCGTTCGGCAATATTTTCAGGCAGTGAGCGCCGATATTTTGGTCGAAGCGACTTTGCTTCATTATGACCGCGTGATTGAGGCGCGGGAGTTTTCAGACTATTCGGTTTGGTTAAACCTTGGCGAGGAGTTCGCGTTTTGCGATAAAGTCCGCCGTCTGACGGAGCAATCTGTTCAAGACGCGCTACCCGCTTACCCCTCGGCAAAACTGCGGATAATGGCTACGGCCTATCTTTACGGTGATATGTTAGCGACCGGATAATCCGGATATACGTGGCCGCAGTCTGGTTTGCCATCTAAGATATAATTAATCCATTTTAACCTTACCTGCTAACCCTCTTTCAATGACTCTAACTTAGAGCGTGCCTATGGGGCTGTCACAGTATATTTTTTCGCCGACATGCGTCGACGAAATGACGTCAAAAATGGCGTATCAAGTGGCTTGCCAGAGCGTGACTGTTTTTGAGCAATTGGGGCTAACGGGGCGAGTCTTCGCGAATAATAAACGGGCCTTAGCCGTTGTTGAAGGTCCGACGGCTATTGTCGAACAATATTTTCACGCGCTGAGCTCCGATATTCTGCTTGAGACTATTTTTCTGCATTCCTCTCGTCCTATCGAGCAGAGAGAATTTTCGGATTTTTCGATTTGGATTAATCTTCGCAAAGAATTTGAATTTACCGAGAAGGTCCGTCGCCTAACAAAGCCCGCCCTCAAAGACGCGCTGCCAGCTTCGCCTTCAATCAAGCTAAAGATAATGGCCACCGCCTATTTAAATGACGACATACTGGCCGCGGCCTGACCTTTGAGCCCGCGTAGGGCTTATTCTGGAATTCCCGACTATGGATAAATTTAGGAGATGCCTGATTTTATTGTCCCTGCATTGTTGTCCTGGTGGTAAATAATATCGGGGTTCTGGAAGGGTTCCAGCACTTCGCCCGGCGCTCGGGACTGAAGCGTTCCCATACGCGATAAGCGCTCTCTGGCTGCGATGAAGAGAATGGAGCCTGTAATCACAAGGGTTACAGTTTGGGACAAAATAAGCGGCAGAGATCCGGTCATAACGCCGTAAGCAAACCACATCACGATTCCGACGACATAAATTGAATACATCAGCAGAGAGATACCCGAGGTTCGGCGCGTGCGGATAATCAACACGATTTGCGGTACAAAGGAGAGTGTTGTCATAATAGCGGCGCAGAATCCGACTATTTCCGTTAAAGAGAGAGCTGAAGAAGACATGGAGACGTCCCAAGTAAAAGCGCAAAATTTCGCCGCGCCTATATGAGCCCTTTGACCGAAAAGCAATCAGAGAAATGCCCCCCAAACTGAAGAGATGTTTGAGGGTAGGAAGATGCAGGATTACCGTGATAGGTCTTGGGTTTTGTTGCCGCTAAAACGGGAAACCCCTTCCATCAATTCTTTCATCTCTGCCCCTGTTTGAGGTAAATCTTCGCTGGCAATGTCCAGATGGTTGATTGGAAACTCCTGCACGTATTGATCCATAACTGGGGTGGTCATTTCGTAGGCAAAATTGGGAATTCGTCTGCCTTTGCGGAATTCTTTAATAGGAATTTCGGCTTCGATAATGTCGTCTTCAGTTTTGCTCTCGGATTTAGCTAGAAGATGTCCATTGGGGCCGACAATTATACTTTCTCCAGCATTATACCCCGGGATATCAAAGGCAATATTCGTCATGGTTGAGTAGAAATTGTTTTGCGCGGCTGTGGCTTGGACATCAAAGTCATTAAACAAAGTCGCCGTGCGGATCATAATTTCCGCGCCTCGCATGGCGAAGGCAGCAAAAATAAAAGGATCATTTTGCACGGTAGAAACCGCGATATTGCCGAATTCAGTCTGCAAAATGGGGAATTCTTCCTCTGCGCCGTATTTCTCACGATACTTATCTCGGACAGCCTCAATGGTTGTTGTCATGATTTCGCGGTCTTCGTAAATACGTTTAATATTGCGCGATTTCCAAAACGCTTTTTTCAATGCGCCGTCTCGGCCAATAACGGCATTAACTGATAGAATATGGTTGGGCCAGTCGGCGTCCGTCGCGTAAGTCCCGAATACAATATAGGTGTCACAGGCTTTGGCAATTTTACCGAGGCGCTCCGTTTCCGGGCCGGGCACTTCAACTGTAAAGTTTAGCTTTTCGGCTCTTGAGCCGGAGGAATAACCCGTCAGAGGGAATTCATGATACAGTAAAAAATCCGGTTTTTTTCCTGTATTGCAGGCTTTATCGGCCATTTCTTCCATATGTTTCAAATTGTGATTGAGACCATCTTTGACTGTTGGGAAGTCTCCAAGTGAATCCACGGTCGTCTGAAGGACCTTGACAACGACGGTATCTTTCTCAATCGGAACTGTTGAATAGGTTCCGTCAGCCTGAACCAGGACTGGCATTTTCGTATGTCGCGCCGCATCTGATTGAGGAGAAGGCTGATTTTTTTCAACTGGAACCGGTTGAGCTTGCTTGGTCCCGCTTTGCGTTGAGCACGCGGTAAGCGCTAATGCTGCGCTAAAGGCCAATACAATATTTTTCATGATGTTCTCCCGTTTTGGTTGGAAATTAGAGAGGTTCCGAGTTTAGCTTTTGAGGTAACGCAAAGCATATCCTTATTATGTTCGACGGTTGTTCTTGTTTGATGGGAGTAAAATCCAATATTCTGCTATGTGGCTAATCCAGACGCCCTCCCTTTTCAAACCAGTAAAGCCTTATGTGGAAATGGGTGGAGGCGCGGGGCGTAATAAGCGCGCTCGGTATGAAACGAATAAGAGTGAGCGGCTTGACGATGGATGAAGCAGTTTGGCTGAGAACGACAAAGAGGGTCGAAGAACCACCGTTACGATTGAAGGGCCCAAAACGGTTTTTGATAGAGTTACATCTCCTCCAGGCTTTACCCTCCGTTTGTAGGGTTGACCTGTTATTGAGTTTTTTGTCAGTAATAGGGCGTAAATGAGCGCCGTTCACTCATGAGGGCAAAGTATGAAAAGAGTTGTTACCCAAAAGGGATTGGACAAATTTTCACTACCCGAAGGCATTCGTGATTTAATTACTCTTTACGACGACGTTACAAAGCGCTTGAAAGAATGTGCGGATTACAAGTCCGTTGGAGACAGTGCGCAAGACCAAGCTGTTGAAACTTTAGAAGAAGAGCTTCATCAGCTACAGGATAACATTCTCAAATCATCCGGCAAAATCATCCTAAGAAGTAAGCAGGACCTTAAAGCTCTTTTAGATTTCTGGTATATGACGACAGTTGAAAGTTCAGGAGATGAAATTTCTGCATCTGACCGGATTATCATGAATTTTCGGGACTATTATGATGAGATTACATTCGATAATTTAAGGGCGTAATCAGGTCTTTGTCAGACCCGATATTGTGAAATTTGCTCGGTAGGTTTTAAAAAAATCACGAAACATTCACTTGATTTCCCTGTTGGTGACGCCCATACGCGCCATATCGAAGACGGCCAGACTATTCGGCTATTGATGGCGCGCTGATCTAACGCCACATTGAGTACGCAGTAATTTCCCTTCTCCGAGTAAAAGTTGTCCGCTGTGGACAACGTAAAGAAATGACGTGAAAGGAATTACCCATGTCAGACGCAATGCAAGCCGGAACAGTTAAGTTCTTTAATACAACAAAAGGCTTCGGCTTTATCCAGCCAGATGCTGGTGGTGAAGACGTATTTGTTCACATCACAGCCCTTCACCGTGGTGGCCTTCAAGGTCTCAACGAAGGTGACAAAGTGATGTTTGATACCGCTAAAAATGAGCGGACAGGCAAAACAGCTGTTGAAAATCTTTCAATGGCATAAGGCCTAGCCTTAAAATCAGACTATGGAAGGCTCCTTTACGGGGCCTTTTTTATTGGCAATTATTCAATATTCTAAAAACCCGCAAAACTGTTTCTAAAACGAGAAGCTGTGGTAAGCTAAAATATGAAATCTCTTTTTACGTGTTTTTTTATTTCACTTTTCACTCTGACCTTTTCAGCGTGCTCCACGTCTGAGGCTTCTTCTGTATCGAGTGCCTTACAAGAAAGCACAGCTGGCGACACATCGTTTCCCCGTGATGACCACGGTGAAGTCCTCCCTTTTTATAATCGCCGAAATGACAGCAAGAAAGTTGATGCCGCTATCATAGAAGCGGCAAGGAGCGGGAAGAAAGCTCTGATCGTCATGGGGGCAAACTGGTGCCATGATAGCCGGTCTCTTGCGACGCATTTGGAAACGCCGAGATTTAAAGATATGATACGGGCGTCCTATATTCTTGAATACGTAGATGTCGGTCAAAAGAATAAAAATCAGGATATAGCCAAACGGTTTGGACTGGACGGGACACCGGGAACGCCGACTGTTTTGATCATAGACGGAACGGGAACACTCTTAAATTCTAAGGAAGCTCCAACATGGCGGAACGCGGCGAGTCGGAGCGAAAATGAAATCTTCGATTACTTTGAACGCTATGCGATGAAAGCCACGCAACCGTAATGTTTATGGGCCACTATGCGCCCGCTGTCTGGTTAGGCCGCAGGGAGAAGAAAGAAGCGCCGATAAAGCTGTGGGAAGCTTTTCTTGCGGTTCAGGTTATAGATATCGTCTTTTGCATTTTGGCTATATTTGGACTGGAAGGCTCTCTCATTGAAAACGGAGAGCCGATATTTAATATTCCATGGTCGCATTCGCTATTGACCTCAATTCTCGTTTCCGGATTTGCGGGCCTTGCCTTCATGTGGTGGAAAAAGCCGTCGGGGTGGAAGGCTTTCTGGGTAATTTCGAGCCTGGTTTTTTCGCATTGGTTATTGGACTTTGTCGTTCATAGGCCGGATCTTCCGCTCTACCCAAGCGCAGAGGAAGCCTACGGATTGGGTTTCTGGAACTTTCCTTGGCTTGCCTATGTATTGGAAATTGGCCTCCTCTTTATTGGGTTTCTTTACTGGGTAAGGGCGACGGTGCCCCGTCGAAAACTATATAAAATAGCGCCTTGGGTTTTGTTTATACTGATGTGCGGCATGCAGTTTGTCGTAATCACTTTGCCGGGATTGCAGTTTCAAAACGGAACATTTGATCCCGCGTCCCAGCCGCAAGGTGTTTCTCTGGGAATCTCTGGCCTCATCACATTTTTTGCTTTGTCCGTAGCTATTCATTGGATAGAGGCCGGACGCGACTTTAAGGTGGATCAGTTTTCGTCAACTTGAATTTTTGCAGGTAGGCTTTCAGCTGTGGAGGCCGCGTGTTTTTGGGCTTGGTTTAAACGAAACCCTCGGCCTGTGACTATGGCATCAGAACCGAATTTTTCCCGCGCCTTGTCGCTCGCCCGTTCAGCTTGTCCTCTTTTTGTCGCCAAAGGGTCCAAAAGGTCTGCAGAGTCGCCTACCGGGGCCGACAGGGCGGAGATGCCGGCCCCGATTAAGCGAAAAGACGTTCCATCTGCTTCAGATATTAGAAGAGGTTCAAGAGCCCGAAATATAACGTCTGCCAATTGTACAGGTTGGGAAAGAGTTCGCCGCCGCGTTATGGACTTAAAGTTCGCCGTTTTGAGTTTTAGCGTAACAACTTGCCCTGCGAGGTTTTTTGCCTTCGACCGGTCGGCCGTCTTCAGACATACTTGCCAAAGCTTATCCTTTAAATCCTCAATGTCCCTGATGTCTCTGTCGAAGGTTGTCTCAGCCGAGACGGATTTTCTCTCAGAGTGCGTCTGAACTTTCCTGTCATCTTCTGCTCTTGCCAGTCTTGCTAGGCGCAAACCGTGGTCACCATAGCGTATTGCCATTTCCTTATCGGAAAGTTTGCGTATGTCGGCTATTGTCCTCAAACCGCTTTTTTCTAGTTTACTGGCGAAAGCCGGGCCAATCCCAAATATAAATCCGACGGGCTTGTCTGCTAAAAAATCGAGAGCGTCACTCTTCCCTAGAACAGCAAAGCCATGTGGCTTGTCTAAGTCAGAGGCAGTTTTAGCTAGAAATTTATTATAAGATAAGCCAACGGAGACAGTCACGCCAATTTCTGAAAATATTCGTTTTTGCAATTGGACGAGGCTTTGTGCGGGCGAAAGGCCATGCAGTCGTTGGGTGCCGCTTAAGTCTAAAAAAGCTTCGTCTATGGAGAGGGGTTCGACGATGGGAGTCAAATTGCGCATCATGTCTCGGATTCTGCCGCCTTCATACGCGTATTTTTTCATACTGCCTCGCACAACGACAGCGTCAGGACAGAGCTTTAAGGCTTTGAACATAGGCATAGCCGAGCGGACGCCGTAAATTCGGGCGTGATAGCAAGCGGCTGAGACGACGCCTCTCTGGCCGCCTCCGACAATAACGGGTCGATTGGCCAGCTCGGGATTATCTCTTTTCTCGACAGAGCAGTAAAACGCATCACAATCTACATGAGCAATAGATAAACTACCGAGCTCTGAATGACTTAATAAGCGGGAACCCCCACAATTCCGGCATTTGGATGAACGGCCCGCAAACTCACTCCCGCACTCACGGCAGAGCGTCATGACTTCGGAAAGGGTGTTTTGAACTGACATTCTTTACGAATCCTTAGAATGTTCTGTTTATGTTCCTTCTTATCAGAGACAGCATGGTTAATCTACTCCTAAGCTCTGACATACGCTTAATTAAGGATAGTCTGCCATATAAGAGCTATCAAATAGAGAAAAGCAGACATAAAGTCTGCGCTGTTGGTGAATTGGGAACAATGCTGAAAATCATGCCAAAAAAAGTCCTCATTGTTGAAGATAACGAGCTTAACATGAAGCTTTTCGCAGACCTGCTCGATGCGCATGGTTATGAAACCAAACAGACGCGCGAAGGGTTAAAGGCGATTTCAATGGCCAAATCCTTTAAACCGGATCTTATCCTGATGGATATACAACTACCAGAGGTCTCCGGGCTCGAAGTCACAAAATGGATCAAGGATGATAAAGCCCTGTCAGACATACCTGTTATTGCCGTGACGGCTTTTGCCATGAAGGGGGATGAAAAACGTATTCGTGACGGTGGGTGCGAAGCCTATATCGCCAAACCGATTACCGTTTCGTCCTTTCTGGCAACTATTCGAAAATTTGTAGAACCGGCATAGTCGGGGGGAACTACTGTGGCTGCGCGTATCCTCGTTGTCGATGACCTGGCTCCAAACCTGAATCTTCTCGAAGTAAAACTCGAGGCGGAATATTATGGCGTGGTGACGGCGCGTAGTGGTGAAGAGGCCGTCAAACTGGCGTCTAAAGAACCGTTGGATCTCATACTGATGGACGCCATGATGCCCGGAATTGGTGGATTCGAAGCCTGCCGACAAATTAAGCAAAACCCCAAAACATGGCATGTTCCTATTATTATGGTGACAGCACTGGAGGAGACGAAAGACCGGATAGCGGGTCTGGAAGCCGGCGCCGATGACTTCATCACCAAACCCATTGACGACTTTAATCTGATGGCAAGAGTGAGGTCTTTGCTTCGTCTTAAAATGGTCACGGATCAGCTGCTGAATCACACGGGGCAAACAATTCAAAATTCTCGTTCCATGCTAGATACGATTAATCGTCAGTCTGGAAATATTCTTTTGGTCGAAGATAGCGAACTTAGGGCGCAACGGGTTGTTGAGCCGCTTAGGTCCTTACATAATGTGGTGATCGAGACCGATCCCGTAACCGCAATTCGTCGGGCCAAAGCCGGTATTGACATGGTTATTGTTAGTTTGGTTTCTAAAAAGTTTGACGGTCTTCGAGTCTGCGCCAGCTTGAGATTCAACGAAGAAAACCAAGATACGCCGATTTTGGCGATTGGAGACCCGGAAGATGAAGCTCGCCTAATCCGGGCCTATGATATTGGCGTGAATGACACTTTGATGCGGCCGATTGATAAGCAGGAAATGTTAGCACGCGTAAATACGAGTATGCGCCGCAAATTTTATGCTGATAGCTTGAGAGAAAACTTTAACGAAAATCTTGAAATGGTTGTTTCAGACCCTTTGACAGGGTTGGGGAACCGACGCTTTTTCGACCGGGCTATTCATCCTTTGCTTGACGCTATGGACACTCGAGGAGAAGTCTTCTCCATTATGGTGTTCGATATAGACCACTTTAAACGGGTCAACGATATTCTTGGCCATGATATGGGCGACCAAATCCTAAAAGAGGTGGCCGCCCGTCTCGTTACCAATATGCGGGCTATTGATATTGTCAGCCGATATGGCGGCGAAGAATTTATGATTGCTATGCCCACTACGAATCAAGCTGACGCTTTGGTCGCGGCTGACCGCGTTAGAGATTTAATCGCGGGAACGCCAATTTATGTCGACGGCCAAGCTTTGCATATTACGACAAGCGCCGGAGTGGCAGAAGTCGAGAAAGGCGAGCAGTTGCGCGATGTATTTCGCCGCGCCGATGACGCGCTCTATAAAGCCAAACAGGCAGGTCGAAATCGCGTTTTAGGCGCCAGACAGAAAAAAGCAGCATAAAAAAACCGCCCCAAAAGGCGGTCTTGAAACTCAAAGATGGAAGGCAAAATTACTTGATCTTGCCTTCTTTAAATTCGACGTGCTTGCGCGCAACAGGATCATATTTCTTTTTGACCATTTTTTCGGTCATCGTCCGCGAATTTTTCTTCGTGACGTAGAAATAGCCGGTACCCGCGGTCGAGTTCAAACGGATTTTAATGGTTGTTGGCTTCGCCATGACGCAAGCGCCTTTCTTCTTGAATTCGGAGCGCGGCAATTAGGTCGAATTCAACCACATGTCAACCGCGCTATTGCAGGCTATTCCTCAAAGTCCGGAAATTTTTGGGCTTCCATCTGACCTCTGACGGCTTTTGAGAGGAAAATCGTGGCGGGGGGGCGGTCGGCTTTGAGGTAATCTTTTAAAACGCGGAGCATCATTTTTGTGGCGCGCTGCAATTCCAGCTCCTTGATTTCGTCGAACGTGAACCATCCCACGTTTAAAAGCTCTGCGCTGTCGCCGATTTCGGGTAGTGAAGGGGTTTTCAAATGTTTGTGGAAGAACCAGGCGTCAAACCGTTTATGGCGGTGAGGGGGCGTTATAGCGCGGCCAAAAACCTCTACTCCCGCAATGTCCGGACGCATCCCGGCCTCGCGAAACGCGTCATAGCTGGCGTGATTCAAATTCCGCTCGCCGTCTTTTACCTCGCGCCCAAGCAGGAGCCGCGTTTCCTCCCAAGTTTCACGAATCGAGGCGAGAACAATGGCTCTGGATTTGCGGGGACTGTAAGCCGCTTCAAGAATACGTTCTGTCCGCGCGCTGAGATCGCCGGAAAATTTGGCGTAACTATCGGCCCGGTCCACCCGTCCGCCGGGGAAAACATATACGCTTGGCATGAAGTCATGTTTTTTTGAGCGCTGACCCATGAGGATTTTCGGATTTTTCGGGTCGCCGCAAGTCAGAACAATTGTCGAGGCGATTCGCGGTCGCGGCGCACGCTTTAACTGAGCACGTTTATCGACTTCCCCTTCCGTGAGACTGACTTTGCCGAGCGGGAAGCTTAGTTTTTCGGGGTCATCAGAGGAGGCGTCACTCATTTCCGCTTTCTCTTATGCCGTTTTCCACGAGAGCCCTTATTCTTGCCGCGAGGATTCCCCTTTGGCGGTTTTCCGTCTTCCGGTTTGGAGATCATCTCAAAAATCAGTCCGCCGGTTACAGGTGTGGCTTCTTTGAGCTGTACGCGCACTTGTCGGCCAAAACGGTAGGTCTTCCCGGTGTTTACGCCTGTCAGCGCTTTTTTCTTTTCTTCAAAGGCGAAATATTCCTGCCCCAGACTCCGCGCGGGGATAAGGCCGTCCGCGCCGGTCTCATCCAAAGTGATGAAAAGCCCGAATTTCGTAACGCCAGTGATACGGGCGTCAAATTCCGCGTCGAGTTGTTTTTCCAAATAGGCCGCCACATAGCGGTCGGTCGCATCGCGTTCGGCGACCATCGCGCGCCGCTCTGTCGAGGAGATATGTTCGGAAATTTCTTTCAAACGAGAGGTTTCCGTCGTCGTGGTGCCGTCGTCCCCGAGCTTGAACGTTTTAATCAAAGCGCGATGGACAATCAAATCGGCATAGCGCCGGATGGGCGAAGTGAAATGGGCGTAGTGATCCAGATTCAGTCCGAAATGCCCGGCGCCGTCAGGGGTATAGATGGCCTGCGATTGAGAGCGTAGAACCGCCATGCCGACCGTTTCCGCCAGATCTTTTTCGCCGGCTTGTTGTAACAGGCGGTTAAACCGTTTGGGCGTCACGCGGTCTGACAGCGTGAATTTCAAATCCAGAGCCGGGAGAAAATCGACCAGGCCCTGCAATTTATCGCGTCCGGGTTCTTCATGCAGGCGGATGATAGTTTGAATGTTTTTCTGCGCCAGCGCTTCGGCGGCGGCGACATTGGCCTGAACCATAAATTCTTCGATAAGCTTGTGCGCGTCAAAGCGCTCGCGAAGCGTGATTGCGGTGATGTCACCTGCCTCGTTAACGTGAACGCGTCTTTCCGGCAGCTCAATGGCGAGGGGTTCTCTCTCTGCCCGGGACTGTTTCAAAACGCCGTAAGCGGCGTAAAGGTTCTGCAGAATATCCAGGACGGGTTCCGCCGCAATGCCGGGCGAGCCCATAAAGCCGTCCTGAGCTTCCGCATAGGTCAGACGCGCATGAGAGCGCATCAGGCCGCGATGAAATTTATGGCTGACCTTGTGGCCTTTTTTATCGAACACCATGCGAACGGCCATACAGGCGCGGTCTTCATGCGGGCGGAGCGAGCAAAGATCCGAAGACAGCTCATGCGGGAGCATCGGCTCTACCCGGTCAGGGAGGTAAACAGAGTTGCCCTTTTCACGCGCCGCTTCGTCCAGCGCCGAACCCGGCGTCACAAAGGCCGCTACGTCTGCGATGGCAACCCAAATCACCCATCCACCCTTGTTTTTGGGATTATCGTCAGGGTGCGCCAGAACGGCGTCATCAAAGTCTTTGGCATCAACAGGGTCGATGGTGATGAGGGCGAGGTGGCGGAGGTCTTCGCGCGGGCCGGAAAGTTTTGGAAGTTTTAGGGATTTGGCTTCTTCAATGACTTCATCGCTGAAGCCCATGGGAATATCATTTTCGTAAAGGGAAATGAGGGATGCCGCTTTGGCGCCGTCAGCAGAGCCGACAGTCCTGAGGATATCGGCAAGCCTGAGGTCGCCTTTGTTTTTCCGGCTGGAACGGAAGAAAACCAGATCGTTATTCTCCGCATCCTTTGGCACGCTGTTCGGTTTATATTCGTCGCGGGCTTTCTTACTGACGGGTTTAATGCGCCATCCACGTCCGCCCTTGTAAAGGACGCCTAGATGCTCTGACGGGCCGTCGCCCAGCTTTTTCATGACCTGTGCCGTGATTGTCCCGTCATCCCGTTTCTTGATGCGGCAGAGCGCGCGGCCGCCCACAGCCATTTCTACGCCTTTATTGCCTTTGGATTTTTTGGATGTCGGACCTTCGCGCACCAAAACCTGTGGCGGCTGTCCTTCGCCTTTAAAGCTTTCAGGCTCCCCAATCAGGTCGCCGTGTTCGTCAATTTTGGTGATGCGGATAACCATCACGCCGGGCAGGGCGTCGGCTTCCCGGTAAGTCTTTTTGGAGGATTTTACGATTAGGCCGTCATCTTCAAGCTCTCTTAAATACGCCCGTAGCGTACGGCGGTCTGCGCCTTTGACGCCAAGATGGCGGGCAAGCGCTTTATTATCATAACGGTCAGGCTCTGCGCTGACGGCGGATAAGATAGTTTTTTTGGATAATGTCATTGGGTTCGACTTAGCAGGACAATTTAAGAATGTCATTGTGAGAGTTACAGTGGGTGAGAGTTACAGTGAGGTAGGAACAGCTTGCCTCCCTTTACTTTCTTTTCTCTTTTCCTGTCATTTCGGGGCGCGAAGCGAACCCGGAAGGTCGAGAGGTTGTGAGCCGCCGTTGAGTTAGCTCGCAATCTCTCGACCTTCCGCGTCTCCGCTTCGCTGCGTGCGGAATGACAGAAGGGCTTTATTTGTAATTTGCTCAGGCGCTTCGTCCAATTCGCCATCTCGGATCGAGCGTTTCACACGGCTTCCAAAATAAAAAGGACAGCCCGCAGAGCGTCGGCTCCCGCCGGAGACCGAAAATATAAAAATGTTTCGCAAGAACCGAAGCTCTGCGGCAGCGATTTTATACCGGAGCGGCCTTGACCATCCGAACGCGACACCGCGCAGCGGGGTTAGTGAGGATGCGGCGAGACTTATTGTAGAACGTAACTATCCGCCACCTTCGGTGTCGGCGCTGCATTGTAATCAATCCCCCGGATTGATTACGGACATTGCGCGTCTCCGACAGTCGCACTCACCGGGTTTATCTCAGCCCGACACTGCACGGTACGGCAGGCTCACACTCGCAGCAGGCCCGGCACAGTTCGCCCTGTCACAAGCGAATGCTCAACCTCGCCGTCCCCTGAACCAAAACCTGACGCGTTCCTGTCCGTGTTCAGAAGAACATCTGCAATATAGGGCCAAAACGCAAAGTGCGGATCTATCTCTCGATAATTTTATAAAGGGTTGAAAAGATTGGTGTTTTTAAATTGATAAGTGAGGATGGAGGTTTAAAAGAGTGAATTTATCCTCCCCCATTCACGGGTTTGAACCAAAGAAGGGTTGATAACCCTTCGACGTGAAAGGGTGGGCGCGAAGCGCTCGGAGAGGGGAGCCGCAAAAACAAAGGGCAGCGTATTACGCTCCCCCATCCCCTCGCATTCGCGAGGGACTTCCCCCGTGAACGGGGGAAGAAAGTAGATATGGATTTAATTCTTCGCGGCAGGCTTTTTCTTAGCGGGAGCTTTCTTTTTGGCCGCTGTTTTTTTGGCGGCTGGTTTCTTTTTCGCCGCCGGTTTTTTCTTCGCGGCGGTTTTCTTCTTTGCCGGAGCCTTTTTCTTTTTACCGCCTTTGGCTTCTTTTGCCGCAATATACTCTACGGCCATTTCCATTGTCACTTCTTGCGGGTCCTGACCCTTAGGGATGGTGGCGTTGATCTTTTCGTATTTCACATAGGGACCATAGCGGCCCTCCATGACCTGAACCGGCTTTTCCGTCGACGGATGATTGCCCAGATCTTTCAGGACTTTACCGCCGCGCGAGCGTTTACTTGGATTGGCGATTTTATCGGCAATCATATCAACCGCGCGGTTTAGGCCGACTTCCCACATGTCTTCAATGTCCGGCAGGTTCACATAGGTCGTATTGTGCTTGATATAGGGACCAAAGCGGCCGAGAGCGGTGATAATCTGATTTCCGTCTTCGGGGTGGGAGCCGATTTTACGTGGCAGGTCAATCAGGCGCAGACCTTTTTCAAGGTCCATGGCGTCATAACTCCACGTTTTGGGCAGGCTTGTCCGCTTGGGTTTTTTGTCTGTTTCCATCTCGACATAGGGACCGAAACGTCCGGTTTTCAGAACGATGTCTTTTCCAGTTTCGGGGTGAACGCCGAGGATTTTGTCCTCGGCTTGTGCGTCTGCCGCTTCGCCTTGGCCAAAGGGACGTGTCATTTTGCATTCTGGGTAATTTGAACAGCCGACAAAGGCGCCGAATTTGCCAAGTTTCAGAGACAGTTCACCGTCATCACAGCTTGGGCATTTACGCGGATCTGAGCCGTCTTCCTTCGGCGGGAAGACGAGAGGGCGGAGCGCGTCATTCAAGGCATCCAGAACATGCGTGATGCGGAGGTCTTTGGTCTCCGCGACGCTGGCCGAAAACTCTTTCCAGAATTCTTCAAGGAGTTTCTTATATTCCAGATCGCCGGAGGAGACCAGATCGAGGCGTTCTTCGAGGTCGGCCGTGTAGTTATACTGTACGTATTTCTCGAAGAAATTTTCGAGGAAAGCGGTTAGAAGGCGGCCTTTATCATCCGGAGAGAAGCGGCGTTTATCCAGATTGACATAGCCCCGATCCTGCAGAACTTTCAAAATGGACGCATAGGTGGAGGGACGGCCAATGCCGAGCTCTTCCATCTTTTTGACCAGTGAGGCTTCGGAATAGCGTGGAGGTGGCTGCGTGAAATGCTGGTCTGCGGAGACGTCTTTAGCGTCTGCATTGTCGCCGGTTTTGACGGGAGGAAGCGTTGTATCTTCTTCGTCGCCATCGGACTTTTTCTTTTTGTTTTCGCCGTAAACTTTCAGAAAGCCGTCAAAGCGAACAATTTGGCCGGTCGCGCGGAGTTCAACTGTTTTGCGGTCCGAGATTGTCACCGTCGTACGGTCCAGAATGGCAGATTCCATCTGGCTGGCCATGGCGCGTTTCCAAATCAGCTCATACAGTTTTTTCTGATCGCCCTGTAGGCGGAGCGAGTCCGGCGTGCGGGAGAAACTGGTAGGGCGAATGGCTTCATGGGCTTCTTGCGCGTTTTTCGCTTTGGATTTGTAAACGCGGTGCTGACCCGGCAGGTATTTATCGCCGTAATTGGACGCAATCGCGGCGCGGCAATCACTGATGGCTTCGCCGACCATCGAAATGCCGTCGGTTCGCATATAGGTAATAAGACCGGTGGTCTCGCCGCCAATATCGATACCTTCATAGAGCCGTTGGGCGGTTTGCATGGTTTGCGTCGCCGAGAAGCCGAGCTTGCGGGAGGCGTCTTGTTGCAGTGTCGAAGTGGTAAAGGGCGGGTAGGGGTTGCGGGTAATCGGTTTGGCTTCGACGCTCTCAATGGAAAGGTCTGCGGCCTCTACGGCAGATTTGGCTTTTAGAGCGAGCTCTTCATTATTGAGTGTGAACTTCTCAAGCTTTTCGCCGTTCAGCGCGACGAGGCGGGCCGGGAAGTCGCCGGAGCCAGACTTAACCTGGCCTTCTACGGTCCAATATTCTTGCGGGTCGAATTTCTCAATTTCGGTTTCGCGCTCACATATGAGGCGAAGGGCGACAGATTGGACGCGGCCGGCGGAGCGGGCGCCGGGCAATTTGCGCCAGAGAACAGGCGAAAGCGTGAAGCCAACGAGATAGTCGAGCGCGCGGCGGGCTAGGTATGCCTCCACAAGCTCCATATCAAGCTCACGCGGGCTGGCAATCGCGTCCGTGACAGATTTTTTGGTAATCGCGTTAAAGACAACGCGTTCGACAGGCTTGCCTTTAAAGGCTTTTTTCTTCGACAAAACTTCGAGTAAATGCCACGAAATCGCTTCTCCTTCCCTATCCGGGTCGGTTGCGAGTATGAGTTTATCAGCCGAATCAAGCGCGTTTTCGATATCTTTGATACGTTTTTTCGATTGCGTATCGACGCTCCAGGACATGGCGAAATCATCATCCGGGTCAACTGAGCCGTTTTTTGAGGGCAAATCACGCACATGGCCGAAACTGGCCAAGACCTTGTAATCTTTACCTAAATATTTTTCGATCGTCTTGGCTTTGGCCGGTGACTCGACAATGACTAGATTCATTTTTGTCTTACCTTCTGTCATATTGCCTTGGGTTTTGCGGGCAATATCGGCGCTCATTTGGTCTGCGACGCTTACAATGTCAACTCGCAGAGATGCGACGAACATCAACTACACGCCATAGTTTAGCCTTGAATTTATACTCGTTATAGTTACAATTTGATATTCTCATATCTGACAAAGGATTTGATATGCCGACTTCTTTACCCTCTCAGAGCGAGGCGTTTCACCTCTCGCCGGATCAAATCAAACTCTTGGATTATCTCCATGATATGACTCAGCAATTATGTGAGCTCGCGGCAATAGGCGGGTTTGGGGACGTAAAGGCCTCGCTGGACGAAACGCTCACCTTTATAAATGCGCTACGCTAATAGAGAATAGAAATTCGGCCGTCTGCCTCGACCACGATTTCGGCGTTGAGTTCTAGCTCCAAAAGCGCCGCATTCACAATTGGGGTCGGCAATCCGCTGGCACGGATGATGTCGTCACGCGGCGAGGGCGTGGGGGATAAGACTTCCAATAATTGTGTTTTGGCGCTCTCTATCTCTTTGGCCGCAACCCGCCAAAGGACTGGCGGGTCATTATAAGGGGCTTCCGGCTCCAGAAATTGTGTTTCGGGGAGGGCGGCCAGACATTCCAGAATGTCTTCAGCGCTTTCAATCAGAGCCGCGCCTTGACGGATAAGACGGTTACAGCCCTTTGTACGTGGATCGAGTGGTGAGCCGGGGGCCGCCATCACTTCGCGCCCTTGTTCTGCGGCGTAACGTGCGGTGATGAGCGTGCCCGAGCGCTCCGCCGCCTCGATAACAACGACGCCGCGGCAAAGGCCCGAGATGATACGGTTTCGGCGCGGGAAATCCCGAGCGGTAGCCCGATAGCCCAAAGGACTCTCGCTCACCAACAGGCCGCGCTCGCGCATTTCAAGGTGAAGGTCTTCGTTTTGGCGGGGATAGATGTGGTCCACGCCGCCGCCGAGAACGCCGATTGTGCCGCTTACCAGAGCAGACCGATGCGCGCAGCCATCAATGCCTCGCGCTAAACCCGAAACAATAACGAAGCCATTCTCGGCTAGCTCTCCTGCAATCTGGCCTGCAAAGCGCTGCCCATTGGCGGAGGCGTTACGTGATCCAATAATCGCCACACAGGGTTTCGACAGAAGGTCGCTTTGCCCCCAAACGCTGATGATGGGCGGCGGCGGATCAATGGCGCGGAGGGGCGCCGGATAATCAGGCTCACACGCGGCAAGCAAACGAATTCCCAGTTCTTCGTTGGCTTCCATTTCTGCTTCGACCTGTTTGAGCGAAGGAGGCTTTATATCTTTCTTACGAATTAAGTCGGGCAGAGCGTCGAGCGCTTTGGCGGCGGTCCCAAACCGTTTGAGCAAATCCCGAAAAGCTACGGGCCCAACCGTGTGCGTTCGAGTCAAACGTAACCAGTCACGCCGTTCTGCAAAGCTTAGCTCACGCAATTGCATGAAAACTAACTTTTTTGTCCGATTTTACTCTCCTGTCCTCTTAATAGACGGGAGATATTCTCGCGGTGTCGTATCAGGATGATGACGGCCATAAAACTGACCATCAAAGCGGCGGCCAAAGGTGAAATCAGCCAAGCCAGAATAGACGAGAAAACACAGGCGAGTAGGGCGCCGAGAGAGGAGAGACGGGTGATGAACGCCGTCGCCAGCCAGACAATGGCGGCAAAAAGTCCGACGGGCCAAACCAGGGCGAACAGACCGCCGAAAAATGTCGCCACGCCTTTGCCGCCTTTGAACCCAAGCCAGACAGGGTAACAATGACCGACTAAGGCTGCGGCCGCCGCGATATAACCATAAGGCTGTCCGAAAAAGTGCGCGACGACGAGCCCGGTCACGCCCGCTTTGGCAGCGTCGAGAAGAAGGGTGAGGGCGGCAATATCTTTGCGTCCCGTCCGCAGCACATTCGTCGCGCCAATATTTCCTGAGCCAATCTTGCGAATATCCCCTTGTCCGGTCGCTTTGGCCAAGAGCAGGCCGAAAGGGATCGCGCCAAGAAAATAACCGGCCAAAATGGCAACAAATGTGGGAATAGCGCTCATGATCAAAAGTTGCCCAAATGTAACGTCAGAGTAAAGCGAAAACAGATTTATTTATCCTCTGCTAGGTAATTGGCTGCTAGCTTCAAATCTTCGATGAAAACTTTTCGCGTTTGAGCCGCTTGGTCCGGCGAAGGTAAACGAAGCAGGAAGGAGGGGTGATAAGTCACAACAAGCGTGCGGCCGCTTTTTAGACTAAGCGGACGCCCACGGATATCTCCAAGTTTTGTCGATCTTCCCAAAATAGCTTGAGCGGCGCTGGCGCCCAATGCCAGAATGATATCCGGCTCGACGATTTGAGCTTCTTTTTGAAGCCAGGGATTGCAGGCCTTTATTTCCATCGAGCTTGGCTTGCTGTGAATGCGGCGTTTACCGCGCGGGACGAATTTGAAATGTTTGACGGCATTCGTCAGATAAACTTCGTTCCGAACGATCCCTGCTTCTTCTAGACAGTCGTTCAAAAGCTCCCCTGCAGGGCCGATAAAAGGCTGACCCGCAATATCTTCCTTATCGCCGGGCTGTTCGCCAACGATCATAAGACGCGCGGTATTAGGCCCTTCTCCAGGAACAGGCTGAGAGGCAGATTTATACAGCTCGCAATTTTTACAATGGTAAAGCGCTTTTGATACCTCTGTCAGAGTATCCAAGGACGACCTTGAAGACGACTTAGGTAATGTATTCGACTTTATTTTCGACGCGAGGGGATTGGGTTCGGTTACGCCGTGGCTTTGCATTTCCGCCTGCCGTCCTTTTGCGGCGGAGACCATCTCGGGAATGAGAGAGGTTTCAGGCATATTCTGCCAATATTTTTTCGGCATTTCCGACATCATCGCGCCGATTTTCAATCGAGCCGGATTAAAGATGGATTGGAAATAGGTTTTCCACTGATCCTCGACCGCATCGTCGGCGGGCACGTCGCTTTTCCGTCCGCCTGCCCCAAAAACTAAATTATGTCCGTCCCAGATAGCTGAGCAATGCGGCGTGATGATAACCCAATCCATATTTGGAAACCGTCGCGTGAAAAATGGCGTGGCTAATTTGGTGATATAATGTGTGGGCTCAAACCAGGCGGCGAATTGTTCACGTTTGAACCGCCTTTCGCCGACCTTTTTAAACCTGACAAAGGCATGCATTTTATGACGGTCACGGGAAATCGCCCGATCACATTCGTGAAGCCAGGTTATATCATCCTCGGTGCTATTGCTTAAAAAACGCGGCTCTGTCTGAAGTCGAAATAAAATACGATATAACTTTGCGAAACGCTGAGGATCGGTGTGGCACAGAACTTTTTCAGCCGTAGCAGGAAATGATCGGGGGACAGAAATGGTTTTCGGTTTTTCCGGCAAATCGGTCCACGATGTCTGCATTGAATTTAATAAAGAGTCGGCCGCATTCGGGCCCTGCCAAACCGCATCGGACGGCGACACATTGTTCTGCAACAAACGCAGCGCCGCGTCGCGCCATTCCGAATAATCGGTTTCGCTCGAAAGGTTTACACTAATCATATCAACGAAAGCTGTTCAGGCGGAGGGGCATACCGGGCCCGCAAATTTTCGCTGTCCGTCAATCCTCCGGGCGACCAATCCGCCGTCTCGACGAACGGCATTAGCTTTTTGACGGAGGGCGCAAGTTTGGCCAAATCCTGAAGCGTGAGCCGAGTAAGCTGCCGTGCGGATAATAGTTTTTCTACAGTTCGCGCGCCGAGACCTGGGACCCGCATCAATTGCGATTTCGATGCGCGGTTTATATCCATGGGGAACCAGTCTCGATGCTTCAAAGCCCACGACAATTTCGGGTCGATATCCAAATCAAGCATACCGTCCACAGAAGCGGATAGAATTTCGCTGGTTTGAAAACCGTAGAACCGGAATAGCCAGTCAGCTTGATATAGGCGGTGTTCTCGAATCAGGGGAGGAGAAACCGGAGGCAGATCGCCCGAAGCGTCCGGAATCGGGCTATAGGCTGAATAATAAACCCGCCGCATATTATAGCCAGAGTAAAGCCGTTCCGATGTGCCGATAATATCCGCATCAGTCGATTGATCCGCGCCGATTATCATCTGCGTGGATTGCCCCGCCGGAGCAAACCTCGGAGCATTATTAGACTTACGAAAAACTTTCGTCGTCTCTTCATCTTTTTGAGCGTCTATCCTCAGCCTGACATCCGCCATGGCTTTCCGGATAGTTTGGCCGCTCTTTTCGGGCGCAAAGCTATTCAGGGCGGTTTCCGTCGGAAGTTCTATGTTTACCGAGAGGCGGTCAGCATAAAGTCCGGCCTGTTCAATTAAGAGAGGGTCCGCTTCTGCAATAGTTTTGAGATGGATATACCCGCGAAAGCCGTGATTTTCGCGCAAGGCCCGCGCGACCTCGACCAATTGTTCCATTGTATAATCAGGCGATCGAATAATACCCGAGGAGAGAAAAAGACCTTCGATATAATTCCGTTTATAAAAATCCAGCGTCAGTTTAACGAGCTCAGCGGGCGTAAACCGCGCGCGTTCTACATTCGAGCTCGACCGGTTAATGCAATAGCGACAGTCGAATATACAAAAATTGGTAAGCAAGACTTTGAGCAGGGAGATACAGCGCCCATCTGGCGCGTAGGCATGGCAAATACCCATTCCCTCTGTAGAACCAATTCCCGAGCTCCCTAGGGAAGAGCGCGTATCGGTGCCGGACGAGGCGCAGGACGCATCGTATTTCGCCGCATCAGCAAGTATCGCCAGTTTATCAATGAGAGTTCGTTTCGCCACGGAACAAATATAGAACAAAAGTTGTTGCGTGTCGTTAGCGCAAGTTATATTTCTGCACAGCTTTCAGCAGTTTGTCCGTGGTGGGGACAAAGCGCTGAAAAACTGAATTTAAAAAGAAGGGCATCCTCGCGTTCTCCTTCGGGGCAGACCTTATCAGGTCACGAGGATGGACTGCGAGGTACCACCCGGAATCGAACCGGGGTTCACGGATTTGCAATCCGGTGCGTCACCACTCCGCCATGGTACCATCGCAGGGCCGTCCTCTTAGCGATAGGTTTTGCGCTTCGCAAGCCTGATTTATCGCGCTTTGCATGTGAGATATACGAATTCCGCCATTGCAAGGCTTTGGACTGGCAGTCTATAGCGTAGCCGCGTAAAGACGCCTTGCAAGTGGGGATAGGTCGTGAGACTCTATTCCGCGATAAAGATGAGGAAAATTCATGTTCGACTTCGCCAAAGCGCGTGACCATATGGTGGAAAGCCAAATCCGGACCAGTGATGTGACGGAACCAGCAATATTGAGAGCTTTCCGGACAACTCCGCGAGAGAAATTTGTCCCCAAAGCCAAATCTGCTTTGGCGTATGGCGACTCTCACATCAAAATGGATGAAGGCCGGATCATGCTTCGCCCGCGTGATTTTGCCAAACTCATAGACGCCGCCGAGATTCGGTCTTCTGACATTGTTCTCGATATTGCGTGCGCTCGCGGTTATTCCACAGCAATCATGGCCAAGCTGGCAGATACGGTTGTCGGACTGGAAACTTCGGATGAGGCCGTTGATAAGGCCACAGATCTTTTAAACCAGACTGACATTAGTAATGCCGCCGTCGTGAAAGGCGAGTTGAAAGCCGGAGCCTCCGAGCATGGCCCTTTCAATGTCATTTTCGTAAACGGCGCCGTCACTGAAATTCCGAAGGCTTGGATATCGCAACTAGCTGATAAAGGCCGTTTAGTCTGCATTGTTCAGAACGGCCCGATGGGGCGGGGGACTGTCTATACCAAATCCGGCGATCTTGTAGGAGAACGCGTCGTGTTTGATGCGTCTGCGCCTCTTCTCCCCGGCTTTGAACGCGAAGCCGCCTTTGTTTTTTAAACGTTTCCCTAAGGGTGACTTAGGTGTCTTTTTGGAAATCGTTGTCCCATCTTTAATTACAAGGTTTTATGACCCGCAAGTCCCACATCTTTAGCCACGTCCTGTCGGCACTGGTTTTAAGTGGGTTATTTGCGGCGTCTCCGGCTTCTGCGGAGACTCTTTCAGAAGCTCTCGTCGCGGTTTACAATAAAAACCCGCAGCTTTTGGCCGCTCGGGCTCAATTGCGAGAGGTTGACGAAAACTACATCCAGGCCCGCGCCCAAGGACGATTTTCTGTTACTGCAAGCGGTCAATATAGTCGATCCGTTCTCAAAGGATCTGGTATCGGAAGCGGGCAGAGCTTCGGGCAAGGTGATATTCCGACTGAAATGCCCGCCGGAGCAACGCCAGATAATCTCTTTTATTACGCACCTAGTGCGGCTCAGATTGAAATTGTGCAACCTCTCTATCAAGGGGGGCGTATCAGAGCGTTGAAGGCGCAGGCGAAAGCCGGAATTCTGGCTCAACGTGAGAGCCTGAGGGCGACGGAAAACCAACTTTTTTTGGCGGGCGCCAATGCCTATTTGGATGTTCAACAAGCTGAAGAAGCAAGCCGCATTCGCCGAAATAATGTGAGAGTTTTGTCTAGGCAGCTCGAGGCCGCAAATGAACGATTCGATGTTGGCGTAGGAACAAAGACAGATATTGCCCAGTCAGGCGCGCGCCTGGCGGCGGCTGAGGCCGGCTTGGCCCAAGCCGAGGCGGCGCTGCAAAGTGCTCGTGCTAGTTATGAACGTGTCGTCGGACGTATGCCTGTGGATTTGCAACCGGTTCCGCAATTTGTGACGCCGCAGACCTTAGGGGAGGCGATTGAGCTGGCCCGCCAGAATAATCCGCAGCTGATTGCCTCTTATTTCAACGAAGAGGCCGGTGACGCCGCGATTGGAGTGGCCAAGGCGGCCGGACGTCCAACAATCTCTCTGAACGGGAATGTGGCGGCTCAACGCGGACAGCTTTTCGGGTTTGAACAATCCGAAGCGGCGGAGATTACAGCTCAGATAAGCATACCGATCTTTTCCGGCGGATTGAATAGCTCCCGCGTGAGGCAGGCTGAACACGCCAAAACGCGTCTAGGTTTTGAGAGCCGCGACCGGGAAAGGGCGGTCGATGAAGCTATCCGTCAGATTTGGGCGCAAAGGGACGCGGCCCGGGCGACGCTCGTGTCCGGCCAGAAACAGGTGGAAGCAGCTGAAATTGCCTTTGAAGGGGTTTCGCTAGAGTTAGAAGTCGGCAGCCGCACTCAATTAGACGTTCTGGACGCCGAGCAGGAACTTCTAAACGCCAAGCTCTCTCTTTTGGAGGCAAAACGAAATTTAAACGCATCGACGTTTCAGCTCCTCTCGACGATCGGGGTTTTTGATTCTGAGGGCATTCGTCTTGAGTTGGAACGCCCCTATGACACACACGAGAACTTAGAGACGGTCAGGAATGATGGCCTAACACGAATTGTGGATAAAATTGTTCCGAGCCCTGTCCAGAAGGCCGCAGACAGCATCACAAAGACGGTCGAAACGGGTGTTGTTAAGGTGGAGACCCAGCTTTACGAGGCCCCAGGAGCACCGAATATTGAGCCTGCTGACAGTGTTTCCAAAGAAAATTCACCGAAGCCAGAGCCTAGGGACCGGCCCTGACCGCTGCAAAAATAACCATAAACTGATTCCCCCCAGAATTGATGGACAGACCGCCTAGACAAGTCTCACGTGTTGTCTTAACCCTGTTTTAACAAGTCTTTGGGGGAAGGCGAATGAATCGGGTTCTTATAAGAATTCAGGGAAATCAAGGTCACTATGTCTGAAACGACATCCGAATCAGAGCAAGCACATCTCGCGGATGAGCCGAGCATGGAAGATATTCTGGATTCTATCCGGAAGATCATTGCTGATGATGACCAGAAAATGGATATTTCGGCGCCGCAGGCTCTCTCTTCCGGGGATTCCGAGGACGGTAGCTTAAAGGTTGAGCCGTCTTTATCGCCTGCCAGCCTGATCTCCGAAACGGTGTCGGGTCCTTCGGCGGATTATAAGAGCACGCCTGTTTTCCATCAGTTTCAAAGCGATGCCTCGCCAAGTAATGGCGGGATGACTCAGGACGACGACACGGTTGATCTGGATATTGAAGCTCTCCTCAGCGAGGCGCAGACGCCAGCGGAAGCGCCGGAAAACCTAACATTTGAGACGTTTTCGGATGACGGCGACGTCGCCGAAATGTTGGATATTGAGATACCAGAGCTGCCTGAAGAACCGCCTGCTGCCGAGGCTGATACTTCTGGCAAAGCTGACTCTGTCGTCGAACCTGTTACTGACGAAACATGGAATACAGATATTCTAGATTTGTCCGATATCATTAATGAAGAACAGCCGACTGTTTTCTCTGAGGCAGACACTCCCCACGACGATGAGGATGATAGTCTGTTTGACCAGTTGGAAGGTTTGCTCGCCGAGACGCCAGAGAATAGGGTTTCTTCACAAGCCGTTGAAGAGAAAAAAGCCTCCGGATCAGAGACTATTGCGGAGTCGAGCCCAGAGACTTTGCGAAACTCTGAAGCGGAAGATGAGTTTGAAGGAATTGATGATATTCTTGCAGAGGCGATGCAGAATCCAAACCCTGTTGAGGACGCCTCTGTAGCGCCGGAATCCACGTTAATGAGTGCGGAGGAGGCCGAGAAGCCCGCTTTCCATTCCGATGATGACGATATGAATATCGTCAAATCTCTTATGGCGGACCTGACCGAACCGGAAGAAACCATTCGCGAGGAAATGACTGCCGAAGAGGGTTCTGACGAAGAAGATCTAGATGATTCCGATATTCTCGACGAGATTATTAATATGAGTCTAGAGGACGAGCTGGGCGAAGAAGCTGAGCTACAAATTCCTGAACCGGAAGCGCCTCCAGCTTCTGTTGAATTGCCCTCGGAGACTTCTCAAGAGACTTCAAGTGAAACGCTTGAGGACGATATTTCTCTAGAGGACCTGGGCTTCGATGAGCTTGAGCCCGATGCGGCTGAAGAGGCCTTTGAAGATTCACGACCAGAAGAAAGCAATCAAGCCGAAGAGAGCGCAGCTGAAAAACAGCCCTCTCTTGCGGCTCAATCTCTTATTTCCAGCCTGAGAGAGATCGCCGGAGAAGCAGAGCGTGACGCGCTTGAGGCCGAAGCCAAATTAGAGGCCGCACACGGCTCTAGCGCTCAAAGCGTAAAATCCTCTGAAGATAAAGAGTATACAGCCGGGGAAACCTCCCCGCCTGAAGCGGCTAAAATATCCCCGGAGGACGTTCAGACATCTGCCGATGTCGTCGAAATCTCTGCTAAAACGAACCCAAAGGAGACTGCAGACATGCCCAAAGCTGCCGTAAATCAAGATAGAATTCTCGACGAAGTGAGCGGAGAAGCGGCGTCCAACGCTTTTGCGTCTCTGAATAATATGGTTGAGGAAAAAGCCATCAAAGCCGAACGCGGCGACCGCATTGGCGATCTCGTCATGGAAGCGCTTCGTCCCATGCTCAAAGAGTGGCTCGACGAACATCTTAACGACATTGTCGAGCGCGCCGTGACGAAAGAAGTTCAGCGGATTTCTTCCGGTAAGTAGATTTCTCTGCCTCTTTTCTTTTGAGGCAGAGCGCGATAAACCCCGTCTTCCTGGCCGAGGCTTTAATGCTGTGGCCGGGTAGGCGGGTTTTTTATTTGGCCCCGAATTTTCTGTTTAGGTAAAGTGATGTTAGAGAAAAATTTCGATCCGAAAGAGGCGGAGCAGCGCCTTTATAAAATGTGGGAAGAAAGCGGCGCTTTCAAACCGCGCCCGGCCAAGCCTGACGATACCAAGGACGATAATTTCTCAATCGTTATTCCGCCCCCCAATGTGACGGGCAGTCTGCATATGGGCCATGCGGTCAATAATACGATTCAGGACATTCTGGTTCGGTATAACCGGATGAAAGGTAAAGCCGTGTTATGGCAGCCGGGCGCCGACCATGCAGGCATTGCCACGCAAATGGTCGTGGAGCGCAAACTGGCCGGCGAGGGTAAAGCGCGCAAAGACATGAGCCGAGAAGACTTTCTGAACCATGTCTGGGCGTGGAAAAAGGAAAGCGGCGACAACATCACGACGCAGCTTCGCCGCCTGGGCTCCTCCTGCGACTGGTCGCGCGAAAAGTTCACCCTCGGCGATCCGGACGATGACAGCGATAAAATGGCGGAGGCCATCACCAAAGCTTTCGTCGATATGTATAATGACGGGCTGATTTACCGCGACAAGCGTCTGGTCAATTGGGACCCGCATTTCCAGACGGCGATTTCCGATCTGGAAGTCGAGAATATCGAAAAAGACGGTCATTTCTGGCATTTCAAATATCCGCTTGATGGCGGCGAGACCTATACCTATGTCGAAAAAGACGAGGACGGAAACGTCACGCTGACGGAAGAGCGCGATTATATTTCCATCGCCACGACACGTCCTGAAACCATGCTCGGTGACGGCGCGGTGGCCGTTCATCCAGATGATGAACGCTACGCCTCGATTGTCGGGAAAATGGTGCGCTTGCCGCTCGCCGACCGCCTGATCCCGATCATCACGGATGAATATCCCGATATGGATTTCGGCTCCGGCGCGGTGAAAATCACCGGCGCTCATGATTTCAACGACTACGAAGTCGCCAAGCGCAATGACATTCCGATGTACTCGCTCATGGACGAAAAAGGCGTGATGATCGCCAGCGAGGACAAGGACGGCAACGCCGTCATGCCGGAAAAATATGTCGGCATGGATCGGTTCAAGGCGCGCAAGGCCGTGGTCGAGGATATCGACGCCGAAGGCCTGCTGATAAAAATCGAAGACAAGAAAATCCAGCAACCGATTGGGGATCGCTCCGGTGTGGTCATCGAACCCATGCTGACCGATCAGTGGTTTGTCGCAGCCGATAAAATGGCCGAAGGCGCCATGGCCGCGTTTGAGCGCGGGCATTCGAACTTTAAAAATGGGAACCCCTCATCCGACCCTTCGGGCCACCTTCTCCCCATGGGAGAAGGGAAAGCTGGGGACGAGACTGAGGTTGAATCCTCCCTCTCCCACGGGGAGAGGGTCCCCGAAGGGGGGCTGAGGGGCTCCAACACCTGCGGAGAAGGGCAAGGCGGAACCCGTTTCATTCCTGAAAACTGGAAGAAGACCTATGACCACTGGATGGAGAATATCCAGCCCTGGTGTATCTCCCGCCAGCTCTGGTGGGGACATCAAATCCCGGCTTGGTATGGGGTCTCGCTTTCAGAGGATGGTACCGTTTTGCAATCTGCTGCTTGGAAATGTTTCGTAGCAGAATCGCAAGAGGACGTAATTTCGAAAGCCAAAACATATTATGGCAAACAAGTAGAAGTTACTTTTGCCAATCAGATTGATGGAGAAGAGGCTTGGTTCTCAACTAACGGGAAAATTGAAAGAGTTACTATTTTCCGCGACCCAGACGTCCTGGACACCTGGTTCTCCTCAGGCCTCTGGCCGTTCTCGACTCTCGGCTGGCCCGAACAGACCGAGGAACTCGAACGTTTTTACCCGACTTCCGTCCTCGTCACCGCATTTGACATCATCTTCTTCTGGGTCGCGCGGATGATGATGCAGGGGCTTCACTTCATGGACGAAGTGCCGTTTCATGACGTCTATATCCATGCGCTCGTTTTAGACGAAGCCGGTAAGAAAATGTCCAAATCGATCGGCAATACGCTCGACCCGCTGGATTTGATTGACGGGGTGAGCGCGGATGATCTGGTGGCGAAACGCACACGCGGACTGAAAAATCCGGAAAAAGCGCCGCAAATCGAAAAAGCAACGCGCAAGCAATATCCGGACGGATTTGAAGCTTACGGCGCGGACGCTTTGCGCTTTACTTTGGCGTCGCAAGCCGGGCAGGGGCGCAATATCCGCCTGTCTGTCGAACGCATTGCGGGCTACCGGAATTTCGGCACCAAGCTCTGGTCTGCCGCCAATTTCGGCCAGATGAACGGGTGCAAACCGACGGTTACTTTTGATCCGTCCGATACAATTATCCCGATCAATCAGTGGATTGTGTCCGAAACGGTCAAGACGGCGCAGGAAGTGTCCCGCTGCATTGAGGCCTACCGATTTAACGATGCGGCCGATGCCGCCTATAAATTCGCCTGGGACACTTTCTGTAGCTGGTATCTGGAACTGACCAAGCCGCTCCTTTCGGGGACGGACGGGTCCGCGAAAGAGGAAACGCAAGCGACCTTTGCCTGGGTGCTGGATCAAATCCTGAAACTTCTCCATCCGTTCATGCCCTTCATCACCGAAGAAATGTGGGACAAGATTGACGCTCGCCGCGAAAGCCATTTGATCGTGGCGCCGTGGCCCGAATTTGGCGAAGATCTTTTCCACATCCACGCGACAGAGGAAATTGAGTGGCTGCAGACACTGATTACGAATATTCGCTCTGTCCGATCTGATATGAATATTCCGCCGGCCAAGAAAGCCGACCTCTTAATGCTTTCAGGCGATCTGGATCCGCGTTTGTCCTATTATGCGCCGCAGCTCTCGCCCATGGCGCGTGTGGCGGAAGTCAAAACTGCAAGCGAAGCCCCGCAAGGCGCGCTCCAGACGGTGGTGGACGGGGTGACCTATGCCATCCCTCTCGAAGGCCTCATTGATTTGGACGCCGAACGCGCGCGGCTGAATAAGGAAATCGGCAAGGCTCAGGACGAGATCGATAAAATCGACAAAAAGCTGAGTAACGAAGCCTTTGTCGCTAAAGCGCCGGAAAAGGTTGTGGCTTTGCAAAAAGAACGCCGCGCCGATTATATTGCCGAGCAGGAAAAGCTGAAAGAAGCTCTGGCGGGCCTTGGCTAAAGGAAAGGGACTTACCCTAACCCAACTTTAAACTTATCAAGGTAAGCCGTCTTTATGACGGCTTTCTCTTTTGAAACTCCGCAGGATTTGCAGGCGCTCCGCGTACAGCTTTACGACGTGTTCGGCTGGCAGTACCGCGCGAAATCTGTACCGCCGCCCATTCTGCCCTTATTGAATGCGACCGGAATGCTCCGTAGTCCAAGCGGGCTTTTCCGCTGTAACGGCCATATTATTGGCAAGGGCTATCGCGACCTGTCTTTTGAGATTCTCGAAATTTCCGCGAGGGATACAGAGCAAAATCTGGAAGAACCCTTTGCGCGGTTTGCAGGGGAAGGATTTTCAGGGCTGCTCGTCAGTGTCGATCACTATACGGGATTTCTAGGCCGAACGGTGATTGTGCGGGACGCAGGAATTCTAAACCCCAAAACACTTCAGGATATGTCGCGTGTCAGACTGGTTGATGCCGGGTTTGAAGCTCTGTTTGAGGTCTATTCCGATGATCAGGTTGAGGGTCGAAGCCTCATGACACCCGATTTTATGCAACGCCTTATGGATTTTGATGGGTTCGATATTTTCAAGGGATTGCAAATAGCGTTTCTTGGAAACCGGATGCACGCGCTCCTCCCTTTAGGCGAAGAGGTTCAATTCGGTTCAGACCGCCGCGCCCGCAGCGCGGAAGAGGCCAAAACAGCCATTTGCAAGGAAATGAAACTGGTTTTCGGTCTGCTGGCAGATATAGACGCGCTCCATGCCTGCGCCCGGGCCAAGACAGAAGATGAGATACAGGCTGAACGCCGCGAGTTTTATGACGCCCGAATTGCCGCTGTCGAAGCCGCTGTGGATGAAGCCATAGGAAACGGAACGATTAAAACCGCCGCCCGCCCTAAATTCATGACGGAGACGGGGTCTGATATGGTAGACCCCGCTTTATGGGGAATGCTCAGGCCTAGAGTTTAAAGATTAAATTCCCCGACAACGGGAACATGATCTGATGGCTTTTGACCTTCGCGTACATGGCGATGGATCACGATGCCTTTGGCTTTATCCGCGGCCTGGGGGGATAGCAAAAGGTGGTCAATACGAATGCCGAGATTGTTCGGCCACGCGCCGCCCTGATAATCCCAGAAACTATATTGCCCGTCGCGCCCGTCAAACTGTTCAAACATTTCCGTCAGGCCTAGATATTTCAGCGCCTGAAAAGCCTGCAAAGTTTCGGGGCGGTAGAGGGCGTCGCCCCACCAGGCTTTGGGGTCATGTGTGTCGCCTGCGCGAGGGATAACATTATAATCGCCGGCCAGAATAAGCGGATCTTCGTTTTTCAACAGCTCTGCCGCATGAGTTTTGAGGCGCGCCATCCAGTCGAGCTTATAGGTATATTTCGGGCTCTCCATCGGGTCGTCGAGGACGGGATTGCCGTTCGGCAGATAGATGGAAGCCACGCGCACGGGGCCGTCTTTGCCGCTGACCACCACTTCGAGATAACGCGCTTGCTCATCTTCGTCATCGCCGGGCAGGCGAGGGGAGACCTCGTCAAAGGGGAGCTTGGACAGGATAGCGACACCGTTATAGCTTTTCTGGCCGTGTATCGCGACGTTATAGCCGAGGGCTTCAATTTCCATCAGCGGGAAGGCGTCATCCACTGTTTTGATTTCCTGGAGACAGGCAATATCCGGCTTGGCTTCCTCCAGCCACGCCGTGACCGCGTGCATCCGGGCTTTGATAGAGTTCACATTCCAAGTCGCAATTTTCATGAGAGCGTGGTCGGGCAGGGTAGAAGAAATGTCAAGCAGAGGGTGAGCACTAACCCTTGCTTTTTCAAACTATTCGCCGCATATCGCGCTCAAATTTTACCTCGATTATAAGAGCGCTCTATGGCCCGCCAATTTTGCTACCACATGCAAGGTCTGACGAAGAAATTCGGCAATAAGACCATTCTCGACAATGTTCACCTGTCATTTTACCCGGATGCCAAAATCGGCCTCATTGGTGTAAACGGCGCAGGTAAATCCACTCTGATGAAAGTCATGGCGGGCGTCGATACCGAGGTGACCGGCGAGCATTGGGCCGCGGACGGCGTAAAGGTTGGCTATCTGCCGCAAGAGCCGCGTCTGGATACGTCCAAAGACGTCTGGGGCAATGTCATTGAAGGCTGCGAAGACAAGAAAATCTTCGACACCTATAACGAAGTCGCCATGAAAATGGCCGAGGACTATTCCGACGAGTTGATGGAAGAAATGACGGCGCTCCAGGAAAAAGTCGATGGCCGCGATGCCTGGGACATCGATTCCAAAATTGAGATGGCTATGCAGGCTCTGCGCTGCCCGCCCAAAGACTCTCCCGTAGATAATCTCTCTGGCGGGGAAGCGCGCCGCGTGGCGCTGTGTCAGCTATTGCTGTCCAAACCTGACCTTCTCTTGCTTGACGAACCGACCAACCATTTGGACGCGGAAACGGTTGCGTGGCTGGAAAACTATCTGGTCAATTACAAAGGCGCGATCATTCTGATTACCCATGATCGCTACTTCCTCGACAATATCACTAATTGGACGCTCGAGGTTGATCGCGGCAAAACCTATCCGCATGAAGGGAATTACTCCTCTTGGCTTGACGCCAAAGCCAAGCGTATGGACCAGGAAGGCCGCGAAGCCGATTCCAAAACCAAAGCGCTCAAGAAAGAGCTGGAATGGATCCGTTCCAATCCGAAAGCCCGCCAGACGAAATCCAAGGCCCGTATCAGCGCTTATGAAAACCTGCGCGACGAGGCCGAAAAAGAGGTCGTTTCCCACGCCGATATCCGTATCCCAATGGGCGAGCGTCTCGGCAATGTGGTGGTCGAAGCCAAAAATGTTTCCAAGGCCTTTGGCGAAAAACTTTTGATCAAGGACCTATCCTTTAAATTGCCGCGCGGCGGCATTGTCGGCGTCATCGGTCCGAACGGGGCGGGTAAAACCACCTTGTTTAAAATGATCACGGGCGAAGAAACGCCAGATGAAGGCGAGTTCAAAGTCGGCGAAACGGTCGAGCTTGGCTATGTCGATCAGAACCGCGACGCGCTGGATAATTCCAAAAATATCTGGGAAGCAATTTCGGACGGTCTCGACATCATCCATATGGGCAAACGCGAGGTTCCAAGCCGCGCCTATGTAGGCGCCTTTAACTTCAAGGGCACAGACCAACAGAAAAATGTCGGACAGCTTTCAGGCGGGGAACGTAACCGCGTGAACTTGGCGAAAATGCTGACCAAGCCGGCCAACTTGCTCCTACTCGATGAGCCGACCAATGATTTGGACCGCGAAACTTTGGCCTCTCTTGAGGTTGCACTTGAAAAATTCCCGGGCTGCGCCGTGGTTATCTCCCATGATCGTTTCTTCCTTGACCGTGTAGCCACCCATATCCTCGCTTATGAGGGTGACAGTCATGTGGAGTGGTTCGAAGGTAACTTTGCCGATTATATCGAAGATAAGAAACGCCGCCTCGGCCCTGATGCCGATATGCCGAAGAAGCTTAAATTCGTAAAATTTGATCGGTAGAACGGTTGAAAGGGTGAGGTCACGTTGATTTCCTCGCAATTTTTAGCGCTCTGCTTGCGTTCATAAAAAAAACCTGCCGTGAGGCAGGCTTTTCAATATTCAAAGGCTATTTATTGTAACGCTTTTTGACCTGACCCGGAGCGTTATAAGACGGGTGATTTGGGCCCTTATATTTTTTACCCTTTCTATAATACCGACCATCTACATCACGATAATATTCGTGTCCGTCATCGCCGCGGTAATAACGACGGCCATCATCGCCTCTATAGTAACGATCATTATAGATGACGTCACCTCTTACGTCGCGGCGGTCATACCGGTCATATTCAAATCGGGAGCAGTCTTTATCTGCAATCGCGACACCTGCTGTACCGCCAGCGATGCCTCCAATGACAGCGCCTTCATCATCGCCGATCTCATTCCCCGAAATGGCGCCGAGTGAGCCGCCCACAGCCCCGCCAAGCACTTGGTTTTGAGTATCGGATCTCTTACAGTCCTCATAGGCTCTATTTTCATATCTGTCTTGTGCTGAGGCAAGTGCCGGCATGGCAATCAAGGCAGCAAGGGTTGCGGAAGCAAGTTTTAAACGTGTCATTTTAATCTCCTTGTTCTGCTGAACCAATGTCTAAAGAACGAGGGTAGTTCCCGATAAATGATGCCGGAGGGTAACCTAAACGTGAAAAATCTTCTGCGTTGACTCCTAAGGCTTTAAAAATGCATCTTTATAAAGATATAAAGGTTTTTTTATATGCAGGGTAATTCTTCTGTGATAATAGGAGATATGGAGAATTTTGCCGCCGCATTGAAAACTATGGGTCATGTTGACCGTTTACGTATTCTTGCGCTTTTGGCGCGTGGTGAGTTGACGATCACAGAGCTGGTTCAAATTCTTGGGTTATCACAACCTCGAGTGACCCAATATATTAAATCCCTTGAATCGGTCGAAATCATTGAACGCCTCCGAGAGGGCAGTTGGGTGTTTTCAAGATTAAAACGCGGAAACCCGGCTTTGACGAAACTGGTTGAGACAACTTTACAGACTTTGCCACAAAATGAAGCCTTATTACTTTCAGATATGAGACGTTTGAATGAGGTGAGAGATGCTCGCAGCCGCGTGGCAGATGCTTTTTTTGCAAGGGTGGCTCAGAATTCGGATCAATTAGGGGATGAGTATTTACCGCAGGAACGGATCGAAGACGCGTTATTGAAGATTTCCGGCGACGGGCCATTCGATTTCATGATCGATATGGGGACCGGCACAGGGCGGATGTTGGAGTTGTTTTCAGGTCGAATCACGAGGGGGGCCGGAATCGATTCCAATCCGGACATGCTGAAAGTGGCGCGGCATAAACTGGCCCCCGATCAATTTGGGCATATATCTGTTCAACAAGGCGATTTACACGCGACGCCGTTTCGGGAAAACACCGCGGATTTGGTTACGCTCCATCAGGTTCTTCATTATTTGGATGACCCCCGTGAGGCGATTTATGAGGCTTCGCGGTTGCTAACTCGGGACGGACAGCTTTTGATTGTCGATTTCGAAGCTCATACCGAAGATCATTTTCGGGAGGATTATGCCCACCGCCGATTAGGTTTCACGGACCTGGATATTACGGAATGGGCCAAATGGGCAGATTTACAGATAAAAATTGAGACAAAACTGAGCAATAATAACAACCCCGCTATCAAGATATGGAAAGCGGTAAAACCGTGATGAACGGGAACCCTGCGACTAGAAGCGATGCTTTCGAGAAGAGATATTTATGCCAACTGTAATGCCAACCCGCGATCCCAATGCTGCTGTCGGGACGATTGCCCGCGCGGCGGATCAGTCCAAAACCGAAGCAACCAGCGGAAATATTCGCGTTAGCTATGAATTTTTCCCACCGAAAAACACGGCGATGGAAGAAAAGCTCTGGGAGGCCATTAAGAAATTAGAACCGCTCAATCCCGACTTTGTTTCTGTGACTTACGGCGCCGGGGGCTCAACGCGCGAGCGCACGCACAACGCTGTTAGCCGGATGGTAAAAGAAACGAGTTTCAAACCCGCGGCGCATTTGACCTGTGTCGGCTCTGAAAAAGCAGAGATTGATGAAATCGTAAAAGCCTATTGGGAGGCAGGCGTTCGTCATATTGTTGCCCTGCGCGGAGACCCTCAGGACGGGATTGACGCGAAATATGTACCGACCCCTAAAGGATATGCCTATTCCTGTGACCTTGTCGCAGGCATCAAAGATGTCGCAGATTTCGACGTCAGCGTCGGGGCTTACCCGGAACTACATCCTGAGAGTTCAAACTGGCGGGACGAGATTGATAATCTGAAACGCAAAGTGGATGCGGGCGCCAATCGGGCGATTACACAGTTTTTCTTTTCCCCAGATGTCTTCTCCCGGTTCCAGGACAGAGTGCTCGACGCCGGCATTGATATTCCGATTGTTCCGGGCTTGATGCTTCAGCCAAATTTCAAAGGTCTGGCCCGTATGGCGGGAATGTGCGGCGTGTCCGTGCCGGACTGGTATAGAGAATTATTCGAAGGTCTGGATAAGGACACTCAAACCCGCGAGCTTTTGACAGCCTCTCTGGCAGCTGAGCTGACGGCGGAGCTTCATGACCGAGGCGTCCGTGACTTTCATCTATATACGCTTAACCGGGCAGAATTAGCGGTTGCGGTTTCGCGTATTCTCGGATTGCATCATCGTCAGTCGGGCGCGACAAAAGCGGCTTAGCCGCGCAGGCCGCACAGGAATCATTGTATTTTTGAGCGCGCTTGTTTAACCGCAAGTCGTGAGTATCTGGCAATCCATATTTACCGGGGCGGCTCAGGTTTTTGGCCCCCCGATGCGTCTTTCCAATGAGGGTGAGGCGGGTCCGATTGATCAGTCGGGGCTCGTGGTCGCTCTTGTTGCGCTGGGCGCTAAAATGGCGAAGGCTGACGGGCAGGTTCGATTAGAAGATGTTCGCGCGTTTCAACAAGTTTTCAAGCCGCAGCCTGCATCAGAAACGCAAGTTGCGAAGTTTTTTGATCTAGCCCGGCAGACGACTTTAGGATTCGAAAAATATGCCAAAATCGTCGCTCGCTACTTTCGGGCCCGGCCAGCGGCGCTTGAAGATGTTTTGGATGGGCTTTTTCATATCGCTTTAGCGGACGGAATTGTGACGGCTGAAGAAGAGGACTTTCTTCGAAGCGTAAGTGATATCTTCGGCTTTTCAGAGCGGGAATACGACCGTATTCGGTCCTCCAACCTCGGCGTTGATCCGACCGATCCATATCTGATTTTAGGGGTCGATGAAGATATTTGCGACAAAGATCTCAAACACGCCTATCGCCGCATGGCAGCGGCCAACCATCCGGACAAATTAGTCGCCAGAGGGGCGCCTCGGGAGTTAATGGGACTGGCAAATCACAAAATGTCCGTAATTAATAAAGCTTACGCAGATATCATGGCGCAAAGGGCAAAACGCCCCATTGTAGGGCGGGGACTACCTGCGCGATAATAGGCGCAGTTTTAAGCGCATTAGTCTGCGTAATTTAAGTCTTACAGAAATGATAGGCGCAGACATCTTGACGAAATCACTAAATACCCCGACATTAGAGCCGAGGTAAAAACTATGTCTAATACTTACAATCTCAGTGGACCAACATCCTGGTTCGGAACTCTCACGCGCGTTTTGTTCCTGACAGCCGCCGCAATTGGTGGTGTTTTCATGTTGGCTTTTTCTGCGGCCGTGGCTTTTTTTGTTATCCTAGGTATTGCCTTGGTGGGATTGGTGGCGTTCGGTTTTTTCTGGGTTCGCGCAAAGCTATTTGGCAAACCTTTTGGGCCGAGAGCTCAGTTCGAAGCCCGGGCGAGTAAAATGCGGGCCGATCTCGAAGCGCAGATGAATCCTTCCGCGTCTGATGACGGTCCAATTATAGACGCCCACCGCACGCCGGATGGGTGGAGCGTGGATGATTGAGTAAAGTTCCGTCAATTTCGCTTGGCGGGACGATTAGGCTTTGACGTTGCAGGTGGGGCTGTTTAGCCCGTCTATATGCGCCCTATTGATTTCTGGACTTTAATGACGTGCTGTCTCTTTTGGGGCGGTAATTTTGTGGTTGGGGCTTGGGCGCTAGGCAATAATCCGGTGCCGCCCTTTATGCTGGCGGCTGTGAGGGCGGCCATCGTCCTGGTTTTCATGGGCGTATTCCTTTTCAAGCCCCTTCCGGAAAAGTTCGGCCTTTTGCTTATCGTGGGTCTTTGCGTTGGGGCAATCCACCTTGGGTTCCTTTATACAGGCCTGCAGACAGCCTCAGCATCCGGGACATCGATTTTGTCGCAAACGATGATCCCTTTGGCGACGTTGATGTCAGTTTTCTTTCTAAAGGAGAAAATCGGGCGAATCCGCACCGGAGCGATCGTCGCCGCCTTTATAGGCGTTTGTATAATGGTGTATGAGCCCGGCGGACTGAGTTTGGATATAAATCTGGTCTATATCTTTATCGCCTATGTCTCTCTCGCTCTCGGGAGTGTTTTGATGAGAAAAGTCGGAAATATAGACTGGCGAATTTATGTGAGTTGGATGTCTCTTTTACTTCTTTTGGCGAGCGGGGCCGCGTCCATTCTATTCGAATCGGGGCAAGTGACGACGTTCAAAGAAGATGGCGTTCCTTTGATTATTGCGGCCGCTTATGGTGCTGTTTTTGTCTCCATCTTTTCACATGGCCAGTATTTCCGCCTTCTTCAAAGCTATGACGTCGCCGTGATTGTACCTCTGACAATTATGACCACAGTGTTTGCGACTATTCTGGGCATTCTTCTTTTGGACGAGACCTTAGAACCGCGCTATATAATTGGAGCCGCGATTATTCTTCCCTGTGTCTATGTGATTGCGAGGCGGCAAAAATCCTCTAAGTCGGCCCCGAAAATGATGGAGTCCTGAATATGGCCAATAAAACTGTTGCAACTGAGGCTTCCGTTGAAACTTACCTTGCCGCTATTGACCCAGCGCAGAAACAGGAAGATTGCCGAGAAATTTGCGCTATGATGGAAAGGCTTTCTGGTCACCCTCCGAAAATGTGGGGGCCGTCCATAGTTGGTTTTGGTGAATATCATTATAAGTATGACAGCGGCCGGGAAGGGGACTTCCTACGAATTGGTTTTGCAGCCAGAGCGCAGAATATTAGCGTCTATCTTTTACCGGGCTATGATGATTTCTCGGATGAGCTTTCCCGGTTGGGTAAGCACAAAAAAGGCAAGTCCTGCCTTTACATAAAACGATTGTCAGACATCGATGTAGACGTGCTCGAAGAAATGATTGTCAAAGACCTCAAAATTATGCAGGAAAAGTACCCTGAATGAAGATTGACCGCACTGATCAGAGCCCGAACTTCAATGAACGCTCCCTGCCCATATCCCAACTAGTCCTGCACTATACGGGGATGGAGACAGGCCAAGCCGCTCTTGAACGTCTTTGTGATGCGGACGCGAAAGTCAGCGCGCATTATATTGTATTCGAAGATGGGCGAATCTCTCAGCTGGTTGAGGAAGAGAAGCGGGCTTGGCATGCCGGCGTCGGAAATTGGCGAGGTATTTCTGACATTAACTCGTCGTCTATCGGTATCGAGATCGTCAATGGCGGTCACAATTTCCCGAACGCAGACGACCTTCCGCCTTATCCGGATGAGCAAATAAATGCGGTCATTGCGCTCTCCAAAACGATTTTAGAGCGCCACGAGATCCAAGCCTGGAATGTGATAGGCCATAGCGATCTTGCGCCGGAGCGCAAAGAGGATCCCGGCGAACATTTCCCGTGGAGCAGTTTGGCGGCGGCCGGTATCGGGCTCTGGGCTGAATTCGAAGCCCATCCTGATACACGTATCCTATTCGAGCCGGGCGACAGAGATCGCGGGGTTTCTATTATTCAGCAGGGGCTCGCCCAAATTGGCTATGACATAGCGGTAACGGGGCAGTTTGATGAGCGAACGAAATTTGTCATGACGGCGTTTCAACGACATTGGCGACCAAGCAATATTCCCGGTGTGATTGACATGGACTGTCTCCAGCGCGTTGGGGCGCTCGTCCGGCTCTTGCCATAAGACCAAAGCAGGCTTAGAGACCCTCCGGTCAGAGGGTCAGGCAATCGCACGCGCTGCGGCGCGTGAGGAAAGTCCGGGCTCCCATGTAACAGGATGCCGGTTAATGGCCGGCGAGGGCGACCTCAGGGAAAGTGCCACAGAGAGAAGACTACCTTCCTTCGGGACGGAAAAGCTGAAAGGGTGCGGTAAGAGCGCACCGCGGGTCTGGTAACAGTCCCGGCCAGGTAAACCCCATCCGGAGCAAAACCAAATAGGGACGGTATACCCCGTTACATGGGCCGTCCGGGTTGGTTGCAAGAGGCGTTCGGTAACGACCGCCCCAGATGAATGATTGCCCATCGCGCAAGCGAGGACAGAACCCGGCTTACAGACCCTCTGACACTTTTACTGCCACGCTAAGCTGGTGTCTTACGTCGTCTAAATAGCGGCAGGATAAGCCGTCTAAAGCTCAGCGCCAATCCTGTGTAGACGAGAAAACACGCCGCCAAGGACGCCAGTCCGGCAATTGTCTGGCCGATAAGGCCGTATTGTTGCCCTGTATGGATAAAGCGGAACCAGATTCTTAGCTTCCGGCCGAGACTTGCGTCATCTGCCGTCTCGATCTTTTCCAGCCGCTCATTCGCTCTGTCATAAATATGCGTTTCCCGCTGATTAGGCGTGACGCCCGATCCGTAGTTTAAGGCAAAATTTATAGTGGGTGTTTCGTTGGATTTGGGAAGGCGGATTGAAACGGATTTCCATTTCCTCTCCTCCCCCGCGAGAACATTTTCTAGCGCGTTCTGTTGAGACAAAAGCGTGATTGCTGCGTCAGCCCCGGCATCGCCTAAATCAGCGCTCGCCTGCGGGGGCGGGCCTCGGCGCTTCGGGACATCTTCGCCCGCAAGTTTATAAACGAGATTGCCAGCCCAAGAGTAAGAGATGATTACGCCTGATAGAACGATGAAGAAAAGCGGGACAAGCGCCCAAATTCCGAAGACATAATGCCAGTTATAGTCTCTCGCTTTGGAGGTCGGCAGATTTCGTCGGAAAAATAGATTCAGTTTTATAAACGACCATCGCCAGATTTTTGGAAGCCAGAGGTAGAGCCCGCTAATTACGATAAATAGGAAAATGAGATTGGCGGCGCCGGTAATGGCTTTCCCGGTCTCACGGCTATCGCCGGACATTGCCAGCCAACGATGAAGTCTGACGACATAGCTGAAAAACTCATCCAGACTTTTGGCGGGGTCGTCGATTTGCTCGCCGGTGAAAGGATCAAGAAGAATAACGTCACGTCCGCGTTTTTGGACCAGAACAGGCGCTTTCGGATCGCGGTCCATTGAAAGCGAAACTCCGTCGCGCGTACCGGAAAGCTCAGTGGCGATATCCGTCAATTCATCAAGGGAGAGCCGAGGATTTCCCGATTGAAACTCTGTCTTTGCATTATTGCGAACGGCAAGTTGCATGTCGTGTTCATAAGTCAGCAGGACGCCGGTGACGGACATCAATAAGACGAAAATGCCTGAAGCCACACCTGCGCAGAGGTGGCACCAGAATAATATTTTACGAAATGGCATGAATATCCTTAAAACCTTGCATTGACCGATAACCAGAGGCGCCGTGGTTCTTGATTGATTGCGTATTCATTTGAATAGGCCAGACTGCCGCGAGACGTGTAGGGCACATAGCTTACAAAATTATCATCCAGCAAGTTATAGACGACCGCACTCAGAGTTACAGAGTCAGAGATTTCAAAGGCTCCTCCTAAATGGAAAAGGGTGTAGCTTTTAAAATCACCCAATTGGTCTTGGGCCTCTCCGGCGCCGCGATAACGGGGCGAAGCGTATTCACTTCTGATCCAGCTATTGAGGCGGTCGGTTATTGCCCATTCGACTCTGCCATTCAATTGATGCGCAGGCGTGTTCACAAGCGGCTCCCCAATATTTGGTCCGCTGGTTTGCTCACTATCCGTGTAGGTATAGTTTGCAGAAAACCTCACATCCTCAGTGATGTTGCGTTGCAAGGAAGCCTCTATGCCCCGCGTCTCTGCTTCATCGACATTGATATCCTGGGAATACGTCGCGGGTCGTGGGTAGAAGCCATAATCCAAGCAGGCGTCGCTAGGCTCTAGCGCATTATACTCTTCCTCCGTGAGGTTGAAGGCGCAGTTTGCAAAAGTTGGGCCGGATGCAATCTTGTCGTCGAACTGGTTGTAGAAAACGGTAACATTGGCTTGCAAGCCTTGAGCACCTCTTAAATATGCGCCTGCCTCGTAGGTTGTACTGGTTTCCGGCTGTAGCGAAGGCGTGCCAAGGAAGGGAATAGTTCCCTGACCTCGGAAGCCCACAATGCCTTCGGCGATCTGTTCGAGGCGCGGCGTTTTAAATCCGCGGCTGACGCCGCCTTTAAGCGTTAAGGCATCAGACGCATTCCACACCAAATAGGCTCTGGGGCTAACATTAGATCCGAAGACGCTGTGATCGTCGTAACGAATACCTGTGGTCAGGCTGAGGCTGTCGGCAAATTGCCATTGGTCTTCGAGGAACGCGGCCCATTGGTCATGCTCGAACGGTTCCGCAGCGACGCCGTCTTGAAGTTCGGCATGCCAGAACTGGCCGCCAATTGTAAAAGTATGTTGTCCGATTTCTCTAAAGAAGCGCGTATTGAAAATCATATTTTGAGCTTCAAGTTGACGTGGGTCCCCTTGCAGCCGGTCAGTTCCGGGAACATCATCCGGAAGAATACGCCCGATCGTTTCTGTCTCATTATAGGTTACGTCGGAGTCTAAAACGCCGCCTAAAACTTCTGATGTGTGAGCAAGCACATATTGATTGCGATTGAACTTCTGCTCCGGGCCGTAACCTCTGACGCCGAGCGTTCCGAGCTGACCTTCGGAATTATCATAAGTTTGGCGTGCTATATCGACATCAACCCAGATTTTATGCCGATTATTCGGTAACAAATTCAACCGTCCCCCAAGCGACCAGATGTCTGCCTTTACCGGGCTTGGACCGCGCTGCGAGACATCTAATTCATTTCCGTTTTCGTCGAAATAGGTGAGTTCTGAAGCTTCGCGGTGATAATATCTTCCGCGTGCAGAGAAAGTGAGCAGGTCATCGGAGATGGGACCGTCGAGATAAAGGGTCGAGTTATAACTATTCCCGAAACCCTCGTCTTCTTGAAGAGTCGTGTCCAATCCTAGATCGGCTCTTAGGCGATCTGTGGCGGTTCGGGTAATAATATTAATGACGCCGCCCATGGCGTCGGAACCATATAAAGTCGACATTGGCCCACGCACGACCTCGATTCTTTCAATCGCGGATACTGGGGGAACAAAGCCTGAGGATGTATCTCCAAATCCATTAGGCGTCACATTGCCGGCGGCATTCTGGCGGCGGCCATCAACCAGGACAAGCGTATAGTCGCTTGGCATACCTCGAACTGAAATCTCGCGCCCGCCCGTTTTACCCACGCCATCACCAATATCCACGCCAGGAATCGTCGAAAGGGCTTCCGCCAAGCTATTTACCCGCTGGGTTTCTAGCTCCATGCGAGGGATAAGCGTAATGCTAGCAGGCGCCTGGCTAAGATTTTGTTCGAATCCACTCGCCGTCACGACGATTTCGTCAATTGGCTCTGCGGAGGCCATTTGAGAAATGTCTGTGTCCGATGACCCGGTATCCGCGGAGGCTCCACCCGACGGTGATTGGGCCAGGGCGGCGGGGCAAAACGCTGTCGATAGCAGCAAGGCTGGGAGGCTATATTTAATGGGCATTCTATCTCTCTAGTTTTCGTTATTGCGAATTACTCGCAAGACGGAACGCTTCATAGGGAGTTAAGAATGATTGTCAATTACAAAAAGGTTATTATTTAAGATAGTTGAAATTTGGAGCTTCTAGGGGGCGGAGCAATTCGCTCGAAGGCGCCAAACCTATTTTTAGGCAGGCGAAATTGTTTCAACGCAGACGGCTATTAAAAATTATTGATCTACAGAAAAAAGAGCGGTTGGTGCGCCTAGCTCATTAATGTCGAGATCTGGTCCTCGACCTCGTGAAAGCCAAAAGGTTTGCTCAGTCGGGGAATGTCCTCAAAGTCGCGAAAATGTTCGTTTTGTTCGCCGCCATAGCCAGTTGCAAAGGTAAAGGGGATTGCTCGAACCTTAAGCTGTTTAGCTAGTGAAAGGCTGTCTTTGCCGTTCCCCAGATCAATATCCAAAATGGCGTAGTCCGGCTTGACGATGGCGAGCGATTTTTCGGCTTCTTCGCAGTTGAAAAATGGACCCAAAACGCCATGCCCTGCGGATTCGACTGTTTCTGCCAAATCATAGGCGACGAAAGCTTCGTCCTCTAAAATTAAAATATTGAGCTTTTGGTGGGTCATAAATTTTCTAAATGAATAGTCGGTTCCTTTTATTGCTGCCACGATCAAAATTGGCGTCACAAACTAATCAAGTTTTACTCGATACTATCGGTTGATAGTCGCTTAGAATTCTGCGCCGCCATTTAAAGTATTATAATTTAACCACATCTTGGGCGCCTTGTCGTTAACCTAGTTGAAGTGACCGGGGCGATTTATGGTTGAGGTTAACAGAGTGGTGTTGCGTTATTATGACGGCCTCTGGAGATGTCCGGCGCCGAAACGGTGACGTTTGGGTTATGGATTTGGAGCTATAGTAACTCTTTGGAAATATATTCTTAACCCTTTGTTATTGTTCGTAAATAAAGAGTTATCCCCAGAAGGGTTCACAGTGTGGAAAAAGCAATCTATAGCTAATATTCCCCTAAATTGGCATTGTTTCCCATATTATCCCATGCTATCCCAAAATTAAGCTAGGCCAAGCTTATCAAGGGATTTTCATGTTTCTGTCCAGCGTGACAAACAAAGTGGATGCGAAGGGGCGGGTTTCCGTGCCGGCGGATTTCCGCGCCGTTGTCGCGGGGAGCGGCTTTGACGGCATTGTCGTCTGGCCGAGCTTCGACGGACAATATCTCGAAGGCGGCGGTATGGCGTTGATGGAAGAATATCAACGCTCCCTCGACACCCTTGATTATTATGACGAAGGCCGCATCGCCTTGCAGCGCGCCATTTTTGCGGCCAGCCGTCCTTTGCAATTTGACACCGGCGGACGGATATCCCTTCCGAAAGACTTGCACGATTATGCTGGCCTGAACGGTCATGTCACTTTTGTGGGGTTGGGGCGTCGTTTCGAAATTTGGTCTCCTGCAGCTCATGAAGAGCGGGCTGAACAAATGCGTAAGCTCGCCAAGGAAAATCGCCACCGCCTTCGTCCGGTCCAGCCGCCGCCGTTAACTGGGGGTCAGTCATGAAGCACTACCCCGTAATGTTACCTGAGGTGTTAAAAGCTTTAAGTCCGCAAGCCGGAGAGACCTATGTGGACGGAACTTTCGGTTATGGTGGTTATAGCGAGGCTATCTTGCAGGCCGAGAACTGCAAAGTTATTGGTCTTGACCGCGATCCAAATGTGGCGCCTCGTGCGGCCGAGCTGGCGGCGGAATATGGCAGTCGTTTCCGGCTTATTCAGACGCCTTTTTCCAAGCTTGACCTGCTGGGTCTCGATCCGGTGGATGCCGTGATTTTGGATATTGGCGTTTCCTCCATGCAATTAGATGAGGGGGCACGCGGATTTTCGTTTATGCGCGATGGGCCGCTCGATATGCGCATGAGCCAATCGGGCCCGACTGCAGCAGATGCCGTCATGAATTTAAGCCAGGTTCAGCTTGAGCAGTTGTTCCGTGTTTATGGCGAGGAGGCCCGGGCGCGCCACGCCGCAAAGGTGATTGTTCAGTCGCGAGACGACGCGCCGCTAACTCGGACCTTGCAGCTCGCCGATTTGCTGGAGAAGGCCTTGGGGCGACGTGGAAAAACGCATCCGGCAACAAAGGTTTTTCAGGCTTTGCGTATTTTTGTCAACGATGAGCTAGGAGAGCTGTTTCGGGCTTTGCATGCGGCGGAGCAAGCGCTCGCGCCTGAGGGGCGGCTGATTGTCGTCACATTCCATTCTCTGGAAGACCGTATCGTGAAGACATTCTTCCGGGAGCGGGCCGGCGAAATTGAAGGGGGCTCGCGTTACGCCCCGGCGGTTGAGCATACCGGCCCGCCGCCTAGTTTTTCACTTCCAAAGCGATCTGTGACTAAGCCGTCCAAGACGGAAATCAAAGAAAACGCTCGCTCCCGTTCGGCTAAAATGCGCGTCGCGGTTCGATCCGATGCCGCGCCTTGGGGCGAGTCTGAAGCTCGTGCCTTGCGGGTGCCGCAGTTCTCTGATTTGGAGGCGCTCCTATGACGACCTGCGCCCATAACCGATCCGCCAGCAAAAGGCTGAGTGCGTTTATTTTATTTGTTATCGGTGTCGCCCTGACAGTTGGGCTTTTCTATATCAAAACGCGGGCGCAAACGGCGAAAGAGGATGTTGTGCGTCTTGAGCGCGAGATTGCATCTGAAGAACGGGCGATATCTGTATTGGAAGCTGAATTGGCCTTTCGCGAGAGCCCTGAGCGTTTGGCGGGTTTGGCTGAGAGAAAGTTAGGGTTTGAGCCCATTTCGACGAAAACGACATTGACTGTCGAAGAACTTGCAGAAACCCTTCCTTTTCGAGAGGGGAAGGGGCCTACCGCAAGTGTCGATGGAGAGATTTCGGGCCCAGATAAGGCGGGTCTGCGCGGCGTCAAAGAGCGGGGCGCGCTCGAATGACCAGTTTGCAGCCCCAAAATTCGCGAACCATGCAGGTCGCAGATGATGAGTCCGAGGCCGTTTCGGAAGGGCGAATTCGTATCCGCATCGGAATGGTAGCCTATCTGTTAGTGCTTGGTTTGGTGATCGTACGGTTGGCAGAGATTTCTCTGTTTGCGCCTGAAAACCATGTCACGGAAATGCCGGGTGTGGTCAACACGTACCGGGCGGATATCACAGACAGAAACGGTGAATTACTCGCGACGACGCTTCAGACTTATTCCCTCTTTGCTGAGCCTCGCCGGGTTTGGAATCCTCGAGAAACCGCGCAGGCACTGGCCGCAATACGTCCTGATTTAAATGTGGTGGATCTTGAAGAAAAACTCAGCCGGGACTTGGCTTTCGTATGGATAGAGCGCGGCCTAACGCCAAAGGAAAGGCAGAAGGTCTTTGAACTTGGCTTGCCGGGACTGAAATTTCGAACCGAGTCCAAACGTGTCTATCCTCGGGGCAGCTTGGCGGCTCATATAGTCGGTTTCACAGATGTCGACATGCAAGGCGTCGCAGGCATTGAGAGGGCTGTGAATGATCGATTGACTCAAGATCAATCTCCATCTGTTGCCTTGTCTCTTGACATGCGGGTTCAATACGCCGTGACGGAGGAGTTGGACGCGGCGATGACTCATTTTAAAGCTTTATCGGCATCTTCTGTCGTTCTGGATATGAAGTCCGGCGAAGTCATATCTATGGTGTCTTTGCCGCATTTTGACCCCAATGTGCCGGGCGCAACTTCACCCGAAAGTCGCTATAATCATGCCTCAATGTCGACTTACGATTTAGGCTCTGTTTTTAAACCGCTGACGATGGCCATGGCCTTGGAAGACAAGGTGGCCGATCAGGAGGAGCTGTTCCCTGTGCAAAAACCCTATAAAGTTCTGAGCAAGTGGATTCGTGATGACCACCCTTCGGATGTGCCGCTGAATATGACAGGCGTTCTTGCTGAGAGTTCAAACCGCGGAACGGCCATGATTGCGCAGCGTATCGGATCTCAAAGGCAGCAATTTCATCTTCGAAATCTCGGCCTTCTGGATCGGGTGCCGATTGAGCTGGCTGAAAGCGCGCATCCACAAATTCAAGACCGGTGGGGTGAAATGGCGACGGTGACAATTTCATATGGTCACGGTCTGGCGGTTACGCCTTTGGCCCTGGCGACAGCGGTAGGAGCAATGTTGAATGACGGTTTATATGTCACGCCAACGGTTATGCGCCGTAGCGCCGCTCATCCGGAGCAAACACGCAGAGTTTTCTCTGCTGAGGTATCCGACGACCTTCGCCATATGATGCGCAAGGTTGTTACGGACGGAACGGGTAAGAAAGCCAATATTAGAGGGTATGGCGTGATGGGGAAAACAGGCACGGCGGAGAAACCGGCGAATGGCGGATATGACCGGAAGCGTCTTGTGACGTCTTTTGTCGCCGCCTTTCCTCATTCCGACCCAAGATATGTTATGCTTGTAACGTTGGATGAGCCTCAGCCTGTTGAGGGCACATATGGTTATGCTACGGCGGGCTGGAACGCCGCGCCCACTGCCGGGAAGATTGTTGAACGTATCGGGCCTATGCTTCCGGGAGCTAGAAATGCGGAGATTGGAGATGTCTCGCAAATCGCAGCTATCCGTCAGGAGGCGTCACGATGAACGACATGATTAAAGAGCTGAATGCAACGGGATTGAGCTGCGACAGCCTCGCCGTAAAGCCCGGTGTGATTTTTGCGGCTTTACCCGGCACAGTAGCAGATGGCCGAAACTATATTTCACAAGCAAAAGAAAACGGCGCCGTAGCTGTTCTTTCATTGCCTGGAACGGACACTGAGGGGCTGCCTCTCATAGCAGATGAAAACCCGCGTTTGCGTTATGCTCACATGGCAAGAGAGTTTTACCCCAAGCAGCCGAGGACCCTTGTCGCAATGACAGGAACGAACGGCAAGAGCTCAACTGTCGAGTTTCTACGGCAGCTCTGGACCCATGCCGGGTATCAGGCAGCGTGTTTCGGCACATTGGGCGTCATGTCGCCCAAGGGCTATGAGGCGATGACTCATACAACTCCCGATGCCGTGGCTTTGCATGAGACACTCCATAACCTCGCGGAGCAGGGCGTTACGCACGTTGCCATGGAGGCGTCCTCACACGGTCTCGTACAATATCGTTTGGACGGCGTAGATGTGACGGCCTCAGGGTTTTCGAATCTGACACAGGATCACTTTGATTATCACGCGAATGAAAGCGAGTATTTCGAAGCCAAAGCGCGTTTGTTTTCAGAGCTGACGCCGTCCGACGCCCCTGTCGTGATTACGGTGGACGGAACGCATGGAAAAGAGCTTGCTAAGCAGGCTCAGTCTCGCGGGCAAGAGGTCACGCGCATTGGCTGGACGGGCGATAATATCCGTATTGATGAAATTATACCCCGCGCCGCGTCGCAGGATTTAACTCTAATTATTGATGGCAAGCGCCATGAACTGACTTTGCCACTTGCTGGTGAGTTTCAGTCTTTAAACGCCGTGGCGGCATTGGCGCTCGCCCTACAGACCGGCGTAAGCCTTAAAGCCGGTCTCGAAGGCTTACAGAAACTGACAGGCGTTTCAGGGCGCTTGGAACGTGCGGGGCAAACCAAAGACGGCGCGCCTGTTTTCGTCGACTTCGCTCATACCGAAGACGGTCTGGATAAGCTTCTTCGTTCTGTCCGGCCGCACACGATGGGACGAATAGTAGTCGTTTTCGGATGCGGTGGAGATAGGGACCCCGATAAGAGGTCAAAAATGGGCGCAGTTGCGGCGAAGTTAGCAGATTCTGTCATTGTGACGGATGATAACCCTCGAACCGAAAATGCCCGCGATATTCGTCTGCAAGTAATGAAAGGCTGCCCGGGCGCCAAGAATGTTGAAGGCCGGGAGGCGGCCATCGCTTTGGGCATCTCCGAGCTGGGTCCACAAGATTGCCTTGTCATTGCCGGGAAGGGCCATGAAACTGGTCAGATTATCGGGACCAAAACAATTCCGTTTTCAGATGTGGCCGTGGCGCAGCGTTTGCTTCGGGAGCTGTCGGAATGAGTCTCTGGACGTCAAAAGATATAGCCCTTGCTACCGGCGGCGCGTCGGCGCGGGATTTTAGCGTAGAAGGTCTGTCAATCGACACGCGGACACTAAAAAAGAATGACCTTTTTGTCGCGTTGAAAAGCGAACGCGATGGGCATGACTTTATTCCCAAGGCTATCGAAGCGGGCGCTGCCGGAGTTCTAGCCGAAAAACAAATAGAAGATGCAAATACCGTTATCGTCCCTGACACGCAAAAAGCGCTGGAAGCGCTTGGCGCGGCCGGGCGTGACCGTTCAAAAGCCTTGCGTATTGCAGTCACCGGAAGCGTAGGAAAAACGAGCATCAAAGAAGCCCTAGCGACTATTTTCGCTCAATTCGGAGAGACGCATAAATCACAAAAGTCTTTCAATAATCACTTAGGCGCGCCGATCACGCTGGCAACTCTGCCGGTCGAGGCCGAATTTGGCATTTTCGAGTTGGGCATGAACCACGCCGGAGAAATTTCTGCGCTGTCTAAACAGGTCAAACCAGACATCGCGCTAATTTCGAATGTGGTCAGTGTTCACCTCGCGCATTTTGAGAGCGAAAAAGATATTGCCCAGGCGAAGGCGGAAATCATTGACGGACTTTCCTTCGACGGCACCCTTATACTGAACGGTGATAACCCGCATACGCCTTTTATAAAATCTCTAGCGGACGGGCGATCCGTTTTGACATTTGGCGAGGCAAAAGACTGCGACGTTCAAATTGTAAAAACGGAGGCTCACGCCGCTGGCGGTACCGCAACCCTGAAAGTTGCAGGGGAAGAAATTGACGTGATTTTATCCGTTCCGGGCCAGCATTGGTTTCATAATGCAGCGGCTTGTCTGGCGGTTGCTAAAGCGGCAGGGCTTGATTTGACAAAGGCGGCCAAGGCTATGGGTCAAATCGCTCCCGCTGAAGGCCGGGGAGACAGCCATGCGCTGACACTCGGCGGTAAATCATTCACTCTGATTGACGAGAGTTACAACGCCAATCCGACCAGTATGCGGGCGGCCTTTGCGGCGACCTCTTTGCGTCCCGGCCGGAAAATCGCTGTTCTTGGGGATATGGGCGAATTGGGTCCGAAGGAATTGGAATTCCACGCGGCTTTAGCGGAGCCGTTAGAAAATACGGGATTTGACCGCGTCATTCTAAAAGGCGAGTGCATGCGCGTTTTGCGCGGCGCGCTTCCGCGCATGATGCGGGGCGCCTGGACGGACAGTGCTGAAGACGTTTTATCCGCTCTGAAAGACGAAATTAAGGATGGGGACATTGTTTTGATCAAAGGATCAAACGCTGCGGGCTTAGGCGCGCTTGTCAAAAAGCTCAAAGAGGGGGCACACTAATGCTTTATGAATGGCTCGCGCCTCTATCGGACGAATTTCAGTTCTTCAACTTATTTAATTACATCACGTTCCGCGTTGGCGGAGCTTTGATGACGTCGCTGCTTATCGCGTTTATGATCGGCCCCCGGGCAATCAATTGGCTACGCTCTAAACAGGGGAAGGGTCAGCCTATTCGCGAAGATGGACCCGAAGGTCATATCATCGCTAAAGCGGGTACCCCGACGATGGGCGGTTTGCTGATTATGCTTAGCGTTATTCCGTCCACGCTCCTTTGGGGGAACTTGGCGAGTCCTTTTCTTTGGACAGTGTTCTTGGTGACGGTGGGCTTCGGCGCAATCGGATATTATGATGATTACCTGAAAGTCTCCCGCCAAAGCCACAAAGGGTTTTCCGGCAAAATCAGATTGCTGCTCGAATTTATCATTGCGGCGATAGCCGTTTGGGTTTTGACAATGGCTTTTCCTCAAGAAGGCACATTTTCAACAGGACTTGCTATTCCGCTGCTGAAAAACTTTACGATTAATCTTGGGATATTTTTTATCCCCTTTGGTTGCCTCGTGATTGTGGGTTCTGCCAATGCGGTTAATTTGACGGATGGTTTGGACGGCCTCGCTATCGTTCCGGTCATGATCGCCTGTATGAGCCTGGCCTTTATCGCTTATCTCGTTGGGAATGCGATTTTCTCTGACTATCTCGGCGTTCCTTTTGTACCAGGCAGCGCGGAAATCACTATTTTCCTCGGCGCAATTATCGGCGCCTCTTTAGGCTTTCTCTGGTTCAACGCTCCGCCCGCAATGGTATTTATGGGAGATACGGGATCGTTGGCTCTTGGCGGGGCCTTGGGAACAACCGCGGTCGCGATTAAACATGAGATTGTTCTGGCCATTATCGGCGGCCTATTCGTTCTCGAGGCGGTCTCGGTTATCGTCCAAGTGGCGTCTTATAAACTCACCGGAAAACGCGTTTTCCGCATGGCCCCCATCCATCACCATTTCGAGAAAAAAGGCTGGGCCGAGTCCACCATCGTTATCCGTTTCTGGATCATTGCCATCATTTTGGCTTTGATCGGACTATCCACTTTAAAACTGCGCTAAAAACATGATCAAGGCTTCTCAATTCGCAGGACAAACTCTCGCCGTCTTCGGTCTGGGCCGAACGGGGATTAGTGCTGCTCTGTCTCTACAGGCAGGGGGCGCGACCGTATTGGCTTGGGATGATCGGGACGAGGGACGTCAAGCCGCAGAAGAGAAGGGCGTGACGCTCGGAGATTTAGAGACGGCGGATTGGAGTAAAATTGACGGTTTGGTTCTGTCGCCCGGCGTTCCCCATCACTTGCCAAAGCCGCATTGGTCAGCAGACCTGGCTAAACAGGCAGGTGTCCCGATTATTTGTGACATCGAAATTCTCGCCCGTGAAGTCTCTGCAATATCTGAAAATAACAGGCCTAAAATTATTGCGATTACAGGAACGAATGGAAAATCCACAACAACGGCCCTCATCGGACATATTTTAAATGAATGCGGTAAGGACGCTCAAATCGGGGGAAATATCGGGCGCGGCGTTCTGGATCTCGACCGCATCCATTCCGGTTCTTACCTCGTCATTGAGCTGTCGTCTTATCAACTGGAGCGCACCTTCTCTCTTCGCGCCAATGCAGCGGTTCATTTGAACCTCAGTCCTGACCATTTGGATCGTCACGGCGATATGGTGGGTTATGGGGGTGCGAAAAAACGTGTATTTCTCAACCAGACGTCCGAGGATTCAGCTGTCATCGGAACGGACGACGAGGCGGGCAAAGCTCTGCTGTGTGAAATGATTGCCAGAAAATCAGCGAATGTGGTCCCGATTTCGGCCAGACGCTCTATTGGTTCAGGAGTCTTTGTTCTCGGAGGGAAGCTGTTTTGCACACAAGGAAAACGGGTAGAAGAAATTTGCGACCTCGGCAAAGCGAAAGCGCTAGAAGGTCAGCATAACTGGCAGAACGCCGCCGCCGCCTTTGCCGCCGTAAAATCTCTCGGCTTGAAACCCCGTGATATTGCGAAAGCCATTCTAAGCTTTCCGGGCCTGTCCCACCGTATGGAGACTATCGGAACGGCGGGCAAAGTGCGCTTCGTTAATGACAGTAAAGCGACCAATGCCGACGCCGCGCAACAGGCGCTTAATAGCTATGATGAAATTTTCTGGATTGCAGGCGGCGTTGCCAAAGAACAGGGGATTGAGCCCTTAGTGCCATTAATGAAAAATGTGAAAAAAGCTTATCTAATCGGAGAAGCTTCCAAGAGTTTCAAACGCACCCTGACCAAGGCAAAGGTCGACCACAAAGTCTCCGGGCATCTGCAAATGGCGGTATATTGCGCAACGCGCGACGCTCTGGAATCGGGGGCCGCCAATCCTATTGTTTTACTTTCTCCAGCCTGTGCCAGTTTTGATCAATTTGCCAATTTCGAAATACGGGGGGATGCGTTCCGCCAGCATTCACAACAGATTATAGATTTGTTCGAGGCTGAAATGAAAGCCAAACGCGGTGAGGGTAAGAAAGCGATGGCTTCATGACGTTTTTGAACGCAAGCAATCCGTTTGTCTCGCGCACGCACCGTACGCCTATCGGTGAATGGTGGCGCAGCGTAGACCAAATTCAGTTGGGCATTTTGATTATTTTGATTGGTGCCGGGCTGATCCTTTCCATGGCCGCATCCCCGGCTGCGACGGCGCGCCTTGACTATGGCAATCCGTTTTTCTTCTTATATCGTCATGCTTTCTTTGCCGCCCTCGGACTTGGCGGCGCGATTTTTATTTCATTTATTGGGCCGAACTGGGCCCGGCGACTAGGGGTGGTGGCACTTCTGGGGTCGATGGCCTTGCTCGCGGCGCTTCCCTTTATAGGCTTTGAGGTAAAAGGCGCGGTTCGCTGGATCAGGCTCGGCGCTTTTTCTCTTCAGCCGTCTGAATTTGCTAAGCCTGCCTTTATCGTTTTTGCGGCATGGATGTTTTCGGTCCGTAAGCGCGATCCAAATGTACCCTCGGTGGTTATTGTCTTTGGTGTATATTTTGTATTGATTGCAATGCTGATTACCCAGCCGGACTTCGGCCAGTCTTTTCTAATTACCCTAGGGTTCGCGGCTGTCTTCTTTTTTGCAGGACTCTCATTGGGTTGGCTTTTGGCGTTAATGGGCGTTTCGCTTTTGGGCGCTGTGGCGGCTTATATGGCCCTTCCGCATGTGCGCGATCGCGTAACGGCGTTTATGTCTCCCAACTCGGCAGACAGCTATCAGACTGATAAAGCCCTCGAAGCTATTGCGAATGGCGGCTTATTAGGCCGCGGGCCGGGGGAGGGCGCGATTAAATACAGCCTGCCGGACGGACATACAGATTTTATCTTCGCCGTCACGGTGGAAGAGTTTGGATTTTTGATTTCGGTCGTGCTGATTGTGCTGCTCGCCACATTTGTTATCCGGGCCTACCGAAGCGCTTTGCGATTAAACGACTATTTCTCGCAGCTCGCCGTCGCCGGATTGGCAACACTCGTTGGGATGCAAATGGTCATCAACCTGTTCGTCAATCTCAACATGGCCCCGTCAAAAGGCATGACGCTTCCCTTTATCTCCTATGGGGGCTCATCCTTGCTTTCGCTCTGCTTCACGGCAGGTCTTATCCTCGCCTTTACGGCCAAACGGCCCGGCGCTTACGGGTACGGAAGCTAGGGCGTGCCGCAAAAAGGCAAAAAGCTTTTAATGGCCGCAGGCGGAACGGGCGGGCATATGTTCCCCGCGCAGGCCCTTGCCGAAATTCTAAAAGCTGAGGGCTGGGAGATTGCCTTGATGACCGATGCGCGCGGCCGAAAACACGCGGGGCGTATTCCGGCCGATCCGATTATTGACGTCAAAGCGGCAAGTATATCTCCACGAAAACCAATTGCCGCGGTTAAAGGCGTTGTCTCTCTAACCCAAGGCGTGATGCAGGCGAGGCGGTTTATCCGTCAGTGGAAACCAGACATCGTCGTCGGGTTTGGCGGCTACCCCGCCTTTCCCGCGATGCGCGCCGCCCAGAGGATGGGCATTCCTACGCTTATCCATGAACAGAATGCCTTTTTGGGTCGGGTTAATCGGGTTTTTGCTAAAAAGGCCTTATGTGTCGCGTCTGGGTTTGAGGATCTGCAGAAACTTCCCGAGGAAGCCGTTCACCGTTCCATTGGTAATCCCCTCCGTGAACAAGTTATCAAGGCGGTCCCCAAATCTTATGAGCCTCCCACGGACCAGATAAACCTTTTAATTGTCGGCGGAAGTCTTGGGGCGAGGATTATCAGCGAGGTCATGCCGAAAGCAATTGCCAGCCTGCCCGAAAGCCTCCGCAGGGAACTTCACGTCACTCAGCAAACACTTCCGGACTACCAAGACCTTGCTCGAACCACCTATAAAGAGGCCGGCGTGAGCGCCACTTGCGAAACTTTCTTCTCTGATATTGAGACCCATCTGGCGGACGCGCACTATATTATAGGCCGCGCCGGGGCGGGGTCTGTGTCCGAAATTGCGGTCATGGGAAAGCCCAGCCTGCTGGTTCCGCTTGCTATCGCGATGGATGACCATCAAACGGCCAATGCAAAGTCACTTCAGCGCCTCGGCGCTGCCGATATTCTGCCCGAATCCGAGTTTACGCCAGAGCGTGTAAAATCTATCTTGGAGGAACGGCTCAGTGATTCGACCTGGCTTAAAACCGCAGCAGACGCCGCCCGATCCGTCGGTAAGCCACATGCCGCAACCGATCTCGCGGCGATGGTGTCTGCCTTCGCCGATCAATGACAGACCCGGCTTAGCCGGAGGCGAAAAGAAGAGGCAGACCATGCCCCAACCCGATTTAAAACAACAATCCCTTGCCACGAAAGTGCCCTTTGATGTCGGCCCGATACATTTTGTTGGTATAGGCGGTATCGGAATGAGCGGTATTGCCGAGGTGCTTTTGAATCTGGGATACCAGGTTCAGGGATCAGACATGCGCGAGAGCGCTAACACCGAACGACTTCGCAAGCTCGGCGCAAACATTTTCATCGGTCAAAAGGAAGGTCAGGTTGAAGGCGCAGGCGCCATTGTCCTGTCCTCTGCGATTAAAAAAGATAATCCCGAATTGATCGAGGCCCGAGCGAAGTCGATCCCAGTGGTGCGGCGCGCTGAAATGCTCGCCGAGTTGATGCGTCTGAAATGGGCCATTGCCGTGGGCGGCACACACGGCAAAACTACGACGACCACAATGATTGCAGCTCTTTTAGAGGGCGGCGGGCTAGATCCAACGGTTATCAATGGCGGAATTATCAATGCTTACGGCTCAAATGCGAAGCTCGGACTTGGCGACTGGATGGTGGTCGAGGCGGATGAGAGCGACGGCTCCTTTCTGAAGCTTTTCCCGACTGTGGCGATCATCACCAATATTGATCCAGAGCATATGGAACATTACGGCGATTTCGAAACGCTTCGAAAGGCCTTTCATACTTTCGTCGAAAATCTGCCTTTTTATGGCTTTTCAGTTTTGTGTATCGACCACGCCGAAGTGCAAGCTCTGGTCAGTAAAGTCTCCGACCGCCGCGTCATTACTTATGGATTTAACCCGCAAGCGGATGTCCGAGCTGAAAATCTCCATTTGGAACCAACGGGGTCGCGCTTTGATGTTGTCTTTACAACGGGCGACGAGGAAGAAACTTGGCAAGACTTGTTCCTGCCTATGGCCGGAAAGCATAACACGCAAAACGTCCTGTCCGCCATTGCAGTCGCGAGAGAACTTGGCTTGAACGAGGCGCAAGTTCGCGCCGGTCTCGAAAGTTTCGGCGGGGTAAAACGCCGCTTTACCAAAGTCGGGGAGTGGGAAGGCATAACCATTATTGATGATTACGGCCATCACCCGGTCGAAATCTCAGCTGTTCTCCAAGCGGCGCGTCAGGTGACAAAGGGGAGGGTTCACGCCGTTGTACAGCCCCACCGTTATTCCCGTCTGTCTCATCACTTCGAAGAGTTTTCGACCTGTTTCAACGATGCGGACCGCGTCTTTGTGACGGATGTTTATGCCGCCGGAGAAGATCCCATTGACGGCGTAAGCGGGCCTGATTTGGCCAAAAGCCTGACCTCCCACGGGCATAAAAACGTTTCGCTAACGGCGAAAAAGAGCCTAGCCGCAGATTTGAAGCCGCATCTTAAAAACGGCGATGTTATCGTGTGCCTCGGGGCAGGTGACATCACCTATTGGGCGGCAGACCTGGCCAAGGATTTGGAGAGCGCTTGATGTCGCTGCTTGAACGCCTCCCGTCGGTCAGAGGGTCGCTCAAAGCGGATGTTTCGCTCGCCCCCTATAGTTGGCTGCGGGTCGGCGGCCCGGCAGAAGTGTTTTTCATGCCGAAGGACGAGGCGGATCTCGCGCATTTTCTCTCCTCCACGCCAGACGATATTCCGGTTCAGGTTTTGGGCGTTGCGTCCAATACGCTAATCCGCGACGGTGGTGTAAAAGGCGTTGTTATTCGACTCGGCCCGACTTTTGCCAAGATCACGGCGGACGGCAATCAATTGATCGCCGGGGCGGCGGCTTTGGACAATAAGGTGGCGAAAGAAGCGGCTAAAGCCGGGGTATCCGGGTTGGAATTTTACGCTGGTATTCCCGGTACAATCGGCGGCGCGCTACGCATGAATGCGGGGTGTTATGGGGGCGAGACAAAGGACGTTTTGGTCGAGGCGGTCGCCATTGACCGTCGGGGTCGCCGTCAGCTTATGCCGTTGAGTGAGTTCAATTATCGTTATCGCGGCAGTGACGCGCCTGATGATTTGATTTTTACCCAAGCTGTCTTTCAGGGCCGGAAAGACGTCCCCGAAGATATTATTGCGCGCATTAATGACATTACCTCTCGACGCGAGGAGAGCCAACCCATTCGCGAAAAAACGGGTGGCTCAACTTTCAAAAACCCGGACCCTGAACAGTCAGGCGGGCGAGGGGCCTGGCAAGTTATCGACGCCGCAGGCGGACGTGGCTTTCGCGTGGGCGGCGCGCAAATGAGCGAAAAGCATTGCAACTTCATGATTAACACTGGCGACGCAACAGCCGCGGATTTGGAAAACCTTGGCGAAACTATTCGGGATAAAGTTCGCGCCAGTGAAGGTGTTGACCTTGAGTGGGAAATCAAACGAATTGGAACGGCGTCGTGAAAGTTGCGGTCTTAAAAGGCGGGATTTCGTCTGAACGCGAAGTTTCTCTCGTCTCGGGTGAAGAATGCGCCAAGGCTCTTCGGTCTTGTGGGTATGACGTAACCGAAATTGATGTGACCCGTGACCTGTGGACTCAGCTCGAGAACGCTGATCCGGATATTATTTTCAACGCCCTTCACGGCGATTGGGGCGAGGATGGCCGCGTTCAAGGGGTGCTGGATATGTATGGCAAACCCTATACTCACTCTGGCGTCATGGCCTCTGCGTTGGCGATGGATAAGCACCGAGCCAAACATGTCCTACGGGCTGTTGGCATTACAGTTGCGGAGGGCGGATTGTTCGACCGTGTTGAGGTGTCCAAGTCCCACCCTATGAATCCTCCTTATGTGGTCAAACCCAACGGGCAGGGGTCTTCTAAGTCTGTTTACATTGTCCAGAATGATAGTTCGAATATGTCCGCGGCAATCGCTGAAGATAAAGAGATGGGCGAAGAGGTTATCGTCGAAGCTTTTATCCCGGGACGCGAATTGACCGTCACAGTGATGGGTGAGCGGGCTTTGGCCGTCACGGAAATTATCCCTCAGACAGACTGGTATGACTATGAGGCCAAATACGCCAAGGGCGGATCAGTGCATATCGTTCCGGCCGATATTCCACATGAAGCCACCCAGCTTTGCCTAAAATGGGCGGTCGAGGCACATAAAGCGCTCGGCTGCCGAGGCGTAACGCGCTCTGATTTCAGATTTAATGAAAAAAATGCAGCTTCAGGCGACATAGTAAACAAAATCGTAATGCTTGAACTCAATACTCAACCCGGAATGACTCCGACGTCTTTGGCCCCCGAACAGGCGGCCTATGTCGGAATAGATTTTGAACAGCTTTGCCGCTGGTTGGTTGAGGACGCTACATGGCCCAGATGAAACGCAATTCGTCTTATTCGAAGGGACCCTTACAGAGGGTCTCTCCGTTAAAGCCCGGATTACGCAAAGCTCAAGTCTGGGGCGCTGCCAAAGTCAGAGCCGCACAGCACTCCAAAAAGAGTTTTATTCGCTTTTGCGGCGGCGTGCTGGCCGTTTTTATGGCGGTCACGGCCTTGGCGCTCTGGATGGGCGGGTTTTGGCCGCAGCTCATTGAAAATGGTAAGCTTTATAAGCAACACCGTTTGATGGCGATGGGGTTTGTTGTGTCGCGTGTTGATGTCATGGGCGAAGGCCGTTTGAATGAACAGGATGTCCTTCGGGCCGTTAGCATTCGTCCCGGGGATTACTTTTTTGGTGTTGATTTAGAAGCCGCGCAGCGGCGCACCGAAAGCCTGCCTTGGGTGGACCGAGCAGTGGTGCGGCGTCTTTGGCCCAATCGTATCGTCGTGCAGTTGGTCGAAAATCAACCCTATGCGCTATGGCAGAATAAAGGTCAGTTTTCTTTAGTGAACGCGACAGGAGAAATAATCGCGCCGGTTACAAGCGAGACCGTCATTCCGAAAAATTTATTGCAAGTCGTCGGGAAAGGCGCTTCCGCCGAGGCGGAAGCTCTTGAAAATACGCTCGCGCTCTGGCCAGCCCTGCGCCGCAGAACAAGTTCAGCTGTTTTTGTTTCTGAGAGCCGTTGGGATTTGATGATTGACGGAGACGTTAAGGTAAAGCTTCCGGCTACTAATGTGAAAGAAGCCTTGGCGCATCTAGCTGACCTTCAAGCACGGTCCCAGATATTGGACCGTACGGTCAGCGAAATCGACTTACGTTTGCCTGACAGAATTACTGTCCGGCCGACGGATTCCAAACAGGCCTAGATATTCCCTATGTTCGGACGCCCTAAACAGAAACAGGCGGAGACCTTCGCGGTTCTCGATATCGGGTCGAGCAAAGTTGTTTGCTTGATTGGCAAAGAAGAGCCCGGAATGGGCGTACGTCTGATCGGAAAGGGCTTCGGTGTTAGCTCCGGAGTGAAGCACGGAGCGGTGATTGACCTAGAAGCCGCTGAAGCGGGCATCCGCTCCGCGGTCGAGAAAGCGGAACGTGCGGCAGGCGTAACTGTGCACGGCGTCAATGTGAATGTGGCTCTACGCTCTCTTCGCTCCCAACATATGCGGGTGCAAACAGAGTTTGCCAGCGGAGAGGTTGCGGACCGCGATCTGAAGCGCGTCATGAATAGCAGCCTGTCTGAACTGTCCCAGCCGGATTATGCCATCCTTCATGCGATACCCATGCAGTGGAGCGTGGACGGCGAGGTCGGAATTGATGATCCGCGCGGTATGTTCGGCAAAAGCCTCGGGGTCGATATGCACTTTGTCTTGGGCGGCATGGGGCCTTTGCGCAATTTGGCGCATTGTATTGAACGCTGCCATCTCGAAATCCGGTCAGTAACAGCTTCGCCCTATGCTTCGGCCTTGTCTGTTTTGACCGAGGATGAGCGCGATCTGGGCGTCACTGTTATAGATATGGGGGCGGGCGTCACGTCCGTGGCTGTGTTCCGGGATAATGTTCTCGTGCATGTGGATGCGATGGGAGTAGGGGGTCGCAACGTCACAAAGGATATTGCGAGAGGCCTTTCCACACCGCCCGAAGCCGCAGAACGAATCAAAACAATATATGGCTCGGCTTTGCACGGCGCGGATGATGATTCGGCTATGGTGCCGTGTCCGCCGGTCGGCGCGCAGGATCGCTTGCAACATCATCCTCGCGCCCATGTCACTGCGATCGTTCGATCCCGAATTGAGGAAACGTTTGAGATTTTAAATGAGCGCTTACATAATGCCGGAATGGACAATTTTGCAGGACGCCAAATTGTCTTGACGGGCGGCGCGGCGCAGCTCAATGGGGTCAGGGAATTGGCGGAGCTAATCTTTAATAAGCGCGTCAGAATTGGGCAGCCTCACGGCATTTTCGGCCTTGATCAGAGCCTCACGGAATCGGATTTCGCTGTCGCAACTGGCTTGCTGAAACAGGCCTATGAAAACCCCGGAGAAGCGATTTCCGGGCCGCCGGATTTGTCGGGTCGTCGGTATCGGGAAAGACGTTATTCAGGTCATCCGATTGGTCGATCTTTTCAATGGCTTCGGGAGAACTTCTAGTAAATTAAGGCAGTTTAAATAGCTTTAAATCTGGGCCTGGTCTCGTTTTCTAAAGTTTCGCTACGCATAAGACTAAATTCCTAACAGCGATTATTTACAGGAAAACCCCGTCAAAAGGTTAAAATTAATAGTTTGGTTAATCACCCTTTAACGGTTTCGGCCCATCTTCTTTTTAACCAAACATTGACCATAAACGGGACCTATCATGCCAATCAGTCTCTCTCTGCCTAAAGCCGTCGAACTTAAACCCCGCATTGTCGTTATCGGCGTGGGCGGAGCCGGCGGAAACGCTGTAAACAATATGATCGCCTCGGGACTCGACGGTGTCGAATTTGTTGTCGCGAATACGGACGCGCAGGCTCTGGCCTTGTCGCGAGCGGATCGCCGCGTTCAGATGGGCACCGGCGTTACACAAGGTCTAGGGGCTGGAATGCGCCCTGAAATTGGCGAAGAATCTGCCGAAGACAGCCTCACAGAAATTATGGAGCATCTGGATGGATGTCACATGTTGTTCGTCGCAGCCGGCATGGGCGGCGGAACAGGCACAGGCGCGGCGCCAGTTATTGCCCGCGCGGCGCGCGAACGCGGCATCCTGACGGTCGGTATCGTCACGAAGCCGTTCATGTTTGAAGGCTCCCGCCGCATGAAATTGGCCGAACAGGGGATTGAAAACCTTTATGCGTCTGTCGACACAATGATTACGATTCCGAACCAGAATCTATTCCGAGTTGCGACAGAGAACACAACGATGTCAGACGCCTTTGCTATGGCGGACGAAGTTCTCCATAGCGGCGTTCGAGGCGTAACCGATTTGATGGTCGTTCCAGGCTTGATTAATCTCGACTTTAACGATGTTCGCACCGTTATGGATGAAATGGGCAAGGCCATGATGGGCACAGGCGAAGCGACGGGCGAACGACGCGCTGTCGAAGCCGCCGAAGCCGCTATTAACAATCCGCTCTTGGATGATGTGTCATTGAAAGGCGCTAAAGGCGTTCTGATCAATATCACAGGCGGAAGCGATTTGACCCTGTATGAAGTCGACGAAGCCGCAAGCCTTATCCGTGAGCAAGTGGACGAAGACGCCAATATCATTGTTGGTTCAGCACTCGATGATGATTTGGATGGTATCATCCGTGTGTCTGTCGTCGCCACCGGTGTTGATTCAGAAGCTCGCGCGGAAGCGCCTCCGGCCCCGTTCGGGAACCGGGTTGCTCGTGAAGAAGCCAATGTGGTTGAATTACCGAAAGCTGAAAAACCCGCTGAACCCGCCGTCGCTCAAGACGTAGAAGAGCGGTTTGCCGATTATAATCCAGTGGCAAATATGCAAAAGGAAGTGGAACAGGAGTTTTCCAAACCAAAAGCTGCAACCCCGCCGCCTTATGTAGCGCCTCGGCCCTATCCGCCAAAAGTAGATGCCCCTGCGGCTCAGGCAGAGGAGCCTGTCGCACCGGTAGAGCCGCAACCTATTCCTGAGTCTACCGGTCCGTCATTGAAAAAGACGGCTTTGGGAGGATTGTTTGGCCGACGGAAGAAAACACCTTCGCCGACGATTCAAACTCAAACAACCAAAGCACCTGTCGGAGATTTGTTCAGCGATGACATGGAAGATGAGCTCCAAATTCCAAGTTTTCTTCGCCGTCAGAGCCGATAATACAGCTGCGATGATACAGCGATAACTGTTTAAGGCAGTTTAAAATTATTAAAATAAGCCCGTGTTATCACGGGCTTTTTTATTGGTTGTAACACGCTGTAACAACAGGTTTGTTGTCGGACCGCAACGAATAGCTCATTTAATCATTGGGGCAATATGAGTTTAATGAATATGACAAATGTCAGACGCCAAACGACCCTGAATTCCGCCACAGTGTGTGCAGGTATTGAACTGCATGGGGGCAACCATACTCGCTTGGCAATGAGACCTGCGCCTGTCGGAACAGGGCTTGTTTTCGTGCGCACGGACATAACCGACCGGGACAATCGCATTTTGGTTGAACCTGATGCTGTGTCTGATGTGAAAAATTGCACGACGCTCGAAAACGCTGCGGGCGTGGAAGTTTCGACGATAGAACATTTACTGGCGGCGCTCGCGGCGTCTGGTATCGACAATCTGATTATGGAGTTGGATGGCAGAGAGCTACCGGCTTTGGACGGCTCTGCGGAACCCTTCTTAAAATTGATAGAACGTGTTGGACTGAAACGTCAGGAAGCGCCCCGCCGCTATGTCGAAGTCTTGCGGCCAGTTGAAGTTCGTAAAGGGAAGGCGTTTGCCCGCATTGTCCCGGCCACGCGCCTTGAGTTAAGTGTTTCGATTGATTTTGAAGATGAGGCTATTGGCCAACAGAAAGTTGAAATTGTACCGGATGTCAGGGCTTTTCGTGACCGCTTAGCGTCTGCACGGACATTTGCGCGCCTTCACGAAGTTGCGGCTTTGCAGGCTGCGGGCCTTTCAAAGGGCGGATCTTTGGAAAATGCGATTATTGTCGACGGCGATAAGATTCTTAACCCCGAAGGCTTACGCTTTGCTGATGAGTTCGTCCGGCATAAGGCGCTCGATCTTTTGGGGGACTTGTATCTGGGCGGCCCGATCCTCGGCCGAGTGGAAACGCATGCCTCAGGACATGGGTTAAACCATGACTTATTGATGGCCCTCTACGGAACGCAGGGGGCTTGGCGCTTCGTTTCCATGAACGGAGAAGAGCTTTTACCGGAGATAGACAGCCCTTCCAGACTGCAAAGCGTTAGCGCATAACAGATTTCTCACTTTCCGCCGCGCAAACCATCCTTTAAGAGACCCAATGTATTTTAAGGGATATGTTTAGAATCATATCCGCAAACGGATAGGCTCTATGGCTTTTAACACAATTTACGCTCGTATCATTCGCTTAGGAGGCGTCGCCGTCTTGGCCCTGATGATTTCGGGTTGTTCGATTTTTGGCGGCAAAAGCGACAAAGAAAAGCTGGCCTATATCGAACGGCCAGCGGAGCTAATCTACAATCAGGCTTTAGACCGCGTTCAAAAGAATGACTGGGACGGGGCAAATCTTTATTTTCAGGAAGTTGAACGCCAACACCCCTTCTCCAGATGGGCCCGCCGCGCCATGCTGATGAGCGCCTATGCCTATTACCGGACCACCGATTACGAACAGAGCGTCGCGACAGCTCAACGTTTTATCAGCCTTCATCCCGGCAATGACAGTACGCCATATGCGTATTATCTTATTGCGATCAATTATTACGACCAGATCTATGATGTGGGGCGTGATCAGGCTACGACGGTTAGCGCCGAAGCCGCGTTGCAACAAGTTGTTCGCCGTTTCCCCGAAAGTGACTATGCCCGTGATGCACGGCTAAAGCTTGAGCTGACGCATGACCATTTGGCCGGCAAAGAAATGGCCATTGGGCGTTATTACCTTAAGGAAAACCAACACTTGGCCGCTATTGGACGATTTAAGAATGTCGTTAAAAACTACGAAACAACATCGCAGACCGAAGAAGCGCTTCACCGCCTCGTCGAAGCCTATGTGTCTTTGGGAATCATTAATGAGGCTAAACTGGTGGGGTCTGTATTGGGGTATAACTATCCCGATAGCGCTTGGTACCAAGATTCTTATGAATTGCTTCAAGGCTATGAGGTCAACCTTGAAGAAGAACGTAAGAAAAACCGCCGCGACGGCTATTGGCAGCGTTTGAAAGAACGCTTGTTCTAACGGAATGATTTAGGCTGATATGTTAAGTGGGTTATTTGTCCGCAATGTCGTCCTTATAGAGCAGCTGAGCCTTGAGTTTGGCGACGGATTAACCGCGCTTACGGGTGAAACCGGGGCGGGTAAATCCATAATCCTAGACGCGCTTGGCATGGCAACAGGCGCGCGCTCGGACAGGGGCCTTATCCGCTCCGGAGCGGATAAGGCGGAATGCACGGCGTCTTTCATACTCTCAAACTCCCACCCTGTCATTGCCCACCTAACAGAACAGGATATTGAGATCGTGGCAGGTGAGGACCTGACCCTTCGTCGAATCATCCAATCCGATGGCCGATCCAAAGCTTATATCAATGACTCTCCCGCCAGTGTGAAACTGCTCTCTGAAGTGGGGAAGCTGCTTTTAGAAGTTCACGGTCAGCATGACGGGCGCGGTCTGTTGGATCCGACCACCCATATTCTGCTTCTAGACCTCTTCGGCGGTCACAAATCTGAGCTACAGGAAGTGGCAACGGCGTATCAATCGCGTCAAGAGACGCAAAAGACTCTTAAGGCGTTACGGGATCGGCAAAGTAAAGCCAGCGAGGATCAAGAGTTTCTCGAGCACGCGATGAACGAGCTGGATAGGCTGGACGTCCGCCCTGGCGAAGAGGACACTCTCGCTGAGGAACGGCGGTTTTTGCAGGGCGCCGAGGGCGCGCTAACAGAATTGACTGCGGCGCAAGACACGCTTGGTGAAGACGGCGAATTTGAAGAACGTCTGTCTATGGCGTTGTCAGGTATCGAGCGAGTAAACAGTAAGTTTGGCGATAGTGAGTTGCCGGCCGCGAAATCTCTTCAACTGGCCGCAGAAGCTCTGGAACGAGCTCTTCTTGAAACACAGGAAGCGCGAAACGCGGTCAGCGTGGCAGCGCAAAGTTTTGACGTTGAGCCGGGCCGTTTGGACGCCGTTGAAAAACGCCTTTTCGCGCTTCGCGGCGCGGCGCGTAAATATGGCTGCGATATTCCTGGCCTCATCGAGAAACGCGCACAGTTTGACGTAGAGCTCGAAGCCTTAGACAGCGTTGCAAAGGACATTGCCAAGGCGGAGAAAGAGGCGAGTAAAGCCAAAGATGTGTACGATGCAGCGGCTAAAAAACTCACTCAATCCCGCATCAGCGCAGCCAAAGCGCTCGACGAAGCCGTCGCGCAAGAACTGCCGCCCTTGAAGATGGAGCGCGCGACATTCGAAACGCGAATTGATTCCGCGCCTGAAAGCGCCATGGGCGTTGACTTAGTTCGTTTTGTTGTCTCGACGAACCCCGGAACGGCCCTGGGGCCGCTAGACAAGATTGCTTCTGGCGGAGAGATGGCGCGCTTCGCTTTGGCCATCAAAGTGGCTCTGGCCGGAAAGAATGAAGCCGTCATGGTCTTTGATGAAGTCGACCAAGGTGTGGGCGGCGCAGTGGCCAATGCGGTCGGGAAAAGATTATCGCGTCTGGCGAAAACCGCGCAGGTCTTCGTCGTGACGCATAGTCCTCAAGTCGCCGCCGCGGCGGACAATCAGTTCCGGATTGAAAAGTCCTCGACCGGGTCAACCACGACTACACAGGTTCACGCCGTGGCCGACGAAGCCCGTGAAGAAGAGATTGCACGGATGCTCGCTGGGGAAAGCATTACACAAGAAGCCCGCGCCGCTGCCCGGCAATTAATGGCGTCATGAACGACCGGGCCGTGACAGAGGCGGATGCAAAAATACGCATCAAAAACTTGAGCATGGAAATCCGCGCCGCGGATGAGCAATATTACGGTGAGGATAATCCGCTATTGTCAGATGCCGATTACGACGCTCTACGTAAAGAGCTGACGGATCTGGAAAGCGCGTTTCCGCATCTGATTGCCAAGAATAGCCCGACACAAAAAGTAGGTGCGAAGCCGTCTGGCCGTTTTGATAAGATCAAACATAGTGTTCCGATGCTGTCATTGGACAACGCGTTTAATGATGGGGATGTCCGGGATTTTGTCGCGCGGGTAAAACGGTTTCTGAGCCTGTCACCTAATGCGGATTTGACCTTCACGGCAGAGCCTAAGATTGACGGGCTGTCAGCGTCACTTCGCTATGAAAAGGGCAGGCTGGTCTCTGGTGCGACGCGCGGAGACGGGCAGACCGGGGAAGACGTCACACGGAATTTGATGACGCTGAAACAAGACGTGCCGCATGAATTGAGCGGTAAGGGGTGGCCGGACATTCTCGAGATACGCGGTGAAGTCTATATCGAACATGACGCGTTCGAAGAGATGAACGCGGCCCAGCTGGAGGCTGGAAAACCGGAATATAAAAACCCGCGCAACGCGGCTGCCGGGTCGCTCCGACAGATTGACCCGAGCATTACGGCGTCGCGTCCATTGAGGTTCTTCGCCTATACCTGGGGGGAGGTTAGCGAGCCGCTCGCCGACACGCAGATGGGCGCGGTGGAAAAAATGGCGGAATGGGGGTTTTCGACCAATCCCGATATGCGCGTTCATGACAGCGCGAAAGAGATGGTCGCGCATTACCACGAAATCGAAGAAAAGCGCGCGGCACTTGGCTATGACATTGACGGGGTCGTTTACAAAGTGAACGACCTCGCGCTGCAAGAACGCCTTGGCTTTGTCAGCCGGGCTCCCCGATGGGCGATCGCGCATAAATTCCCCGCCGAAAAAGCCGTGACGGTTTTGGAGACGATTGACGTGCAAGTTGGTCGAACTGGCGCATTAACACCCGTGGCGCGCCTAACGCCCATCACGGTGGGCGGCGTGGTCGTTTCCAATGCGACCCTGCATAATGAAGACGAGATTGAGCGCTTAGGCGTAAAACCGGGCGATACGGTTGAAATTCAAAGGGCAGGGGACGTCATTCCGCAAGTCTTGCAAGTCATCAAAGACGGCGGCGGCGAGCCTTACACTTTACCGACGAATTGCCCAATTTGCGGCGCGGAAGCCGTTCGCGACATTGACGAAAAAACCGGACGGCAAGATGTTGTTCGCCGCTGCACGAATGGGCTAGCCTGTCCCGCCCAGGCCAAAGAGGGGCTTAAGCATTTCGTGTCCCGCCGCGCTTTCGATATTGACGGTCTCGGCGAAAAACAGATTGCCCTCTTTTTTGAATTGGGTCTGGTGCGCGAGCCCGCAGATATTTTTGTTTTGCAGGAAAAACGTTCCGAACTCGAGAAACTCGAAGGGTTCGGTCAGACGAGTATAGATAATCTTTTCAATGCTATAGACGCGCGGCGAACGATCGGATTTGCACGTTTTCTGTATGCTCTAGGTATTCGTCATATCGGGCAGGGCAATGCGCGGTTAATGGCTCGCCATTTTCAGAATTTGGAAAACCTGAAGGCACAATGGGGTGACTTGGCGGAAAGAGAGAGCGCGGCATTCCAATCCATCCTTCACATTGATGGCGTCGGCGAAGCCGCCGCGACGGCCTTTAGCCAGTTTATGACCGCACCCGAAAACCGCTCCGTTGTTGAGAGCTTGCTTGAGCACATAACGATTGAACCCGTCGAAGAGATTGCCGCAGACAGTGTGGTGTCAGGCAAAACGGTTGTCTTCACCGGAAAGCTCGAACGCTTTTCCCGCGATGAAGCCAAAGCCAAAGCGCAAAGCCTCGGTGCGAAAGTGAGCGGATCAATATCGGCCAAAACCGATTACCTTGTCGCGGGTCCGGGGGCCGGATCCAAATTGACAAAGGCACAAGGGCTTGGGGTGAACGTCCTGACGGAAGATGAATGGCTTTCCCTCATTGAGTGAGCCCCGTGCTTTTACAAAGTGCGACCCTTGCCTTTAAACGGCTCTCACTGCAAAGCCTAGTTATGCCAATACTTAGATTCTTTAAAGAGAATGCCCGTTGGGTTGTGGGCGGGTTTTTACTCACCTTTTTTTCCTCTTTCGGGCAGACGTTTTTCATTTCCCTTTCGGCGGGGGAAATCCGCGCTGAGTATGATCTGAGCCATGGTGACTTCGGGTTGATCTATATGATCGCCACATTAGGAAGTGCTTTGTCGCTCCCATGGGTCGGGAAAATCGTCGATTATTTTACTCCGGCGAAAGTGACTTTGATGATTGTACCGCTCCTAGCCCTTGGAGCCATTGGGATGACCTTTTCCTCCCATATTATTACCTTGGTTTTTGTCATCTATTTATTGCGGCTTTTTGGACAGGGGATGATGACCCAAAACGCTCTCACGGCGGCGGCGCGGTGGTTTACGGCAAGTCGCGGGCGAGCCGTCTCTTTAGTAACCCTCGGTCATAATGCCGGAGAAGCGGTTCTGCCCGTGCTCTTTGTCGTTACGGTCAGTTGGGTGGGCTGGCGCTATAGCTGGCTCTTGGCGGCGATTGCGCTGCTCGTATTTGCCCTGCCTATCATCGCTGTTCTGGTTTCTAAAAACAGAGAACCTCGGGCCGATGATCCAATACCCCTCGTCACGGATGGCCGCGATTGGACCCGCCCGGAAGTCATACGTGATCCGCTTTTCTGGATTGTACTTTTAGGCATGCTGGCTCCGGCTTTTATCGGCACGACCGTGTTTTTCCATCAAGTCTATTTGGTGGAATTGCGGGAATGGTCCATGCCCGCCTTTGCCTCGGCCTTTTCACTGATGGCCGTCTCTACCATTATTTTTACGCTGATATCGGGCGCTTTGGTTGACCGATTTTCAGCGATAAGGCTTTTGCCAAGTTTTCTTATCCCCTTATCGCTGTCCTGTTTTGTGTTGGGCGGATTTGAGGCGCAGTGGTCAGCCTTTGCCTTTATGTCTTTAATGGGAATTTCTTACGGTTTCTCTTCCACGCTGATGGGAACAATTTGGCCAGAGCTTTACGGCACCAAACATCTAGGCTCCATCCGCGCCATAATTGTGTCGATGATGGTATTTTGTACCGCCGCCGGCCCCGGACTGACCGGGTGGCTGATAGATATCGGTGTCTCTTATCCCAAACAGATTACGGCAATGGGTGTTTATTGCGTCTGCGCCTGCATCATGATGGTGTTCATCTCCAAGGCCTTCCAGAAGCGAAAAACCTTGGAGCTGGAGAAGAGTTAGAGCGGGGCGCAGGCTTTTTCGAGCCAGCTTTTGATCTCGCCCTCAAATTTCGGTCCGATTTCTTTGAGAATTTCGGCGTGATACTCGTCGACATATTGCCGCTCTGCCTTATTGAGCAGATCCAGATCGATTAGGTCGCGATGGATAGGTGCCATAGTGAGCGTTTTAAATCCCATCATGGGCCGTTCACCTCCCGCAATCTCCTCCGGCGGCAAGACAAATTGCAGGTTCTCAATACGAATTCCGTATTCGCCGGTCTTATAATATCCGGGCTCGTTCGAAACGATCATACCGGGTTGAAGCGCGATTGTGTTTGAGGCCTTGGAGATGCGCTGCGGGCCCTCGTGAACGCCCAGGAACGACCCGACGCCGTGGCCTGTGCCGTGATCATAATCGAGACCTACCTGCCAGAGAGGCGCTCGGGCAAAACCGTCCAGGGCCGGGCCTGTCGTGCCTTCGGGGAAACGAATTGTCGCCAGCGCGATATGACCTTGCAGGACGCGGGTGAAACGATCGCGCATTTCATCTGTTGGTTTGCCAATGGGGACGGTGCGGGTTATGTCCGTCGTGCCGTCTTGATATTGACCGCCGCTATCAACCAGATAGAGCGAATTTGGTTTAAGCGGCAAGACCGTTGAAACACTGACCCGGTAATGACAAAGCGCGCCATTTGCTCCCGCGCCGGAAATGGTTTCAAAGCTTAAATCCTTGAGGCCGTCATTTTCGTGGCGGAACATCTCAAGCTTTGTCGCGGCTGAAATCTCGTCATATTCACCGGACTGGGCTTCGGTATCGAGCCAATGCAGGAATTTTATGATCGCCACGGCGTCGCGTTTATGCGCCGTTGCAGAGCCTTCCAGCTCGGCCTGTGTTTTAGTGGCTTTGGGCAGGGCGACAACATCCATTGCCTTTTTGACATTGGCGCCGGAGCTTGAGGCCGTCTCGAAATGCCAAGCTGAGGCGGAGTTTGGATCCATTAAGACGGTTTTACCGGATAGACCTTGCAGCGCGGTCTCCAAATCGCCCTCGCCTTGGATAGCGACTTCATTGCGAAGATGCTGACTAATTTCGGAGGAGATTTTTTCTGACCGAACGAAGAGGTCCACATGACCGTCCTTGCGGATAATAGCTGTCGAAAGGGGCAGGGGAGTACACTGTACATCCCCGCCGCGAATATTTAACAGCCACGCGATCGAGGCGGGCGCTGTAATCAAGGCGTAATCGGCATTCTTCTCCTGAAGGATTTCAGCAATCTCCTCGCGCTTTTTAGCATGAGATTTCCCGGCGAGATTTTCGGGCTGAATGGTGATGGGCGTTAGCGGCATAGGCGGGCGGTCCGTCCAAGCGACATCAATCGGGTTGGGTTCCATGGCTTTTGCGGTGCCGCCTGCAAGCTCAATCGCTTCGACTAGCTGCGCCAGTGCTGACGGACTGTGGAGCTTGGGGTCATATCCAATAACCTGTCCGGCTTTTACATTGCTCCGTAGCCATTTGGCGACGCCGTCTTCGAGACGTTCATAGTCGAAAAGGTCTTTGTCTACCTGTTGCTTAATCTGAATAACGTAGCGTCCGTCAACGAACATGGCGGCTTTGTCTTGCATGACAACCGCGGCGCCGGCAGAGCCCGTAAATCCGCTAAGCCATTGCAGGCGGTCCGTCGAGGCGGGGAGGTATTCGTTCTGATATTCATCTTCATGCGGGACAATAAAACCGTCTAGTTTTTGCTTTTTCAATGCCGCCTGAAGGATGGGGAGATTCTTGCGGCCATAGTCCGGACCGCCTTTAACTTCGAAGTTTTGGAAGAGGGTAATATCGTTCATGTTTCTGTGTCCATTCCGTCAAAAATAATATGTGAAATACGTGTTATGGGGGAACAGGTCGCATTTCTTCGCGTTCTGTGCTATAACGTAATCCATCAAGCCAATCGTTTGAAGGAGTTAATGGAGTCTAAGGTGTCACAAAAACTGTTTAACCTTAACATCAATTTCTTCCGCTCAAATGCTCAAGCGGAAGATACCGTCATACTGGAATCGGGTTCGGAGCTTGATTCCGAAGAGACCGAAATCGAGCCTGCCGCCGATATTCTCGAATTCTCCTATCCTCCGGAAAGCCCTTTTTACAGAGAGGAGCCTCGTAAACGCGCTTAAAGGACTTGCCACGCATATGCGGGTAAGAAGTCATTAACCAGCCTTGCAATTCTGCATATCAGCTTGGGCGACACTGTCTGTTCTCAGATTTAGAAAAATATTTATATACCTCCTCAAGCAGAACGAAGACGTTACTGCGAATTAGAGGTAAGACAATGACTACTGAGTTTAACGGAACAGAATTTATGAGCCTTGATACGCGGACATTCCGTCCGACGTTCGAAGGGGCTCAAGCCCGTCGTCCACAGACACAAGGCACAACAGGAAGCCTGATCGGACGCCGCAATGCGCGCCGCGATCGCCGCGCTAATCGCGCTCTCTAGTCATAGGACTAGAGAACTAGCGATTTATAAGAGCTCCGGTCTCCCCCTAGACCGGGGCTCTTTTTTTTTTAAGATTTCTTGACAGCGAGAAGAGACGTCCACTCGTCCAGCGTTGTCCCGGGTTCTATAATGAAGCCTGCCGCCTCGAAAGCATTTGAAACGGATTTTGCCTGCTCGTTCAAAATTCCGGACAAAATCACTTTCCCGTTTGCGGCGGCGGCTTTGTATATATCCGGCGCAAGCCCCATCAACGGACCGGCTAGTATATTGGCGAAGATGAGGTTGAATTGTTTATTTAGCAGAGAGGGCGTTTCAAAACCGTCCGCTTGAACCACGTTCAGTTTTTCTCCGGCTTCGTTCAATCTTGCGTTTTCGAGGGTGACGTCCACGGCGTCCTGATCAATATCACTGGCGAGTATGTCCGCCTCGGGCAGGACTTTCGCCGCAGCAATAGCCAAGACCCCGGCCCCGCACCCTAAATCTAGAACACCGGCAGGGGTGAAACCCTCTAAGAGTAACTTATCAAAAATAACGAGACAGCCTTTGGTCGTGCCGTGATGGCCTGTCCCAAACGCCATGCCCGCGTCTATCAGGATGGGGTGTTTTATCTCGGCGGGAATATTATCCTTTTCATGGGATCCATAAACGAAGAAGCGCCCCGCCCTGACGGCCGGAAGGCCGGACTGAACTTCGCTAACCCAGTCTTTATCGATGATGGCTGAGACTTCTCCGCCGCAACTCGCCTGCGCGGTTAAAGCCTCAGTCTCTGTAAGATAAATAGCTTCGACAAGTTTTTGCTCGCCTTGGTCGAAAAGAGAAACGGACTGCGCTTCACTTTTATCCAAAAAACCTAATGTCTCGGCAATCTCAAACGCTGTTTCTTCGTCGGTTAAAAGCTCTAATTTCCAAAGTGACATATCATTTTTTCTTCAGGGGAGGGCCAACAAGGTCTGCGATACAACCTGCTGTCCGCAATTGCCCGTTTTGAGCGCCGCAAACCATATACCTCATTAATTCCGGTTGGGCGGAGTGGCCATTATGGGCTCTCAGCGGATCCACCAAACCTTTGACCAATGGGATGAGAGGATTGGCAAACTCGACCCGCATATCAATCATGTTGAAACCCACCATGGAAACAATATCGTCGGAAATATCACGTTTGTCGTTTCCTACAAAGACGCTGTGACGTTCGCCATTGTCCATCAAGCTCCGGTAATAGGGAACAAGCTCATAGCTTAGAAAATCATTTACTTCGGAAAAGGCTACAATCGTCGGTCGCTCTTCTGGCGCCATATATGGCGGGACCTTGGGTTTCTCACTGCTCAAATCGGATAGGTTTAACAAAGCAACTTGATTGGCAAGCATAATGAATTCGGTGTTTTCAATCATCGCGTCGTGAACAGTATCTTTTTCATCGGTCATGACATTTCGCATGATATCAAAGGCAATTTTGCTGCCCAGGCTCTCCGTTACGAAAACAAATTGATCCGTTTCGACTGAGGTCTCATTCGCAATCTGGCAAATCTCTTCAGCGGTGACGCGCTTGCCCTGTTCCTTAAATTCATATCCACCGGCATCAAGATTGGCGCTGCACATCGCCCCGTAAATAGCCTCTCGGATTTCTTCTCCGACTGGGCCGAGATATAATACGGCGTCGGAAAAGCCGAAATTGATGAGCTTATCCTTCAAATAGCTATTATATTTCCGGCGCAGAGCGGCGACGCCGTCTTCTTTCAGGTGATCATCAAATCCAACATGCGGCTCCTGAAGACTTTGCCAGAAAATTTCATCCCAGAAGACCCGATAAATCACATATTCCAAGTCATCGCTGACATTCAAAACCTGCCGGTCAAGGCAGACCAAATCATCCAGGGAGAGGTCGATCCCTGGCAGAGCCGTATGGTAACGCCTTGGCGTTTCTTCTTTGATATATATGTGATTGTTAAGTTTGGTTTCTTCCTCGGTCGTGTCCCGGCCGCAAAGGCTGCTAACGGCTTTATCATCCAGCTCAAGATTATAAGCATTGGCCAAACCTTTGATGAATTCATTTGCCAAGGGTTTGTCATCCGGGTTTTCAATCCAGCCAATGCCGTGCAGGTAAATGATATTGACGCGATTTCCGGGTTTATTGTCATAACCCGTGGCGAGCGCTTCGAGGCCTCGAAAGGTACCATCATTATAGTTCTCTGATGTCAGGGAATTGATGCTTAAGACCCGTGTATCCGTGGAGGCACAGCCGCTCACACCCATGGCCGCCAATGAAAGCCACATTAGTCCTGATTTTAAAAAATTCATTTTAAGCCCGTTCTACGAATCCGTCTAAAACCTTCTTCTCGCCCGCTTTTTCGAAGGCGACCATGAGTTTATTACCGTCAGCAGAGGCAATACGTCCATAGCCAAATTTTTGGTGGAAGATTCGGTCGCCGACCTTGAACGCGCTGGTTGGTTTTTTGGCGGGTCTGCGTATTGCATGGCCTTCAATTTCCTTCGGGGCACGGCCAAAGTTTTTATTCTTATTAGCCTGATAGCGCTGCCAACCCGGCGAATCCCGGTCGCTCTTGGCGCGCTCAAAGCTAGAGGAAAAGTCGCTGGCAATCTGTCGGGCCACCGCGCTTCCGTGCTGCTGGCTCTGCTCACTTTCGGCCTCGACATGTTGAACCGGGAGTTCGTCGATAAAGCGTGATGGGACGCTGGATTGCCACGACCCGTAAACTTGTCGGTTGGCGGCAAAGTAGATTTTGGCCTTTTCCCGCGCACGCGTTATCCCGACATAGGCCAGGCGGCGTTCCTCTTCGAGACCTGCGAGGCCGTTTTCATCCATGCTTTTTTGGCTCGGAAAGACGCCTTCTTCCCATCCGGGGAGGAAGACGAGCGGAAATTCAAGACCTTTGGCAGAATGTAGTGTCATCAAAGAGATTTCGTCTTCTTGTGGCCCTCGGTCGACATCCAAAACTAGGCTCACATGTTCGAGATAGGCGTCAAGCGTTTCAAACTCGTCCATCGCTTGAATGAGTTCTTTCAAATTTTCGAGTCGCCCAGCGGACTTCGCGTCTTTACTATCGCGCCACATTTGTGTGTAGCCGCTTTCATCCAAGATTTTCTCAGCCATTTCGGTATGGCGAATATCTCTGGCTTCTTGGCGCCAACGATCTATGTCCAAAATAAAGGCGCGAAGGGCTGTGCGAGCTTTGCCTCTAATCTCATCCGTTTTCGTAAGCTCGCGTGTGGTCGCTTCGAGGCTAATCCCCATAGACCGGGCAGCGGTCTGAAGCTTTTGAATTGTGGTCGCCCCAATGCCGCGTTTTGGGGTATTGACGATGCGCTCAAACGCAAGGTCGTCCGTGTCGGACTTCAACACGCGCAAATAAGCATGAGCGTCGCGGATTTCGGCGCGTTCGAAAAAGCGTGGCCCGCCAATGACGCGGTAAGGCAGGCCGAGCTGAATAAAGCGTTCTTCGAAGCTTCGCATTTGGCGGGAGGCGCGTACCAAAATGGCAACATCGTTATACGGACGGTTCTGTGACCGCCAATTTTCGATTTCACCCGAAATGATACGGGCTTCGGCGGGGGCGTCCCAGACGCCTGTCACGCTGACTTTGTGCCCGCCCTCATCTTCGGTCCAGAGCGTTTTGCCCAAGCGGTCCTGATTAGACGCAATAAGGCCCGAGGCCGCTCCGAGAATATGCTCTGTTGAGCGGTAATTACGCTCCAGTTTGACCACTTTAGCGCCAGGAAAGTCTTTCTCAAACCGCAGGATATTATCGACTTCGGCCCCGCGCCAACCATAGATAGACTGGTCGTCATCTCCGACGACGCAAATATTCTCTGAACCCTGGGCCAAAAGACGAAGCCAGAGATATTGGCAGACATTGGTGTCCTGATACTCATCCACGAGAAGGTATCGAAATTTCTGATGATACTTTGTTAGAATTTCAGGATTTTCCGTGAACAGGGTCAGGTTGTGCAGAAGTAAGTCGCCGAAATCACAGGCGTTCAAAACTCTCAATCGCTCTTGGTATGTTTTGTAGAGTTCGGCCCCTTTGCCGTCGGCGAATTTATAGCTCTGTTTGGAATTTATTTTTTCCGGGGTCAGGCCTTTATTCTTCCAACTATCAATCAAAGCGACGAGGTACCGGGCCGTCCAGCGTTTCTCATCAATATCGGCCGCTTTGATAACTTGTTTTAAAAGACGTATCTGATCATCCGTATCCAGTATCGTAAATCCGGATTTGAGGCCGACCAATTCGGCGTGAATACGCAGGATTTTGGCGGCGATAGAGTGGAAGGTACCGAGCCAAGGCAGGCCCTCCACCTGCTCTCCGAGTAACTTCCCGACGCGGTGGCGCATTTCCCGCGCCGCTTTATTGGTAAAAGTCACGGATAGGATCTGACTGGGGTAAGCGCGGCCCGTCGTCAGAATATGGGCCAGGCGACAGGTCAAAACCCGCGTTTTCCCCGTTCCAGCGCCGGCGAGAACAAGTAAGGGGCCGTCCAGAGCGAGCACCGCTTCTTTTTGTTCTGGGTTTAGGCCGTCGAGGTAATCCGCTTTTTCAGCATTCCCAAATTGGCGTACAGGCATAGCCTGCTCGGAAATTGAGCGTCCGGTGGGCCGGGGCGGGGCGGGTTGGAAGGAATCAGCGGCAGACATGGGCGGAACATAGGGGCAACAATTCACTTTGGCTATGGGCGAACTGTCCCGATGTCATAGCGAGTAGGGGGTCAGCCGTGGAGTTATTGTGATTTTCTTTTATACTTGCCGTGGCGGACAGGCCTTCCGTCATCATCAACATTCACAAAAACAATTTCGTCAATCGAGACGATTTCCTGCTGAGTGGTTTTTATCCGAACATGACAGCGCACGGTTATAGTGGACCGGCCCACGGCGACGGTCTCCGCCCCAATTTCAATCACATCTCCTTGCCGGGCCGGTGCGAGAAAGTTCAGCTCTGACATAGATTTTGTGACGAGTGTTTGGGTTTCCATCTGGCAGGCAGCGTAAACACCGCATTCTTCGTCAATCCATTCCAAAAGACGTCCGCCGAAAAGCGTATTTCGGGAGTTAAGGTCTCCCGGTTTGACGACTTTTCGAGTGCGGTAAATCAGAGCCATGGTCAGACATTCCTTAATTCCCGGCATATATGCAAGTCATTGCTCAGTCATAACCGATTTTAAAACCCAGACGCGCAAATAAGAGGCAAGATTTTGATTGGACGTCTCTTCCAGTCGTTTGTCATCCAACTCCCGGATGAAACGGGCAAAGCTCTGCCCGCTATTTTTAAGATGAGCGTCAATGACGGCCCAGAACTCTTCCTCTAGGGCGAGGGAGGTCTGATGCCCGTAAAGCGAAACAGAGCGCTTTTTAAGACTCATCCTTATCCTTTTTAACGGATTTTTCGATTTTATGCGCGTCTAGCTTGCTCTGGAGCTTTTCCGTCAGCTTTGCTTTCAGGGTCTTCTGATCTTTTTTCTGACCAAAGCGCGCTCGGTTCTCGGCTGCTTGTTTCTCTTTTTTAGAGCGCTTAACGGCTTTCGCTGCCTTGCCAAATTTTATGACATTGTCTGACATATCAACGCGGCTTGATCATCAGCTCAGGACGGACAACTTTGTCGAATTCTTCCTCTGTGACAAATCCGAGATTGACCGCTTCTTCGCGCAGGGTCGTGCCGTTCTTATGAGCCGTCTTGGCGACTTTGGTCGCATTGTCATAGCCGATCGTCGGGGCGAGGGCGGTCACGAGCATAAGCGAACGACCCAACAGGTCTTCGATACGGTCTTCATTCGCCTCAATACCGACGACGCATTTATCCGCAAAACTGACGGATGCATCAGAGAGAAGCTGGATGGATTGTAGCATATTATAGGCCATCACTGGCTTATAGACATTGAGTTCAAAGTGCCCCTGAGAGCCGGCAATGCTCATTGTCGTTTGGTTGCCCATAACTTGCGTGCAGACCATGGTGAGAGCTTCGCACTGCGTTGGGTTAACTTTACCCGGCATGATGGAAGACCCCGGTTCATTTTCCGGTAGAGATAATTCTCCGAGTCCAGAACGAGGGCCAGAGCCGAGGAAACGGATGTCGTTGGCAATCTTGAACAATGAGGCGGCGACAGTGTTCAAAGCTCCATGAGCCGAGACGAAGGCGTCGTGTGCGGCCAAAGCTTCGAATTTATTTTCAGCCGTTATGAAAGGGAGCTTCGTGTAATTCGCCACTTCTTCGGCAAAAGCCTTAGCAAAGCCAGGTTTTGCATTGAGACCAGTTCCAACAGCCGTTCCCCCCTGTGCAAGAGGGTAAAGTTCTTTAAGCCCGTTTTCGACGCGCTTTATACCCAGATCAATTTGGGCCACATAGCCGGAAAATTCCTGTCCCAATGTAATCGGCGTCGCGTCCTGGGTGTGAGTTCGGCCAATTTTGATGATATCTTTAAACTCATTGGCTTTATCGTTCAGCGCATTACGAAGCTGCTGCAGAGCGGGAAGGAGCTTATGATGAATTTCCTCAGCGGCGGCGATGTGCATAGCTGTGGGGAAGGTGTCGTTGGAAGACTGGCTGCGGTTGACGTGATCATTTGGGTGAACCGGGTCTTTGGAGCCAATTTCGCCGCCCATGATTTCAATCGCGCGGTTAGAGATAACCTCATTTGAATTCATATTGGACTGAGTGCCTGACCCTGTTTGCCAAACCGAAAGCGGGAAATTGTCATTGAGTTTGCCTTCGGCGACATCGGAGGCCGCCTCAACAATGGCCTTGGCGCGTTTGTCGTCCAAATTATCAAGAGACTTATTGGCGAGGGCGGCGGAGCGTTTGATGACGCCGAGCGCGCGGATAATGGCCGGCGCCATCGTCTCAATTCCAATTGGGAAATTGATCAGCGAACGGGCCGTTTGTGCGCCGTAATATTTGTCTGAAGGAACTTCAAGGGGCCCGAAACTGTCTGTTTCAGTTCTCATGTCAGTCATTTTTTGCCTCAAAAATCTATAGGGGAACTTTTCCCGGATTTAATCCTGGGTGTGCCAGTGATAGGTTCCATAATTGTAAGGAGGTTCCGGCTCAAGGCCAGGAACAAAGAAATCATTATTTCTTACGGAAAGCATCCAAGCTGACAACATTAGCTTCGTCTTCGCCTTCTTTGTCGCTCTTATCTTTTTCAGCGTCGGCTTTATCCGATGATTTTTTGGATTTGTTTTTGGCGGCCGGTGTCTCTTTTAACGCGTCTTCCAACTTGGTGGTCGCCTCCGCGTCGCCTTCATCAGGGACAGGGCGTAATTTGCCAACAGCATTTGCCGCGGGATCAAGCTCGACGGGTGGATCGAATTGCAGAGCAAAACCTACGCTTGGATCATGGAAGCGAGAAATGGCGTGATAAGGCACTTTCAGATATTTCGGAATGCCGCCAAATTTCAGCGTGACTTCGAACTCGTCCGAATAGGCGTTCAGATCCCAGAACTGGTGTTCCAGAACTATCGTGATCTCTTCGGGGTATTTACTCGCCAGACCCTCATCGATCTCAACACCTGGGTAACGGGTCAGAAAGGTGATGTAAAAATGATGCGCTCCGGGCAGGCCGTCTTCGCGAATAACGCGCCGAATAGCGTCCCGTACCACACCCCGCAAAGCGAGCTGTGTCATCTGATCATAATTCATCAGGTCTTGACTCATATTCATACCCTAGACTTCTACCGTAAAATATCAACTGACGTTTCGCCGTCGACTGAAACTTTCTTATCTCTTTACAGTGCCCATACATCCTGTTGAAACGTAGTTATACCATGGCCAACAGTCATTCTGATATCTCTGCCCGATATGACGGGCGAGGGCGTTTCGTCCCGCCTCATGCCAAACCGCTCTCGGGCCGCGAAGGGTTTTTTAAAAGAACTTGGACGTTCTTGCGTAATCCAATCGAAGGGTTTGGCCCTATGGTGTATAATCAGCCAATTGTGAGTGTGCCCAATTTTGGCAAGAAACTCCATGTCATTTCCGATCCCGAAGGCATGATGGCAGTTTTAGCCAAAGAGGCGAATAAATTCACGAAAACAGCTATTGATGCCCGCATTTTGGGCCCCGCGACAAAAGAAGGGTTGCTTTCCGTCCATGGCGAGCAATGGAAACGACAGCGCAAAAGCGTCGCGCCGCTGTTTCGCAAACGCCACATGGAGGACTTGGCCCCGCTGATAACTGAAGTCCTTCACAGTTTTTGCAAGAAAGTGAATGCGGAGCCGGAGCTGGATTTGAATGCCGCTATGGCGGAACTCACCTTTGACGTTTTGGCGAGAGCCCTGCTCGGCGATCCGAAGGGACTCGATAAAGACCGTCTCAAATTTGCGACACGTAATGTTGTCACGAGTGCCGGAACGCTTCGCCCTGACGATTTGATACCGTGGCCAAGATGGGTGCCGCGTCCAATAACCCCTAAAGGCTCCGCCGCGCTGAGGCGATTGAAACGGGCGGCAGACGGGCTCTTGGCGGAGCGAACAAAGCACCCGGTCGAAGATGATCTTATCAGCCTCCTTATTGCGGCTAAAGATCCGAAAACGGGCGAGGGGCTATCGGCGAGAGAGCAGGGCGATAATATAATCGGCTTCTTTATCGCGGGGCATGAAACCACGGCGCTGACCTTGACTTGGGCGCTCTTTTTAGTGGGCAGTCACGCAGAAACCGCCCGGCGCATCCGAGACGAGGTCTTGTCCGTCTGCGGAGAAGGAGACGTCCTATTCGACCATATAGAGAAGCTGACCTTTACCCAGGCGGTGATCGACGAAACCATGCGGCTTTATCCGCCTGCGCCGATGCTCAATCGTGAATGCCATGAAGAAACGGAAATACACGGGCGAAAGATTGAGGCCGGGGACACGTTTTTGCTCTGCAACTATGTGATGCACCGAACCGAACGGCTTTGGGACAATCCGCTCACCTTTGACCCTGACCGTTTCCTTCGCAATCCATCTTTGAAATCCAAAGGGTCTGCTTTTATGCCCTTTGGCGCGGGGCCGAGAATATGCGTCGGCGCGGCCTTTGCGACGATGGAGGCCGTTATGGCGCTTGCAACCTTAGTGCGGGATTACGAAATTGAACTGCCGGGGGATTGTTACCCGAGGCCGCTGATGACGGTTACGCTCAGGCCAGAAGGCGGCATACCTGCGCGGTTAATCAAGAGAACGTGAAGGGCTATGCTGAATAAAAGTGGGAGGTTTCTGTTGCCAGCTACCTCCCGAAGCCCGCCTAACCGTCTGAAGGGCTAGGAGTTAAAGTCGGAATGTCCGAACTGCTTACGCAGCTAGGGCAAATTCCTCAGAATAATTGTCATTAGCAATTATAATAAATAGGCATTTAACGGTACCCATACGGAAGAAAGCTAACCCTTTTGAACGTCTGTCGATCCTATTTCGGCCCCATCAAAAGCCTTCACCGGGGTAAAGGTTTATGGTGGAGCCGCCGGGTACCGCCCCCGGGTCCAGTCCGTCTATTATGAGCGCGTTTATCCTCATAGTCGGCAAGCCGACACACACAATATAGGCACGAAGCGTTAAAGTTCCAATATGTATTCTAAAATAAAAAAACCGCGTCGAAAACGCGGTTTCCTTATAGTCACAATTTTCAGGCTTTATAAATCGCCCAGTTTTCCGGCGCTTTTCGCCAAAAGATAGAGAAATGTAACGCGAGACTTTTGATTGTCGCCTTTCATCGTATCGCAAACGGAGTCAATCGCCTGGCTTGCCGGGCCAGCTTCCATGCCAAGCTTCTTTTTCGCAAAGCCGTCACGGACTCGGTTTTTTTCAGTTTCATCTGAACAGGAGACCAAAGAGGAGTCCCGGTTTTGCAACGCAATTCCGCAATAATTGACAATTTTTTGAACGTGAGCTTCTTCTGCGCCTGCGTCGTATCGCTTCACATCGTCTATATAATCTGCTGCTTTGGCCATCGGGTCGTCCTCCTTGAGTGATGATATTTATGGTAAATGAAAAGTTAACGGCCCTGCAAGTGGAAAAATTTGGCATTTTTATTACGTCCTTCACAGGACTTCCATTGCGTTCCTTAAGTTTGGATTACATAAGCGTTTGGGGGCGATGATTTCGGGGAAGGAAGTTAGTCATTCCAAACGTTGCGCACAAGAATCTGAAAACAACGCTCTCCATTCTGACGGAGTTGGTTGGATTTGATACTCGGAACGGAACGGGGGACGAGCCGGCATGTGTCGATTGGCTTGCTCAGCAGCTCGGCCAATTTAACCCTGATAAGCTGGTAACCCAAAGAGTCCCTCGGAAGCATGGAAAGCCCGACAGTGCTTATGTCCTGGCTGTGTGGGGAGAGCCAAAACTTGTTCTGAATGTTCACATTGATACCGTGCCGAGCGGGAAGGGCTGGCTTGCCGACCCGCTTATTCTCCGAAGAGAAGAGGATCGAGTCATAGGTCTGGGCGCCTGCGATATTAAAGGCGCAGCCGCTTGCATCCTCTCGGCTCTGACCCGGGTCAAACCGCAAAATGTCGCCGTTTTACTCTCAGGCGACGAGGAGCAAGGCAGTGAGATCATGCCGGAAGTTATCAAAGCGGGTCATTTGGACGGCGTTGAAGCCGCAATTGTGTGTGAGCCAACGGGCTGCCAGGTCGGCAAACGCCATAGAGGAATGCTTGCCTTGAAGGCAGAGTTTTCAGGGCCGGGCGGGCACAGCTCTCTGGCCGATGAAATAGACGCACCTCTCTTAAAGGCTGCCCGACTTGCCGATGCGATAGGGAAATACGGCGAAAACCATCTGGATTTTGGCACGCCGCCCTATCAGGGCCTTTGCACCAATATTGGCGGTGTAAATTCTGATGGCGCGTATAACGTCATCCCCACATCCGCGAGCCTGCAATTTTCTATGCGGCCGCCGCCGGGTGATGACGTCAGCAAGCGAGAGGCGGACTTGCATGACATCGCGGCTCAGCGTGGAGCGAACTGTGAAACTCTGGTCGCTTTCGAACCGTTCGCGACAAAAGATATAGAGGCTTTCAAATTTCTTTTCGCCTCTCATGATTTTGTCGATTTGCCCTATTGGACAGAGGCCGCCATGGTGTCCGCTGCGGGAATAAATGCCGTCGTTTTCGGCCCCGGCTATATAGAGCAAGCCCACCAACCCGAAGAATGGGTCAGCTACGCACAACTCGAAACAGCGACGAAACTATATGAAGCCGCTTTGTCGAAAGGATTGGCATAATGAGCCGGACAAGCGTCAGAGAAACTGTCCTCTCCAGCCTGTCAGCGATTGGAGCGAACCGCGAAGCGCAATTTTATGCGGAGCTCTTTTCTCAACAAGAGCCTGAAAAGTTTGCGCTCATTGTCATTGATCCGCGCTGTTTGAAAAACCCTTTGCTTGAAACACTTATCGGCAATCTCAAATTACTTGCCAATCTGGGGCTTACGCCGATTTTGCTGGTTGGAGCGTTCGATGAGGACAGAACAACCGTCACATTTCAATCACAACGCGTTGCAAAAGAATTAGAACAAACCTCGGTTCGAACGTCCAAACTGAACACCGCGACTTACGCTCTAATTCCTGAAATAAGATCTAAAACGCAATCGGGGCTCATCCCGATCCTCGAAATGACGGAAAGACGCGGAGACATGAACCTCGTTCGCCTGGTCAATGAAATCAATCCGAATAAAGTCATTTTTCTTCAGCCCTCGGGCGGACTTGGAATTGATGGGGAGCGCGTTCGAAACCTAAGCATGAGCAATGTGGCAGATTTGATTGTTAACGGGCGTAACCTTACGCCGGGACAACATCGGTTTTTGAGTTTCGTTCAGGATTTGGACGAGGCGCAGCCCGGGCAGCGCGCTTATATCATTGCGTCGCCGCTCAATCTTTTGCCAGAGCTCTTCACAACGAAAGGGTCCGGCACGCTGATAAAGAGACAAGCCGAAATTATCAGCGCAACGAATTATAAAAAACTGGATACGCAGAGGCTGGCGCAATCCATTAACACGGCTTTTGGCAAGACTTTGCAGACTGAATTTTTTGCAGGCCCTATCTCGAAGGTTTTCGTTGAAAAGAATTATAAAGGCGGCGCCATATTCACAGAACAGGACGGCCTGACCTATCTGTCAAAATTTTGGGTCAGCAAAGAAGCGCAAGGTGAGGGGCTAGCGCGCGACCTATGGGACTGCTTCACGCAAGATATTTCTGTCTTTCACTGGAGATCGAGGCTTAAAAACCCTTTTAATGATTGGTACATGAAAAATTGTGATGGAATGCAAAAGAAAGATGACTGGCGCGTGTTCTGGAACGGGATTGAACCCGAAGGAGTTGCAAAAGCAGTTGTAACAGCGTTGCAAGCGCCGGAAGATTTTACGGAATAAAGATTATGACCTTGATGATAAATAGCGCTTTTGACGGCGGAAACATAGATGTTCGCAAAGCGGAAGAGGCCGGGGATATCCGCTTGGCTATCCGCAAGGATAATGCCTCGGATTTTTATCAATGGTTTTATTATCGCCTGACAGGCGCCAAAGGCCAAAACTGCCGAATGGTTCTGGAAAACACCAAAGACTCTGCCTTTGCCAGCGGCTGGGAAGATTACAAAGCTTGCGCGAGCTATGATCGCAAAAACTGGTTCCGGGTCGAAACCACGAAATACGAAAATGATCAGCTGATCATTGAGCATACCCCCGAGCAGGACAGTATTTATTACGCCTATTTTGCGCCTTACAGCGCCGAGCGCCACCACGACCGGATCGCGCATTATACGGGCGATCACGGCGTTTCAATGAAGGTCATCGGACACTCTGTCGAAGGTCAAACTCTTGATTGTCTCGAAATGGGCGAAGGCGAAACGACCATTTGGGTTATTGCTCGCCAGCACCCAGGCGAAACCATGGCAGAATGGTGGATGGATGGATTCATTTCCCGTTTGATAGAGGCCAAAGATGAGGCGACAAAAACTCTCTTGAAAAAAGCCAAACTCTTTATCGTTCCGAACATGAATCCGGACGGAAGCACTCATGGTAACCTTCGGACGAACGCTAAAGGCGCTAACTTGAACCGTGAATGGGGCGTTGCAACTAAAGAAAGCTGTCCTGAAGTTCTGGCGACGATTGCCGCGATGGATAAAAACCCGCCGCGCCTTTGCTTGGACGTCCATGGCGACGAAAACCTGCCTTACAACTTTATTGCCGGCGCTGAAGGCATTCCCGGCTATACAGATAAGCAAGCCAAAAACCTCGAAGATTTCTTGACCGCGTATAAAAAAGCGTCACCTGATTTCCAGACAGAGCACGGCTACCCCACGTCTAAACCGGGCGAGGGCAATCTGACGATGTGTACGAATTTCACAGCGCATCGCTATGATTGCTTGTCTATGACGCTTGAGATGCCGTTTAAAGACAATGCCGACCGCCCGGACAAGGCCGTGGGTTGGTCACCGGAGCGCTGCGCCGAATTGGGCAACGCCGCCGTCGAAGCTATGGCGGAGATGCTGGACCAGCTTTAAGTCTTAAAGCCTTCCCGCCATAAACTGGCGGGAAGGGCCTAGGCCGGGTGGGCTCTAACGAACTCATAAATATCGCGGATTTTCATCATATTCACTTCGCGGGTGCGGTTGCCAATTAGAAAGCAATCTATGATGACCCAAAGGCCAAATCCGCCCATCGTCAAAAGCTTTAATATACCGGCAAGAATGTCGCCCACGAGAAAGCGATCAATGCCGAGAAAACCAAGCCAAATATTCCAGCCGAAATTCACAACAGGATTCTGCGTTTCGTTCTGAACAATATCCATAAATTTGAAACGGTCTGCCTCTGATAAAGAGGCGGCCATGTCTATCAGCTCCCGGTCATACCTATAACGATTCATCTTTCTCTCCCTTATCGTTTAACAATAAAGATATGGGGTGAATAAGACGCCAGCGCAAGAGCCGCTTGTCTTTTTTTAAACGTGTCGTTTTTTCAAAGATGTGGACAAGCGGCGCAGGGGTCTGCCCGAATCGCTCTGAGTGTTTATAGTGAACGGATGCAGCAATATCTCGACCTTCTTTCGCACGTCATGGAAAACGGAACGGACCGTATGGACCGGACGGGGACGGGAACGCGCGGCGTGTTTGGATATCAGATGCGGTTTGATCTGGCCGAGGGGTTTCCGATGGTGACAACCAAAAAGCTGCACAAGAAATCTATCGTGCATGAGCTCATCTGGTTTCTCGCGGGCGATACGAATATCAAATATCTCAAAGATAACGGCGTCCGTATCTGGGATGAATGGGCGGATGAAAACGGAGATCTTGGCCCGGTTTATGGTAAGCAATGGCGCCGCTGGGAAGGTCCTGAAGGTCGGGTCATCGACCAAATCAAAAATGTTGTTGAAGCGATAAAAACCAACCCCAATTCACGCCGCCATATTGTGAGTGCCTGGAATCCGGCGGATGTGGACGACATGGCTCTGCCGCCCTGTCACTGTCTCTTTCAGTTTTATGTTGCGCCGCAAGAAAACGAAAAAGCGAAACTAAGCTGTCAGCTCTATCAGCGCAGCGCCGACATATTTCTAGGCGTTCCGTTCAATATCGCCAGCTACGCTTTACTCGTTCACATGATGGCGCAGGTCTGCGATCTGGACGTCGGGGATTTCGTCCATACTTTTGGCGACGCCCATATTTATTCTAACCATTTTAACCAGGTAAAAGAACAGCTCTCCCGCGAGCCAAAAGCATTGCCTCGATTAAAACTAAATCCCGATATCACAGAAATTGACGGCTTCAGCTATGAAGACGTGAAAATACTTGGCTATGAAGCCCATCCGCATATTGCGGGAAAAGTCGCGGTTTAACAAATATTGGGATAATCTATGGAAATTATGACAGGTTTAAGCGCTATTTCTGCAGCGCTAAAAATTACAAAAGATTTGCGGGAACTCGACGTAACTTTGAGCAATGCTGAAATGAAAGCTAAATTTGCTGAGCTGTATAGTTCCCTAGCAGATGCTAAAATGGCTCTATCAGAAGCAAAAGTTGGGATCCAGGAAAAGCAGTTTGAAATTAACAAACTAAAAATTCAGCTCGAAGATTGTGAAAATGGAGAGCGCTGTCCAAAATGTTGTTCTGGCCACCTCAAGCTGACTTCAGATTTACAATCTCGTGGTGCTGGAGGTTCAACTGGTGGAATGAGAGACCGCGAATACACATGTGACAATCAAGAATGTAACTTTGTTGATGCGCGTGTGCACGACCCGCACGGATTATTGAAACGCAGATGAACTTTGGCTCATTTACTCATTTTATAAGGTCCCGTGGATTCCCTTGTAAATAAAACATGCTTGATAAAGCCCTTTTTTTCTCTCACTCTCCGTCAAAAGAAAATATGAGAGGACACCTACCATGAAATCACTTCTTTGCAGCGCAGCAGCGCTTTTGACTTTGGCGGCGGCGCCGGGCGTTTTTGCTCAGGATCTGACGACAACCGTTTCTGAAGACCATGACTACGTTCTCGATCTGTACAAGCATTTTCACCAAAACCCCGAACTTTCCCTAAAGGAAGAGAAGTCAGCGGCGCGTATGGCCAAAGAGCTGACGTCCTTGGGGTTTGAAGTCACTGAAGGGCTAGGCGACGCGTGGGTGAAGCAAAAAGTCATGAAGGAAGTGGGCGAAGTTTTACCGGGCGTAGGAGGCTATGGTCTCGTCGGCGTTATGAAAAACGGTGAGGGACCAACGGTCATGTTGCGCGCCGATATGGATGCTTTGCCTCTGCAGGAAAAAACAGGCGTGCCGTACACGTCAAATGTCGTGTCGACGGATTTTACGGGGAAAGAAGCCCCGGTCATGCACGCCTGCGCCCATGACAGTCATATGGCTATTTTGATCGGCGCGGCGCGGCAATTGGTGGAACATAAAGACGATTGGTCCGGCACGCTTGTGCTTATTGGGCAGCCCGCCGAAGAAATCGGCTACGGCGCCTTGGCCATGCTGGAAGACGGCTTGATGGAGAAGTTTCCAAAGCCGGATTATGTTCTGGCGACCCATACGTCTGGTTGGGATCCAGCCGGAAAAGTGACCTATACGTCGGGATACGCGCTCGCCAATGTCGACTCGGTTGATATTAAAATCAAAGGCATCGGCGCTCACGGCTCAGCCCCTCATATGGGTAAGGATCCGATTGTAATCGGCGCGCAAATCGTCAACTCTCTTCAGACATTAGTGTCCCGCGAAGTGAATCCGTTGCAAGCGGGTGTTGTCACTGTGGGCTCTTTCCGCTCAGGCTATAAACACAATATTATCCCCGACGAGGCAGAGCTTTTGCTGACAGTCCGGTCTTATGATGATGACGTTCGCAAAACATTGCTCGAAGGCATAAAGCGTATCGCAGTTGCGCAAGGCCGCTCGGCTGGCTTGGCAGAAGACAATTTGCCGGAGGTCATCATTAAGAGCGACTACACACCGTCCACTTATAACGATCCGGACATGACAGACCGCGTTATGAAAGCTGTCTCGGCGTCAATAGGCGAAGATAAAGTCGAAAGCCGTCCGCCAAGCATGGGTGGAGAGGATTTTTCGCGGTATCACCGTCATGATGAAGACATCCCGACGCTTATATTCTGGACAGGCGGCGCTGACCCCGAAGCTTTCGCGGCGGCCGTTGAAAACAAGACGCCGCTTCCTCCGGCCAATCACTCGCCTTTATTTGCGCCTATTCCCGGACCTTCCCTGAAGCTTGGCGTTCAGTCCATGACGGCCGGGGCGATGGAGCTTTTTAAAGAATAAAATCAGACGCGCTCCGTCGTTTGTCCGCGCTCCATCCGCTGACGGATGAGCCACCAGATTATAATAGCGCCGACCATTTTGCCCCCGACACTCATTATGATGTTGGGAGCCGTTAATTGATCTACCCGTATAAAGCTCGCGCCATATAGAAAAGCCGTTGTGTCTATTGGCGCCGCTATAGCGGAAGAGAGTAAGACACGGGTCGAGAGCTTATATTTCGTGAAAGTGAACATGGCATAATCCACCAGTTCCGAAATGAGGAACGCCGCGCCGCTCGCTAGAGCCAAAGCGCCGCCGCTGGTCACATAGGTCAGCCCCAAAGCCAGAGCCATAGCAAACAAAACCTCATGACCGATTTCTCTCTGAGAGAAGTCGCGCACGACGAGGACGAGACCGGTGACTATGGTCACGGGATTAAAGGCCCACGCCGCCAAACCCGGTAAATTGACCATTGGCGCCCAGGTAAAACTCCAATTGATGAAAGGAATCAGCAGAACATAGAGAAGGGTGTATTTGACCGAAAAGAGACTCGTGGTGGGTTTGCGGCTCTCGGACTCTTCGCAAGCTGTCTCTTGCATCGTTGAGGCTGCAGCGATTTTCTTTTCTTTAGTCATGCAGCCCGATTTCCTTCGCTTTCGCTATACCTCTTTTGCTCTATCGTGTATCGGCCCTCTATGTCCATTCATCCTGAGATTCCAAACCCAAGACTTTCTCTAATTGTTGCGCGGGCGCAGAACGGCGTTATCGGCCTAAATGGCGATTTGCCATGGTATTTACCGACTGACTTGAAACTCTTTAAATCCATCACTCTGGGCAAACCGGTTTTAATGGGGCGCAAGACATGGGAAAGCCTGCCATTCCCGCTTCCGGGCCGGCCAAATCTTGTCCTGACGCGGGATGTAAGCTATGAAGCGCCCAAGGCAGAAGTGTTCTCAGATATGAAAGCTTTCGTCGCGCGGGGCTACGAGCTCGCCGGATTAAACGGCGCAAGTGAAGTTATGGTGATAGGCGGGGCGCAGCTCTACCGTACGCTCATGCCTCATATAGACCGCCAATATATCACGCAGGTTCTGGCAGAGCCTGAAGGAGACGCGTTTTTTGAGGCGCCGGACACGAAAAAATGGGTGCTGACGGAGGAAAAAACGGGATTGAAGGCATCCAAGGATGAATATGATTTCGTGGCCCAGATTTGGGACAGAGTTTCGCACGTATAGCCCTTGATAAGCCGGCTCAAGACAGCCAAGTATATGAAAAGACTTTTCGGAGAGATTTGTGGCAGATGACAAAAACAATAGCCCTTGGGGAAAACCCAAAGGCTCCGGCGGTAAAGGCTCGGGCAAAGGGAATAATCCATGGGGCGGGCAAGGCGGCAATGGTCGTCCGGATCGGGATCGTCCTAAACCGGGCGAAGGGTCTGCCGACCTCGATAATGTCATTCAGGGCTTTAAATCGCGCGTAAAACGCGGCGGCTCTGGGGGCGGCCGCGGCAGATTTTCCGGCGGCGGCGGCGGCGGAGACATTACAATTCCTAAGTGGATTTTTGTTGCCGCAGCTGTAGTCCTTTTATTGTTTACATCAATTTTTACCGTGCAAGGTAACGAACGCGCAGTTGTTCTTCGATTTGGCGACTATACGCGCACAGCCGGGCCAGGCCTTCATTTTAAATTGCCTCCGCCTATCGAAACCAAAATTGTTAGGAACGTTACGTCTCAGCGCGAAACACGCGTAGGTGTGAACTCGACGGCAGAGGCGCTAATGCTGACCGGCGATGAAAATATCGTCGATATCAACTTTACTGTCTTGTGGGTTATCAAGGATCTGGAGTCTTATTTGTTTAAAGTGGACCAACCGGATGATTTGGTAAAATCTGCAGCTGAAAGTGTTGTCCGTGAAGTTATCGGTAATAATGAACTTGACCCCATTATCACGACAGGCCGTCAAGAATTACGCGGTGTCGTGACCGAACAATTGCAAGTGCTTCTTGATGAATATGAGGCAGGCGTTTTGGTGAACGATGTTCAGTTCCAGAAAACCGACCCGCCCGCAGAAGTCGAAGATGACTTTTTGGATGTTGTGAACGCGCAGCAAGAAGCGGAAACCGCCGTTAACGAAGCCCGTGCCTATCGTAATACTCAGGTATTGGAAGCAGAAGGTACCGCGGCCCGTCTTATCCAAGAGGCAGAAGGCTATCGCGACTCAGTGATTGCGAACTCCGAAGGTGAAGCAGAGCGTTTCCGCCTGATTTATCAAGAGTATAGCCAAGCGCCCCGCGTGACGCGTCAACGTATGTATTTGGAAACCATCGAAGATATTTACGGCGATGCCGATAAAATTATCCTCGATAATGAGGCCGGAAATGGCGTAGTGCCATACCTTCCGCTTGATAAACTCGGTAAACCGGCAGGAGCGAATTAATGCAAAACAGTAAGTTTATTGGTTTAGCCGTCGCGCTGGTAATTCTCGTCGTTATCGTGATGAGCAGTTTCTATACCGTTCGTGAAGATAAGCAGGCTCTGGTTCTTCGTTTTGGTGACCCCGTCCGCACCGAAAATGCTTATGGCATTGAAGAAGACGCTGGTCTCAAGTTTAAAATCCCGCTTATCGAAGAGGTTCGGCTTTATGACCGGAAAAACCTCGTGCTCGATCTTGATAGTGAGCCAATTTTGGCCTCTGATCAGGAACGTCTCATTGTAGACGCGTTTATTCGATACCGCATCACTGATGTCAGACGGTTTTATGAAGCCTTTAATACCCGAAATGTCGCTGAGATCCAATTGAGCAATATTCTGGATTCACTTTCCAGGGATATTCTGGGGAGTGTAGAAAGCTCCGAAATTATTTCCGGTCAGCGTTTCGACCTTATGAATGCGATTGAAGACCGTGCTAACGCCCGTGCCACTGCCGGTCGTTTTGGACTGAAAATTGAAGATGTCCGTATCAAGCGAGCAGATTTGCCGCCGGAAAACGCAGCGCGCGTTTTTGAAAGAATGTCAGCCGACCGGCAAGAGCAATCCGCAGAGAAACGGGGTGAAGGTGAGCGTTCCAAGCGAACCATCAAAGCTGAAGCGGATAAAGACGTCGAAATTCTGTTGGCGAATGCGCGCAAACAGGCCGAAATTATTCGAGGTGAGGGGGATAAAGAGCGTAACCGTATTTATGCCGAAGCGTATAATCTTGACCCAGAGTTTTTCGCCTTTTACCGCTCAATGGAAGCCTACAAGAAGGGACTCGGAAGAAAATCAACCTATGTTCTTTCCCCTGATAGTGACTTCCTTGGATACCTGGACAACCAGCAAGGTCCGCGTAGTAACCGCTAATATCCAAACCGCAGATAAAATATGAGCATTTCGGCCATATTGCTCATCGCCTTTGGCGGTGCGTTGGCCCTTGAGGGGGCTGTCTGGGCTATTTTTCCCGGCGGACTTCGGCGCGCCTACAGAGAATTCTTAGAGCAAGCCGACGAAAGAGACCTCCATATTACAGGTGCTATCTCTGTTTTTGTCGGGGTCTGTCTGCTCCTTTTCGGGGTAAGCTTGCTTTCCTGACGCAATTGTTAGGAAATTAGCTGTTACTGCGGCCTTAGACCCCCTTGGCAAAATGCGCCGCGCGTTTAATGTTCAGCTATGTTTAAAGCTCTTATACTTTCAGTTTGTCTTTGTTTTTCGCTGTCTAGCGCCGCTCTGGCTCGTCCCGCGCCTGACGGCTTCACGGAATTGACAAAACGGTTGAGCCCTTCCGTTGTGAACATCTCAACCGCTCAGACAATCCAGATCGATACCGAGAATGTTCCGGCGTTCCCAGAGGGCTCTCCTCTTGAGCGTTTCAATGACTTCTTCGGACGTGGAAATGACCGCGATGGTCGGGTGTCAAAATCTCTCGGGTCAGGCTTTGTGATTGACGCTATTGGCCATGTTGTCACCAATAATCATGTTATTGAAGATGCCGACGTCATCGAAGTGACGTTTCCAAGCGGCGATAGCTATGAGGCTGAATTGATTGGCCGCGACCCGGCCACAGATATTGCGGTGCTTAAAATAGACACGGGCAATGATCTTCCATTTGTCACTTTCGGGGATTCCGACACCGCCGAGGTAGGTGAGTGGGTGATCGCTATTGGTAACCCGTTTGGCTATTCCGGCTCTGTTGCGGCCGGTATCATTTCGGCTCGTAATCGCGACATCTCTCATGGCAGCTATGATGATTTCATTCAGACCGATGTTGCCATTAACCAGGGCAATTCCGGCGGCCCTCTCTTTGACATGAACGGCGATGTTATTGGCGTAAATACGGCCATACTGTCGCCGACCGGCTATAGTGTCGGCATCAGTTTTTCGGTGCCGTCCGAACTCGCAGAATCCGTGGTTAGTCAACTCATCGAATTCGGAGAGACACGCCGAGGGTATTTGGGCGTGAGACCTCAAGAGGTTAGCCCGACACTCGCTCGGTCCTATGGATTGGATAACACTTACGGAGCGCTTGTAACCTCAATTGTGAAGGATTCACCTGCCGAAAAGGCCGGCTTAAAAAAAGGAGACTTGATTACCGCCGTTGCCGGAGAGCGGCTGGAAAACTCCCGCTTGCTGAGCCGCCGTATTGCTGAGGCTGAAATTGGCGAAGCTCTGGAAATAAGCTATATTCGCAAGCGCCGCACGCGCACGGTCAGCGTCACCATTGAAAGACTTGAAGAGCAAGTCACCAAAGAGGAAGAAGAGCGCCGCGCCGAAGAAGAAAATAATGCAGAACGTTCTGTAAACGGAATTTACGTCGAAGCTCTAAGCGATGAAACGCGGGCCAAGTATCGTATTGATGATCGTATCGAAGGCGTGCGCGTTGCGAAGGTAGACCGATATGCCGAAGCCAGCGGTAAAATTCTCGTTGGAGACATTATCGAAGAAGTTGGGTTCGAACCTGTTGATTCTCCGAAAGCTTTTGAAGAAGCCATTGAGGCCGGAAAAGAATTTGAAGCTCCGGTAACGTTCCTAATTAATCGGGGCGGGAACTATATTTTCTATGCCTTGACGGTTACGTCGTAAGATCTAGCCAGCTTCAACAAACTCGCTGTCTTTATAGCCTTGAAAATAAAGTGCTGTCCGCAAGTCAGAGTGATTGATCGCGCAATGCGCCGCAGCGGCCACCGCAGGCTTTGCGTAATAAGCTATCCCAAGTCCTGAGGCCGTGATCATGGCGAGGTCATTGGCGCCGTCGCCAATCGCTACAGCCGCCTCTGGCCCTCCCAAATCCTGCGAATATTCTTTCAATCGCTCCAGCTTCGCTTCTCTTCCCAAGATCGGAGGTTGAACCTGACCTGTGAGTGCCTGATCATCATCCAATAAGATATTAGCGTGGTGGTTCTCAAACCCGACCGCTTCGGCAACGCGGCTAGAAAAGAAGGTGAAACCGCCAGAAACGACAACTGTTTCCGCCCCATTGGCTTTCATTGTGGCGCAAAGTGTTTTGGCCCCTTCATTGATCCTGATGCGATCTTCAAAGCAGGTCTGTAGGTCGGAGAGGGGGAGATCTTTCAACAGGGCCACACGGTCCGTAAGAGCGCCCTCAAAGCCGATTTCACCCCGCATGGCGCGTTCGGTGATGGCGCTGACTTTCTCTTTAAATCCTGCAAAATCCGCCAACTCGTCAATGCACTCTTGGCCGATAAGAGTAGAATCCATATCGCAAATCAAAAGTTTCTTTTTCCGGCCCGCTTTAGATTGCAGGCAGTAATCTGCTTCCACGCCCGCATCTGTAAGAGCCGCCTCAATAGAGTCCTTTGTCAGGGTCTCAGGCGGAACGCCTTCGGCGGCCTTCCCTTCGGATAGAGGAGTTATTGCCGTCAACTCCAAGTCTGAAAGAAGACTTTCTAGGGCCGATGCGTCCTTTTTCTTCAGGACAAGTGTTAGAATTTGGTCTATCGCGTTTGCCATAATGGGCATGCTCCAATGATATCGTCTCGGTCGATGAAACCCGTCCTGTGTATTGCAGGGCCGACTGCCAGCGGCAAGAGCGGCGCAGCGCTTAGCCTCGCAAAAGCTGTTGATGGCGAAATTATCAACGCGGACGCTCTGCAGGTTTATTCCGATATCCGTATTTTGTCCGCGCGGCCCAGTGACGAGGATATGAAAGCTGCGCCGCATCACCTATATGGCTATGTTAGCGGGAAAACGCATTATTCCGGCGGGCAGTGGGTGAGGACGGCAATGCCTGTTGTGTTGGACGTTCTCGCGCGAGGGAAAATTCCGATACTGGTCGGCGGGACCGGGCTCTATTTTAAATCTCTTTTCGAGGGCCTAGCCGCCGTTCCAGAAATCGACCCCGACCTTATTCGTAAAATCGACAACCGAATTGAAGCTGAGGGAATTGCGTCAGTTTTGGCAGAGGCGAGAGCTCTCGATCCCATTGGCACAGTCCGCTTGCAAGGCGATGACCCGCAACGCCTGACGCGTCTTCTGAGTGTGGTGAAACAGACAGGTCGTCCGTTGCACCATTGGCAGTCAAATACCCGTCCCGAAATCCCGGCAGCCTATGCACTACGCTACGTGTTAATGCCGCCGAGAGAAGCCCTTTATCAGCGGATAAATTCTCGATTTGAAGTTATGGTTGCAGAGGGCGGATTGGATGAAGCCAAGGCCGTGTTTGAAGAATATGGACCTGAACAATCAGCTCCAATGTTAAAAGCGATTGGCCTGTCGCATCTTTTACGGCATTTAAAAGGGGAGCTGGATTATGATCGCTCCATAGAGTTAGCAATGCGGGACACGCGTCGTTTTGCCAAACGACAAATGACGTGGTTTCGGAACCAATGCGCTGATTGGAAACGTAAAGAAGAATTGAATATCAATATGATAGAAAAAGATATTCATCTATGGGAACCTTCATGACCCGTCGCCGCTCCCTGATATTTGCGGTCATTCTTTCCCTCGTGATTGTCGCCACATTCGTTCTGGGTCGATTTGTTTTCGATATTGACCTGACCCTATATGAAGAGCGTCTACAAAGTCTCCGGGGCTCTATCTGGGGGCTCCCGGTCGTTATCATGATATTCACGGTCGCCTCTTTTTTCGGTCTTCCGCAATGGGCGCTAATTACAGTTTCAGTTGTCGCGTTTGGACCTACCGCCGGGGCTATATATTCTTGGATAGCCACGCTGGTTTCCGCGATGTTGAACTTTTGGCTTGCGGATCTTTTGGGCCGCGAAAGGCTTAGCCGTTTGACCGGGCCCCGGCTTGGGAATGTTTTGGACCGTATCAAACGCAACGGGCTTTTATGGAGCTTTGTCGTGCGTCTTGTCCCGACGGGGCCTTTCATTCTCGTCAATATGGCCGCAGGCGTTTCGTCAATTACCATCCGGTCTTTCTTTATTGGAACAGCATTAGGGATTATCCCAAAAATTCTTGTCGTGGCGCTTTTGGCGAAAGGCGTTTTCGCTGGGCTCGATGGACGGATGATGTCGCTCGTCTTTATCTTGCTGGCCGTTGCTGCCATTGGACTGACATTCTGGCTGCAAAAGCGTTTTGGGACGCAAAAGCAAAAGACCTAGCTTTCCTCGTCTAGTTTTAGCCAGTCCTGTTTCGGCAGGCCGTATAGCTGATCCATGAATTCGAACTGCAGTCCTGTCGGTTGGTAGTGGGGGCTGTTCCACATCACAGCGATGCCTGAACGCTTTTCTGGATCGAGAAGTATAAGGGAGCGATACCCTTCAACCCCGCCGCGATGGCCGACGACTTTATGACCTTTGTAATTATAGACCCGGAAGCCCATTCCATAATGGGCGTTCGTCATTTGGCCGAAACGGCGGTTAATATAGCGCTGTTCGCGACGTGTCCGAATGAGCGGGGTTTGTAAGGCGGCTTGCCGTTTTTCAGACTCAGAGACCGCGCCGGGGAACTCGTCTTCCATTTGAGCGACCATCCATCGAGCCAAATCCTTGATTGAAGAATTTACGCCGGCCGCTGCCGGAACGCGGTAATAAGTCGGTTTAACGCTGTCTATTAACTCTCTTTTACGGCCGTGCGGCTTCGCCCAAGATTTGGATTGTAAGAGCCCTTCATAGCTGACGCTGGCTGTGCTCATGCCAAAGCGGTCAAAAACTTCTGTTTGAACCACGGATTTATAAGGCAGTCCCGTTAGAGTTTGCACGATTTCAGAGGCGGCGTCATAAGCCACATTTTGATAGGTATGGCAGGTCGTCGGCGCGCATTGGTAGGGTAGACCCTCCAGCATAAACCGGATTTCTTTTGCGCCCATTCCGCCCTCTATTTTGTCGTCATAAGCATTTCTGACAATCCCGATTTGATGAGAGAGAAGGTGGGTAATATCCACTTTGGTGTCAGAAGGCGGCAATTTCAGAGTCGGGGCTAGATCAGAGGCAGGGGTGTCGAGTTTCAACTTTCCCTTTCTTGCCATGTCGACAAGAACATGGGCGGCAACGCCCTTTGAAACAGAAGCCCAGCGGAAAACAGTATCTGCAGAGACAAGATCGCCCGATCCACTCGTAGTTTCACCATAGCCTTTGGCAAAAGTGATTTTGCCGTCTTCGACAATAGCCATGGCAAGTCCAGCGATTTCGAGTTTTGACATGATCTCCTGAGCCCTAAGGTCAAATATTTCAGTCTCAATAGAGGGGATCAAATTCGATTGCTGACTTGTTTTCGTCGTGGCGCTGGGATTCGCTGAGCTAAGCGTTGAGAAAACGAGGGCGGTAAGGCCGAGGAGAGCAAATCGTGATACCATTGAGCTTTGCTAGAATGCTTTGTGCTCTGCTGTCCAGAATGGTTTTCAGTAACTTAGCCTATGATAAATTATTTTTAATTCATAAAGGCTTAGGCGCAAAAAATCCAAAGCAATAGCGCGGCGCCTAAAGCCATGCGGTAAAGCATAAAGGGGAGCATTCCAATACGGCTGATCCATTTCATGAAAAGGGAGATGCAAGCAAAAGCCGCTATAAAAGAGAGTGCGGCAACCCAGAGACCGTCCGTCAGGCTCGCCCCAGATAACTCATTGGCATCGGCCCCTGCTAGGCTATAAAGCGCAAATAGGCCGCCTACACCAATAATGGGGAGGCTCATCAACATAGAAAAGCGGGCTGATTCAACCCGGGTCAGACCCATCGCTCGAGCGGCTGTCATGGTGATGCCCGAACGTGACGTTCCCGGAATAAGGGCGACGGCCTGAGCAAGTCCCAGCCCGAACGCGCCTTTCCAAGTCAAATCTTCGGTGGTTCGCGTTTCTTTTCCCCAGATGTCGGAGAGCCACAGCAATACCCCAAATATGATCGTTGTGATCGCAATAATAAGAGGCGAGCGGATAGCGTCGTCCCACCCGCCGAAGCGTAGGATCGCGCCGAGGAGTAGGGCTGGCGGAGTTGCGATGATCAGATTTAGCGCCAAAACTGAGTCGCTATTAAGCCTACGCTTCAGCAGATCAATCAAGCCTGTAAATATTGAGCCCACATCTTTGCGGAAATACAGAATAACGGCAAAGAGCGAGCCGAAATGCGCCATCACATCAATGAGCGGCCCTTGATCCTGCCACCCTAGGATTCTGGCGGGCAAAATCAGGTGTGCGGAACTTGAAATGGGTAAAAACTCCGTCAGTCCTTGAATGATAGCCAGTATTGTGAGGTGCAGCCATGACATGGTCTGTCTCTATGCGCTGAAGGTTACGGCTTTATTAGGGCGGAGTAGTGTCAGGCACCTGCAAAAGTAGATTGAAGCTCTGTAAAACGTAGAATTTTGTCCTAAGTTTTCTTTCGTGTAGTTTTTGAAGGAATTTACACGCTAAGCAATAAATATCGTAAAGTATAATAAAAACAAGCGGATAAGAGTCATTCTATTTTTAATAAATATCAAAAATTGACAAATTGTCGCATCTTGCTCTTTTAGACGTTAAGGTGTAGAGGAGGCGCGAATATTAAGTGAGGGCCTTATGGCTAAGCCAAATAAAATGTTGAAATTCACCCAAACTGAGCGGGACATGCCTGAAAAAAGGGCTGCAAATGAGCGCCGTGATGACTTTTTGGAGATCTATGGTGATTACGTTGAAGCGAAAGCTGAAGAGCAAGCCTCGCGCTGCTCTCAATGCGGCGTCCCGTTCTGCCAGAATCATTGTCCCCTTGAAAACAATATCCCCGACTGGCTGAAACTCACGGCAGAAGGCCGCGTGAAGGAAGCGTGGGAAGTGTCCAGTGCGACGAACAACATGCCTGAAATTTGTGGGCGGATTTGTCCTCAAGACCGTCTCTGCGAAGGCTCTTGCGTTATTGAGCAGTCCGGCCACGGCACAGTAACAATTGGATCTGTTGAGCGGTATCTGACGGACACGGCGTGGGAGGAAGAGTGGATTGAGCCTATCAAGCCCCTCCGGGAACGCGCCGGGAGCGTCGGCATTATCGGTGCAGGTCCAGCCGGACTTGCGGCGGCAGAGCAACTTCGCCTTCAGGGATGGCAGGTCACAGTTTATGATCGCCATGACCGGGCCGGCGGGCTTTTGATTTACGGCATTCCGAATTTCAAACTCGAGAAGAAAATTGTCCAGAGACGCACGAAACGTTTGGAGGAGGGCGGAATTGAGTTCGTCATGAATTGCGATGTCGGCGTCGATATTACCTTCGACAAGCTCCGCGAAAAACATCAAGCCGTTTTGATTGCCACTGGCGTTTATAAAGCCCGCGACCTCGAATGTCCGGGGAGCGGCGCCGAAGGGGTGAGCGCGGCTCTGCCCTTCCTAATCAATTCCAACAAGCGCGGCCTGGGGGATGAGGTTGTCGGCGAGACAGCAGAAGGCAGAAATGTCGTCGTCATTGGCGGCGGTGATACGGCCATGGATTGCGTCCGGACGGCGGTGCGCCAAGGCGCGAAGTCCGTAACCTGCCTTTACCGCCGGGATCACGCCAATATGCCCGGGTCAAGACGCGAAACAGCCAATGCCCAAGAAGAGGGCGTGAGTTTTGAATGGCTAGCTGCGCCGAAATCTATTCATGATGAAGGCGGTAACGCCAGCGCCGTTCGCGCCGACCGTATGCGTCTCGGCCAAAAAGACGCCTCCGGACGCCAAAGCCCGGAAGCGATTGAAGGTGCCGAATTTGATGTAGAGGCGGATCTTGTCATCAAAGCTTTGGGTTTCTCCCCCGAAGATATGAAAGTTATGTCGGAAGAACTCACGACCACAAGGTGGGGCACAGTCCGGGTTAATCCATTGTCCTTTGAGACTAATTTGCCGGGCGTGTACGCGGCCGGAGATATTGTTCGAGGGGCGTCCCTTGTTGTCTGGGCCATTCGCGAGGGCCGGGACGCAGCGGAGCATATGCACAAATATTTGCGAGAGCTCGAACGCGCTGAAACCAAAGTCGCGGCGGAATAAAGCGATGAAGGAAGTAGCTGGAAAATGCCTGTGCGGCGAAGTCACTTTCAGAGTATGCGGCGCGCCCGTCGAGCTTCATGCGTGCCATTGCTCAATGTGTCGTCAGCAAAATGGGGGGAGTGCGTTTATCGGACTTCATACAGCAGAAGGCGTGAAACTTAAGAAAACGGACGGCCTAACTTGGTATCAAGCGTCTGAGCACGGCGACCGGGGGTTCTGTAAAACCTGCGGCGCCACTCTGTTTTGGCGCATGCAGGGCGAAGAAAAGGATTTCAGCGTTTCCGTGGGGACGCTCGCTGAAACCCAAGGGCTCAAGCTAACCTCTCATATTTTTACCGACGAAGCGCCTCACTATTATACCTTACCCGACGACGCCCCGCACAAAACCGGCGCGCAGGTCTTAAACGAATTTATAGAAAGCCAGAAACATGTCTGATTGGCTAAAAGATTACGAAACAAAACGCGACGCTTTGATTGCGGCAAACGCTTATGACCCGGCGCATGAACGCGCCAATTGCGGCGTTGGATTGGTGGCCTCTATTGACGGCTCGCCCCGCCGAGACGTCGTAGAGAAATCCATTCAAGCGCTTAAGAATGTCTGGCATAGAGGGGCCGTCGATGCGGACGGGAAAACCGGAGACGGGGCCGGCATCCGCATGGACATCCCGCAGGAATTTTTCCGTGCGCAAGTCGAAAATACCGGTCATAAAGCCAGCGCGGCCAAAATTGCCGTCGGGATGATATTCCTCCCGCGCACTGACTTTATTGCGCAGGAATCGGCGCGAACGATTGTTGAATCCGAGCTTCTCAAAGAAGGATTTTACATATACGGATGGCGCCAGGTCCCCATCAATATCGACATTATCGGCGAGAAAGCCAAAGCCACGCGGCCCGCTATTGAACAGGTTCTTTTCCGCGATCCGAAAGGCCGTAAAGGCAACGCACTGGAACGCGAGCTATATATCGTGCGCCGCCGGATTGAAAAACGCGTTATCGCCGAAGCGATTCCGAGTTTTTATATCTGCTCACTCTCGGTTCAAACCGTCATTTATAAAGGCATGTTCCTCGCGCAGGATATTGATAATTTTTACACGGATTTGCAGGACGAACGTTTTGTCTCCCGCGCCGCGATTTATCACCAACGTTATTCTACCAACACATTCCCGCAATGGTGGCTGGCCCAGCCGTTTCGGATGCTCGCGCATAACGGCGAAATCAACACGCTAAAATCCAATACAAACCATATGAAAAGCCATGAAATCAAAATGGCAAATAGCGCCTTTGGCGACCGCGCCGAAGATGTAAAACCGATTATTCAAAAGGGAAGCTCTGATTCTGCCGCTCTGGACTCCGTGTTTGAGCTGCTTGTGAGGGCCGGGCGGTCTGCGCCTATGGCGAAAACGCTGTTAGTCCCCGAAGCCTATTCAAAGCGCGGCGATTTAATGCCGCCTTCCTGGCGGGCGCTTTACGAATATTGCAATGCGGTGATGGAACCTTGGGACGGCCCGGCGGCTCTGGCGGCCTATGATGGGCGCTGGGTCATGGCCGGATTAGACCGGAATGGTTTGCGTCCTTTGCGTTATGCAATCTCAAATCAAGGCATATTGGCGGTAGGGTCAGAAGCCGGTATGTGCCCTATCGAGGAAAAGGATATTGTCCGTAAAGGCGCGCTCAAGCCCGGCCGCATGATCGCTGTCGATTTGGAAGAAGGCAAATTTTATACGTCTTCTCAAATTATGAATGAGCTCGCCAAGAAGCGGCCTTACAAAAAATGGCTCGAAAAAGTTATTAATCTGGATGAGAAGCTTTCAGGGCCGGAGCCAGAGCCCGCCTTGTCGGGTGAATCGCTTGCCCGTCGCCAGCTTTCCTGTGGACAGACATTGGAAGATCAGGAGCTAATTCTGAGTCCTATGGCCGAGACCGGCAAAGAATCCATCGGCTCTATGGGCGATGATACGCCTCTCGCTGTTCTGTCCGATATTTATAGACCTCTGTCGCATTATTTCCGTCAGAATTTCTCGCAGGTTACGAACCCACCGATTGACCCCTTACGCGAAACGCGAGTGATGGGACTCAAAACCCGTTTTCGTAATCTGCGCAATATTCTAGCGGAGACAGGCGCTCAGACAAATGAGATGTATGTTCTCGACAGTCCTGTGCTGACCACGGGCATGTATGATCGTTTCGCCAAAATGGTGGGTGATAAAATCACCTTGATTGACTGTACTTTCCCGGTTCCAGAAGGCGAAGAATCCGGCGGGCGCGCTCTGCGTGATACGCTCCGGCGCATTCGCGAAGAAGCCAAAGACGCGGTGGCGCGCGGAGTCGAAAACATCGTTCTGACGGACGAAAATACGAATGAAACCCGCGCTGCGGCGCCTATGATCCTCTGCACCGGCGCGGTTCAAACGGCTCTGGTGAATGACGGGTTGCGATCCTCGTGCTCTATTCTCGTTCGCTCTGCCGAATGTCTCGATACGCATTATTTTGCTGTTCTGATCGGGGCCGGCGCAACCTGCGTAAATGCTTATATGGCGCAAGATTCCTTGATGGATCGTGTAAAACGCGGATTGCTGGATATGAGCGCCGATGAAGCCGTGGCGCAATATAAAGCGGCCATTGAAGGCGGCCTTCTAAAAATTATCTCTAAGATGGGGATTTCCGTTATCTCATCCTATCGGGGCGGCAATAATTTCGAAGCCATGGGTCTGTCTCGCGCTCTGGTCGGCGCTAATTTCCCGGGCATGACAAGCCGGATTTCGGGTATCGGTCTGGCAGGTCTCGAGGCTAAAATCCTTGAAGTGCATGAGAAGGCTTACGACAGCGCCGTCGTGCGCCTACCGGTTGGGGGTCTTTATCGTGTTCGCGCACGAGGCGAGCGCCATGCCTATAAGGCGGATATGATCCACATGCTCCAGGAAGCTGTCGGACGCGAAGATTATAAGCTCTACAAGCAATATGCCGAGACCGTGAACTCGGCGGACCCGATCCAAATTCGGGATTTGCTGGATTTCCGTACAACCTCCAAATCTTTGCCAATTCGCCGCGTCCAAAGCGTCAATGAAATCAGGCGGCGTTTCTGTACGCCGGGTATGTCGCTTGGCGCCTTGTCGCCCGAGGCGCATGGCACGCTGAATATTGCGATGAACCGGATTGGGGCGAAATCCGTCTCAGGTGAGGGCGGCGAAGACCGCGCCCGCTATAATCCGCTGCCAAATGGCGATAATCCGAACTCTGCGGTCAAGCAGATTGCCTCCGGACGTTTCGGTGTGAACGCGGAATATCTCAACCAATGTTATGAAATTGAAATCAAAGTGGCCCAGGGCGCTAAGCCGGGGGAGGGCGGTCAGCTTCCTGGGTTTAAAGTCACTGACATGATTGCAAAGTTTCGAAACGCGACTCCGGGGGTGACCCTGATTTCACCGCCGCCGCATCATGATATCTATTCCATCGAGGATTTGGCGCAGCTGATTTACGATCTGAAACAGATAAATCCGACTGCGCGCGTGGCCGTCAAACTTGTCGCGTCTTCCGGCGTTGGGACAATCGCCGCCGGGGTCGCCAAGGCCAAGGCCGATACTATCCTGATCGCGGGCCACAATGGCGGGACAGGCGCGTCGCCCAATACATCGCTCAAATATGCGGGTATGCCGTGGGAGCTCGGTCTCTCCGAAGCGCATCAGGTTCTGACGCTAAATAATCTCAGAAACTCCGTCACGCTCCGGACAGATGGCGGGCTGAAAACAGGCCGCGACATTGTGATTGCGGCAATGCTCGGCGCGGAAGAATACGGTATCGGTACCCTCTCGCTTGTGGCTATGGGCTGTATCATGGTGCGTCAGTGCCATTCCAATACCTGCCCGGTTGGCGTCTGCGTTCAAGATCCGGCGCTTCGTGAGAAGTTCACCGGAACGCCGGAGAAGGTTATTAATCTGATGACGTTCATTGCCGAAGACGTCCGCGAAATTCTGGCTGAGCTCGGATTTGAATCGCTGGACGATGTCATTGGCCGTTCGGATCTGTTGGTTCAGGTCAGCCGCGGCGCGGAAAACCTCGACGATCTGGATCTAAACCCGATTCTGGCTCGCGTTGATAATGAGCGCGTAAAGGATACGCGCCTGCAACGTGTCGATGTGCCGGACTCTCTGGACAAACAGATTGTTGCGGATGCAGGCCAGTTTTTTGAGCGGGGCGAAAAAACCTATCTCACTTACGGCGTCGAGAATACGCATCGCGCCGTTGGGACCCGGACAAGTTCGCATCTCTACAAGACCTTTGGCGCAGAAGGCGTTTCAGACGGACAGCTTACGGTTCGGCTTCGCGGCTCCGCCGGGCAATCGCTCGGCGCCTTCGGCATGAAAGGTTTGCGCCTTGTTTTGGACGGCGACGCCAATGACTATGTCGGCAAGGGGCTTTCAGGGGCAGAAATTATCGTCTCTCCGCAAGGCCACACGCCGATTGATTGGCATAGCAGCGCGATCATCGGGAATACTTGCCTTTACGGCGCAACTAAAGGTCTATTGATGGCCGCTGGGCGGGCCGGGGAGCGTTTCTGCGTCCGAAACTCCGGCGCGATAACTGTGGTCGAAGGCTGCGGCACAAATGGCTGTGAATATATGACGGGCGGCATTGCGGTAATTCTTGGCTCAGTCGGGGATAATTTCGGCGCCGGCATGACGGGCGGAATGGCCTATGTTTATGACGCGAAGGAACGGTTCGAAAAAGCTGTGAACCCGGATAGTGTTGTCTGGCAACGTTTCGGTTCCGAGCATTACGAAGAGGAATGCAAAGATCTTATCCGCCGCCATGCAGAGCTGACAGGGTCAGAGTTCTCGGAAAAGCTTCTCTCTGAATGGGAGCTTGAGCGGAATCATTTCTGGCAAGTTATTCCTAAGGAAATGCTGACGCGACTGGATGTGCCTGTCGTGGACGCGGCGGAGTGATATAATTGGGGGCTCTGTTTCAGGGCTCCCCAAAATCCGGCAGGTATCGGAACATTCGTGGTTTTCTCTGGTTCACTATGTAACCACAGGAGAAAATTATGAGCGACCAGAATAAAACACAAACCATTTTTATCACAGGCGCATCCTCAGGGATCGGCAAAGCGACAGCGCTTCGGCTCGGAAACGAAGGCTGGAATGTCGCGCTCGCCGCGCGGTCTGTTGATGAGCTTGAAAAGATTGCCTCCGAATTGCCAGAGGGAAAGTCGCTGGTGCTGGATTGTGATGTCACCAATTCTGCCCAAGTCCAAAAATGTTTTGAAATCGCCAATGACACCTTCGGCCAAATCGATGCCGTCTTTGCCAATGCAGGGACGGGCGGCAAGCCCGGCGGGTTTTCTGAGGCGCCTCAAGACAGCTGGCAAGCGATTGTCGATATAAATATCATGGGCCTCGCCAAGACGGTTCAGGCCGCTTTGCCCTATATCAAAAAGGCTGAAGGCCATGTCGTGGTGACTGGCTCCGTCGCCGGACGGCGCTATCTGGACGGGTCCATGTACTCCGTCTCCAAACATGCCGCCAACGCGCTCGCCTATAATCTGCGGGGCGAGTTAAAGGGGTCAGGCTGTAGAGTGACCCTGATTGAGCCCGGCATGGTCGACACGGCCTTTTTCGACGATGAGAAGCCCGACGCCCTCCGCCCGGACGATATCGCCCGAGCCGTGACCTATGCTGTTTCCCAGCCTAAGACAGTTGAGGTCGGGGATATGCTCATTCTACCTGTCTCAAAAGACGATTGATAAGAGCTCTCTAAGCCTTTCTTTTATTGCGACTTATTCGCATATTTAGTGTAAGTGTCGCAGTGGAAAAGCTGTGGTTTTCACGTTAAAGGACTGTTGCAATCTGGTGGCCGCATCTCTAGGTTCCGCCCGATTGTGGACATTGTGTAATCGTGAGTCCCGTACACTTTCAGGTCTCGCTTTCAGGTCGAATTTAAAGACAAGTAATAAGAGCTGTCATGAACGAGTTTTTGCTGGAATACCTACCGGTTATTATCCTTTTTGCGATTGCCACGGCCCTCAGCCTTGTCTTTCTGGGCGCGGCCAAAATTTTTGCGCCGTCCAATCCTGACGCGGAAAAAATCTCGACTTATGAGTGCGGGTTTAACGCTTTTGACGATTCGCGGATGAAATTTGACGTACGATTTTATCTCGTCGCCATCCTGTTCATTATTTTTGATATTGAGGTTGCCTTTCTATTCCCATACGCCGTGACGCTCGATCAGGTGGACTTCTGGGGCTGGGCAGTGGTGATGATTTTCCTCGCGGAACTGGCGGCAGGCCTTGCTTATGCATGGCAACGCGGCGCACTGGATTGGGAATAGGAGACGACTATGGCTATCCTCACCCCTGAAAACAATTACGGCGAAGCGGCCCGCGACATGGGCTCGCCCGCTTACGACCCCAAAAAGCATGACCCGTTTTTCGACGGGCTAAGCAATCAGCTTGCTGATAAGGGTTTTATCACGGCGGCTTCTGACGACCTCGTCACTTGGGCTCGTACCGGCTCTTTGATGTGGATGACGTTTGGTTTGGCGTGTTGCGCGGTTGAAATGATGCAGGCTTCTATGCCGCGTTATGATGTGGAGCGATTTGGCTTTGCGCCGCGCGCGTCCCCTCGTCAGTCCGATGTGATGATCGTGGCGGGAACGCTCACTAATAAAATGGCGCCTGCGCTTCGCAAGGTTTATGACCAGATGCCGAACCCGCGCTATGTGATCTCTATGGGCTCCTGCGCCAATGGCGGTGGCTATTATCACTATTCATACGCGGTCGTGCGCGGCTGTGATCGTATCGTGCCTGTCGATGTTTATGTGCCCGGATGTCCTCCGACAGCCGAAGCGCTCGTTTACGGTATCTTGCAGTTGCAGAAAAAAATCCGCCGCGAAGGCAATATTCAGAGATAGTCATGGAAGATCTGAGAGACCATATCGTCGACCAAATGGACGATGCCGTAAATTCTGCGGAAATCTCCTTTGGAGAGCTGACCATTAATGCGCGTCGCGCCGAAATCGTGAAGGTTATCACCTTTTTGCGCGATGATCCGATTTGCAAATTTACGTCTTTGATTGATATTTGCGGCGTAGACTATCCGGCTCGCGAACGCCGTTTTGATGTGGTCTATCACATGATGTCTATGGCGCATAATACGCGCATTCGTATTAAAGTGACGACCGACGAAGAAATTCCCGTGCATTCCGTGGCCGAGGTTTTCCCAAACGCCAATTGGTATGAGCGCGAAGCTTTCGATATGTACGGCATCGTTTTTGACGAACATCCTGACATGCGACGTCTGCTGACCGATTACGGTTTCGAAGGGTATCCCTTGCGCAAAGACTTCCCGCTCTCCGGCTTTGTCGAGGTTCGCTATGACGAAGAACGCAAATCCGTGGTCTATGAGCCGGTCAACCTTCCGCAAGAATACCGCAGCTTCGACTTCATGAGCCCGTGGGAAGGCGCGAAATATATCCTTCCGGGCGATGAGAAAGCGGAGGAGGCTAAGTCATGAGTAAACAAGAAGCCATCCTCGAAGGTGATGACCGTAACTTCACCATTAATTTCGGCCCGCAGCATCCCGCGGCCCATGGCGTGTTGCGTCTTGTCCTTGAGCTTGAGGGCGAGATTGTTGAGCGCGTTGACCCGCATATCGGTCTTTTGCATCGCGGTACGGAAAAACTGATCGAGCACAAGACCTATCTGCAAGCGATCCCGTATTTTGACCGTCTCGACTATGTCGCGCCGATGAATCAGGAGCACGCGTTTTGCCTCGCCATTGAAAAGCTGACCAATATTGGTGTGCCGCGCCGCGCGCAATTTATCCGCGTCATATATTCCGAAATTGGACGTATCCTGTCCCATCTTTTGAATGTGACAACGCAGGCGATGGATGTCGGCGCGTTGACGCCACCGGTCTGGGGCTTTGAGGAGCGTGAAAAGCTTATGGTGTTCTATGAACGCGCCTGCGGCTCCCGCATGCACGCTAATTACTTCCGGCCGGGCGGGGTGCACCAGGATTTGCCTGAGGCCTTGCTGAATGATTTGGCTGTATGGTGTGAACAGTTCCCGCAAAAGCTCAACGATATTGAAACGCTGCTCACCGAAAACAGAATTTTCAAACAGCGAAACGTCGATATCGGTGTGGTGTCCAAGCAGGACTGCTATGATTGGGGCTTCTCTGGCATTATGGTGCGCGGGTCGGGCATTCCATGGGATCTGCGCCGCACGCAGCCTTATGAAGTTTATTCAGAGCTCGACTTCAAAATTCCGCTCGGCAAAAACGGCGATTGCTATGACCGTTATCTCTGCCGCGTCGACGAGATGTATGAATCCGTGAAGATCATGCAGCAATGTCTCGAGAAAATGCCGAACGGTCCGGTCATGACCGAAGACAATAAAGTCGTGCCGCCGCGCCGCGCTGTGATGAAGCAGAGCATGGAAGCGCTCATCCATCACTTTAAACTTTATACCGAAGGTTTTCACGTGCCAAAGGGCGAAGTCTACACCGCCGTCGAAGCGCCAAAAGGCGAGTTTGGCGTCTATCTCGTCTCTGACGGATCGAATAAGCCTTACCGCTGTAAAATCCGGGCGCCGGGATTCCCGCATTTGGCCGCCATGGATTATCTAAATAAAGGGCATATGCTCGCCGATGTTTCCGCGATCCTCGGGTCGCTCGACATCGTGTTCGGAGAGATTGACCGATGAGTGCAAGACGTCTTGCCATAAGACAACCTGACGAGTTTTCAATCTCCGCCAAGGCGAAGAAAGAAATCGAAAAGTGGGTGGCGAAATATCCTGACGGGCGGCAGCGTTCGGCTCTGATTCCGGCGCTCTGGATTGTTCAGAAGGACGGCGACGGCTGGCTGCCAGAGAAGGCTCTGCGCCTCGTTGGCGATATGCTCGGCATGGCCTATATCCGTGTTTACGAAGTCGCGACCTTTTACACCATGTTTAACCTGAGACCCGTCGGAACGCATTACGTTCAGCTTTGCGGTACGACGCCTTGCTGGCTGCGGGGGTCTGACGAGTTAAAAGATATGCTCAAGCGTAAAATCGGCGCGCAAAATACGCTGTCAAAGGACGGCAAGCTGTCTTGGCTTGAAGTCGAGTGTCTCGGCTCCTGCGCCAACGCGCCAATGGTTCAGATTTCTAATTCCGAGAGCGATCATTATTACGAAGACCTCACAGCGGAGTCGCTTGAGAGCGTTCTGGATGACCTGGTCGCCGGAAAAGAGCCCAAGCCGGGATCGCAAAGCGGTCGGCATACCTCTGAGCCGGAAGGCGGGGCGCTGACTTTGAAAGGTCATGCGCCATATCACACAACAAAGATGGTTCAGCTCCCTAATGCCGACAAGAAAGCAAAGCTCAATTATTATGAGTGGGACCCGAAAGAAAGACGTGCCACACGCGGCGGTTGGGTCGATCCGGAGTTGAAAGCCAGTCGGGATCCGAAAAAGCGCGGTGACAATGTCGGTAAAGACTTATCCGAAGGTCTGGTTGATGAAGAGCCATTCGCCGGGAAGCCTGCTCGCGCCTCTAAATCTGCTCCAGAGCGGATGACGAAAGACGAGACCGAAGCGAAAGCGAAACAGAAAAAAGACATTCAGCTTCTATATGAGGACGGCCCAACGGATGGCCCTAAGGATGATTTGAAAAAAATCAAAGGTATTGGCCCGGCTTTCGAGCGCGACCTGAATGAAAAGGGCGTTTATTACTATCGCCAGATCGGCGCTTGGAAAGCGGCCGATATCAAACAGGTAGAAGAGACGGTTCAGAAATTCCCAGGGCGAATTAAGCGTGACGGATGGGTTAAGCAGGCAAAAGATTTGGATCGCGACCTTAAGGCCGCCGAGAAGAAAGTTGCTAAGAAAAAGCCAGCCGATAAAAAAGAAGCGGCAAAGAAGACGGCTGCAAAGAAGGGTAAGGCATAACCATGGCAGATCTCCTTCAAGATAAAGACCGTATTTTCACGAACCTCTACGGGTTCCAGGATTGGAGCCTTGATGCCGCGCGCGACCGCGGAGCTTGGCTGGGCACCGAAGCGATTTTATCGCAGGGGCGCGACTGGATTATCGATCAGGTGAAATCTTCCGGTCTTCGTGGACGCGGCGGCGCGGGTTTCCCGACAGGCCTGAAATGGTCATTCATGCCCAAAGAAGTTGGCGTGCGTCCCCACTACCTTGTCGTCAACGCCGATGAGTCAGAACCAGGCTCTTGTAAAGACCGTGATATGCTCCGTCATGAGCCGCATTTGCTGATCGAAGGCTGTCTCGTGGCGTCCTTCGCTATGCAGGCCCATGCGTGCTACATCTATGTACGCGGTGAATATATTCAGGAACGTCAACGCCTGCAGGCGGCGATTGACGAAGCCTATGCGGCTGGACTTGTCGGCAAGAATGCCTGCGGCTCCGGTTGGGATTTCGATATCTATATGCATCACGGCGCAGGGGCCTATATTTGCGGCGAAGAGACGGCTTTGCTCGAATCTCTTGAGGGCAAAAAAGGTCAGCCGCGTTTGAAGCCGCCATTCCCGGCGGGGGCAGGTCTTTATGGCTGCCCGACCACGGTAAATAATGTCGAATCTATCGCTGTTGTTCCAACGATTTTGCGCCGCGGCGTTGACTGGTGGACGCAATTTGGACGCGACAATAATAAAGGCACGAAAGTCTTCTCGATTTCAGGTCACGTCAACAAGCCTTGTAACGTCGAAGAGTCCCTCTCTATTCCGATGAAAAAGCTGATTGAAACCTATGCTGGCGGCGTGCGCGGTGGATGGGACAATTTGAAATGCGTTATTCCGGGCGGATCGTCTGTTCCGCTCCTGCCGAAAGAGATTTGTGATACAGTCCTGATGGATTTTGACGCGCTACGCGAAAATCAATCCGGTCTCGGAACGGCGGCGATGATTGTTATGGATAAATCCACCGACGTCGTGAAAGCGATCGCGCGGATTTCCTATTTCTACAAACATGAGAGCTGCGGTCAGTGTACGCCGTGCCGTGAAGGCACGGGCTGGATGTGGCGCGTCATGGAACGTATGGTGCGCGGCGAGGCGGAAACGTCCGAAATTGATATGCTGCTGGACGTGACGAAACAGGTCGAAGGCCATACAATTTGCGCCCTCGGCGATGCGGCGGCTTGGCCCATTCAAGGCCTCATCCGTCACTTCCGCCACGAAATTGAAGAGCGCATCGATAATTACCGCGTCAATAAACCTGTCTTTGTAGAGGCGGCGGAGTAGAGAATGTCTGACCTACGCAAAATCAATATTGACGGCACTGAATATGAAGTGCCGGGCGAATACACTCTGATGCAGGCCTGCGAAGAGTATGGCGGCGCGGAAATTCCGCGTTTCTGCTATCATGAGCGCCTGTCTGTGGCCGGTAACTGCCGTATGTGTCTCGTCGAATGGGAAGGCGCCCCTAAGCCGCAAGCCTCTTGTGCCTTACAGGTCAAAGACCTCCGCCCAAACCGCGACGGTACGCCTGCCAACATCCGCACGAATTCCGAAGTCGTGAAAAAAGCGCGCGAAGGCGTGATGGAATTCCTGCTGATCAACCACCCGCTTGATTGCCCGATTTGTGACCAAGGCGGCGAGTGCGATCTGCAAGACCAAGCAATGGCCTATGGCCGCGATAGTTCAAGATTTGAAGAGAATAAACGCGCGGTCGATGACAAATTTATGGGCCCCCTAGTCAATACGATCATGACCCGCTGTATTCAGTGTACGCGCTGCGTCCGCTTTGTCACCGAGGTCGGCGGCGTTCAGGAAATCGGCATGGCTTCGCGCGGCGAAGACGCCGAAATTACGACTTATTTGGAACAGTCCCTGACGTCTGAGCTTTCCGGTAATGTTATCGATTTGTGTCCGGTTGGGGCGCTGACGTCTAAACCTTATGCTTTCAATGCCCGTCCATGGGAGCTCGACAAGATTGAATCCGTCGATGTGATGGACGCCGTTGGCTCTAACATTCGCGTGGACAGCCGCGGCGGCGCGGTTCTGCGTATTTTGCCGGTCGTTAATGATGATGTGAACGAAGAGTGGATTTCAGACAAAACGCGTTTTGTTTGGGATGGCCTTGGGCGTCAGCGATTAGATAAACCTTATATTCGCGAAAACGGCAAGCTCCGCGCGGCAGGATGGGATGAAACTCTTGCTTTGGTCGCAGAAAAAATGTCCGGCGCGCCCGAAAAAATTGGCGTTATCGCTGGCGATTTATGTGATGCCGAGTCTATGAAAGCGATGAAAGATCTCGCTGAAACGCTTGAGATTAAGAATATTGATTGCCGTCAGGATGGCTCTATTTTGGGGACCGGCGCTCGTCAGGAATATCTCTTCAATACGACTATTGCCGGAGTCGAAAAAGCAGACGCTATCTTACTCATCGGAACCAATCCGCGCCATGAAGCGCCTTTGGTGAACACGCGTATCCGTAAAGCTTGGCTGACCGGCAATACAGAAGTCGGCGTTATCGGAGAAGCCGCTGATTTAACTTATGAGTTTGAGCATGTCGGCAGCTCTGCGGCGGATGTGGCTAAATTTGCGAAGTCGCGCTCCGGTTTTGCAAAAACGTTTAAAGCGGCGAAAAACCCTGTTGTCATTGTTGGCGCTGCGGCCTTATGCGGAAAAGACGGCGCAGCTCTTTTAAACGCGGTTGGCGCGATGTCTTCCAAGATTGTCCGTGACGATTGGAATGGATTTAATGTCCTTCACACAGCCGCGTCCCGCGTGGCGGGTCTGGATATGGGATTTGTTCCAGGCGAGAACGGTAAGTCGACGGACGCGATTCTTGACGGCGCAGCCTCCGGCGAAATTGAAACCGTCTATTTGATGGGCGCGGATGAGCTGGACACGTCCAAGCTAAAAGACGCTTTCGTAATTTATCAGGGCCACCACGGCGATGCAGGCGCGCATGTCGCAGACATCATCTTGCCCGGTGCGGCCTATACTGAAAAAGACGGTATTTATGTAAATATGGAAGGCCGGGTACAGCTCGGCTCCCGCGCTATCGCGCCGAAAGGCGATGCCAAAGAAGATTGGGCCATCCTCCGGGCTTTGTCAGGGCATTTGAACAAAGTGCTTCCGTACGACAATATTCACGCCCTACGTGAAAAGCTCTTTGCCGATCACCCAACTTTCATAAGTCTGGACGTGGCCCCCGGGGCAACTGATGCTGGGGCCTTTGACACCAGCAAATTGGGCGTAAAGGGCGAGCTTTCGAGTGAGGCTTTGAAAAACCCGATTTCCGATTTTTATATGACGAACCCGATAGCCCGGGCGTCTAATGTGATGGCGGAGTGCTCTGCTGTGATTGCAGATGAAGATATTAAAGTGGCGGCGGAATAATGGCTGATATGATGACAATATTGGCGACCGGCCCGTTTTGGGGGGACTTATCCCCCTTAGTTTGGTTTGGGCTAAAATTCCTGCAAGTCCTTGGATTTGTTCTTGTTTTGGCGTTGCTTGTGGCCGCGCTCGTTCTGGCTGACCGCAAGATTTGGGCCGCGGTTCAAATGCGCCGCGGGCCGAATGTGGTGGGGGCTTTTGGCCTTTTACAGACAATTGCCGACGCTTTAAAATTCTTCTTCAAAGAGATTGTCGTGCCTGCGGGATCTGACAAATTCTTATTTATTCTAGCGCCGGTTTTAACGCTTGTTATGGCGTTTCTCGCCTGGGCCGTGGTGCCTGTTGCGCCTGGATGGGTCATGTCCGATATCAATATCGGCATTCTCTATATTCTGGCGATTAGTTCGCTTGGCGTTTACGGCATTATCATCGGCGGTTGGGCCTCTAACTCCAAATACCCCTTCATGGGCGCGCTGCGGTCTGCCGCGCAAATGGTCTCTTATGAGGTCTCAATCGGCTTTATTATTCTGACGGTTATCTTCATCACCGGTTCCATGAATTTGACGGAAATTGTAAATTATCAAGCGGGCGGTTTCTTTAATTGGAATATGTTCCGTCTAAACCCCGTCGGCGAGTTTGGAATTTGGAATCTTCTGCTATTTCCCGTCATGTTTTATATGGGCATCCTGTTCTTCATCTCTGCTTTGGCTGAGACGAACCGTCCGCCTTTTGACCTTCCGGAAGCGGAATCCGAGCTCGTGGCCGGGTATCAAGTCGAATATTCCTCGACACCCTTCCTGATGTATTTCTTCGGCGAATATGTGAATATCATGCTGCTTTGCTCAGTTATGACCGTTCTATTCTTTGGCGGCTGGCACGCGCCTCTGGATGTAGGCTTTCAATTTGTACCACCTATTTTGTGGTTCCTTCTGAAAACGGCCTTTCTCTTCTTTATGTTTGCCATGGTGAAAGCCATTGTGCCCCGTTACCGCTATGATCAGTTGATGCGTTTGGGATGGAAAGTATTCCTCCCGACCTCGCTTGTGGCGGTCGTGTTTGTATCCACCATCGTCGTTTTTATCGGCGATAAGATTTAAGGAGTGGCTCGTATGTCTCGTATTAAGCAAGCCATTCGCGGCGCTTTGTTGATGGAATTCAGCAGTGCGTTTATTTTGGCGGTGAAATATTTTTTCAGTCCGAAAGTGACAATCAATTACCCGTTTGAGAAAGGGCCCATTAGTCCGCGCTTTCGGGGTGAACACGCCCTTCGCCGCTATCCCAGTGGAGAAGAGCGCTGCATCGCCTGTAAGCTCTGCGAAGCAATTTGCCCGGCTCAGGCGATTACAATCGAAGCTGAACCTCGCCCGGACGGATCCCGCCGGACGACGATTTATGATATCGATATGGTCAAGTGCATCTATTGCGGCCTGTGTCAGGAAGCCTGCCCGGTCGACGCGATTGTTGAAGGCCCGAATTATGAATTCGCGACCGAAACGCGCGAAGAGCTTTACTACAACAAAGAGAAGTTGCTGGCGAATGGGGATCGCTGGGAGCATCAAATCGCAAAAAATCTGGCCTTAGACGCTCCCTATCGTTAAAGCCGCCCAAAAGGAACTCAGCTGAGTCTCACTCTGCTAAAGGACTTGTCATCGTGTTAACTGCCCTTTCATTTTATTTGCTCTCGGCTGTCGCCGTTGCGGCCGCCTTTATGGTCGTCGCCGCCCGCAACCCGGTGCATTCCGTGATGTATCTCATCCTGACCTTTTTCTCAGCGGCAGGATTATTCATCCTTATGGGCGCGGAGTTCTTGGCGCTTCTTTTAGTTCTGGTTTATGTCGGGGCTGTCGCGGTTTTGTTCCTCTTTGTGGTGATGATGCTCGACGTCGATTTCGTTGAGTTGAAGCAGGGCTTTCTCAGCTATCTTCCAATCGGCGCTGTTGTCGCGATTGTCCTCCTTCTTGAGATGATTCTCGTTGGCGGGGCGTATGTGGCCGGAGAGACGCAAACCGTCGTCGAGCGCGGACAGGAACTCTCTAACTTGGAGCGTTTCGGAGCTGTTCTGTACACACAATATGGCGGCCTTTTCGAAGCAGCGGGTATCGTTCTACTCGTAGCGATGATAGGCGCAATTGTCCTCACTTTGCGCGAGCGTGAAGGCGTCCGCAAACAAAACGCAATGGACCAAATGGCCCGGACAAGAGAAGACGGCGTGGAATTGGTCGATATCGAACCTGGCCAAGGCTTAGGATAGGAGAGCATTATGACAATCGGCCTATCCCATTATCTTATTGTTGCCGCGATATTATTCACCATTGGTGTGTTCGGCATTTTCGTGAACCGTAAAAATGTCATCATTATCTTGATGTGTGTCGAGCTTATTCTGCTTGCGGTGAATATTAATTTTGTCGCCTTCTCGACCCATATGGTAGAGACCGCGACGAGTAATCCAATGGCAGGGCAGATTTTTGCCTTGTTCATCCTAACGGTTGCCGCGGCGGAAGCTGCGGTGGGGCTGGCCATATTGGTGGTCTATTTCCGAAACAGAGGGAACATCGCGGTCGAAAATATCGACCTGATGAAGGGCTAGGGACATGTATCATCTAATTGTCTTTTTGCCGCTTTTAGGCGCGGCTCTTGCGGGCTTAATGGGCACACGGCTCGGGAAACAATTCCTGCCAGAAAAACCGTCTATGATCATAACGACAGGGCTTCTCTTTGTGGCGGCTATCTTGTCTTGGGTTTCTCTGGTTCAAGTCGGCTTGGGCCATAAAGAGCTGGAAGTTACCGTCCTGCGCTGGATGGATGTTGGCGGACTCCAGGCCAATTGGGCGTTTAAAATCGATACGCTGACCGCTGTCATGCTCGTCGTTGTCAATTCGGTCTCTTCACTCGTCCATCTTTATAGCTGGGGCTATATGGAAGATGACCAGTATAAGCCTCGTTTCTTTGCCTATCTCTCGCTTTTTACCTTCGCCATGTTGATGTTGGTGACATCTGATAACTTCATCCAGCTCTTCTTCGGCTGGGAAGGTGTCGGCTTAGCCTCTTACCTCCTCATTGGGTATTACTACAAAAAACCTTCTGCCAATGCAGCGGCGATCAAAGCCTTTGTGACCAACCGCGTCGGTGATGTAGGCCTCGCTTTGGGCGTCATGACGATCTTTTTGGTGTTCGGCTCTGTCGAATTTGATACTGTTTTCGCAGCCATAGGGGACAACTCCGCGCGCATTCTTCCTTTCCTCGGAATGGAAATCAACGCGATGGAACTCATTGCCATGCTTCTGTTTATTGGCGCGATGGGTAAATCTGCTCAATTTATCCTCCACGTTTGGTTGCCCGATGCGATGGAAGGCCCAACCCCAGTGTCTGCGCTTATCCATGCTGCGACTATGGTTACCGCCGGTGTGTTCCTTGTTTGCCGCGCGCACTCGATTTACGAAGCTGCGCCGATTACGGCCGGATTTATTACTGCTATTGGTGCCTTTACGGCATTCTTTGCCGCGACTGTGGCTCTGGTTCAAAACGATATCAAACGGGTTATTGCCTATTCGACCTGTTCGCAGCTTGGCTATATGTTCTTCGCGGCAGGCGTCGGCGCTTACAATGCGGCAATGTTCCATCTCTTTACCCACGCTTTCTTCAAGGCGCTTTTATTCCTATGCGCTGGGTCCGTAATCCACGCGCTCCATCACGAGCAGGATATGCGCCGCATGGGCGGCATCCGTAAGAAGGTGCCTTGGACTTATATCGCTATGATCATCGGCACGCTCGCGATTACCGGTATTGGTATTCCGGGCACGTCTATTGGGTTTGCAGGCTTCTTCTCTAAAGATGCTATCATTGAAGCGGCCTATACGGGCTCCGGAGAAAGCAATGCAGCCGCTTTTGCGTTCTGGATCGGTTTGATTGCCGCGCTGATGACAAGTTTCTATAGCTGGCGTCTTATCTTTATGACCTTCCACGGGAAGTTCCGGGGCGACCATCATACATTGGACCATGCCCATGAGAGCCCTTGGGTGATGCGTCTCCCGCTTGTTCTCCTCAGCATTGGCGCCGTTTTTGCCGGGGCTGTTTTCTACTCCCGCTTTATGGGGAATGCAGGGGACTTCTGGCACGGCGCGCTTCCAGTGTCTGCGGGCGAGCATCATGCTGCCATTGCGCCGGAGACATTACATGCCATGGCGCCGCAAACTTCTGACGCCCATCACAATGAGCCGACTCCAGGGGGGCTGTTCGGATGGCTTTACGCGAATGTGCATGGCTACCCGTTCTGGGTTCTTCTTTTGCCACTGGTTATGTCCGTAACAGGGTTTGTCATCGCTTGGTTCATGTATATGCGCGGATCTGTCGAAGAGAAGATCAACCACGTTCAGGAAACAGGCGGCGGCGTGCTCTATAACTTCCTTTTGAACAAGTGGTATATTGACGAACTTTATGACGTCACTGTGGTGAAACTGACCAAGTTCCTGGGCGATAAATTCTGGAAAGTCGGCGACGAAAAGATCATTGACGGCTACGGCCCGAACGGGATTGCTAAATTCGCGTCCAATACCTCAAAACGTTTATCGAAAATTCAAACAGGCTATCTCTATCATTATGCCTTTATCATGTTGTTGGGAGTCGCTGTGCTTATTGTCGTGGCATTCCGCGGGGTAGGAGGCTGATATGTTTGAAGGTTATCCTATTCTCTCATTCATCACATTTGCCCCGCTTGTCGTGGGCGTCTTGTTGATGTTCATTTCCAAAATTTCCAAACCGGAAGCTCAGGAACAACTCGCGAAAAACTCCGTCCTCGTGGCCTTACTGGTGTCAGGCGTCGTGTTCTTCTTGTCGATCATCCTGGTGCTTGATTTTGACACGACCAAGGCCGGCTTCCAATTCGTCGAAGATACGCCTTGGCTAGGCGGCGGTATTGAATACCGCATGGGCGTGGATGGTATCTCTATCCTGTTTATCCTGTTGACCGCATTTCTAACCCCGCTTTGTATATTTGCGAGCCAGACCTCCATCAAAGACCGCGTTCTGGAATATATGGTCGCGTTTCTGATACTGGAAAGCCTTGTCATCGGCGTCTTCTGCGCGCTTGATCTTGTGCTCTTCTATCTGTTCTTCGAAGCGGTTCTCATTCCGATGTTTATTATCATCGGCGTTTGGGGCGGTAAAAACCGGGTATACGCGTCTTACAAGTTCTTCCTGTATACGCTGCTCGGCTCTGTGCTCATGCTGGCAGCCATTATTTATATCTATAATTTCAGCGCTCAACAATTTGGCGCGCCGACGACGGATATGCGGGTTCTTATCAACGATTTGGACATTCCGGGCGGCGTTCAAACTTGGCTTTGGTTGGCCTTCTTTGCCTCCTTTGCGGTCAAGATGCCGATGTGGCCGGTCCATACTTGGTTGCCCGACGCCCACGTTGAAGCGCCGACGGCAGGCTCCGTTATCCTAGCGGGTATTTTGTTGAAGCTCGGGGGCTACGGCTTCCTTCGCTTCTCGCTACCGTTATTTCCAAATGCGAGCCTTCAATTGGCGCCGATCATTTACTGGCTCAGCGTCATCGCGATTATCTACACCTCGCTTGTCGCCTATCGTCAGAAAGATATGAAAAAGCTGATCGCCTATTCCTCTGTGGCCCATATGGGGTTTGTGACCATGGGTATTTTTGCTTTTAACCTGCAAGGCATTCAGGGCGGTATTTTCCAGATGCTTTCACATGGTGTTGTCTCAGGCGCGCTCTTCTTTCTCGTCGGTGTGGTCTATGACCGGATGCACACACGCGAGATTGCCTTTTATGGCGGTTTGGTCAGCAAGATGCCCGTCTATGCGGCTTTCTTCCTGCTCTTTACGATGGCCAATGTTGGCCTGCCGGGAACGTCTGGCTTCGTTGGCGAAATCCTGTCTATGGTCGGGGCCTATCAGGTTAGCCCTTGGATCGCCTTTGGCGCCGCCTTCGGTATGATCCTCTCGGCGGTCTATGCGCTCTATCTCTACCGCGAGATCATTTTCGGGGAGACCGTCAATGACAAGCTTGAAGACATTGCGGATATGACAAAACGCGAATGGATTATCCTGACGCCTCTGGCTGTCTTGACTATCCTATTGGGGGTCTATCCGTCTCTAATTACCGATATCACCGGCGCGTCAGTTGAAAACCTGATTGCCAATTTTAATGCAGCTACGAGCCAAGTGGCTCTGGCGGAGGTGCCGTAACAATGTTGCAAACACTCTCACTTTTTGCGCCCGAGCTTTTGCTCGCTGTCTCGGCCTCGCTTCTGCTTGGCTTTGGCTATTGGGGCGGTGAAGACCGCTCCGGTTTTGCGCGGTATTACGCCATCACCATGCTGGTTATTTTTGCTTTCAGCAGCTTTATTCTGGGACGCCCGGAAGGGACTGCCTTTGAAGGATCTCTCATCGTCGATGGGTTCAGCCATTATGTGAAGCTAATTCTGGGTCTCTCTGCGGCGGCGGCTTTGCTGTTTTCAAAATCCTATTTCGAGAGTGAAAAGCTAGAGCGCTATGAGTATTCCGTTTTGACGCTTTACTGCGTATTGGGCATGTCCATCATGGCATCTGCCAACACGCTCCTATCGCTTTATATTGGTATCGAAATGCAGTCTCTGGCGCTTTACGTCATGGCGGCGTTTAACCGCGATAGCTTGCGCGCCTCTGAGGCGGGCCTGAAATATTTCGTGCTGGGCGCTTTATCGTCCGGTCTCCTCCTTTACGGGGCCTCGCTTATTTATGGGTTCACCGGATCTCTCGAATTTGCGGAAATCGCTCTCGCCGTAAACGAGAATGGCACAACACCAGGCATTATTGCCGGTATGGTTTTCTTGCTCTGCGGACTGGCGTTTAAAATTTCGGCGGCGCCGTTCCATATGTGGACGCCCGACGTCTATGAGGGCGCTCCGACGCCCGTGACAGGCTTCTTCTCCGCCGCGCCAAAATTTGCGGCAATGGCTTTGATCGCTCGCATCTTGGTTGGCCCATTTGAAGGCATCACTGAAAGCTGGCAGCAAGTCATTATCGTCATTTCAGTGTTGTCCATGGTGGTCGGCGCGCTCGGCGCTTTGCAACAAACCAATATCAAACGTCTCATGGCTTATTCCTCGATTGCGAATATGGGCTACGCTTTGGTGCCGCTCGCTGCGGGAACCATGGCCGGGGTTCAGGGGATGCTCGTCTTTATGAGTATTTATGTCATCTCGGTTATCGGTATTTTCGCACTTATCCTGCAGATGCGTATTCGCAACGGTATGGTAGAGCAGATTTCCGATCTGGCCGGTCTGTCGACCTCCAATCGCGGTATGGCGATATTGATGACAATGTTCATGTTCTCGCTAATGGGCATTCCACCTCTGCTTGGTTTCTTTGGTAAGCTCTTTGCCTTCCTTCCGGCGGCAGATGCAGGCCTGATGCCTCTAGTAGTGATCGCTCTTATCGCGTCTGTGATTGGCGCGTTTTATTATCTGCGCGTCATTAAAACGATGTGGTTTGATGAAGAACGTCACGAATTTGTTGAAGCTCCGCAAAGCCTTCGCTTTATCAGCTTGGTCAGCGCTTTGTTGATTCTGCCGATATTACTACTCCCCGGAATTTCAACCGGAGCGCAGGGCCTCATCACACGAGCCGCCGAGAGCCTTTTCTAGAGGTTTGACACTTTGAAGTTTCTCTATTTTGATCAGGTCGGATCCACGCAAGACATTGTGAAGGATCTGGCTCAAGCAGATGAAATTGAACCGACATGGGTCATGGCGGACCGTCAAACAAAAGGGCGCGGACGCCGTAGCCGGGAATGGGTTTCCAGAGACGGAAACCTTTTTGCCAGCGGCTTATACCCTTGGAAAGCTGACCCAACATTAAAACCATTGGCGAGCTTCGTTGTGGCCTTGGCGGTGGCGAAAACTTTCGAAAGCTATATCAACCCCGTTTTGATCAGCTTGAAATGGCCCAATGACGTTCTGGTGGCGGGCGCAAAAATTGGGGGCATCTTGCTGGAAGCCGGGGAAGGCTGGCTGACTATCGGGATTGGCTTGAACCTACAGCACCACCCCGAAGACCAGCCCTATCCGGTTACCCATTTATTGGCGCATATCCCGGAGGCAGATATGGCGGGGGCAGAGCCTGTCTTTGCCGGAGCTGACCCGATCCTAGCGCAACTGAGTAAGTTCATTACTGAAGGACTCGAAACTCTCCAAACCAAAGGGTTTGCTCCCATACGTGAAGCCTGGCTCTCCCGCGCCGCTCGCCTTGGTGAAACGATCACAGTTAATTTGGATAGCGAACAAATTACAGGAACGTTTGAAACGCTCGGGGAAAATGGAGCATTGCAGCTCCGCCTCGGGGATGGCACTCTGCGAAATATACTCGCGGGCGATGTCCTGCTCTAGGAATTTCTATGCTGCTGGCCATTGATACCGGAAATACCAACACACTTTTTGCGATCCACGATGGCAAGGACTGGATTATCGAATGGCGCATTGCGACGGATTCCACCCGAACGGCGGATGAATATGCAGTCTGGTTTCACCAGCTTTTGGAAATGCAGGGGCTGAGCTTTAAAGATATTTCGGACTGCGTGATTTCCACCGTTGTTCCGCAAGGCCTGTTCAATATGCGCAACCTCGCGCGTCGCCACCTTAATATAGATCCCATCATTGTGGGAGAGGAGGGGGTTGATATCGGAATCGGCGTTCGGATTGATAATCCGGAACAAGTCGGGGCGGATAGATTGGTCACGGCACTTGGCGGGGTGCAGCGATATGATGGCCCGCTCATTATCGTCGATAGCGGGACGGCGACCACCTTTGACGTCGTTTCAGGAGATCGCCATTTCGAAGGCGGTATTATCGCGCCGGGGATAAATCTCTCCGTAAAGGCTTTACATGAGGCAGCGGCGCGGCTCCCCCGCATCGAAATTAAAAAGCCTGCGAGGGTCATAGGCAAAGATACGGTTGGCGCGATGCAATCCGGTATTTTCTGGGGCTATATCGGATTGATTGACGGTCTTGTGACACAAATAATCGAAGAAGACGGCCGGGACTTTACCGTCATCGGCACGGGCGGGGTAGCGTCCCTTTTCGAAGGCGCATCCGCGACAATTCAGCATTACGACTCGAAATTGACGATTGATGGACTATATGAGATTTGGCGCCTGAACAGGCAAAAGCCATCTTAGAAGTAAAAGACACACTGACACTTTCGTCAGAACAAAGATAATTTATGAAAAAAAGTAAAAAACAGGGCGATGAATTCGTCTTTCTGCCTTTGGGTGGAAGCGGCGAAATCGGAATGAACCTCAATGCCTTCGGCTTCGGCCCGGAAGATAACCGCCAATGGGTTATTGTTGATATCGGCGTGACATTTGGCGGCCCGGATACACCCGGCGTTGAAATCATTATGCCCGATATTTCCTTCCTAGAGGAACAGCGCGGCAATATTCTCGGCATTGTGCTGACCCATGCCCATGAAGATCATATGGGCGCATTGGCCCGTCTCTGGCCGCGTCTGCGCTGCCCGGTCTATGCGACGCCGTTCACAATGTACCTGGTTAAAGATCGCCTGAGCGAGTTCGGTTTGCTCGACAGCGTCGAACTTCGGGACGTGCCCCTGAAAGGCTCATTTAGTCTCGGCCCGTTTGATTTCGACATGATTACTCTGACACACTCAATTCCAGAACCGAACGCGCTCGTTATCAAGACTGCCTTAGGCACCGTTTTACATACGGGTGACTGGAAAATTGATCCGTCGCCGCAAATCGGTGAACCTGTTGATGAACAAGCATTGCGTGAATTAGGCAAAGCAGGCGTGACCGCTATGATTTGCGACTCAACCAATGTCTTCACCCCAGGCGAAGCCGGATCTGAAGAGGGCGTTCGCGAAGAACTGGAGAAAGTCATCCGCGAATATAAAGGCGTCGGCGTCGCCGTCGCAGCTTTCGCGTCTAATGTGGCCCGCTTGGAATCCGTCATGATGGCGGCCAAAGAAAATAACCGATCTGTCTGTCTTGTTGGACGCTCCATGAAACGCATGGTCGGCGCGGCCAAGTCAGTCGGCTTGCTAAAAGATGTCGGCGCTTTGATCAGTGAGGAGGAAGCCTCCTCAATGCCGGCGGCGCACGTTCTTTATCTGTGTACAGGTAGCCAAGGGGAGCCGCGCGCGGCCTTGTCGCGTATCGCTGCCGGACTGCACCGCAATGTAAAATTTGGCGAAGATGATGTTGTTATCTTCTCGTCCAAAATCATTCCCGGCAATGATAAAAATATTTTCGCCCTGCAAAATGCCCTGGCTGATGACGGCGTGCATATCGTGACGGAAAAAGACCGCCCGATCCACGTGTCGGGTCACCCTTGCCGAGATGAGTTGACCCGTATGTATGACTGGGTGCAGCCGGAAATTGCCATACCCGTCCACGGGGAGCGTCGTCACTTACTGGAACATGCGCGGCTTGCAAAATCTCTTGGCATTAAAAAAGCTTACCCGCCGAAGAACGGCGAAATGATACGGATTGCCCCGAGTGGCCCGGAAGTTGTAGATATAACGCCATCAGGACGCCTGCATCAGGACGGAACGGCGATTGTTTCCTCTTTGGATGAAGGTCTCCGCCTCCGCCGCAAAATGGCTTATGCAGGGCATGTTAGTGTCAGCCTTGTGGTCGACCAGAAAGGCCGGATTGTCAGTGGCCCCGAGCCCCGTATTAGCGGTTTCCCTGAAGGGAAAGACGGCGAGATTTTGGAAGTGCTTCTGGATATTGTTGAAGACGCCGCGATGGAGGCTTATGACGAGCTGTCGCAAAGAGCGCTCAAGGATGAGGAACTGATCGAAGAGAAGCTGACCTCACGGATCAAGCGCCGCGTCAGAGAACGAACAGATAAACGCACAATTGTTGAAGTTATAGCTCATAAGGTGAAAACATGATTGGCCCTTTAAACCATGTCGGTGTTGCCGTCCCGGATATTGAAAAAGCACTCGATTTTTATCGCGATATTCTTGGCGCAACAGATTGCACAGAGCCCGAGGTTCTGGCGCCGCAGGGCGTGAAATTTGCCTTCGTCAACCTCCCGAGCGGGCAGGTTGAGTTGATTGAACCTTACGGTGAAAAATCACCTATTATCAAGTTCTTGGAGAAAAACCCTAAGGGCGGACAGCATCACATCTGCTTTGAAGTCGGTGATATTCACGAGGCCAAGGCCTTGATGGAAAAACGCGGTATGCGCGTTTTGGGCGAACCTCGAATTGGCGCACATGGCACGCCCGTTGTCTTTCTCCATCCCGGAGATGCGGGCGGCGTGCTAATCGAATTGATGGAAAGTCACTAAGGACTAGCTCTCATGAATTGGTTCTCTTTACTGGTTATGTATTTGATCATTTGGTGGGTCGTGCTGTTTGCCGTTTTACCCATCGGCGTGAAAGGACAGGCAGAATCTGACGACGTTGTTCAGGGCTCAGAACCCGGAGCGCCTGTAGACAGCCAGATAAAGAAGAAGTTTCTAATCACCTCAGCTGTCGCAACGGTTCTCTGGATTATCGCTTGCGGCCTGATCGTCTCGGGTTGGTTGAGTTGGGACATGTTTGGGGCGCTGGTTAAGCAAAACGATTATTAGTCTCTCCGGCTGACGAATAAAATCTTCCCGCTAGCAGAGGCTTTGACTTGTTGCCTTGGAAAAGTCGGGCTATGCCGAACCTTTATTAAATCGAGTCTTTTATGCGTCTTTCCAATTACTTCCTGCCGCTTCTGAAAGAGACACCGGCTGAAGCCACTATTGCCTCGCACCAATATATGTTGCGGGCGGGGATGATTAAGCAAAACAGCGCCGGTATTTATAGCTGGCTGCCGCTTGGCCTGAAGGTTCTCCGAAATATCGAACGCATTGTCCGCGAAGAGCAGAACAAAGCCGGCGCGGTCGAAATGCTCATGCCGACAATTCAGAGCGCAGACCTCTGGAAAGAGACAGGGCGCTATGATGCTTACGGGCCTGAAATGCTCCGCATCACAGATCGCGGCGACCGCGAGATGCTTTATGGGCCGACCAATGAAGATATGATCACGGATATCTTCCGCAGTTATGTCCGCTCTTACAAAGACTTACCCAAGCTTCTTTATCATATTCAGTGGAAGTTCCGCGATGAAACACGTCCGCGATTTGGCGTTATGCGCGGCCGCGAATTTCTGATGAAAGACACTTATAGCTTTGATATCGATAAGGAAGCGGCTCGTCTGTCATACAACAAAATGTTTGTGGCTTACCTCAATACGTTCTCGCGTCTGGGCCTCAAGGCTATTCCGGTCAAAGCGGATACAGGCCCGATTGGCGGGGACTTGTCCCATGAATTTGTTATCTTGGCTGAGACCGGCGAAAGCGAAGTCTTCTGTCACAAAGACCTGGTCGAAATGGACGCACCCGGGGACGTTGATTTCTCCGGCGACCTTTCAAACTATGTGGACGAGAGAACGGCTCTCTATGCCGCAGCGGACGAGATGCACGACGCGGACGAATTTGCAAAAATTCCCGAAGACAAGCAGCTCACGGCGCGCGGCATCGAAGTCGGACATATTTTCTATTTCGGTGACAAATATTCCGGGCCGATGAAGGCCAAAGTTATGGGCCCTGACGGCAAAGAGCATGTCGCCATGATGGGCTCTTACGGTGTCGGTGTGTCGCGTTTGGTTGGCGGCATTATCGAAGCCAGCCACGACGAAGCCGGCATTATATGGCCAAAATCGGTCGCGCCATTTGGGGTCGGCATCATTAACCTGAAAGCAGGGGACGCCGAAGCGGATGCAGCGTGCGAAGACCTTTACAATCAACTCTCAGATGCAGGATGCGATCCTCTTTACGACGACACATCTGACCGGGGCGGGGTCAAGTTCTCTCGTATGGACCTCATCGGCTTGCCTTATCAAGTGACAATTGGCCCGCGGGGACTCAAAAAGGGCGTAGTGGAGATTAAAAACCGCCGCTCCGGTGAACGCCATGAACTCAGCCCGGCGGCGGCTATAGTGTTCTTGCAAACGGAACTCGGCTCTTGAGCCAAGACGTTCCCATAAAGCAAAACAAACCCTTCGGCGCGATTGAGCGCCGTATCGCCATGCGCTATTTACGGGCGAAGAAATCCCAAGGCGGCGTGGGCTTGATCGCCGCCATCTCCTTTACTTGTATCATGCTGGCGATTGCCGCGATGATCATCATTATGTCAATCATGAACGGTTTTCGTGATGATATGATCCGCCTGACAGTCGGAAGCGAAGGCCACATGTATGTCGCGAGTTCCTCGCCGCAACCGACGCCAGAAAGCATGAAAGAAATGGAGCAGCGCCTTGCCGAAGTACCGGGCGTGGATGAAGCCTTTCAATTCAATCAGAGCTATACCGGCGTGCAGGCCAACGGGCAGTTTTCCTTGGCCCAAGTGATCGGTATTCGGCCCGAAAATTTAAAAGAATACGATCTCATCTCGGACTCCGTAACGCAAGGCAGCCTGGAGACATTCGGACTGGGCGCAGGGTCTGATCAGACCATAGCGATCGGCGCGCGCTTGGCAGCGGGACTCGGCCTTCGGGCAGGGGACAAGCTAATGGTTTTCTCGCCCCGCACACGCACAACTGTCACAGGCCCGCAACCGATTAAAAAGGTCTACACGATTGGAGCCGTTTTCGAGGTCGGACTCTTGGTTACAGATCAAACCTATATTTATATGGATTACAACGAAGCGACGCTTCTCTTTGACGGGGGCAAACTCTCCGGCGAGATTCAGCTCAGACTGGATAATCCGGATATGATTGACGTATTGAAAAAGCCTGTCGGAAATGCGGCTCAAGAGCCAGTTTTCATCACGACGTGGAAAGACCGGAACGCCACAACGGCGACTGCCCTGCGCACCGAACAAATCGCCATGCGCTTTATTTTTATGATTGTGGTGATTATCGCGGCGTTCCCCGTTTTGGCCTCGATGATAATGTTGGTGAAAAACAAGTCGAAGGATATCGCAATCCTCAGAACAATCGGGGCGTCGCGCGCAGGGGTTCTGCGCATCTTTTTCATGTCGGGCGCAATGATCGGAATTCTCGGCACTCTTGCCGGGCTGATTTTCGGCATCCTGTTCTGCTTGAATATTGGCGCTGTTCAGGCCGCGATTGAATTTGTGACGGGGACAGAATTGTTTCCTGAAGATGTCTATCAGCTCTCTGGCGGCATCCCGGCCAAGATCGTCTGGACAGAAGTCTTTGGCGTCGCGTTTTGGGGGTTCCTTATTTCTGCCGCCGCCACCTTCTTTCCGGCTCTCAGCGCGTCGAAAGTCGATCCGGTCGAAGGCCTGAGATATGAATAGGGGGATGACATGAGCCATACCCGACCCATCCTGTCTGTGCGGAACCTGCACCGTTCTTATGAGTCCGGCCCGTCCATGCTGAACGTTCTGTCCGGCGCGGATATAGATATTTTTCCTGGCGAAATGGTCGGCCTGATCGGGCCTTCCGGCTCAGGGAAATCTACGCTGCTTCACGCTGCCGGACTACTCGAAAAACCTAATGCCGGAGAAGTCTATATTGGCGGACGGGAATGTCTGAAACTCTCTGACGATAAACGCACGGCCATCCGCCGCGAAACCATCGGCGTTGTCTATCAATTCCACCATTTGCAAAAAGAGTTCTCGGCCGAGGACAATGTCGTCATTCCGCAAATGATTGCCGGCAAGACCGAGCGCAATGCCATAGCTGAGGCGCGGCGGCTTTTAACGCTCTTGGGGCTAGAGGCCCGAATGCATCACAAGCCGTCTCAAATGTCGGGCGGAGAGCAGCAGCGCGTCGCTATTGCTCGGGCTTTGGCGAATAAGCCGAAAATCCTATTGGCGGATGAGCCGACCGGAAATCTTGATCCGGCCACGTCCTCTTCGGTGTTCCAAAGCCTGTTTGACCTGACCCGCAGGGAAGGGGTCGCCGCTCTCGTCGCGACGCATAATATGGAACTGACGCAATATATGGATCGTGTCTTTACGGTACGTGATGGCCTTGTCGTTCCGCTGAAAGCGTCAGGCAGAGTCTAACCCGCCGCAGCTTAAACCTCAGACAACTCATCTTGCGGGACGGGTACACCTCGCCGGTCCTTTCCGCATGCTCTGGAATCACTTATCCACAGAAGAGCAGGAATATATCCCCAGAATCAGTTTGACTCTTGTGCAAAGACGTATAGAACAAAGACAGAACATCAACAGTTTTATTGGGGATAAAAATGGCAAAACAACTCGCAATGGATATCGTTTCAGGCGCCGTTCTGGCAGGGTTCGTCGGCGTAATGACGATGTGGATGATGGTCTTGGGGGGATAGCCCTCGATTGATATAAGAGATGCCCTGAGTAAATTAGGGCTGATTGAAAGGAGAGGGCATGGCTGTTCGTCGTCTTGATTTTGTACCTCTTCGAACGCGCTCGCCTTATTCTATGTTGGAGGGCGCCCTAAAAATGAAGCCGCTTGGCGCGCGGTGCGCGGATTGGAATTTTCCGGCTGTCGGTCTGACTGATACGAATAACCTCTGCGGCGCGCTTGAATTCTCCGACACGATGGCGGGCTTTGGTCTGCAGCCGATTATCGGGGTCACGTTATCTATGGATATCGGCGTGCCGCTGCAGCCTGGCCAAATTCGTAAAGACCCGGACGGTACGCTCGTTCTTTTTGCTCAGAATGAAAAAGGCTATGAGAACCTCATGGCTCTGTCTTCCTCGGCCTTTCTGGATGTTGAGCCGACGGATTTGGCACATGTGAAAGCAGACTTTCTGACGGGCCGAACTGAAGGCGTCATCGCGTTGACGGGCGGGCCTGATGGCGTGCTAAACAAGCTGATTGTCCAAGACCGAATGGCAGAGGCGGAAAGCTGGCTTGACCGCTTAATGTCTCTTTTTTCGGACCGGCTTTATGTTGAGCTACAGCGCCATAATACGCCTGAGGAGGAAAAGGCCGAACCAGTCCTTCTTGATTTTGCTTATGATAAAGCTCTCCCGCTCGTGGCAACCAATGAGCCTTATTATCTCGATCCTGAAATGCACGAAGCTCATGACGTTCTGCTCGCTATGTCGGAAGGCTCTTATGTTTTGGAAAAGAACCGGCGCAAGCTAACGGGGCATCATTATTTAAAATCGCCCGAGCAGATGCTGGAGCTCTTTGCAGACTTACCAGACGCGATTGAGAACACTTTAAATATCGCGCGTCGCTGCTCCGTGAAATCCGAAAAACGTAAACCTATTTTGCCTAACTTTGGTGACGGCTCTTTGTCAGAGGCAGATATTCTGGCGCAGCAGGCGAAAGACGGCCTTCGCAAACGGCTTGAGGTCGTTGATATGGCCGATACGGAAGAGGCCTATTTCGAACGGCTCGATTTCGAACTCGGCATTATCGAAAATATGGGATTCCCGGGGTATTTCCTGATCGTTGCCGATTTCATCAAATGGGCCAAGGATCACGGCATTCCCGTCGGACCGGGGCGCGGCTCCGGCGCGGGATCCGTTGTGGCTTGGGCGCTGACAATTACGGATTTGGACCCGCTGCGATACGGTCTCCTGTTTGAACGTTTTCTCAATCCGGAACGGGTCTCCATGCCCGATTTCGATATCGACTTTTGCCAGGAGCGCCGCGGCGAAGTTATTGATTATGTGCGCCGGAAATATGGCGACGGGCAGGTGGCGCAGATTATCACCTTTGGAACCTTGCAGGCCCGCGCCGTCGTGCGCGATGTCGGTCGGGTGATGCAAATGCCGCTCGGTCAAGTTGACCGCCTGGCGAAGCTCGTGCCGTCCAATCCGGCCAACCCCGTCTCTCTGGCGCAGGCCATTAACATGGAGCCAGCTCTACAGGACGCCCGCAAAGCGGAGCCGTCCGTCCGCGCGCTTTTGGATACGGCGCTGCAACTCGAAGGGCTGTATCGTAACGCGTCGACCCATGCGGCGGGTGTTGTCATTGGCGATCGTCCTCTGCAACAGCTTGTCCCGCTCTACCGCGACCCCCGCTCTGATATTCCGGCCACACAGTTTACCATGAAGTGGGCCGAAAAAGCCGGCATGGTGAAATTCGACTTTCTGGGTTTGAAAACCCTGACGGTGATCGACCGCTGTTTGAAATATCTTTCCAAACGCGACATTACTGTCGACTGGTCGAAAATCAGCACCAACACGCCCGAGGCCTACGCTCCTCTCTCCGAAGGTCTCTCGGCGGGCGTGTTCCAGCTTGAAAGTTCCGGGATGCGCGACGTGCTCCGGAAAATGGCGCCGGGCTCAATCGAAGAGCTAACCGCCTTGATTTCGCTCTACCGTCCGGGCCCGATGAGGAACATTCCGGATTATATTGACCGAAAGTTTGAACGTCAGGAAATTACCTTTCCCCATCCCAAACTGGAATCTATCCTGCAAGAGACTTACGGGATTATCATCTATCAGGAACAGGTGATGGAGATCGCGAAAACCCTGTCCGGGTTCTCTTTGGGGGATGCGGATTTGCTGCGCCGCGCCATGGGTAAAAAAGACCAAGCGGAAATGGATCGGCAAAAGTCGAAATTTATCGACGGCGCCGTTCAGCGCGATGTGGACGGCCGTTTGGCGGGCGAAATTTTTGAACTCGTCAATGAATTTGCGGGTTACGGGTTTAACAAATCCCACGCCGCTGCCTATGCCATGATCTCTTTTCAGACTGCGTATTTGAAAGCGCTCTATCCGGCGGAATTCATCGCCGCGATTATGTCTCTTGATCTCGCCAATGTCGAAAAATTGGCGCAGTTTTATCAAGAGGGTAAACGCATGGGGCTCGAGATTGAGCCGCCCTGCGTGAACCGGTCTCAGGCGGATTTCGATGTGAAAGACGGTAAGGTCCTTTACGCTTTGGGGGCGCTCAAAAATGTTGGACTGGACGCGATGCGCCATGTCATCAGCGTTCGGGAGGAGGGCGGTCCGTTCAAGGATTTATACGATTTTGCCCACCGCGTTGATATGCGCCTTGTCAACAAACGCGCTATAGAAAATCTGGCGCGGGCCGGCGCGTTTGATTGTCTCGACCTGAACCGGGCCAGCGTTTTGGCCTCTTCTTCAATATTACAAGATATAGGCACCTTGGCTGCGCGCGAGCGCTCCAGCGATCAGGTAAGCTTGTTCGGCGACGCCGTGCCCATGGAAGACCCTGATCTGGAATATGCTCCGCCGTGGGGCTCGATAGAAACGCTAAATCATGAACTCGGCGCAGTCGGATTTTACCTGGGCGGGCATCCATTGGATGAACATCTGGAAAAAGGTAGTCTCAATAAATGCACGAGCGCTGTTGATATTGGTGAGCGCTTTGCCAAAAGCGGCAAGGAGTGTAAACTTAACCTCGCGGGTGTCGTCTTGCGCAAACAAGAGCGTCTGTCCAAACGCGGTAAGAAGTTTGCTTTCGTTGCTTTGTCTGATCCGACCGGAGAATATGAGGTCTTATTTACGGAGAAGATCCTATTGGCCAATCGGGATTATCTCAGTCCCGGAAATCTGGTGCAGGTCAAGGTCAAGGCTGAGGGCGGAGACGGGGATGTACGCCTTTTCGCCGAAGCCATGACGGCCTTGGATGCGAAACCGCCCGAAGCCAAAATTGTCGGTATCGATATCCGCCTCAGAAACGCCACGGCAGAGACGCTGGATTCTCTGGAGACGCTTCTTCATCAGCTCAAAAACGCGCCCTATCAAAATGCCGGCTATATCAAGATTACGGCGCCTTTGGATAAAACTCGTGAGGCCAGTTGGAAGCTCGCCGGAAGCTGGGGAATCGATTTGAAAATTCAGAAGGCGATAAGAGTCAATCAGGCCGTCGAAATCATCCGCGAGATCGCGGCTTAACGCGCTTTAGCCCGATTCACCGGCCGCTACGGTTTTAGAGGCCGGTAAACTGTTTAATATATCAGCCATCCGAATAAATCCCTTGCATCCCGGCCTATTTACGCTATGTCGCCCCCACTAATTCGCATGCAGGTGCGGGCGTCCGGCATATAGCCTTTCGTCCATTCCGGTGAGTGGCCCCGTGGTGGGGAGACTTCACACCCTGCATATGGTCAACCGGAACAAGGAGATATCCATGGCCCTACCTGAATTTTCAATGCGTCAATTGCTCGAAGCTGGCGTTCACTTTGGTCACCAGACACATCGCTGGAACCCAAAAATGGCCCCGTATATTTTCGGTGCCCGTTCAAACATTCATATTCTTGACCTGTCCCAGACAGTTCCTCTTTTGCACCAGGCTTTGAAAGAAGTCCGTGACGTTGCCGCCAAGGGCGGTCGTGTCCTTTTTGTGGGTACAAAGCGCGCGGCGTCAGAGCCTGTTGCGGCTGCGGCGAAGCGCTCTGCTCAATATTACGTCAACCACCGCTGGCTCGGCGGAATGCTGACAAACTGGCAGACTGTAACGAAATCCATCACACGTCTGAAAGAGCTTGAAGCCATGCTCGGCGACGAAGGCGCAGACGCAGATACTGGCTTGACCAAGAAAGAAAACCTCAAGCTTGCCCGCGAAATGGAAAAGCTCGAAAAAGCTCTCGGCGGTATCAAAGACATGGGCGGCAAGCCTGATTTGATGTTTGTCATCGACACAAACAAGGAAGGCATCGCTATCTTGGAAGCCCGCCGTCTGGGCATTCCTGTCGTCGCCGTTCTAGATTCAAATTGTGATCCTGAATCTGCCGACATGCCAATCCCAGGCAATGACGACGCGGCTCGCGCCATCCAACTTTATTGCGAATTGGTTGCTGACGCTATTCTTGACGGCATGACAGAAGCCGCGGCCTCTGTCGGAGCTGACCTCGGCGCGTCCGAAAATCCGGAAGAGCTAGCCATGAATATGGAGCCAGCTAAAGAAGAAGCTCCTGCCAAAGAGGCCGCTCCGGCTAAAGAAGAAGCGGCTCCATCTCCAGCACAAGAAGCGACAACGGCTCAGCCTGCTACGCCAGAGCAGAAAGCAGACGTGAAGCCTGATCTCAGCGATATTGCCGACATTGACGGCATTGGCCCGAAGTACAAGAAAGTGCTTGAAGACGCCGGCATCACATCTTTGCAAGTTATGTCAGAGCTGACTGAAAAGCAGATTGAAGAGCTAGAAGAAGCTCATGACCTTGGCGGCAAGCTTGCGGCGGGTGACTGGGTTGAGCAAGCCAAAGCTATGGTTTCAGGTAAGAAGTCCTAAGCTTCGACTTTGAAATTTAGGGGCGGAAACTTCGCCCCTTCCATTTTTCTTTTCGCGCCCCAAATAGGGGCCGAACCTATTTATTGATTGACCCATAAGGAGACCTCCCATGGCACAGATTACAGCCGCAATGGTGAAAAGCCTGCGTGATCAAACATCCGCCGGTATGATGGATTGTAAAAAAGCATTGAACGAAACAGACGGCGACCTCGAAGCGGCGGCGGATTGGCTTCGCACCAAAGGTATCGCTAAAGCCGGCAAAAAAGCCGGCCGCGTTGCCGCAGAAGGCCTTGTCGCGGTTGCGCTTGCGCCAAAGACCGGCGCCGTCGTCGAAGTCAATTCCGAGACAGACTTTGTCGCCCGGAACGAAGCTTTTCAAACTGCCGTTTCTGAAATCGCTGAATTGGCTGTTACAGTCGACAGCACAGAAGAATTGGCTGCAGCGAAAACAGCTTCTGGCGAGAGTGTGAAAGACCATTTGACCACACTTGTTGGCAAAATTGGTGAGAACATGTCTCTGCGCCGCATGGAGCGTCTGACTGTTTCAGAAGGCGCCGTAGCTGGATATATCCATAACGCCGCGACAGAAGGCATGGGTAAAATCGGTGTTTTGGTCGCGCTCGAATCTGCCGGTGATGTCGCAAAGCTGGAAGAGCTTGGCAAAAAAATCGCTATGCACATTGCCGCGACAAACCCGCTGGCTCTGACAGTTGATGATTTGAATCAGGATTTGGTGGCAAAAGAGCGTGAAATGCTCAAAGCGGAAGCTTTGGAATCCGGCAAGCCGGAATCCATTGTTGATAAAATGGTCGAAGGCCGCATGGTCAAATTCTTCAAGGAATCTGTTCTTATGACACAGATCTTTGTCATGGACGGCGAGCGGTCCATCGAGCAGGTCATTGCTGATGAATCCAAAGCCCTTGGCGCAGATATCAAAATGACTGGCTATGTCCGCATGGGCGTCGGCGACGGTATCGAAAAGAAAGAAGAAGACTTCGCTGCAGAAGTCGCGGCCGCTGTTAAAGGTGCGTAACTTCGCATAAACTTCGGAACCAAACGGTTTCGGGTAAGATTAGAAAACCGCGTCTCGTTTGAGGTGCGGTTTTTTCTTGCCCGGAATTTGCCTATGTCTGTGATACTCTTGGAGCATAACGGACAATCACCACTGGCATCACTCGTCTCAAACGTTATAACCCTTAAAAACCGAGTCTTTTCTGACTGGGGCATGACAGGTAGGCCATGACGACATATAACTATAACCGCGTTCTTTTAAAACTTTCCGGTGAAGCCCTAATGGGGGATCAAGAGTACGGAATTGATACCAAAATGACGGCTAGGATTGCCAAAGAAGTGGCAGAGGCCCATGCCAAAGGCCTCCAAATTGCGCTTGTCATCGGTGCCGGCAATATCTTTCGCGGATTAAGCGCGGCGGCAGGCGGAATTGAGCGTTCTACCGCCGACTATATGGGCATGTTGGCGACTGTTATGAACTCTTTGGCGATGCAAAGCGCGCTGGAACAGCAAGGCGTGGATACGCGCGTGCTGTCCGCCATTCCTATGCAGACTGTCTGCGAGCCTTATATCCGCCGCCGCGCAGTTCGTCACATGGAAAAGGGACGGGTTGTTATCTTCGCTGCAGGCACAGGGAACCCTTATTTTACAACCGACACAGCGGCGGCGCTTCGGGCGGCGGAAATGCGGTGCGGGGCTTTGCTTAAAGGCACGCAGGTTGACGGAGTTTATGACAGCGACCCCAAACTCAATCCGGAGGCTAAACGTTATGACACGCTGACTTATCAAAAAGTTCTGACGGATGATTTGAAAGTGATGGACGCAGCGGCTGTGACTTTGATGAGAGAGAATGACATCCCGATTATCGTGTTTTCATTGCATGAGCAGGGCGGATTTGACAAAGTCATGTCGGGCAAGGGAACCTGCACCACAATACGAACGTGATCCGGGCTTAATTTAGCCTAGCGTAAGGGTTAGACGAAATAGAATTTGGAGACGCCAAATGGCTGATTTTAAAATGGCGGATTACCGCAAAAGAATGGACGGCGCACTCGCGTCTCTCAGAAATGAATTTAGCGGGCTGAGAACGGGCCGCGCCAACGCCGGACTTTTGGACGGGATTCATGTTAATGCCTATGGGTCTGAAGTGCCGCTCAATCAGGTCGGGTCTGTCAGCGTTCCAGAGGCGCGTATGTTGATGGTCAGTGTCTGGGACAAAACCATGGTTACTGCCGTCGAAAAAGCGCTGCGTCAAAGCACGCTAGGACTCAACCCAATCACAGACGGTCAAACCCTGCGTATCCCTATGCCGCCTTTGACGGAAGAACGCCGCCGGGACTTGACCAAGGTTGCCGGAACCTATTCCGAGAACGCGAAAATCGCGGTCCGAAATGTTCGCCGGGATGCGATGGACACGCTCAAAAAGCTGGAAAAAGCTTCGGAAATTTCTGAGGATGAGCACAAGGCGCATTCCAGTGACGTTCAAAAAGCAACAGACGCGGTGATTGGTGAAATTGACAGCGCGCTAGAACACAAATCCAAAGAGATTATGCAGGTCTAAATTTGGGGCTTACGTCGACATATCACGACCGTTTTCCGGCCCATATAGCCATTATTATGGACGGGAACGGACGTTGGGCGCAAGCCCGACATCGTCCGCGCGTCTTTGGGCATCAGGCGGGGGTCAAAACCGTTCGCCGCATTGTCGAAGCCGCGTCGGAGATAGGGGTGAAGTGTCTGACGCTTTATAGCTTTTCGACAGAAAATTGGTCTCGGCCAAAAGCTGAAATTGCGGCGCTTTTTAACCTGCTACGCGAATATGTCGAGCAAGACTTACAAACCCTGCATGATCGGGGCGTAAGAATTCGTATCTTGGGGTCTCGTGAGGGATTAAAACCCGACCTCTTGGCTCTTATTAACCGGGTGCAATCCACTACGGCGGATAATTCACAATTTGAACTCAATATTGCGTTTAACTATGGCGGACGGGATGAATTTCTCCGCGCGACGAAGCGCGCTATCGCGGCGGGACATACCGAAGACACTCTGACTTCTGAGGTCCTGGAGTCATTTCTCGATACGGCGGGTCTGCCTGATCCGGATCTTGTTATCCGCACGAGCGGTGAAAAACGGATTAGCAACTTTCTGCTTTGGCAGGCGGCCTATGCAGAATTTGTATTTACGGATACTCTCTGGCCGGACTTTACCAAATCCGATCTGGAAGCATGTATCGACGAGTTTCAAAGTAGGGATCGCCGATTTGGTAATCTATCGGCTTCGGAAGTGGCGTAAGTGATGAGCGTGTTGTCATGAGCCCGTCCATTCTGCCAGAGTCGAAAAAGACTTGGAAAAATCTGGGAATTCGGGTCACGTCAGCTGTGGCGCTTGCACTTGTTTGTATGGCGCCGTTTTATTTTGGCGGCTGGCTCTGGGCGGCTCTGGCGGCGCTTTTTACTATCCGTGTAAGTTATGAATGGGTTCGCATGTCGGATCTGACAGCCACTCGGCTGTCTTATATCCTGCCTATTCTTGGAATTCTTGTGGGCTGTATTTATGCGGTTCAGGGCCTCTGGATATATGCAGCTATTGCCACTGTGGTGACGGCTTGGCTCTGCGCGGCGGAGCGTATGCGGCGCAGCGGTGGATGGAAATGGGCCGGGATGGGGCTATTATATATCCTCATACCTTGTCTGACGATTATTGGCCTTCGCGGAAATGCGGTTGGATTTGATACGAGCGGTTTCAAAACGCTTTTTTTCATTATTGCTGTCGTGGTCGCCGCAGATGTGGGGGCTTATTTCGGCGGGAGCTATTTTAAGGGGCCGAAGCTTTCGCCAAAACTTTCTCCCAACAAAACCTGGTCAGGATTTTTTAGCGGACTTGTTCTTGCTATTCTTGTGGGCGCGTTAGTTACCTTAATCATACAAGAGGGGCTTCTCTTAGGTTTGCTTATGGCTGTTCCTGTCGTGCTTCTCTCTGTCGGCGGAGACCTTTTTGAAAGCGGTCTGAAACGCCGCTTGCAGGTGAAAGACACGGGCGAGCTTTTACCTGGGCATGGGGGATTGCTAGACCGGCTAGACAGCTTGATGGCGGCGAGTGTCGGATCCGGGCTTCTCATTCTCGTTTTCCCTGCTCTCTGGCCGATTTAGATCCATGACGAAGCGATTGACGGTTCTGGGGTCCACAGGATCTATTGGCGAAAACACACTTGATATTGTGGCCCGCGCAGAGCCGGGAACCTATAAAATTGTTGCTTTGACGGCATGCCGTTCAGCCCAGAAATTGGCGGAGCAAGCCATCAAATTTGACGCCGAATTTGTAGCTCTGGCAGACGAAAGTCAGGGACACATATTAAAGTCGGCTTTGTCAGGCACGAATATCGAAATCGGGTTGGGGTGTGAGGCCTTGGTAGACGCCGCCGCTTTGGAGGCGGATTTCACGATGGCGGCCATTATGGGAGCTGCGGGGCTAGAGCCTACGCTCGCTGCTGTCAGGCAAGGGCGTCATGTCGGGCTGGCGAACAAGGAATGCCTTGTTTGCGCGGGCGACCACTTTATGTCCGAAGTGAAAAGGCACGGGGCAACGCTTCTGCCAGTAGACAGCGAACATAATGCTATATTTCAGGTTCTGGAAGAGGAAACAAAAGGGGTAAGACGCCTGATTTTGACGGCTAGCGGCGGCCCGTTCCGAACGCTCAGCCGCGACGCGCTAAAAACGGTTACGTGTCAGGACGCTTTAGCTCACCCTATTTGGAATATGGGCGCGAAAATCAGTATTGATTCGGCGAGTTTGATGAATAAAGGGCTTGAGTTGATAGAGGCGAGCTACCTTTTTGACCGTCCGTCTGCGGAAATTGACGTGATCGTCCATCCGCAATCCATTATCCATTCAATGGTCGAATATATTGACGGGTCTGTTTTGGCCCAAATGGGCTCACCCGATATGCGAACCCCCATTGCCTACGCCATGGGCTGGCCCGCCCGGATTGCCGCCCCGGTTGAGCGGCTTGATTTTGCTAAAATCAGCGAACTTACTTTTTTCGAGCCTGATTTAGAGACCTTTCCAGCTCTGAGACTTGCGAGAGAAGCGCTGGAAGCAGGCGGCAAAGCGCCCAATACGCTCAATGCGGCGAATGAAGTTGCCGTGGAAGCCTTCCTATCTGAAAAAATCGGGTTTCTGGATATTTCTCAAATGGTTGAACGCACATTAAGCCACTTAAGCCGCGATTCTGATTTTTCTCGTCCGGCCGCTTCAATCGATGAAATACTCGCCTCGGATGCACAGGCCCGCCGCACTGCACATGAGCAGATTGTAAACTTGTTATAGCCCGAAAAAACAGGCAAACCCTGCGCCAGTGTAAGAGTTGAGCGTGATTAACCTCACATTCGACAAAACTTGAAGGGGACAAATGGGCCGACATGCTTTCAGGCTTGATTGATATCGCCATTTTCTTGAGCAGTTTTATTCTTGTTCTGTCCTTTCTCGTCTTTTTTCACGAGTTAGGTCATTACAGTGTAGGCCGCTTTTTCGGGATTGCTGTTGACCGGTTCTCAATTGGGTTCGGACGGCCAATTGCCAAATGGAAAGCCAAAAGCGGAACAGAGTGGATGATTGCCCGGATTCCATTGGGCGGATATGTCAAATTTGCCGGAGATGCCTCTGGCGCCAGTAATCCCGACGCCGAAGCTTTGGCCGCTATGAAGGCAAAAGCGGAACGTGAAGGCGGCCCGGGCATCGAGAATATCTTCCATTTCCGCCCTGTCTGGCAAAGGGCTCTGGTCGTCTTAGCCGGACCCTTGGCCAATTTCCTGCTCGCCGCCATTATTTTTGCGGGTATCGGCTTTACTTATGGCAGCTATGATCGCGCCTCTCTGGTGGGAAGTGTCCAAGAAGGCAGTGCCGCTGAACAGGCCGGAATCCTGCCGGGCGATGAAATTCTGACAATGGACGGCGAAGATGTTTCAACTTTCACGAAACTTACCCGTTATGTCACTTTGCGAAGCGATACGGACATTGAGACTGAAATTCAGCGAGACGGCGAGGTTATCCAGCTTAATCTTGCGCCAAAACGCGTGGAAGAGCGTGATTTTGTTGGAGGAAAGTCCTCTTCGGGCAAAATTGGTGTTTATATAAATAGCACTGAAGCCGAACTTATTCACCTTGAATACGGACCGCTTCAATCCGTAGGGTTTGGCGTCTCTAAAGTCGGCGAAACTCTTGCCATGACAGGTACTTATGTGGGCCGTATGTTTCAAGGCAAAGAAGACGGCCGGCAATTGGGCAGCGTCGTTAAAATTGCAACAATTACAGGGAAATCCGCTGTCGACGCCGCAAAGGCGGATAAGCCTTTTGGGCAACGTATGGAGGACCTCCTTCTCCGTATGGTGCAGCTGGCGGCAGCAATTTCAATCGGACTGGGTGTAGCAAATTTAATGCCTATTCCCGTGCTCGACGGTGGACATTTGGTTTACTACGCTTATGAAGCCGTAGCGGGTCGTCCGCTTAGTCAAAAAAAACAGGAGTACGGGTTCCGGATAGGCTTTGCAGTTTTGCTTACACTCTTCGTCATCCTTACGATCAACGATATCGGCTACGTCAGTAGTTTCTTTTCCTAAATGGACGTGTTCATGCTTTCACTTGCGAGACATCGCCAAACAGATTTAAACCCTGTTCCTCTCTTTAGGGGGCTTCAGGCTGTTCTAGTTGCTTTTGTGCTGCTCATCGGCTTTTCGGCCTATGCGCAGGAAGCTCAGACGCCAATTCCTCAAACGCAGACGCCTCAGGCCGGAAATCCTGCGCCGGAAGCCGTTCAAGCGCCAACCGTTATCAAATCCATTCAGGTTTCTGGAAATCAGCGGGTCGAAGCCAATACCGTCGCCTCTTATCTTTTGTTTGCGCCGGGCGATCCTTATAGCGAGTCAAGAATCGATACGTCTCTTAAAACCCTTTATGCGACGGGGCTTTTTGCGGATGTAGCGATCGACCCGCGCGACGGGAATGTTCTGATTCAGGTGATTGAAAACCCAATTATCAACCGCGTTATTTTCGAGGGGAACAAGTCTTTAAAAACGGACAAAATCACAGATGAGATTGAGGCCGAGCCTCGTTCGATTTTCACCCGTTCAGATATTCAAGAAGACGTGCAACGCATTATTGAGCTTTATCGTCAATCTGGCCGTTTCGCCGCGACCGTCTCTCCAAAAGTTGTTCAACAACCCCAGAACCGTGTCGATTTGATTTTTGAAATTGCGGAAGGCCCTGTCACAGGCGTAAAGCGGATCAACTTTATCGGGAACGCAGAGTATGCCGACCGTGAGCTTCGCAAACAAATTGTGACCGCCGAATCCCGTTGGTATAAATTCTTCAGCTCAAACGACAATTATGACCCGGGTCGTCTGGAGTATGACCGCGAGCAATTGCGGACATATTACACAAACCGTGGCTTTGCCGACTTCCGTGTCGTGTCTGCCGTTGCCGAGCTGACCCCTGATCAGGAAGATTTCTACATCACCTTTACGATGGACGAGGGCGAGGAATATCGGTGGGGTGACATTTCCGTTGAAACGCAACTGGATGAATTGGACCCGGAGTTTTTGGAGCGTTTGATTCGTATCCAAACCGGCGAGATTTATAATGCCAGCCAAGTTGAAACTGCGATTGATACGCTGAACTTCGCCGCCGGCACGACCGGATACGCGTTTGTTGATATTCAGCCTGATATTCGCCGCAATCGCGATACCAAGACCGTTGATCTCGTTTTCAATGTTGTCGAAGGCCCCCGCGTCTATATCGAGCGTATTGATATTGTCGGTAACACGACGACATTGGACTATGTTATTCGCCGTGAAATGGAATTGGTCGAAGGCGACGCCTTTAACAGAATTTTGCTTGATCGGTCCCGCAACCGCGTCCGTGCTTTGCGTTTCTTTGAGGAAGTTGAAATTACTGAGACGCAAGGTAGCTCGCCTGATCGCGCCGTTGTTGAGGTAAAAGTTAAAGAACAGCCGACAGGGGAACTCAGCTTCTCGGCCGGTTTCTCCTCAGCAGATGCCTTCCTCGTGGACATGTCTATTACGCAGCGTAACCTTCGCGGTCGGGGACAATTGCTACGTTTCGTCATACGGGCTTCATCTAACCGCCGTGAGATCGACCTTCGATTTACTGAACCGCGCTTTTTGGGACGAAACCTTGCGGCCGGTGTGCAGTTATTTGACGTTACTATCGACTTCCTAGAGGAGGCGGGCTTCCGTCAATCCAGAACAGGTGGACAGCTCTCTCTCGCCTTTCCGCTGACGGAAAATACATCCCTATCGACTCGTTATTCACTGCGTCAGGAAGATATTGAATTCCCACAGCAAAATCAGTGTGCGGCTCTGAACGCGACCTCACAAGCAGGCGGCGCTCGGCCTCAGGACTTGCAATTGCTTTCCCTGTGTGAGCAGTCAGGGGGACGTATTTCCTCGATTGTCGGATACACATTCTCCTGGGACCGCCGAAATGACCCGATTACTCCCACTGGCGGGTTTGATGTAAACTTCAGCCAAGACGTGGCGGGTGTTGGCGGCGATGTAAAATATCTCCGTACAGATGTTCGGGCGAATGCTTATAAAGGTCTTTACAAAAATGTTATCGCAAGTGCGACACTGGCTGGCGGTTATATCCGCGGCTGGGGCGGCGATGACGTCACCATTAACGACCGTTACTTCAAAGGTAACTTTGACTTCCGCGGCTATGATAACGCCGGTATCGGTCCTCGTTTGGTGCAAGTTGACGGCGAAACAGGACAAGTTACTCAGCGCCTTAATGCCCTAGGCGGGAACGCCTTTGGTTTGGCTTCAGCCGAGGTGAGTTTTCCGGTTGGCGTGCCCAATTTGTTGGGTAGTCTATTCTTAGAAGCCGGAACCGTGGGTCTATTGGATGACAGTTTCAAATCTGATTTTGTCTCTGCCAGTAACACGCCCGGCGTTGAAGTAGGAGATGCCTGTGGCGCCGTTACGGATGATGGGAACGATGCAACGTTTGTTACGTGCCAGCGTAGTATCGATGACCTCTCTATTCGTGCCATGCTCGGTGCGTCTATTTTCTGGGAAAGTCCATTCGGTCCGATCCGTTTCGACTTTACCAAACCACTTCGACAGTTTGACTACGATGATCGTAAGTCATTTCAGTTCACAACCCGTACAAGGTTCTAATCATGTTTAAAAAAATCACTCGCGCTTCTGCACTTGGTTTATTTGCTCTGGCTTCCATGAGCACATCTGCCTTTGCTCAAACCGTTTTGGTCGTTGATTCTCAAAAAGTGATCAGCGAATCTAAAGTCGGCAAATATGTCGCTTCTCAGATAAAATCCATCGAATCGACCGCTTCAACCGAAGTCAAAGGCAAGCAGTCCAGCCTTGAAAACAAAGCGAAGACGTTGGGCACTCAGTATGACGGCAAAAAGCAGGCTGACCTTATTAACGACCCAGCTTTCAAAGCCCAGTACACGCAACTTCAAAAGGATCAACAGGCCTTTCAAGCAGAGTACCAAAAGATAAACAAAGAAATGCAGATTACTCGCCAGAAAGCGATTATTCCTGTGATGAAGAAATTCTCAGAAATCGTGAATACTGTCGGCGCGCAACGTAATGCAGACGTCGTTGTTGATATCAATTCGGCTCTTTACTTTAGCCCGACGGCGGACATCACGCAGACGGTGCTGACGAAACTTGATCAGCAAATGACCACGACACCTGTTGTCAGAGAGCGTTTGCCCAACCAACCGACCCAGTAATCGGTTTCCGATTATAAATTTGTGAAACGGGGTCAAACTGCGCTATCAATTCCTATGTTTGACCCACGTTTTTACACACTTACAGGCCCTCTAAGCCTCGCCGATCTCATTGAAGGATTGGACGTAGAGCTTGAGCCTCATTTTTATGATGAAGAAATTAAAGCCCCGTCCGCTCTGGCAAATGCTGAGGCCGGGGCTTTGTCATTTCTGCACGATAAACGCCGAAAATCTGACCTGGAAGGGTCAAAAGCGACAGCCTGCCTCGTGACACACCGTTTGGCCCCGGCCATTGGCGAGCGTAAGATTATCCCAATTCTCAGCGCGTCTCCCCGAGCCCATTTCGCCCGCATGTGTGAAAAACTTGTTTCAGTAGAGACTCAAAATAAAGACCAGAACATTTCATCTGAGGCGGAAGTGCACCCCACGGCGATTATTGGCCCGGGGGTTCATCTGGCCAAAGGCGTTAAAATTGGACCTTTTTCTGTAATAGGTCACGGCGTGAGCGTCGGAGAAAACACCGAAGTCGATCCTCACGTCACTTTATCTTTCTGCGAGATCGGTAAGAACTGTCGTATCAAAGCCGGGGCGGTCATTGGCGGGTCCGGGTTTGGCGTTGCGAAAGACGAGCTGGGTCTAATCAATATTCCACATTTCGGCCGCGTTCTCTTGGGCGACAGGGTGAGCGTCGGTTCCCAGACTTGTATAGACCGGGGACAGCTCGGCGATACTGTCCTTGGCGACGATGTGAAAGTCGATAACCTCGTCCAAATTGCGCATAATGTGGAAATCGGTGACGGTTCCATGCTGGCAGGTCATGTCGGCGTTTCCGGTTCCTGCATAATTGGCAAAAATGTTCAGATGGGCGGAAATGTGGGGTTGGCCGATCATTTGAACATTGGCGATAACGTGATGATTGCGGCCAGAGCCGGGGTCATGCATGATATTCCAGCCGGGGAAGCGTGGAGCGGAATTCCGGCTATGCCCATCAGAGAACATATGAGGGTAGTAAACGCGACCCGGAAACTAGCTCAACGCCCTAAAAAGAATGCTTCCAAAAAGGATGATTCATGAGCGACCTGGACAAAATGAATTTTCCCTTGGATCGGGACGCCGTCAAAAACTATTTGCCCCACCGAGACCCGATGCTTTTCATCGACAGAGTTCTAGAAGCGGATGAAACCTCCATAAGAGCCGAATCGGATATCGACGGCCAAGCCCCTTTCTTCAAAGGTCACTTTCCAGATTTACCGATTCTACCCGGCGTTATGATTATTGAAACTGTCGCGCAGGCAGGTGCCTTAATTGTTTCATTGAGTTCGGGCTTGCAAGAGGGGAGCTTTATCGCATTTTCGGGTGTGGAACAGGCGAAATTTAGACGCCCGGTTTACCCCGGCGAAACCCTTTCAATTAAAGCCCGAATAGACCGTCACCGCCGGGGATTCTACAAATTCTCGGGAGAAGCCTATGTCGGAGAGGCTTTGGCCGCACAATTGCAGTTTTCTGCGACTCAAATGGTCTTTGACCAAAATGACTGATAAGGATTAGTCATGACGTCTCAAATTCACCCAACCGCAATTGTTAGCCCCAAAGCTCAACTTGGGAATAATGTTTCTATTGGGCCATTCTGTATCGTCGAGGACAATGTCACTCTAGGTGACAACACAAGGCTTATTAGCCATGTGAGCCTGACAGGCACGACCACGCTCGGTAAAGACTGCGTACTCTATCCCTATGTTTCCATGGGCCATCCTCCGCAGGATTTTAAACATAAGGGCGGAGCCGTTTCTATTGAAATCGGAGACCGATGTACGTTTCGGGAAAATTCAAACGTGCATCCCGGCACGGACGCCGGAAACCCCGTCACCCGAATAGGAAATGAGTGCTATTTTATGGTCGGGACCCATTTGGCCCATGAAGGTCAAATGGGAAATAATTGCGTCGTCTCTAACGGCGTTCAAATTGGCGGCAACGTCAATATTGGGAACCATGTCATTCTAGGCGGCATGTCAGCTATCCACCAGAATACCCGCATCGGAGATCATGCTTTCGTTGGCGGAGGCGCACTCGTGACCCTTGACGTGATTCCTTACGGCTCAGTTATTGGCAACTCAGCGCATTTGGCCGGATTGAACGTAATCGGTCTGAAACGTCGCGGATTCTCCAGAGAAAAAATCCGTGATCTTCGATCTGCCTACCGTCTGTTATTTGCAGAGGAGGGCACATTTGCGGAACGATTGGAATATGCGCAAGAGGCCTATCCCGACCACGAGCTCGTCTTGGATATTGTAAGCTTCGTCCGGGACCAGGACAAACGGCGAATCTGTATGCCGCACACGGGTTGGTAAAATGAAACTCGGCCTGATTGCAGGGGGCGGTGACCTTCCAAAACATGTTGCCTATGCCGCCGGCGAAGAGCTGGGACAGGTGATAGTTCTGGATGGATTTGGCCATCCAGATGACTTTCCGAACGCCGCCGTGATTAGATTGGCGCGATTCGGAAAAATTGTCAAAACGCTCAAAAAGTCCGCGTGTACGCATGTCTGCTTTGTCGGCTATGTTGACCGTCCGAATTTCAAGAATATGAAGCCTGATTTACGAGCTTTATTCCTCATGCCAGGCGCGATGAAAGCCGCGACAAATGGCGATGATGCGCTCCTCCGGCACATCTTGGGGCTTTTTGAGAAAGAGGGCTTTGAGATTATGTCTCCCCAAGAGGTGTGTGTTGATTTGTTGTTACAGGAGGGCGCTCTTGGCGCTGTCAATCTTCCTCGGGCGCATCGCGAAGACGCTCTGACAGCCTGCCATATTGCTCAGGTCATAGGAAGCTTGGATATCGGACAAGGAGCTGTTGTTGCGAGGGGCGTAACACTGGCTGTTGAAGCTCAGGAAGGCACAGACGCTATGCTGCGCCGCGTGGCGTCTCTGCCGCAGGATTTACGAGGTACAGCTGGTGAACGTGTTGGAGTTTTGGCGAAAATGGTGAAACCCCGACAAGATCAACGTGTAGACCTTCCTGTGATCGGCCTAGCGACAGTTGAAAACGCCGCCGCCGCCGGGTTAGCGGGCATTGTCGCCGAAGCTGGACGCGCCTTTGTTCTGGACGAAGAATCTGTTGTGGAAGCCGCAAACAAGCACGGAATATTCGTGCTCGGACTTCCCCCTTCAGAGAATGACTGAGCTTTTTATCGTAGCCGCAGAACGCTCCGGCGATGAGCTGGGCGCGGCCCTGATACGCGACCTTAAAGCCCGTGATGAAGCCCTCTCTATTGAAGGGATAGGAGGCGCGTCTATGGCGCTTGCCGGGACGCCGTCATTGATGGACATGACAGGGTTGAATATTTTGGGGTTTGTAGAGGCCCTTAAAAACTATCCTTTGGTACTACGGAAAGTCAAAGAATGCGTAGATATAATTCTCCGAAAGTCTCCGGACGCTGTTGTTCTGATTGATAGCTGGGGCTTTATGGTGCGTGTCGCCCGGCGGCTTAAAGCAGCAGGATTTAAAGGCAAAATTATTAAATATGTTGCGCCGCAGGTCTGGGCCATGCGGTCTGGACGCTCAAAGACACTCGCTCAGTCTGTAGATTTGTTGCTGAGTATTCAGCCTATGGACGCGCCGTATTTCGAGCGGCACGGTCTCGAGACAATCTATGTAGGTAATCCGGTTTTTGATACGGATTTTTCTAAGCATCAGGGGGCGGACATTAAGGCGCAATATGGTCTTGGCGACCGGCCGCTCTTATCTGTTTGGTTCGGCAGCCGGCCTTCGGAAATTGCAACACTCGCCGAGGATTTCAAAAAGACGGTATTATCCCTCAAACAGATTTTCCCGGACCTGGTTGTCTGTGTTCCTGTCGTCGAATCGATCAAAACTCAGTTAGAGCCGTACCTTGCCGATCTGAGGGGACTGGAAGAGATACACATTGTCGATGAAACCGAAAAGCTGGCGGTTATGTCGGCTTCGACGGCCGCTTTAGCCTGCTCAGGGACGGTGACTTCGCAATTAGCCGGATTCGGCGTGCCGACCGTGGTGGCTTACCGGGTCAACGCCATCACCTATTTCCTGGCGAAACAAGTTTTCAAACTTAACTATATTTCGATCGTAAATATCGCCTCAGACCGCGAGTTAATGCCGGAATTCATACAAGGTGACGCCACGCCGCCCAATTTGGCAAAGGCCGTCTCGCAATATTTGGACAGCGCCAAAGCGCGGGACTTTGCCTCTCAAGCGCTTTTGGCCCAGACGCGATTAATGGGCGCAGCTAGCGGACAAAAGGCCAGCGAAAAGGCCGCTCAGGTAATCCTGGCGGCCTTATAAACGTTAGTAATTCAGTGCGGCTTAGCGCTTGTCGATAGGGACATAGTCGCGAGGGGTTGCGCCGGAATAAAGCTGACGCGGACGGCCAATACGCTGGCTTGGGTCCTCGAGCATTTCATTCCACTGAGAAATCCAGCCGACTGTCCGGGCCAGAGCAAAGAGAACCGTGAACATAGAGGTCGGGAAGCCGAGAGCCGAGAGAACGATACCGGAGTAGAAATCGACATTCGGATAGAGTTTCTTCTCGACGAAATATTCGTCCTCAAGTGCAATTTTTTCTAGCTCCATGGCGACGTCGAGAATTGGGTTTTGCAGGTCGAGTTCTTCAAGGACTTCGTGAGCTACTTTCTGCATAACGCGGGAGCGCGGGTCGAAGTTCTTATAAACCCGGTGACCAAAGCCCATAAGGCGGAAGGGGTCAGATTTGTCTTTAGCGCGGGCAATATATTCCGGGATTTTGTCAACAGTGCCGATTTCCTGAAGCATATTCAGGCAAGCTTCGTTTGCGCCGCCATGGGACGGACCCCAGAGACAGGCAATACCGGCCGCGATACAGGCGTAAGGATTGGCGCCGGAAGAGCCCGCCAGACGGACAGTAGAGGTGGACGCATTTTGCTCGTGATCAGCGTGAAGGATGAAGATTTTGTCCATGGCGCGAGCTATGGTTGGGCTGATTTTGTATTTCTCGGCTGGAACAGAGAAACACATGTTCAGGAAGTTTTCGGCATAGGACAGAGAGTTGTCGGGGTAAACCGTTGGCTGGCCGATGGAGTATTTATAAGACCGGGCCGCAATGGTCGGGATCTTGGCGATTAAGCGGTGAATAGCCATGTCACGCGCGGCGTCGACTGTGGTGTGCGCATCGTCATGATAAAAGCCTGACAGAGCGCCGACCGTGCCGCACATCATCGCCATAGGGTGAGCGTCGCGGCGGAAACCGTGGAAAAAGCTCTCGACCTGATCGTGGAGCATGGTGTGCTGGGTAATCGTGCTCGTAAATTTCTTGTGCTGGTCTTTATTTGGAAGGTCGCCATTTATCAAAAGATAAGCAACTTCAAGGAAAGAAGAGTTCTCTGCGAGGCTCTCAATATCGTAACCGCGATAGAGGAGTTGGCCTTCTTGGCCGTTAATAAAGGTGATTTGGCTCTCGGTAGAGCAAGTCGAGGTATAACCCGGGTCGAAAGTAAAGTGGCCGGTCTTTTTGTGAAGGGCTCTGACATCGATGCCCGGGGCACCCATGGAGCCCTCCATAATGGGAAGGTCATAGGACTTGCCATCAATAGTGATGGTGGCTGTGCCGGTATTCGTAATTTTATTTTCCATTTTTCTCTCTACCTTTTTATTCAATTACTCAACTCTAATTATTTGCTCAACTTTCAATCAATCGTCCGAAAGCGCTGTGAGACAATCGGAGAGGCGTCCCACACATTCCTCTTTTCCGAGCAGGGCCATGACCACCGATAAATCCGGAGATGGCTTTCCGCCCGTCAAGGCTGCGCGTACGGGTTGACCAATCCGACCGAACCCAATGTCGTTCTCGGTCGCAATATCTGTTAAAAGCTGCTGAAGTTTATCCGCAGCCCACGCGCTATCTTCTACCCCTTTGAGCCGTAAAGTCAAAGCCGCTAAGAGCTGTAAAGCGCCTTCACGCTCCAAAGGTTTGGCGGTTTTACCCTCTAAAGTGAGAGGTCGCTCTGCCAAGAGGTAGTCTGCCTGGACAATCAGCTCTTTCAGAGTCTTAGCGCGCGGTTTTAAAGTCGGGATCGCGGCTCTGAAGCGCTTTAATTTTTCTTCAGTTTTATCAACTTCGTTCATGAACGGCAGAGCCTCTGTAAATAGGTCTGACTCCTCCATTTGCGCGATATGCTGGGAATTGATGTAATCCATCTTGTCAAAATCAAGACGCGCCGGAGAGGCGTTAATACCGTCTAGGGTGAACACCTTGGCGATATCTGCGTCATCGAAGAATAGCTCGTCATCGCCGTGAGCCCAGCCGAGCTTAACCAGATAATTACGGAGGCTTGAGGGCAAGTAGCCCATATCGCGGTAAGCCTCGACGCCGAGAGCGCCGTGCCGCTTGGAAAGTTTCTTCCCATCTGGCCCGTGAATGAGCGGGACATGCGCCCATTCCGGCACATCCCAGCCCAGCGCCTTGTAAATCTGCTGCTGACGCGCGGCATTGATAAGATGATCATCCCCGCGGATGACGTGAGTTACGCCCATATCGTGGTCGTCCACAATCACGGCGAGCATATAGGTCGGCGTGCCGTCGGCGCGCATCAGCACCAAATCATCCAGCTCGTTATTGTCCCAGGTGATGTCGCCCTGAACATGATCTTTTAAACGCGTTTCTCCATCCGGTACGCGAAAGCGTATGGCTCCAACGTCGCTGTTCTTGTCGCGGTAAGGCGAGCGGAAGCTGGTTCCGGCGTTGCGGCATTTTTCGCGTTCTGCGTCGAGCTCGTCACCTGCTAAGGGGCAGCGATAGGCATGTCCGCTCTCCAGCAAGGCCTTTGCGGCTTTGGCGTGGTCCGCGGCGCGGCGGCTCTGATAGACAATCTCGCCGTCATAGGACAGGCCGAGCCAGTCCAGTCCGTCTAGAATGGCTTGTGTTGCTTCGTCAGTCGAACGGGCCTTGTCGGTGTCTTCAATGCGGAGATGAAATTCTCCGCCCACATGTTTGGCAAAATAATAATTAAACAGGGCAGTTCTGGCTCCGCCGATATGCAGGAACCCCGTTGGGGAGGGCGCGAAACGGGTAATTATTTTTTTTGTCGTCATACTGGCATCTGGCCTTTAAAAAAGGGATGTGTTGCGGGGTCTATTTCATACCGAGCGGGCGGTGAAAAGCCCTGATACGGCGCAAATTTCGTTGGCGCGCTATACAGGACTGTCTACCTTAAAAACCCTGAACTGGGCAGAGGTTCCGCCTTTTCGTTTTGATACACTGGTGATCTGCTTTGCGATAGGGATTGCGCTGTATTTTACCTTACCTTTCAGCGTGTTTGGCTGGGTCTTGGGTCTGGCCATAGGCCTCGTCGGCGCACTGTTGTGGATGACGCGACAGACGGCTTTCACAGGCTGGGTATGGGGCGCCTTTTTACTGGCCATGTTGCTGGGCGCTGGACGCGCCGGGTGGCACACTCAGGCAACGCAGAGCCCGCGCCTTCCGGATTATGAACGGGCCTATGAACTCTCTGGCTGGATCGAAGAGATCGCCGCCTCCGGCAAAGGCGTTCGCTGGATCATGAATGTGGAAGAGTTTAATTGGACGGACGGGATAGATGCACCCGAAAAAGTTCGCGTTCGGCTCGGACAGAAATACAACGAAGCCGCCTCCGCCGGGGACTATGTGAGCCTCCGCGCGGTCCTGTCCGCGCCGCCGGGGCCGGTTGTGCCGGGCGGCTATAGCCCGCGCCAGAGGGCGTTTTTCGAACAGGTCGGCGGATTCGGCTTCGCCATTTCCGCGCCGGAGGTCAGGCCGGAGGCGGGAGAGCCGTCTTGGCGGCGGGGGCTTGCGGCCTTTCGGTATCGCATGGCCAGCCATATCCACACTGTTGCGCCGTCTGAGACCGCCGGATTGCAAGCTGCGCTCCTGACCGGGGTGCGCCGCTATATTCCGCCGGAGCACACAGACGCGCTCCGCACGGCGGGGCTGGCGCATATCTTGGCGATTTCGGGCCTGCATATGGGGCTTTTGGCCGGAACGGCATACTGGATATTCACCTTCCTTTTGGTTCATATCTCGCCTTTGTCGCGGCGATATGACGTGCGTAAATTTGCGGCGATACTCGGTATAGGCGCGGCGACGGGGTATCTTATCTTGTCAGGCGCGTCCGTGGCGACGCAGCGCGCCTATATCATGGCGGTGATCGTCTTCCTCGCCGTGATACTGAACCGGCGCGCCATATCCGTGCGTTCAGTCAGCGTAGCCGCGGCCATTACGCTGCTTTTGCATCCCGAAGCGCTTCTGTCCGTGGGGTTCCAGATGTCTTTTGCCGCCGTTTTGGCTTTGGTGGTTGTCTATCGGAGCTGGCGGGATTTTACGCCGGGCGGTTCGCCGAAAGGCTGGCTCACAAAATTACGAAACGATACGCTTTCGCTGAGCGTCACAAGTTTTGTCGCCGGACTCGCCACAGCCGGATTTGCTCTGTTTCATTTTGGCCGGATAGCGCGGTTTGGCCTGGTCGGAAATCTTCTCGCCATGCCGCTCTTTACCTTTGCCGTTATGCCGCTGGGTATTTTGTCGCTCGTCCTTATGCCGGTTGGGTTGGAAGAAGCGCCCCTCTGGGCGATGGGGCAGGCCATTACAGGGCTTGTCACGATTTCCACATGGATTGCGAGCTGGGACGGCGCTCTGGTGAAGGTCAAAGCCGCGCCCGGCTGGGTGATTGCCGCCTATGGTTTCGCCTTTATCCTGCTTCTTTTAGGAAGGCTTCGAGGGCGCCTTATTGCCGTAGGGCTCATTCTGCTCTGCTTTCTCGGCTGGAGGTATGAACCTGTTCCAACGCTTCGTATTTCAAAGGATGGCCGCGTCGCCTTCTGGGAAAGTCAAGATTTACAGAGGCTTATCGTCACAAGTGAACGTGCCGACAGTTACGGACGGGAACGCTTTTCCGAAAAGGCCGGACGAGGTGAGGTGGACGCCATAGCGATGGAAAAGACTGACGCGCCTTGCGACGCCCTCGCTTGCCGCTTTCAAATCAGAAGAAAACAAATTTCCATTCTGACCCATCCTTCCGAAGCCAGAGTCGAATGCGCCTCGTCCGATCTCGTCATACTGACAGAGCGCGATGTCGGGCCGGAGGTCAGACGAAACTGCGCGGCCAAGCTGATTGATGGACAGGTGCTCAGGCAAGAGGGGGCCTTGGATGTCTATTTAGAGAAGCGGGGCATTAGACGCGAAGGCACAAAAAAACCGCCGGAGAAACGACGGGTTTGGGAGTGAGGGATAAAATAGCTGAGTTGGAAACTGTCCTATAACTCTTCTCCCCGCTTGCGGGGGGAAGTACCCGCGAAGCGGGGGATGGGGGGCTGTCGAGATACGCAATCAAAATTTGAAAATATCCCCCCGTCGACTTCCGACTACGTCTCCAGCCACTTCCCCCCGTAAACGGGGAGAAGAGAATAACCCCGCTAAAACTCAACTAATATTCGCGCAACAGGCCAACCAGAATACCTTGAACCTCAACGCGGTCAGGGCCAAAAACCTTGGTTTCGAAATCAGGGTTTTCTGCAATCAATTCAACCTGTTGGCCGGATTTGTAAAGGCGTTTTAACGTGGCTTCGTCCTGATCGACAAGGGCCACGACGATTTGATTGTTCCGCGCCGTATTGGACTTTTTGACGATAACGATATCGCCGTCGAGAATGCCCGCATCCTTCATCGACTCGCCTTCAACTTCGAGCGCGAAATGATCGCCATTTCCGGCAAAATGCGGCGGCACGATCATGGTGTTATAACTGTCTTCAATCGCGGCAATGGGCAGGCCCGCCGCAATCTTGCCGACAAAGGGAATAGAAACGCCGTCATTGGCGGAATAGTGCTCCGCTTTTTTCTCTGCCTTCTTCTCGGCAAAGGACACGACCTTGTCTTGCATGTCTTCGGGCAGTTTCAGAACTTCCAGCGCCCGCGCCTTATTCGGCAGGCGGCGGATAAAGCCGCGTTCTTCGAGGGCGGAAATCAGGCGGTGGATCCCGGACTTACTTGCCAGACCCAGAGAGTCTTTCATCTCGTCATATGAAGGTGGGACGCCTACGGCTTTCACCCGCGCATCTATCAACATTAAAAGATCTTTTTGCTTTTGCGTCAGCATAACAACCCTTTCGGAATCACCTCGAACAAATCAGAAACATTCCCTATCTGTTCTAGTGTTGTTCTGCTATATGTCAAGGGCGAACCGGACTACATTCAAATTTGTAAAATAAATCTGAAATCAAAAATATGATAATGTTCTTTATCTGTTCAGTTTTTCTGAGTTTAGCTTGTGGTAGAAAGCTAACAAGTAAAAGGGTGAACGGAAATGAAACACAAGCCTTTAATCGAATGGGTTTATTCAAATGGGTATGCGAGGATAAATACTATCAGCGGGGCAGCGACAATTATCATTTTGGTGTCCGTAGTCACTATAGGACTTATATTTACTTAGAAGCTCCGCGCAACGATTTTAACGCCCCCGCCACATCCTCCTGACGCATCAAACTTTCACCTACCAAATAGGCTTGCGCGCCTTGGTCCGCCAGAGTCTTTACATCTTCAGGCGTGAAGATACCGCTCTCGGCTACGAGTAGGGCTTCTTTCGGGGCCAATTTGGCGAGTTTTCCAAATGTGTCGAGCGATGTCTCGAATGTGCGCAAATCCCGGTTATTCACCCCAATCAGCGTCGCGCCCAGTTCCACGGCGCGTTCCATTTCTCTCTCGTCATGGGTCTCAACCAGCGCGTCCATGCCGAGATGCGCCGCCTCGGCCATCAAATCCCGGGCGGTTTTATCGTCAATCATGGCCAGAATGATGAGGACGCAATCCGCGCCCATGGCGCGGCTCTCGGCGATCTGGATCGGGTCAAGCATGAAATCCTTGCGCAGGAGAGGGAGGTTGGTCGCCGCGCGCACTTGCGAAAATATCTTATTGCTGCCCTGAAAGCCGGGCCCGTCGGTCAGCACAGACAGAGACGCCGCGCCGCCGTTTTCATACGCCTTTGCAATCGCGACAGCGTCAAAATTTTCGCGGATAAGGCCTTTGGACGGGCTGGCCTTTTTGACTTCGGCGATGATGGCGGGGGCAGAGGAGTTGCGCAGGGCGTCAAAAAAGCCGCGCGGTCCGGGTTGGTCGCGGGCGGTCAGGCGTAAATCCTCAAGCGAAATTTCATCGCGGAGGTCGGCGACTTCACCCGCTTTATAGTCCGCGATTTTACGCAAGACGTCCGGCGTGTCCATGAGGGTATTGACGGTCATAATATTAACTCTTCTTCCCGCCTGCGGGGGGAAGTGGCCGACGCGGAGCGACGGTCGATGGGGGGAAGTTTCGGGCAGAGCTATATAAGCAGAGTAACCCCCCATCCCCCACTGCGTGGGGACTTCCCCCCGCATGCGGGGGTAAGAGACTATATATCACATTACTCCCCATTACTCACCTCAACCAAACTTTCCAAGGCCGCTTTCGCCTCGCCGTTTTCAATCGATTTTGCCGCGAGTTTCATGCCGTCCTCGACCGTCTCGGCAAGGCCGGCAATATGGAGCGCAATGCCGCTGTTAAGCTGCACGATATCGCGGTAAGGCCCTGTCTCTCCGTCCAAAAGGCGGCGAAGGCTAGACGCGTTCTGCACAGGCGTTCCGCCTTTCAGATGCGCCATATCCGATTTGGCAATGCCGTATTCGAGCGGATGGATAACAAATTCGGTGACTTTGCCGTCCTTGACTTCGGCCACATGGGTGACTGTTGTTGTGGTGACTTCGTCGAGGCCGTCGCCGCCATAGACGACCCAGGCATGGGTTGCGCCCAAATCCCGTAGAGCTTCGGCCATGGGTAGGCGCCAATGATCCTCACATACACCGAGAAGCATGCGTTTCGCCCCTGCCGGATTCGAAAGGGGCCCAAGAATATTGAACAAGGTCCGGACGCCGAGCGATTTGCGCGCCGGGCCGACATAGCGCATGGCGGGGTGATGGTTCGGCGCAAACAAAAATCCGATGCCCGCCTCCATGACGCATTTGGCCGCGAGCTCTGGCGACATACCGAGGTTGACCCCAAGTTCTGACAAAACATCCGCCGTGCCCGCCAGACTGCTTGCCGCGCGGTTTCCGTGTTTGGCAACTTTCGCGCCCGCGCCCGCGCAAACAATCGCACTGGCCGTCGAGATAGAGAGCGTGTGGAGGCCTGTGCCGCCCGTGCCGACAATATCGATGACGTCGGCGTCAATATGAACGGGGGTCATATTCTCGCGCATGACCTTTGTTCCGATACGGACTTCCTGCGAGGTGAGGCCGATCATTTCCAGACCGAGCAGGAGCGCGCCGATTTGAACGTCGTCGCGGTCTTCGGACAGCATGGTCTTGATCGCCGCTTCGAACTCTTCGGGTTCGGGGCGCTGGCGCATAGTCAGCTTTTTGAAAATATTGGCGTCGATGGTCATGAGGCAACTTTCGCGTCAATGCCCGCCAATTTCAAGAAATTGCGAACCAGATCATGACCATATTCCGAGGCAATTGATTCCGGATGGAATTGCAGGCCGTGTATCGGGCGCGTCTTGTGGCGCAGGCCCATAATCTCGCCGTCATCGGTCCAAGCATTGATATGGAGCACGTCGGGCAGACTTTCGCGCTCGACTGACAGGCTATGATAACGCGTGGCTTTGAAAGTTTTCGGCAGTCCTTCGAACAATCCAGACCCATCATTTTCGACATCTGAAATCTTACCGTGCATGATGTTCTTCGCGCGAATGACTTTACCGCCAAACACCTGACCCATGCTTTGCTGGCCGAGGCAGATACCCAGAATAGGCAGAGCGTCCGGCGCCTGTCGGAGCAGGTCGAGGCACATACCCGCTTCATTCGGGGTCTTCGGACCGGGGGAGAGCAAAATAGCGTCCGCGCCGAGGCTCAGGGCCTCTCCCGCGCTCATATCATCATTGCGGATAACCCGCGTCTCGGCGCCGAGCTCCTGCGCGTAATGCACGAGGTTATAGGTAAAACTGTCATAATTATCGATGACGAGGAGCATTAGCAAAAACCTCCTAAAAACTCTTCTCCCCATTTATGGGGGGAAGTGGCCGAAGCGAAGCGGAGGCCGATGGGGGGGAGGTTCCGGGCGAAGCAAAATGCGGAGAGTAGCCCCCCATCCCCCTGCATTCGCAGGGGACTTCCCCCCGCAAGCGGGGAGAAGAGAACTGAGAATGTTTCTAAAACTCCCATATCAATTCCGCTCGAAATTTACGCTAGCTTCCGCCGCGCGGAACAGGGCCGCCGCTTTGTGAAGCGTTTCTTCGAATTCGAGTTGAGGCACGGAGTCCATCACAATGCCTGCGCCTGCGCGAACGTGGAGGACATTGTCTTTCACAATGCCCGTCCGCAGCGCGATGGCCGTGTCCATATCGCCGTTAGAGCTGATATAGCCGACCGCGCCCGCATAGATGCCGCGCTTTTCATTTTCCAGCTCGTCGATGATTTCCATAGCCCGGACTTTCGGCGCGCCGCTGACCGTTCCGGCGGGGAAGCCTGCAAACAGCGCTGACACCGCGTCCATATCATCCTGAATTTCGCCTTCGACGTTCGAGACAATGTGCATAACGTGGCTGTAGCGCTCGATCGTAAAACGCTCCGTCACGCGCACCGTGCCTGGTTTGGCAACGCGGCCCACATCATTGCGCCCCAGATCAAGGAGCATGAGGTGTTCGGCGCATTCTTTCGGATCGGCGAGGAGCTCGGCTTCCAGGGCTCTGTCCTGCGCCGCCGTTTTGCCTCTCGGCCGCGTTCCGGCGATGGGGCGAACGGTCACGACCCCGTCGCGAAGACGGACAAGGATTTCCGGACTGGAGCCGATAATCTGGTGATCTTCGAAATCGAGAAAATAGAGAAACGGCGAAGGGTTCATTCGCCGCAAAGACCGATAAAGTGCAAAAGGTGAGGCGGGGAGGGGCGCGGAGAGGCGCTGGCCTAGCACAACCTGAAAAATGTCTCCCGCGAGGATATAATCTTTTGCGGCTTTGACACGCGTTCCAAAGCTCTCCGCCGTGGTGCCGAGTTGCGGCTCTATTGATGGCGCCTCAACGGGTGCAAAGCCGCGGGAGGAAATCGGCAGGCTGAGGTCATCCACAACCCTTTCGATGCGAGTATAGGCCTCCGAAGGGTAACCTCCCGGATAAACTGTCGAGGCGATAATGATTTCCTGAGCGATCTGGTCAAAAATACAGACGATGCGCGGGCGAACCATAATCGCATCAGGCGTGCCGATGGGGTCGGGATTGCCGCCGGGAATGTCTTCGACTTGCCGGATCATATCATAGCCGAGATAGCCGAACAGACCCGCCGCCATGGGCGGAATGCCTTCGGGTAGGTCGAAATGGCTCTCGGCCTGAAGGGCGCGAAGGGCGTCGAGCGGTTTTTCCTTCAAGGAGGCATAGCTATCGCCGCCGTCGCGGGAGACCTCGCTCTCGTCGCCAACCCCGCGCCAGATCATGTCCGGGTCAAACCCGAAAAAGCTGTACCGCCCGCGCTGCTCGCCGCCTTGAACGGATTCGAACAAAAACGCATAAGGCTTGCCGAGCGCAGCTTTTAGAAACGCCGAAACCGGCGTGTCCATGTCATTGATAATGCGCGTATAGACGAGCTGCGGCGTGTCCGCAGATTTAAACGCGTCCGGGGCCGGATGAAACTCTAACGCCATAAGTCCAGTTTTTAAAACCCTGCGCTTAATTCTCGGTCGTCAGACCCAGGACCGAACGGATCTGGTTCGGATATTGCTGAACCGGATTCTTTTTGATGATCGCGCTTTGGTAAGCGTTTTGAATATCGTTGCTGATGGCTGAGGTGGCTTGCTGTTGCAACACATCCAGATAGGTTCCGGCAAGGCCGTCTTGGCTGGCTGTAATGCTCTCAAGTTTGGCGATTTGCTGGGTCATCTGATCTGGTCCCGGTCCCCTGACCACGTCGCCGACTCTGCCGTCGAACAATCCGACCGTGACTTGCGGGCCGAGAAATTGCGGTGGGTTGGTGCGGACGAGTCCTGTCTGTGAGATATCCGCCGCTTCGCCCAATTCGTCCTTGAGGGCTTGCAGACTCTCGCCGTCGCGAACGCGCTGCGTCAGTTCCGTGGCCTTAGAGCGGAGCGCGTCAGAACGCTGTTGGTTTTGATAGGCCGTCAGGGCTTGTTCCCGAACCTCTTCAAAGGGCCGCATCGTACTGTCGATGATATCATCGACCCTAATCATGGCGTATCCGCCCGTCGACGTTTCGAACAAATCGGTCTCATATCCCAAATCAGAGGTGAAAAGCGTGCGGAGAATTTTATCATCTGCGGCAATGCCAGGAATAGCGGAAAAGCCGCCCATTCTTATGCCGTCTTGTGTCGTGCCGCGACGATCCACAAACGGATATTCGGACATAGGAACATTAACCTGCTCAGCGATTTCAATAAGGGGCAGATTGTCCAGCCGCGCGTCCTCAATGTCCGCCGTCAGATCGTAAATTGCATCCAGCGCCTTGGCTTCGAGCAATTCCTGCTCGATTTCATCTTTGGAGGCTTCAAAGTCCGGCACAACTGCAGGGGTGATGTCCTGCACATAAACAGCGTTCCAGCTGCCTAGTCCGCCCAGAACCGCGCGGGCATCACCCTTGCTTAGCTCGAAAGCGGCAGTGGAGGTGGCGGGATCGACAAGGCCGTTCCTGCGCACATTTTCATAAACATCCGGCGCGTCCAGACCCAAACTACTGGCCACGAGCTCAGGCTCTGTCCCGGTTTGCAACTGGGCAACGGCTTCTTTCGCCGTCTCTTCATCCGCTGTTGTGATCAAAGCCACAGAACGGGTTTCCGGCGACCCAATGGTTCCGGTGGAGACGCGGTAGTCGAAACTTTCTTTGACTTGTTCCGGCTCGATTTCGAGGTCCTCGGTGTAATCAAATGGCTCGACCCGGATCAGGCTAAACCGGCGATATTCAGGCGCCATATAGCGGGCTGCATTGTCGTCGATATAGGATTTAAGCACTTCGTCAGACGGGATTTCCGGCTCTGCCACAGCGTTTTGGCTCAGGGTCAGAACGCTGGCGCGGCGTTGCTCGGTCAGGAATTTATATTGCAGGGCGGCATAATCAGCCGGAGCGACAAGCCCGCCCGTAATGGCCGGAATTGTCTGCTGCGAACGCAGAGAGCTGAGCGTGTCATTTTCGAATTGTTCGCGCGTGATACGGGCCCGGTTCAGGGCTTGGTTGAGCTTATTCTCATCAAACTTGCCTGTCAGCTCGTTTTGAAAGGCGGGAATATTTTCAATTTCGCGGCGCGCAATGGATTGGTTCACGCCGACCCCAAGGTCATCCGCATCAATTTTGACGACCGCATTGGTAATCATGCCTTGCAAGACCTGATTCTGGAGCCCTTGGTCATAGGCTTGCTGATTGGTCAGGGATTCGGGACGCTCACTATTGATGCGTTCTAATTCGCGGGAAAAAAGCGTATCGAATTCAGCTGTGCTGATTTCAGTATCACCGACAGTCGCGACGGCATTTCTGGCGCCCGGAGTGAACATATCGTTCACGCCCCAGACCGCAAAGGCCAGCACCAACATCCCGATAAGAATGCCGACAAGGACATTCCGAATTTTTCCGCCGATTGATTCCGCCATGAAAGGTCTCTACTGAAAGTCTTAATTAAGCGGGCAGGTCATATCAGACCGACGCCCGCATACAAGCGTTTTGCTGTAAGAATAAGGTGAGAGAGATGACGATGAAACCCCTGATAGCCGCAAATTGGAAAATGCACGGAAATATGAGCTGGCGAAATAAGCCTGCCGAGTTTAATGAAATTCTGCCGACAGCCGAGCGGCGACATCTGGATGTGCTGATTTGCCCGCCGGCGGTTCTTCTTGCCCCTTTGGCGGACAAGCGCGGCGGCACGGATGTCTGGCTCGGGGCGCAGACCTGTCACGATCAGGTTTCAGGCGCCCATACAGGCGAGATGAGCGCGGACATGCTCTCCGATGCCGGGGCCGAATATGTTATACTCGGTCATTCAGAGCGCCGCGCCGCCGGCGAAACCGACGCGGATGTGCGGGCGCGGGTCGAAGCGGCGGTCAAAGCCGAACTCATCCCCATTATCTGCGTCGGCGAAAGCCTCGAGCAACGCGAAGCGGGGCAGGCGGAGGGAGTTGTCGAAAAACAACTCGCCGGATCGCTCCCTGACGATTTGACCGATTACGTTATTGCCTATGAACCCGTCTGGGCCATTGGCACAGGCAAAACAGCCACGCCCGGAGACATAAAATCCATGCACGCCTTTATCCGCAGCCGTGTCTGGCCCACAACGCGAATTCTCTATGGCGGCTCCGTCAAACCCGCCAACGCACAAGAAATTCTGGCCACAGAAAACGTCAACGGCGCGCTCATCGGCGGGGCCGGACTGGAGATGGAAAGCCTCGCGGAGATTGCAAAGGCGGCGCCGAAGAGGAGGTGAGGATTCTTAGTTGTTGTTGGGACAAAGTTGGTTGCTTTGGAGGCAATGCTGAATACATTTTTCAACACTGTCAGCGGGTATCTATGCTGCCGCGAAGTCCAATATATCTGGCAGTTAAAATTGAAAAAAATACGAGGATGGCAAACCCTAGGACAAATCCGATAGTATCGAGAGGTGTTTGAACTTTCCCTATCGGGAACCACATATGGTGAGATGGGTAGGCACATATTGCGAAGGCCAATATAAACCTGATCCAGAACCACTTGATTTTGACAAACAAAAATGCGGCAGGTAAGAATACAGTTATTAAATAAATTCTATATCCAACCAATAAAAACCACGCAATCGCTAAGACAAATGAAGGATTTCTATACTGAGGGGCTCGTCCAAAGAACCATCCGGCATCCATAAAGCTTGTCGCCAACACCGTCGCAACGAACCACGATAATAAAATGACCCAACCAAGCCGAAATGGTGCATTATTAATCATAGGATTGTCCGGCAGGATCGTCAGCGTTCATCTATGCTGCCTCGAAGTCCGATATATCTGGCAGTTAAAAATGAAAAAAGTCCGAGGATAGCAAACCCTACGACAAGCGCGATAATATCCACTAGTCCTTTAACCGCGCTTATCGGGAACCACATTACACGTGTTAGAAAGGCACATACCGTAAAGGCAAATGCAAATCTAAGCCAAAATGATTTTATTTTGACGAATAAAAACGCGGATGGAATAAATATTGTGATAATATAAATTCTAGAAAGAAGCCAAAGACCCGCCAACATGATTATAAGAAATGAAAAGTCCTGATTATAAGCCGGCTTTCCTAAGAACTCTTCAATATTCATAACGCTTGCCGCCAACACCGTCCCGATAGTCCATATCGGCAATATCACCCACCCATAGCGAAATTTCACGGTTCTATTCATAGGAGTGTCCGGCAGGTACGGTTTTGGTACAGTTCGAGGGATTCATAGCCTATTAACTCCCGGTGTGATTGATCCGCAAAGTCTAAGTCAACATTTGGGCCTAGTTCAGCGCTAGCTTGGACCAAATGTGGTTGTGGTGATGCAAGAATTCCATTGAGCACGTCATTACTCTCAGAAATTAGATTGTTGTAAGCTATTGGGTCGCTCGCTTGAAGGTTATTAAGCTCCACTTGAACCATTGCCTGTTCATACCTCACAAAGCCTCTACCTATACCGTCGGGAGAGTCGGTAATGCCAGGTATAGTTGCTCCAGATATTAATTGTGTAAACCGAATATTATTCTCGACTTCAAGCGCGGCAGAAATTTGCTCCAAAATCAATAAAGATTGCGATGAATAATCCGAAATGATCCCAGGAGTATCCAATAAATCAAGGGCTTTATAAGCGGCATGTGCGAACCCAGTCGTTTGGCAAAAAGCGGGATTGAACATCCAGTCGTAGAGATATCGTTTTTTTCTCTCACAAAAGGATAAACCGCTGTTAGAGAAACAATCGAAATCTAATAATATGTCCCCAATTTGAAGTTGGGCGTAGTCTGTTCCGCCAAGTCCCCCTCCGCCAGTCGGGGGAGGTGTATAGAGAGGCGGCGTGTAGTGTACGCCCTCTACGAGGCAATCGTTGGTCGCTGTGGAACAAACTCCTCCAGTCGAGACCGCAATGCCCCCGCCGCCGCCAAAACCGCCAGCGCCGCCTCCGCCCCCGGAAATAAAATCTCCATAGCTAATGCCAGTGTAAAGAACGTTACCAAGAACTGTATCCTCACAACTCGTGGCTTCGTTGCGTCGAAGCCTAGAGCCTGTACACAAGACGCCCTCCAGTCCGGTAGGGGCAATTTTGTTAATCGGGTCTCCTCTTACATACACGTATCTGTTTACTCCCCCTTGTAATCCAATTGGATCGCTCTGAATATACCGCCCCGTTGCGGGGTCGTAATCGCGATGATGATTGTAGAAAAGGTTGCTTTCGCGATCATGGTACTGGCCAGGAAAACGTAGACTGACGTCTGTATTTGTTCCGTCCCCATCCGGGTCCCGATCTATTCCCATGTCGCGCCTGCCGCCGGGTCCTGCGCCAAAGGCGTCACCGCGCCATTTCCACACAATTTCTCCATCCGCATCGCGTGCTTCCCTTGGCGCTCCGAGATGGTCTGTATGTAGGGACAATACCTCACTGTTGCGGGTCGTGCCGTCTGCAGAAATCCGACGATCGATTTGCGCCACAGCGAGGCCGTCTAACCAGATAAGGTCACGCGCCTTTATTGCACTGCGGTCGTCGCGACGCGATGTTTCTGATAATAACTGCCCGGCCGAGTCATAAACGAACCTCACGCTTTTCACCCCATCAATCCCAGAGCGGACGAGTTGCTTGCGGATTCGGTGGCCCTGAGCATCGTAGTCGTAAGTGGCGCGGAGTTCGCCGTTCTTATGAAATTCTACCATACGGTTGGTCGCGTCATAGACAAAATTTCGTCTATCTCCCAAGTCAGAGAGCAAGTTGCCGCGAGAATCGTAGTCAAGGCCTTTATTTCCGATAGCGTTTAAACGATTGCTATTGGCGGCATAGTGATAACTACGGGTCTGCCCATCCTCGGTTCTATTCGTCCGATTGTGAGCAACGACGAGTCCCGAGGGATAGTAGATACGGTCGAGCCTCCCGTCAGAAAAATAAGTATAACGTAGAGTTTCCGCTCCGGCTTCGTCGTCCAAACGGACAGTCTTTTTTGCGATGTGACCATTTTCTGTATAAGCATAGCGCGTGACATGATTGTTATGAATGGTTCGGCATACGCGGCCTTCTCCATTGTCGCAATTGTCGTAACGAATGCGGGTTACGACCTTATCCTCCCCGTTTTCCTTCATTGCTCTTCGCACCACTCGACCTTGGGCGTCATAAGAAATGTTTTCAGTTAGTTCGTTTGCTCTATTAATACGAGAAACTCGGCCTTCATCGTCGTAGTGGTAGTCCAGCCGTCCAATTTCCGGGGCGATCTCGGAGGTGAGTTTCCCTGATGTGTTGTATTTATAATCAGTTGCGACGCCGCGGAGGTCTTCGAACCGAAAGTCAAATCCATCATCGCGAGGTATGACAGTGACCGTGCCTTCGCCGGTAGGTTTGGTAATAGGCGAAGCGGGAGTATTCGTATCCTGCGCCATAGCCGGGTTTGTTAATGTCAAAGCGAGCCCTGCCGTCTCAACAAGACGCTATTCAGCGGTTTTGGTCGGGTGAAATAAATTGTGCTCATCGAATGCCTCCTTGCATCACTGAGTTTTAGCCATCTCCAGAAAAAGGGGCATTAAAAAGATCGTAATTGCTATTTTTAGGCGCTTCGACATATCACTAAAATGTAAAGGTGGTTGTATTTCGGATCAGCGCTCAATTCAAAAGTATTGCAACATAAGATGGAAATGTCTAACAACTTCAGGTTTGTCAAGAAAACAAATGCCTCAGTTTTGGTAGATATAACTGGCACTTCAGTGTTACATTGAAACAATGGTTTTGTAACAGTTTGTAAACGGAGAAAATGGCTCTGAAGACAATTTAAGCGTCTGGGGACTATTTCCTATCATATTGAGGTATTCCACGTTCATTTTTGAAATTTCCATGCTTAGATTAAAAAGGGCATATCTAGACTTAAAGTAATCCCTCCGTTTCCTACTGTAAAAAGCCCCCGAACAACGCCTATACAAAAAAGTCTCTGGAAATTTGTCCGGCTTGATGCGTAACCTCCTATGAGGGAGAGGAACTATGCCGGACACCGAAAAAGTTTGCCTCGTTATCGGGGCGGGGGAAGATACGGGCGGGGCGATTGCTCGTGCTTTCGCCCGCGAAGGGCTGACCGCCTGTCTGGTGCGGCGTTCGGCCCGGGCCGAAGCGCTGGAAGCTCTCGCGCACTCAATCCGGGAGGAAGGGAACAAGGCCATAGCGCTCCCGACCGATGCGCGCGACGAAAAGGCGATGGTTGCCTTGTTCGAAAAGATTGAATCCGAAATCGGGCCTATAGACGTCGTCGTGTTCAATATCGGCGCGAATGTCCGTTTCTCCATCACCGAAACCACCGCGCGGGTTTACCGCAAAGTCTGGGAGATGGCGGCCTTTGCCGGATTTCTGACGGGGCGGGAGGCGGCCAAACATATGCTGGGGCGCGGGCGCGGTACGATTATCTTTACGGGCGCCACAGCGAGCGTTCGCGGCAGTGACGGCTTCTGCGCTTTTGCTGGGGCCAAACACGCGCTGCGCGCTTTGGCGCAGTCCATGGCGCGAGAATTGGGACCCAAAAATATCCACGTCGCACATACAATTATTGACGGCGCGATTGACTCAAACTTCATTCGGGAAAACCTGCCGGAGGTCGGTAAGAAGCGGGACGAGGACGCCCTCCTCAATCCCGAACATATCGCCCAGAGCTATGTCATGTTACATAAACAACCCCGCACAGCTTGGACGCATGAATTGGACCTGCGCCCCTGGAAAGAAAATTGGTAAGAAGAGAGAGTTGGTAAAATGAGCAGAACCGTAGATTTCATCCTCGATTTCGCGAGCCCGAACGCTTATTTTGCGTATAAGGTTCTCCCTGAAATCGCCAAACGCCACGACGCGAAAATCAATTACCGCCTGTGCTTGCTCGGCGGAATATTCAAAGCGACAGGCAATCAAGCGCCGATGGTCGCCTTTTCCAATGTAAAGGGAAAGCTCGACTACCAAATGCTGGAAATCCGGCGCTTTATTCAAAGGCATGGCCTCCAAAGCTTTCGCATGAATGAGCATTTTCCGGTAAATTCGCTTATCATGATGCGCGCGGCAATTGCGGCGGAGCGCGACGGGCGGCTCGAAGACTATATCGAGGTCGCGATGAAGGCGATGTGGGAGGATAGCAAAAAAATGGATGACTCAGAGGTGTTCAAATCCGTGATGACCCAAGGCGGCTTTGACGGGCCGGCTCTCTTGGCGGCGGCGCAAGAACCTGACATCAAAGAGGAGTTGAGCAAAAACACCGCCGCCGCCGTGGAGCAGGGCGTCTTCGGCATCCCAACATTTTTCGTGGATGATGAGATGTATTTCGGGAAAGACCGCCTGCGCGAAGTCGAGGAAGCTTTAACGAAACAGCCTGTTTGACCGAACGCAAAAAATTATCCCGAGGATAAACGATTGCGCGCTTGAATTTGCACAAAATTTAGGCCTTATAAGCTTCTATGAAATATCGTCTCCTCCTCCTTTCCGCCGCAGCGCTCCTCACGGCCTGCGATCCTGCCGCCTCTGACAAATCGGAGGCAAAGCCTGAAAAAGACGCGAAAGTCGAAAACGCTTTCCCGTCCACCTACGCGCCTCTGGCGTCAGAGCCGACGGTTATCACCAATGCGCAGCTCATTGATGGCACGGGCAGCGAGATCGCGGCGGGCAGTGTCTATATTCAGGGCGGCCGCATTGTCGCCGTTGGGGCGGGCGACGCGCCGGAAGACTTCCCGAGCGAGGCAAACACAATTGACGCGCAGGGCCGCTTTGTCACGCCCGGCATTATCGACATTCACTCCCACCTCGGCAATTACGCCTCACCCGGCGTCAACGCCCATAGCGACGGGAATGAAGTCACCAGCCCTATCACGTCAGAAGTCGACGCCGAACACGGCGTCTGGCCGCAAGACCCCGGCTTTGACGAAGCGCTAAAAGGCGGCATCACGACGCTTCATATCCTGCCGGGCTCCGCAAACCTATTTGGCGGTAAAGGCGTGACCCTGCGCAATATCGCGTCTCGTACCGTTCAAGGCATGAAATTCCCCGACGCACCTGAGACGCTCAAAATGGCGTGCGGTGAAAATCCGAAACGCGTTTACGGCGACAAGGGCGGACCGGGTTCTCGCATGGGCAATGTCGCTGGCTATCGTAAAAACTGGATTCGCGCGACGGAGTATAAAAAGAAGCGGGAAAAAGACGGCGACGACTTCGTACGTGATCTTCAGCTCGAAACGCTGGCAGACGTAATAGATGGTAAAATTCTGGTGCAAATGCATTGCTATCGCGCCGATGAAATGGTTCAGATTTTGGATATCGCCAAAGAGTTTGATTACAAAATTACGACATTCCATCATGCGGTTGAAGCGTATAAAATCGGGGACATTCTTGCAGAAAATGGAACCTGCGCGGCGATGTGGGCCGACTGGTACGGATTTAAAATGGAATCCTATGACGGCATTCGGGAAAATGTGCCCTTTGTTCATGCCGCCGGCGCTTGCGCCATGATCCATTCCGATGATGACAATAATATCCAGCGGCTCAATCAGGAAGTGGCGAAAACCTGGGCGGACGGCAATCGCGCCGGACTTAACATCTCTAAAGCCGAAGCGTGGAAATGGCTTTCGACCAATCCCGCCAAAGCGCTGGGCATTCTGGATGAAACCGGCACATTGGAAGTCGGCAAACGCGCTGATATTGTGCTTTGGTCTGCTGATCCGTTTTCAACTTACGCGCGGCCTGAAACGGTGATGATTGACGGCGCAACCGTCTTTGATCGGGAAAGCGGCCTTGAGCCTAAAAGCGATTTCCGTTTGGGGCAGGGAGAGGCCCCGAGAGCCATGACACAACAGCCGACAAATGCAGGAGAAGAGCTATGAGTCAGCGTTTAAAAATCCTTCTCTCTGTCGCAAGTGCTGCTCTCATGTGCGCGCCCGCCTTCGCGCAAGACCTTTTCATTCAAGACGCAACTGTTGTAACCGAAGCAGGGCAGCAGGCCGATACAGACATCCTCATCCGCGGCGGCCAGATCGCGCAAATCGGATCTGACCTTACCGCGCCTGACGGCATGGACGTTCTAGACGGGGCAGGGCAGTGGGTGACGCCCGGACTGTTTTCCAGTTTTTCAACGCTTGGACTCGTCGATGTGGCTGCTGAGAGTTCGACAAATGATATGAGCGCCTCCGATGCCGGTACTTCCGTCAGCGAGCGCGCCGTAGACAGCTTCAATCCGCGCACAGCCCATATTGCGAATACGCGGCGGCGCGGCGTGACTCATGCCGTCGTTAGTCCGTCTCCCTCTGGCGAGTCGATTTTTGCCGGCATAGGCTTAATTGTAAGCACGACGGGTGATTTTGAATCGGTTGTCAATGACAGCGCTTTTGTCCATGTGGCTCTGGGCGAAACAGGCTCTAGCCGCGCCGGTGGATCGCGCAGCGCGGCCCTTGCGCAGCTTCGGGCGGCTCTTGACGATGCCCAAGGATACCCTAGCCGATACCGCTCTCCGTCAGATGGAGACACGCTCTCCCGTCAGGACGCTGCGGCTTTGGCTCCGGCGGTTCGAGGCGACGTGCCGATGATAATCGCGGCCAGCCGCGCCTCTGATTTATTGGGAATTGTTCGCCTCAAGGAAGAATACCCGGGCTTAGAGATAATCGTTCTTGGCGCAACAGAAGGCTGGCAAGTCGCCGACGCGCTTGCTGCGGCGGACATCAAGGTCATTGTAGACCCGGTTCAGGATTTGCCTTCGAAATTCGAAGACCTTGGCGCGCGCTATGAAAACGTGCTCTTGCTAGACGAAGCTGGCGTGGATTACGCCATCTCAAACCTGACCTCCTTCCGCGTCACGAAACCGGCCGCTCTGGGACAACATGCTGGGAACGCTGTGGGTAACGGTCTGTCCTGGGACAAAGCCTTTGCCGCAATTACGTCAACGCCCGCAGGCTGGTTCGATTTGCCTAGCTCGGATATCGCAACAGGCCCAATTACCAATCTGGTTGTCTGGGACGGAGATCCTCTTGAAGCCACGTCCGCGCCTCTAAAGGTCTGGATTGATGGAGAGGAACAAAGCCTCGAGTCGCGTCAATCGCTCTTACGTGATCGCTATAATCCGCTAAACGAAAGCGATATGCCGCATAAATATCGGTAGGGCTTCCTTTCAAAGCCGTCATTACCCGATTTAATCGGGTAATCTATGCGGCGCTCTTTCAGTCTTTGGTCAGTTCGCAATTACCCCTAAGCTGGAAGATTATACCTAACGCTTAAAGTCCCAACACGACAAGAACACCGAATGGATCCCCCGGTCTAGCCGGGGGATGACAGGATGGCGTGGGTTTCGTTCTGACCTATTCAAAGACAAAAAACGCCAGCTTGTTGCCATCCAGATCGCGGACGTAAGCGCCGTAAAATACGCCCGGTACGCGTTGTCCGGGTTCGCCCTCACTTGTTGCGCCGAGCGCAAGCGCCTTTTCATACATCTCGCTGACATGTTCTTTCGACTTGGCGGGAAAGGCGATCATGACGCCATTGCCTGGGGTCGGTAATTCCTTGTCATACGGCTTACATACCGCGATCATAGGTTCTGATTTAGACGCGCCGATCATGGCGATCCGGCCTCCGTCCAATTGCACTTTGGCGCCCTGATCTTCGAAAAGTTTGCAATAAAATGTCTTTGCCTTTTCCATGTCTGCAACGCCGACAGTTGTATATCCAATCATAATCGTCTCTCTTTTCAAAATTAACGTAGACCTTGCTTAATCTTAAATGCGGCAGTCTCAACTCAAATTTTCGAGAGTGTTGGCAGTTAAAAATGAAGCCCTGACTTCTTCATAGTTCTCCTTCTTAATCTTCGTCATTACCCGGCTTGACCGGGGGATGACGGGGTGGCCTGGTTTGTGTTTTTGAGGCTGCGTGATCACTACTGAAATCCGCTAGGAAGAAGAGGAGGCAATAATTCACGTTTATTCCTGCTCAACCTTCTGACTTTACGCCGCTTTCCACAACCCCGTCCCCGCTTTGCAAATTGCGCCTATACTCACCTCCGTGACCTTTGAGGACCGCATATCGCTACGGGAGCCGCTTCCTGACCTCGCGCCGCTACGGACGCAATATACGCTTCTTTGTGCGCAGCTCCTCGCCGCGATTATTCATCCGGACGCTGCCCTTGCTCTTGCCCGCCAATTACGGCGGCATGTCCGCGGGATGATACAGGCCTCGCAGGCCCATTTCCGAAGCCGCCA